>JAKZRG010000071.1:0-58529 GCA_047518265.1 Oceanospirillum sp.
CCCGATGAAGAGTTTAAAAAAGGGCATAGGTGAAGAGGGCCTGGATGTTACATTTGGTGGCGTGACATTTAAACAAGGGCAATATGTTTATGCGGATAATAACGGTGTTATTACATCGCCTGAGCCTCTTGAAATGCCGGAGGTCTAATCCTTAGAGTACAATCTGAGCTTCTGAATCGCTGGACGTCTACCAAGGTTAGAGTAGTAGTCTTGTTGTTTTGGAAGCTCCTTCAAGTGTTTTACTTATTTTGCCGCCTTTCTTGCTATTTTAAGCCAACCTTAAGCTTTCTGATTTAGGGTGTAGTCGCATTTTTAATTTCTTTATTTTGTAAAAAATCCGTAAATCTGCTGTCTGAACAAGTGGCAGTAACTTATGATACATCCCACCATGATAATTGACTCAGAGTGTAAAGGTTACCGGTGCTTAACTTCTTGAAACGATCAAATCTTTTAACGATCTCTAGCACGGTTATTTTACTCAGTATTTTGGGCTGCGCTGTATCTGGAACTCAGACATCATCGAAAGTTGACGTGTCCACATCGGATCAAATAGGCGATCAACGGCCATTATCAAAAAATATAAACTCAAAAGAATCAAAATCGTTTCGTGCGCCGATAATTTATAGCGACTTTGTTAACTCAGATCATCCACTGTCGAATGCTGATCAGACACGCTGGATCTACCAGTTTTCAGATCCAGCACTGATTGAATTAGTTCAGAAGGCCATGGAAAATAACCTAGACCTTTCAGATAGTGCGGAACAAATAAAACAGGCCGCAGCAGAGATCTACGTTACTGGAGAAGCCTTTTATCCAAGCCTTGATTTTAGGACTTCTATACGTCGTGGTCTGCAAGAAACCAATAGAGCCGGTGGAAAGCAAAGTTTAGATGATGTGATTCGTAACAGAAGTCGCTATGTCGCTCCTTCAGTTACGTCGAAGAATCAAATAGCCCACGATGGTGGATTTGAACTGGAATTATGGCAAGCACTGGATCATCAAGAGCAACAGGTCAATCTGAATTATGCGACTGAAAAGGCGGAGTTTTCTGGTCAAGCTCTTTTGCTCGTCAGTAATGTTACTTCTGCTTGGTATCAGCTGAATCATCAAAGACAGTTACTTGAGCTCTACCAAAGAAGAGAGCATACATTACGTAATGCTTTGCAGGTGGTTGAGCAAGGTCTAACCGGTGACCAACAAAACATTCAAAAATTGAAGCAATCTCGTATCAATTTGATCAAAATAAACGAGAAAATTGATGAGCAGCAACGAAAGATAGCGGATCAAATCCGTAATTTACAACATTTGATCGGGCATTATCCAAAAGGAATGGAACTGTTCACAGGTGATCTTATCGATATTGCTTTACCGGCCTTGCCGGATCTCTCTCTGCCGTCAGAATTAATCTCACGTCAGCCGGATTTGCAAAAAAAATGGCTTAACCTCCTATCGGTTAACCCAGATCTAGCGGCTACTAATCGAGCGCGTTTCCCTAAATTTATGCTAACGACGAACGTTGAAAATAATATTAACTGGGATCTAATCTCAGAGCTTACTCAGCCTCTTTTTCGTGAATCAGAACGTCATTCTATAGATTTAGAGGCACAAAGTTCTGCCCAGAGACTAGAGAAAAGATATTTAAAAACTCTTTTTTCTTCTTTTGCCGCTGTTGAAAACGTTTTAATGCAAGAAACAACATTGACCCATCGACTTCAAGAAAGCTCCCAAGTATTGATAGAAAAAAGACAGCTAACAGAGAAAACATTACATGACTATCAACTGGGGCAGACGAGCTTAGATCAATTATTAATGGCACAAAAAAACATGCTAGATGTTGAAGCCAATGTAATCGATTTTCAGTATCAACAGCTACAGAATCGTATTCAATTAAGTCGATTATTAGGCGGCTCTCCCTTTGCTGATACTAAGATAAAAAGTGCACTGTGAATATTGATACGTAAATATACTCAAACTAATCAAAGTCTTTGTCGTGCCATTCTTGAGGCACTGATTGATAGAAACTTATATACAAATATTACCTGGTCTATCAATACCAGGCCTGCTTATTACTGAGATGGAATACAGGTATGTTTAAAAAGTTGTTCCCTGTAGTTATATTAATTGCACTGTTAGCCACAGCTTGGGGCGTTAAAAATAATCCACCCGAAGTGAAGCGGTTCAAGAAAAAGGATCAGGCAGAAATGCTGGTCCAGACTCAGAGCCTTAAACCTCAGAATTATCTTGTAAAAATACGGCGTATTGCTCAGGTGCAATCTGCAGTCGATAGTCAACTTGTGGCAGAAGTTGGGGGTAAAATTGTAGAAGTAAGCGAAAAATTTAACGTCGGCGGTCAATTTAAACAAGGAGAGGTATTACTGCGTTTAGATGATAGGGACTATCAAAATGATTTAGCTATCAGTCGCGCCAGCTTAACAGAGGCGGAACAAGCCCTAGTTGAAGAAGAGGCTCAAGGAGAACAGGCGGCTACAGCTTGGAAGTTATCGGGACGTACAGGGACCCCTGATGCCAGAGTGCTACGCATTCCTCAACTAAAAGCTGCCAAAGCAAAAGTGATTTCGGCTAAAGCTAATGTTAATAAGAGTCTATTAAAGCTTCAGCATACCCGTATTCAATCCCCTTTTGATGGCTTTATCGTGGAGCAGTCGGTCAATATTGGTCAGGTTGTTAGTACAGGTGCTACATTGGCTCAACTGAAAACAACACAATTTCCCGAACTCCGTATCGCCTTGAATCAACGAGAGCTCGCATTTATCTCATTACCTTCTGTATCAGAACCAGGTGCTGAAATTGAAATACTGGACCCATTAACAAATAAGCCTTTAGAAGCGGTATCCAAAATAATTAGAACGGAAACTCAGTTGAATACAGCCACTCAACAACTTATGGCGCTGGCTCGTATCGATTCTACAGAGGATGGTCTGACACTTACGGCAGGTCAGTATGTTGAGAGCATAATCATTGGTAACGTTTTAACGGATGTTTTGGTGATACCCAATAGTTCTCTGTATCAGGGGAGTTATGTTTATGTTGTTGAGGATGGAGCTTTACAACGGCAATCCGTAGATCTTGTATGGCAGGATGAGGATAACAGTGTAATTCGTGCAGGATTAAAATCAGGTGATGCACTAGTAATAACACCGATGGGACAAGTGATATCAGGTACTCCGGTTCGTGTTCAATCCATGGATGCTGACACCGTTAATACAACGAATGCGGAGACACGTTCATGATCGCTTGGTTTGCCCGAAATCACGTGGCTGCAAATATTTTAATGGCGACGATTTTTATTGCAGGTTTCTTCTCTTTATCCAATAAAATGCCTTTAGAGGTCTTTCCTTCTATCGAATTTGATGTGGTGAATATATCTGTTTCTATGCGGGGTGCCAGCCCTCAGGATATGGAGCAAGGTGTTGCTGTATTATTAGAGCAGGCTATTAAAGATCTCGATGGTATAGAAAAGATTGTCAGTCGATCTGTAGAAGGCTTAGTTACCGTTAATGTCGATATTGCTGATAGTCATGACGCAAAAGAGATGTTAGCCGATATTAAGAATCGTGTGGATTCCATCAGTAACTTGCCAGGTGATGCTGACCGCCCGGTTGTGTCTCTTGCCAAACGACGTAGTGAAGTTATTTCAGTCATTGTTGCTGGAAAGCTCTCCGAAGAGGAGATCCGACAATACGCAGAATTTACTCGTGATAATTTATTGCGCCTTCCCGGCATTTCTCAAGTGGAATTAGACGGTGTCCGAGATTATGAGATAGCGATAGAAGTCTCACAATTTAAACTTCGCCAATATAATCTGACGCTACAAGCTATCAGTGATGCCATTAATAGTGAGTCAGCTGATTTAACGGCAGGTAATCTCAAAACTCGTGGTAATGATGTTTTATTAAGCTCAAGGGGGCAGCGCTACAATCGCGCAGAATTTGAGGATATTATTGTTTCTGCCTCTTCAGATGGGGGAGTGGTCTATCTCCGTGATGTTGCGACAATACTGGATGGCTTTGAAGAAACACCTATGCGGACGCGCTTTAATGTAAAGCCTGCTGCCTTGGTTGATGTTTACCGTATTGGCCAAGAGAGTGCCATTTCTGTTGCTGACGAAGTGAAAAACTATATTGAAGAGCAGCAGGGCAGTTTACCCCGTGGTCTTGAATTGAGCTATTGGGATGATGACTCTGAAATTGTAAAAAAACGTTTGAATACGCTTTTAACGAATGCGGCTCAAGGTGGGGTATTGGTACTGGCCTTACTGGCTTTATTTTTGCGGCCTGCTATCGCATTTTGGGTGTTTATTGGTATTCCTATTAGCTTTATGGGGGCATTTATGTTTTTGCCTCTGATCGGTGTAAGTCTAAACATCGTTAGTTTATTTGGTTTTATTTTAGTCTTAGGCATTGTCGTAGATGACGCCATTGTCACAGGAGAGAACGTTTATCGTCACCTGAGAGGTGCTGAAAGTGGACTGGAGGCCGCGATTAACGGCACAAAAGAAGTAGCAACGCCTGTTACTTTTGGTGTTTTAACCACAGTGGTCGCTTTTTTGCCTTTAGCCTTTATTGAAGGCCACCGGGGGGCTTTGTTTGCACAAATACCTGCCGTTATTATCCCTGTTCTATTACTCTCGTTAATCGAATCGAAATTTGTTCTACCTTCACATTTGAAAAATATCCGATTGCGCCACGAGAAGAATCAAACAGGGCGTCTTGAGAATTTTCAACAAGCTTTTGCGGATGGTTTTGAGAATTTTATTCTTAAATATTATCGACCATTACTGAAAAAATCCTTGAGACATCGCTACAGTGTATTGGCCAGTGCTATTGGTGCTTTAATTATTCTTTTTGCCACCATAAGTTCTGGTTGGATTAAATTTACCTTTTTTCCTAAGGTGCCTAGTGAAACGGCGCGTGTCACATTAACCATGCCTGCCGGTACCGCTTTTGAGGTGACGGATCGTTTTGTTCTACATATTAGTGAACAGGCGAGAACCTTGCAGGAAAAATACCGGGACGTGGAAACCGGACAGAGTGTTATTCGGCATATTTTTTCTACCACAGGCTCTTCTGGCGGTGATTCCCACATCGGCCGTGTTCGTTTTGAATTGACACCAGCAGAGGAAAGGGAATCAGATATCACCAGTATTCAGTTAGTGAATGAATGGCGGACGTTGATAGGTTCTATTCCCGGTGGAGAGTCATTAGCCTTTCGAGCAGAGATAGGCCGAGTAACAGATCCTGTTGATATTCAACTATCGGGAACAGATTTAAGAATATTGGAAGAGGTAGCGGATAAAGTAAAGGTACGCTTAGCGACCTATCCTAGCCTGTATGACATTACGGACACCTTGGCAGATGGTAAACAAGAGCTGCAGATTGATTTAAAACCTCAAGCCTATCTATTGGGTCTAAATCGTGCAGCGGTCGTTCAGCAGATTCAGCAAGCTTATTTAGGTATTGAAGTACAGCGTATTCAGCGAGGCCGTGAAGAGGTTAAGGTTTTGGTACGTTTACCTGCTAAGGAGAGAAACTCTATTGTTGGCTTGAAGGATTTAAGTATCTTTACCAATGCTGGTGATGCCGTTCCTCTCGATCATATTGCTTGGTTGAAGCCTGCAAAAAGTCCATCGGCTATTTATCGAATTGATGGGTATCGAACGATTAATATTACTGCTGATATGAATAAGGCAATCGCTAACACAACGGTATTGAATCAAGATTTAACGGCGTATATGGAGCAATTGACACGGCAATATCCATCTGTAGCGTATAGCCTTGAAGGAGAAGCGAAAGAACAGAGTAAATCTTTTGGTTCTCTTTTCTGGGGGTTGTTATTGGTATTAGGCGCTATTTATACTTTATTAGCGATTCCCTTTGCCAGCTATGTACAACCTTTTATTGTAATGTCTGTTATTCCCTTTGGAGCTATTGGGGCTGTTATTGGCCATTTGATAATGGGTTTGCCTCTGACGATAATGAGTTTAATGGGGCTACTGGCCTTGATTGGTGTCGTCGTCAACGACAGTTTGGTACTGGTCGATTTTGTTAATCAGAAACGCTTAAAAGGAAACTTGCATAAAGCATTATTGATGGCCGCTCCAGCCCGTTTTCGTCCTGTTATGCTAACGTCATTAACCACCTTTATTGGCTTGGTTCCATTGCTATTTGAAAAATCTACTCAGGCGCAGTTTTTAATCCCAATGGCAGTTTCTCTGGGCTTTGGGATTTTATTTGCTACACTGATAACGTTATTTTTAATTCCTGTTAATTATATGATTTTAGAAGATATTCGAGGTTTATCTAATAACAAATCTTTACAGGATTGATTAGAGTTTACGCATTAAACTAACTGTAAGCGTGAAGAAGACTTCGACATAATGCTATTCAACCTATAAGGAACTGTTTTACCTAAGTACCGAAGGCGGGGCAGATCAGAGGGAGTTCTGCCCTGTTACTCAACATGATTTATGACAGGATGTCATGATTATGCGGCATTTTATGTCGGAAGGATCGGTAATATATAATAATGAAAATTCTGCTTTCTACACCTGAAACAGATCAGGGAACTTATCTTAGTGCGTTAAAGAAATACTGCCCTTATGCGGACATTCGTATCTGGCAGGATGTCAAAGAAACAGACTGGCAAGCAGAGTATGCGTTAGTCTGGAAACCTAAAAACGATTTATTTATTCATCAGAAGTCTTTAGTGGCCATTTTCAACTTAGGTGCTGGTATTGATGCATTAGAAAAGTTGCCAGACCTCCCACAAAGAGTTCCCTTATTTAAGCTGAGAGATGCTGGTATGGGGCAATGGATGTTGGAATATATTTTATACGGATTAATACATTTTGGTCGACATTTTGATCGCTATCAACGCCATCAAGGTGGAGGGAATTGGCATCCAGAAAACACTCGGAATTTACAAGAAAAACGCATTGGTATACTTGGTTTAGGCCCTCTAGGGCAGTATGTTGGTAAATGCCTGTACGAAATGGGCTATACCGTTGTTGGTTGGAGTCGCAGTTTAAAAGATGATCTACCTTTTGAGCAATCAACAGGCATGCAGTCCTTAAATGGTTTTTTAGCCCAGAGTCACTTTCTCGTTAATCTACTACCCGCTAACGATGATACCTACCATCTTCTCAATGCAGATCGTTTGATGCGATTACCACGTGATTCTGTTGTCATCAGTTGTGGTCGTGGCAGCGTTTTTGATGAGCATGCTTTATTGCTCCAGTTACAAACTCGCCACTTACGAGGAGCTTTACTGGATGTCTTTGAACATGAACCCTTGCCTAAAGGTCATCCATTCTGGGCTCAGCAGAATATTATCGTTACACCACATATTGCAGCACCTACCCAGGCAGATGATGCTATTAAACAAGTGTTAGCAGATATTTTAGATATTGAGCTTGGTGGCGACCAGCTCTATTAGATACTCGGTAGGGCATTACGGTTTAATATTTTATGTGCCATCTCTTGAGATGGCCTTTTTATATGTGAGCTAGGTTAATTAAGATACAAGTTGTTACCTGTTTCTCTAATTAGACCAATAAACATCACAATACTGATCTGCTTTTTTCTATAAAATCCACGCCTTCTACTTATCCAAACAAATTTTTGCTGGAGCGCAGTCGCGCTCTGTTAACAGGTATGAATGCCTTGTTCGAGAACGTTTTGTTTGGGTGCATATATTTACCAACTTAAGGAATAATCATGTTGGACTCAGTTAGTCTGGGTTGTTTGATTCTATTTATTGTTGCGGCGTTATGGGTAACCGAATGGATTCATGTCAGTCTTACGGCTTTATTAGTACCGGTTTTGGCTATTTTAAGTGGTATTTTTGATGTTAAGCAGGCCTTTAGTGCCTTTGCAAATCCTATCATCTTTATTTTCTTAGGTGGTTTTGCTCTGTCTGCCGCTCTGCATAAACAGAAGCTTGATCAGCGTATTGCTCAAGCAATTCTGAGTATCTCCAATGGGCAATTAGGAAAAGCAGCTAATCTGATTTTTGTCACAACCGCTGTTTTGTCTATGTGGATATCGAACACAGCGACTGCCGCTATGATGTTGCCGTTAACACTTGGGGTCTTATCCGCTTTAGATTCTGCCGAGTATCGCCGTACCTATATCTACTTTCTGTTAGGAGTGGCTTTTTCTGCCAATATTGGAGGTATAGGCACCCTTGTAGGAAGTCCACCTAATGCAATAGCGGCTGCAGCTGTAGGTTTAAGTTTTACAGAATGGATGTGGTTTGCATTACCTGTGGTTATTATCTTGCTACCAGTGATGATCTATACGTTACGTTTTTGCTGTAAGCCGGATCTATCACAACCTGTTGTTTTTGAAGCTAAGCAATTAGAACCTTTAAATAAAGCTCAGATTTTAACTGTCCTCGTATTCCTACTGACTGTTTTTGGCTGGATATTCAGTAAACCCATAGCTCAATTCTTGAGCATTACAGGCAGTATTGATGCGGTTATTGCGGTTTCAGCAATTTTGTTACTGAGTGGCCTACGCTTGTTAAACTGGCAGGAGCTAAATGAGCAAACGGATTGGGGAATTTTATTGTTATTTGGTGGTGGTTTGACACTCAGTGCCTTGTTGTCAGCATCAGGTGCCAGTACTGCTATTGCCGGTAATATTATCGATCTGATTCAGCATACTCCATTATTAGTTTTTGTTATCAGTCTGATTGTTTTTGTGATGGTTTTAACTGCTGTGGCTAGTAATACCGCCAGTGCAGCGCTTCTACTGCCTATTTTCTTACCTTTGTCTGAAAGTATAGGGTTGAGTAATACAGGTTTGGCCGTACTGATTGCTATTGGGGCATCTTGTGCTTTTACGCTACCAGTAGCGACACCTCCTAACGCAATTGTTTTTGGCAGTGGTTTTGTACCGCAGAAAGAGATGTTGCGAGTAGGCTCGATACTCAGCGTAGTTATTCTACCAGTCTTGGTTGGCGTAGGCATGAGCTGAAATTGCCTAAGCCCTATGAATTAAGCTCAAGGGATGCCTAAAAGCAAATACACTGCTTTTCAGTGCATTCCTAGGGCTTTCTTAGTCCTTCTGCTACACTAGCCCGCGCTAAGCTTCCTGTATATTTACAGCCCACAACCTGTTCAACTTTCTCTAAGACATTGTTTATGAAAATACTTTTGATGACTCCTCCTATGACTCAGTTAAATACGCCTTATCCGGCGACTGCATATTTAACAGGATTTTTAAGACATCAAGGCTATCAAGCAGTGCAGCGGGACCCTGCTATCGATCTGTTTTTAGAAATGATGACTAAAAATGGGTTAGAAGTAATGAGGGATATCGTTGAGGAAAATTTTGAGCAGTTTGAGGATGATCAGTTACCAGAAACGATCTATAGTTTTTTAGCTGAGTTCGACCGATATCATACCTGTGTTGAAACGGTTATTCGCTTTTTACAGGGCAAAGATCCTAGTTTGGCATTACGTATTGCCTCCCGTCGATTTTTACCGGAGGGGCCTGCCTTTGACGTATTGGAACAAATGGAGCAGGTGTCTGGAGATGTATTAAAAACAGCATTTGGTGAGCTGGGTGTACAAGATAAAGCGAAATACTTAGCAACTCTATTTATTAATGATTTATCTGCTGTGATTACTCAAGGGGTTGATCCTTACTTTGAGGTCAGCCGGTACGGTGAAAGGTTGGCCGCTGCCAATCCTTATTTTGATGATCTATATGATACCTTGATGGCCGGACATAGTTTTTCCTCAGAAGTATTGGAGCAGTTAGTTGAGCAATATTTAGAAGAGGAAAAGCCTGACGTAGTGGGCCTTACCGTGCCCTTTCCTGGCAATATGTTAGGCGCACTGCGTATTGCAGAAACCTGCCGTCGAGTGAATCCTGATATCACAATTGTGATGGGCGGCGGCTTTGTTAATACCGAATTAAGAGCGCTAAAAGATGTCCGCTTGTTTGAATTTGTGGATTTTATTTGTCTGGATGATGGTGAAAGGCCGTTACTGACGCTTTTGGAGTACTTGAAAGGGCAGCATGAAATTGATGCCCTATATCGAACCTATTTATTGGCAGAGGATGAAACAGGTCAGCCCTTTGTTTATTTGAGCGAAAACCCCGAGTTACATGATATACCCCAAATTGACGTTGGTGCACCTGTCTACGACGGTTTGCCTCTGGGGGACTATCTTTCCTTATGTGAAATGCTAAATCCCATGCATCGTATTTGGAGTGATGGTCGCTGGAATAAGTTGACCATTGCTCACGGTTGTTATTGGCGAAAATGTAGCTTTTGCGATATTTCCTTAGACTATATTGATCGTTATGATGAAGCCGGTGCTAATATTTTAGTTGATCGAATCGAACAATTGATTGCTGAAACAGGGCAAACTGGTTTCCACTTTGTGGATGAAGCTGCACCACCTAAAGCATTATTTGCTATGGCTAAGAAGCTTATAGAGCGCGATGTTGTTATTAGTTGGTGGGGCAATATTCGTTTTGAAAAAACCTTTACCCCTGAAAAGTGTCAACTACTGGCAGATTCCGGCTGTGTTGCGGTAAGTGGTGGATTAGAAGTTGCCTCAGATCGACTGTTAAAGCTGATGAAAAAAGGTGTTAGCGTTGAACAGGTAGCCCGTGTTACTAAGGCATTCAGTCAATCTGGTATTTTGGTTCATGCTTATTTAATGTATGGTTTTCCGACACAAACCGCCGAAGAAACCGTGGATTCTCTGGAGCGAGTTCGTCAGCTAATGAAGCATGGTTGTTTTCAATCGGCTTATTGGCACCGTTTTGCGGCGACCATCCATAGCCCAATCGGTATGTATCCTGATGAATACGGTATTGAGCTTTTGCCAAGACCAGAGACTCAGTTTGCTGAGAATGATGTCGATTTTTTTGATCCAATACAAACAGATCATGATGGGTTAGGGCAAGGGCTTAAGAAGGCGTTATACAACTATATGCATGGTGTAGGCTTTGATCAGCCGCTACAGTTCTGGTTTGAGCAATCTGTTCCCAAATCTAAAGTGCCTAAAAACTTTGTTCAGCGCTCTATAGAGTCCATTATTACCAGCCACTAAACTATTTTTTTAAGTTGAATATTGACAGAAGATCTCAACGGGTTGCTTGCTCTAAAAGATTAATTAATTTGATTGCTTGTTCACGATCGGTGCCGCAGACATAATCTGCGGCCTGAAATCCACCACAAACCTCAGGTCTTTCTGCTTGTCCAAAAAGCTCGCATAGATAATCATCCATTAGATGGGCACAAGGTACTCCCGCAGGCTTTCCTTGGGGCATTTTGGGCATAGGGGTTGTAATGCTGGGGGAGATACAGCAAGCTCCACAACCTGGTCGACAATCTAAACTCATTCTCTTCTCTTTCTAGTTTGTTTTTAGTATTGATCTTCTACGCAGTCAAGCAAAAGGTTTGGTCTGGGGCAGAGTATATCTTTTTTCGAGAGAGAAGGTGTTCTAACCAACGGTATAATCCTCTGTTTTTATGCTTAAATGGCAGGATTGTTGAAAAAATTAGCATCAAAGTTGAACTAGATCAGTAAATTAGTATCGAAACCTTTCAGATGTCATATTTAACGCTCAGGATGTGCCAATATGACGTTAATGGATACATCTTTGTTATAAAACAGGAGCCAGACTTATGTCACAAGCAACCGCCCGCCACATTTTAGTGGACAGTGAAGAACAGTGTTTAAACCTGAAATCAGAAATCGAATCTGGTAAAGACTTTGGTGATACTGCTAAAGAGCATTCACAATGCCCATCTGGTGCACAAGGTGGAGACTTAGGGTCTTTTCGTCCAGGTCAAATGGTCCCAGAATTTGATAAGGCTGTTTTTTCAGGTGAAATCAATACCGTAATGGGGCCTGTGCAAACTCAGTTTGGTTACCATCTTTTAGAGGTCACCAGTCGTACCGAATAAGCTTTCTATTGAATCAGATATAAACCGAACCGCCATTGGTTTTAACCACTGGCGGTTTTTTTAAATACGGTAAAGAGACATTCTAAGCTTTTACTTTGCAGTAAGTGCTTGAGCATCAAAGCTTATTCCGTTCCAGCCACTTTGCATAAAGTTACGAATATTACCGTGATCATTGCCTTCTGGAGTATTAAGAACATCTTGGTAGAAGCGGCCAAAACAGGCTAACGTTTGTGCTTCGTTTAGATTATTAAGTTGAGCAAAAGAAAAAATCTTGCAGCTACCGGCATTCTGACCGGCTTCGTTGGCTACGTCACCATTTTGAAAAGCAGTAGGCGTATAGTTATAGTGCTCAGTGATAATGGAGATTGTATCTTCAAAATCCAGTTGCTTGTTTTCGCCAATTTGCGCCAGAAAATCATTTAGAGTCATGTAAAATACCTAACACGAAAATATTCATAGAGTGGGTTGAGACAATTCCGGTAAGAGTACACCGGATTTACCATTGTTCTTTACTTGATACATCATTTTATCAGCAAGGTTTATCAGATCATCAATATTTTTTGCATCTGTTGGATAACGGGCAATACCTATGCTCGCTGAGATTTGAGCTGTCTGATCATTACTACCGCATTGATAGGCTTGGCTTAATATACTGACCAAGGTATTTCCCTGAAAAAGTAAGGTATCTGAATCATGGTCGCCATTCAGAATTACCGTAAATTCATCGCCACCTAAACGGGCCACAAGACTCTCTTCGGGTAGGTTATGCTGTAAACGTTGCGCAACCTGAAGAAGAACATCATCACCGCAGGCATGGCCCAAATTATCATTCACGGCTTTAAAACCGTCTAAATCGATGAAAAATAGACTTAAGCTTTTTCCATTGGTAATTATGCTATTAAGTTGGTTCATAAACATGGAGCGATTAGGCAGATTAGTTAGTCCATCGTAGTGGGCTTGCCACCAGATCTTACGTTCAGCTTCTTTACGCTTGGTTACATCGCTAAAAATAGCGACGTAATGGTTTGGAGGGGTAGTTTGGCGCTCTGATACGGTGCGAATAGAAAGCCACTCATTATAAAGGTTACCATCCTTCCTTTTGTTTACAATTTCACCTTGCCAAATACCTTTTTCTGAAATGGTTTGCCACATATCCTGATAGAAATCACTATCATGTTTCGATGAATTAAGAATGCTAGGGTTTTTTCCAACAACTTCTTCTGAGCTATAACCCGTTATTCTGGAAAAAGAGGGATTAACGGCTTCGATGATATTGTCTTTGTTACTGATCATGATGCCTTCATTACAGAAATTAAAGACAGTCGATGCAAGCTTTAATTCATCTTCTTGCTGTTTTCGCTGAGAGATATCATGGAGCATAGCCGTTGTAATAACTTTACCATTGAATTCAATCTGTGAAAGAGCCAGTTCGACGGTATATTGATGACCTTCTTTATCTATGGCAATTGTCTCATGCCGGTAACTCTTTTTTTCTTCCGATAAATGTTTATCTATCAGGGTTCTGTAAACCAGTTGAGTGTAATGGGGGAGAAGTTTCTCGATCGTCAGCTTGGCCATAGCTTCTGCCTTACTATAACCAAAAAAAATCTCGGCAGCAGGGTTGAAGTCTAAAACCCTGCCCCTTGGGGTAATGCTAATAATGCAATCAATCGCATTATCGATTAGAGCACTTTTACGATCTTCTGCTAGCTTTAATGCTTGCCTATCTCTACGAACTTGAAGCAGATGCTGAACCCTATTCCTCAACACCGCCCAATTAATAGGCTTGGTTATAAAATCTATGGCACCAGAAGAAAAAGCTTTATCGATGGATGCTTCATCATTTAAAGCGGTTACCATTAAAATAGGTAACATATTGCCATGTTGTTTATATAAGGCCTTGCTACACTCAAAACCGTCTTTTACTGGCATGTCTGCGTCTAGCAACGCTAAATCAATATTGTGTTGATAGGCAAGAGCTAGAGCCTCATCACCATTGGATGCACAAACTGCTTCAAATCCAAGTTTTTCCACAAAACGTGTCAATATTAAACGAGTCGTTGATTCGTCATCCGCAATTAATATTTTTGCAGTAGTTACAGTCATATTTTTCATTCGGGGAAGTAGTGGCTAATTGCATCGTGTGTATCCAGCTGCACTGTTTTTAATTGTTGGTATTGATCCTGCAACTGATCGGGGTGTTCCTGAGCAATTTTTTCCAAATCATTGGCTAATTGCCCTAAAGCATCAAGGCCTAAGTTTCGACTACTGCCCTTAATACGGTGGCTTAATTGTTGAACTGCTTTGATATCTTCAGAGGTAACGGCTTTATCAAGCTCCTCAAAGCTATCTTTTAATGAAACTAAAAAATGATCGTAGATGGGAGAGAGGTCACCACCGATCTCTTTTTCTAAGCGTTTTACAGTTTTATCATTAATTAGGTGAATTTCTTCATCTTGATCCGACAATAACGTTGGAGTAATAGGGCTGCTTATTGAGCTTTTAATGGCCTGTTGTGACCAGTGCTGTAGGGTCTCTGATAATTTTTTTGCGGTCAGGGGTTTTGTTAAATAATCACTCATACCAGCTTCATAGCAAAGCTCCATATCTCCTTTCATAGCATGGGCAGTTAGAGCAATGATGGGAGTATTGGGTAGATGATTTTCCTGTTGGAATTGCCTGATCTCGCGACTGGCTTGATAGCCGTCCATAATCGGCATTTGAATATCCATTAGGATAAGGTCATAGTAATTTTCTTTAATCTTATCTACGGCCTCTTGGCCATTTTGGGCCCAATCCGCAGACAAGCCCATTTGCCCCAGCATTCCTTGAACCACCATCTGATTGACGGCCACATCTTCAGCGAGCAAGATACTGATTTGTTGTTGATTCTGACTTGATTTTGAGTCAGCCAATGGTAGAGGAGTAGTGCTTAATTCAGTATTTGCATTAAGTATCTTGCGACTCTCTAAACTGTGATTATTTTCGACAGTGTGAATAGAGTGCTGAAGTAGATGGAATATCTGTTGTAGAACATTATCCCGTCGAATTGGTTTTGGTAAGAAACAATCAATCTGTTGATTTTGTTTTAGCTCACTGAGTATTTCAGAGCCTGCTGAAGAGAGCATTAATGTTTTAGGAACTTGTGATATATATTGTGAAATGCGATTAATAAGCTCAAGACCATCGCAATCAGGCATCATGTGATCTGTAATCAACAAATCTACAGGCTGGTTTTCTTCAATAGCTTGATGTAAGAGATCTAAAGCCTGTAGGGCTGATGTGGCCGTAGATATTTTAATAGGTTGCTCAGATAAAATCTGACTCAGTAGCTCAAGATTGGTTTCAATGTCATCAACTAATAAAATATGAGTTGAGTTATCTAGCTCTTGATGTTCATCGCTATTAGGAATGATACGAGACTTATCAAGCTCAAGACTGAACCAAACCCGTGTTCCTTCACCCTCGGTACTTTCAATACCAATATTCCCCCCCATCAACTCAATCAGCTGTTTGCATATCGCCAAACCAAGGCCGGTACCACCAAACTGTCGAGTTGTAGAGTGATCTGCTTGAACAAATTTATTAAACAACTTCTTTTGGACTTCAGGGCTAATGCCCATACCCGTATCTCGCACTTCAAACTGCAATTTATAGGCTTGCTGGTTTTCCTCCACTATTTGGGCGCGAATATCTACTTTCCCAGTTGTCGTAAACTTTATCGCATTACTGACGAGGTTCGTAAGGATCTGTTCAAGTCTGCCTGAGTCGACAATAACAAAGTGTTTTAGATTTGCAGGGGGAAGGGGGATCAGTTCAATACCCTTACTGTGGGCATTTTGTGCAAATAATTGACAAACATGCTCAATCATTTGACTAGGGTCGCATTCAACGGGGGATAAGGTTAATTGCCCTGCCTCAATTTTTGAGAAGTCTAAAATATCATTGAGGATATTTAGCAAAGACTCTCCAGAGGTTTGAATAATTTGTAATTGAGATTTCTGCTCAGACGTCATTGGCGAATTAAGCAAGACATCGGCCATACCCAATACACCATTCATGGGAGTGCGTATCTCATGGCTCATCATGGCTAAAAATTGGCTTTTTGCTTTTGCTGCACTTTGTGCTTGTTCTAATGCTTGTTTTAACTCATCATTTTTTTCAGCGATAAAGAAATTGGCTTGCTGTAATTTTTCATTATCTCGGGCCGCATCCTCCTGCGCTTGTTTTAGTGATAGCCGCATTTGATCAAATGCTTGCCTTAATTCACCTATCTCATCTCCTGAACTTGGCGGCAGAGGTGCATCAAAATTGCCCGCTCTTAGCTCACGAGTGGCAGCGGCTAAGGCCATGACAGGTCTAATTAGAATCCGATTGTTCCAAAAAGCGCCTAATAAAAGAAGCAGTAGAATTATCCCACCTATTAAATATTCAAGCTGTAAAACCTGTTCCTGAATACGTTGTTTAATAGGGCCTATATCTAATTCAAGAATTAATACTCCCATATGATCACCAGACCAAACCACTTTATGTTCCAATCGAACGTAATCGATGCCGGTAGGAGGAACTGGCTTGTCAAATGGATAAAGTAAAAGATCTTGATTATCGAATAGGCTAATGGCAGCCCATTGATTAGTGTGGCTATTTTCTTCGTTTTCTAAAATCTCATGAATACGTGCAATATCTCCAGAAAAAAGCTCTTCTGCTAGAATGGGGCTCACAATACCCAAACGAACTGTTTTCTGTTCAATGGCAGTGTTGACTTGGTGTTCTGTTTCAACGGGTACGACTAGCCAGCGAAGTACCATCATCAAGATGGCAAAGGCGATCAGAGAGGGGAGTAAAATTTTTCGTTGCAGCTTCATACGAGTGCACTCTGTAAAAATTGTAAAAAGTTATTGCGCAATTTCGTGTTTTTTGAAAAACATATCTAACTGCATACCGCGCAAAGGCTCATAATCCGCTGGAGTGGCCTTACCAAGTTGTTTAAAGGGCACTTTACTTAACATTTCTGCGCCTTTGGCCGTGGAAGCTATTTTAAGTAAGGCCTGTTTGATCTTTGTTGTGACTGTAGTGGAAATTTTTTTGTTAACCACAATAGGGTGTGGGGCAACTTTTTCTGTGTTGTAAATAACTTTTAAACGATTACGAATATTTTCGGGCTGTCTTGCTAATGTTTTTTGCACACCACCACCAGCTGCAGCTTTCCCAAGAGCAACATTCAAATAAACAGAAGAATGAGTATTAACGTATTTAGTTTGGTAGTTAATTTTAAACTCATTAGTCATAGCCGCTCGTGTCATGAGAGAGGCTCCTAGTGCATTCGGTGCAGGGAGAACTAATAATTCATTATCGAGATCAGACAATGAGGAATAGGCACTGTCTTTGGCCACAACAACGATCCCGTAAAGTTTACGACCAACATCACGAACCAAAGGTGTATAAATATCTTCGGCAATTAAATAGTGGTAGGGGTTCATGTAAGCTAGATCAAATTGACCGGCTAAAAATGCTTTCTCAAAAGAAGGAATATCCGGACTGCCACGAAAAATAAATTTATAACCTGTTTCTTGCTCAAGACTAGCAAGAATAGGTTGCCAAATTCGGTGTAACTTTTTGACCTGAAACTGAGGGACAACACCAATTGTTAATGTTTGCTGGGCATAACTGTTAAATGATATTGAGCATAACAGGACGATGGACAAAATTAATCGCATCAAAAGACCCCTTCAGTTAAAAAGTGTAGCTTTTATTTTCGCAACCTTGCATATAAACAGCAAGCTCAAATACATCTTTTGCCGGTGTTCTATGGAAATATTTTTGTCAGATCAAATACCTACGAAGATAAGGTTGTTATAAACATCTTGCCTAACTTATTGTCTGTTGAGAATCGAAGTAATCAACTAATCAATAGATAGTTTAGAGTTTATTGCTTGCTATTGTCCTTTTTTAGAGAATATATTGAAACACAGGCTACAGTTAAATAAGGATCTGTTAGATATCATTAAAGGATGAGTCTTCTATGGCATTATATTTTAAACGTTTGATATTGCCCCTTATGGTCGTGTTATTAATAGTCTTTGCCTTTTCTCGTTGCATGTATAACCGTGACGTACCGCCTCGATTGGCCACAGGCAAGCAAATGTATAAGGACTATTGTGCTTCTTGCCACCGAGGTTCTGGATTGGGTAAATTTATTCTTGGCGTTCCGCCCTCTTTTACCAATAAAATGTCTCGGGCTCAGATTGTTAGGCTTATCCGTGAAGGAGATGATAAATACTCCAGAATGCCCACATTCCCTCAGATTAAATTCAGTCAAGCACAAAAAATTGTTAATTACCTGAAAACACTCGAAGAGAATCAACCTCGCTAGCTTTGATTTGGTAGAAAAGTATTCCAAAATAGCTCATGGTTACTGACGGGAAGTATATAACTGATATACTTCGTACTTAACTACCTGAAAAATCAGATTAAACCCTTTTCTGGAGCCTAGGCACCAATGAGCTATATCCCATTAGAAGAGTATTCTCGTAAGTGGATCTTTCGCCATAAAGATTTACCTGTTTCTTCTGAAGATCTTGCCGCCATTAAACCTATGACAGAAGCGCGTTCATTACAGTTATGGCGCACATTAGTCAGTGAACAGAGTTTGGATCATAGCTTTTTCCAAAAAGAGGATTGGGCGGGTAATAGCAAGACTTGGTTAGAACAGGATGACTGGCAAAAAGCTTGGGACAATCAAAAACCAGATCTCCCTGACATTATGCAACCGCACTTCGATTGGGAGAAAAATACAGTCGTTTATTTCTGCTATGACAGCGAAAACATTATAGAAACTACTTGGGAAGTGTATAAAAGGTGTTGGAAAAACTTTCTGTTTTTTGATGATGGCCCACTACTTATTGGTCGTAAGCGTAAGCAGGTTGCTCAATTTTTTGATAATGGCCAAGTCAAGATCGGCTTAAAACCTTAACGCGCTTTAGGGAATACAGGAAGTTTAATGCGACTGATTCATAGCTCAGATTGGCACCTCGGACAGCTATTCTATGGCAAAACACGAGAGCAGGAACAAAAACAATTCCTTGATTGGCTAGTCGAACAAGTCCAAGAGTACCAAGTTGATGCTGTTGTTGTGGCCGGAGATCTATTCGATACTGGCACCCCTCCTAGTTACGCCCGCAGTTTATATAATCGTTTTATTAATAAGCTGACACAAACGGGTTGTCAGCTTATTTTATTGGCGGGTAATCATGACTCGGTGGCAGTATTAAATGAATCACGTGAGCTATTAGAACGTCTGAATGCCAATATTGTTGCTGGTGCTGAAGATAAATTAGCTCATCGCATTATTCCCTTAAACAATCGACAGGGTATTCCAGCCGCAGTTTTGTGTGCCATACCTTTTTTACGCCCTCGTGATCTTGTTGTCAGCAAGGCAGGGCAAAGTGGCACTGAAAAACAGCAGGATCTACAAGAATCCATAGCAGCACATTATCAGACGCTTTATCATTTAGCAGTGGAAAAAGCCAAATCATTGGTTGAGAACGATAAAAAAATTAAAGAACAGGAAGAAGCATCCCATTCTTCTTTACCGATCATTATGACTGGGCATCTTACTACGGTAGGTGCCAGTACCAGTGATTCTGTTCGTGAGATCTATATAGGCACGCTGGATGCTTTTCCAGCGGATCAATTCCCCCCAGCAGATTATATTGCCCTGGGTCACATCCATCGGAGTCAAAAGGTGGCCAAAACAGAGCATATCCGTTACAGCGGTTCACCTATAGCATTAAGCTTTGATGAATCCCAGCAACAAAAATCAGTCTTTATGGTGGAATTTGACGGCCCTGGCTTAAATTCAGTAACCGCGATTGATGTACCTTGCTTCCAACAAATGGCCAGTTTAAAGGGAGATCTTGCTTCTATCGAAGAGCAGCTAAATACTCTTGTAATAAGTAATGATTCTGGTGGCGTTCATCAATCAGATACGATCTGGTTGGATATAGAGATACAAAGTCAAGAATACCTATCAGATCTGCAGCCCAGAATTGAATCTATGTGCGAGGGTAAACCTGTAGAAGTTTTATTGATTCGACGGCAAAAAATAATCAATAAGGGTTTGTCTGCAATTGAGGAAAAACAACAGCTACATGAACTTAGTACCAGAGATGTTTTTCAGCGTCGCCTCAATCAAGAAGAGTGGTTAGATGATGATAGTCTGGCTAAAAAACAGCGTCTGGAGCTGTACTTTAGTCAGGTCGAACAAGAGCTTTTGGATGCTGAATAGCAATATTCCCCCAATGATAATAAATAGATCATCTATGAGTTAGTAGGAATTACCCTTTTCATGAAAATCCTGAGCATCCGTTTGAAAAACCTTAACTCTTTAAAGGGTGAATGGAAAATTGATTTTAACCAAGAACCTTTCAACAGTAGTGGGCTCTTTGCCATTGTTGGGGCGACGGGGGCAGGAAAAACAACGCTTTTAGATGCTTTGTGTTTAGCTCTATACCACCAAACACCACGTTTACGAAAACCGCAAAGTGGTGAAAACCAATTGATGACTCATCACACAGCCGAATGCTTGGCCGAAGTGGAATTCGAAGTAAACAATAAAGCCTACCGGGCTTTTTGGTCGCAACGGAGAGCAAGAGGTAAAGCGGATGGTAAACCTCAGGCCGCAAAAGTCGAGTTAGCCGACGGTGAGGGTAAAATTTTAGCAGACAAGGTAAGTGAAAAGCTTAACCTTATAGCAGAACTTACGGGGTTGGATTTTGAGCGTTTTACCAAATCGATGCTCTTATCACAGGGACAATTTGCTGCATTTTTAAATGCCAGTGCTTCTGATCGAGCAGGGTTATTAGAAAAACTCACAGGGACAGAGGTGTATGGACAGATATCACAGAGAGTTTTCGAGTGCCATAATAGCCAACAATCTGAATTAAACAGATTACAGTCTCGCCTAGAAGGAGTAGAACTGTTAAACCCAGAACGTGTACAGGAAATAGAATCTGAGTTAGCAGTATTAAAGTTACAGCTTGAACAGCTCTCACCTGAAGCGGAACAATTGACTCAACAGTTGATTGCGAGTCAACAGCAGCAAAATCTGAAAGAAGCAATTAGCAGCTATCAGCAACAATTGAAAGATGCCAAAGCAGATATAAAACAGCATAAAACTGAGCTAAAACAACTGGAACAGCATCAGCCTGCCCAAGAAATTTACGATGATTTTCGCCGTTTAAACGAAGCGGAAGAGCAGTTAAATCTTTGGCAAGTACAGCAAGAGCATTATCTGCAAGCGTTAAAGACCGCTGAGGATCAGCAACTTAAAGATCAACAGCTAATGCAGCGCTCGGCACAACAGCTGGAAGCGGATAAAGATCATAAAATACAGGCAGAAAACAAGATTATCCATGAGATGTTACCCATGGATAACCGTATTCAACAGTTAAAAGACCAGTATGATCAATATATAAAAGCATTAGCAGAACAAGAGAAGTTACTGTCACAAGCTAATGATAAATCTTTGCAGCTACAGCAAGAGTCCCAGAATAATCAGCAGCAGCAGAATGATATTCAAGCTTTTCTGCAGCAGAATAAACAGAAACAGACGCTAAATACGGTAATTCCAGCTTGGACGCAGCAACTGTCCGCTCGAGCTCAATTGATTGATCAGCTTTCCGAACAAAAAAAGCGTTGCCAGGATCTGTCTAACAAGATCAAAGGTACGGAGCAGCAAAAAAAACCGTTACAGTCTGAATTGCAGCAGCAGGAACAAGCTTTATTACCTTTGCAGAATCATCTTTCTGGCTTGCAAAAACAGTTGGATAGTTTTGTTTTTCAGGTTAATAGTCATCATGCAGCGTCCTCAGACCAAGAAGAGGCTTCCCAATCTGAGGCCCAAAAGGCAGATAATGAGGCGAGAAGGCTGCAACAGTATTGGCAAAACCAGCATGGGAACTGGTTGAAATTGGAACTATTGAGTAAGCAATGGCAAGAATTAACGCCACAACTGCAGTTTAATCAGCAAAAAGCCGATGATCTAAGGCAGATAATTGCGCCTATGCCAGAGCAGTTGGAAAATCTGCGAGGACAACATAGTCAACAGAAGCAACATTTTGTCGATCTGGAACGATTGCTTGAGCAAGAAAAGCTCATTCATCAATTACAACATGAAAGAGAGCGATTGCAAGAAGGGGAAGCCTGTCCATTATGTGGTTCGGAAAATCATCCAGCCATTGAACAGTATTCTGCCATACAGCCCTCTGAAACAGAGCAAAGGGTTAAGCAGCAAAAAACAGATTTAGATAAATTAGCAGAGCATGGCAAGCAATATAAATTTGAAATGCAGAAACAACAAGCTTTACTACAACAATGCGAAGATTTGCTAAATCAGCAACAGCAGCAAATTAATCAATGTGCTCAAGATTGGTTGACCATTATTAGCGAGATTGCTGCTGATAGCTCTGGTATCGATAAGCTCTTAATTGAAGATCCGGCTTCATTTGTTACTGCTTTTGAACAATTCAAGCAACAGTTGGCGCAGCTTTCCGAACAGCTTAGACAGAAAGATGAATTAAGCAGTGAATTGCAGCAAAGTATGCACCAATTCAGTAACTTACAAAATAATCTGCAGAAGTTAACATCTCAGCTTCAGCAGCTGGATCAACAGTTCGCAGTGGATCAGCAAGCATTGAGTTCAGCTAAGGAGCAATACTTACAGCAACAACAAGCGCTGACTGATTTGGAGCAAAAGCTCAATAACGATTTATTAACTTTTGATCTTCAATTACCACAAGTACAGCAGCATGAGATTTGGTTAGCAGAGTTAAATAATCAATGGCAGAAAATTGAGCAAGGACAAAAACAGCTACAAAGATTATCTGAAACATTAGGCCGTTTTCAGCATGATCAGCAACATCTTAATCAAGAGATTAAGGTGCATATGGATCTTTCTGCTGAACAAAAACTGCAAAAAAATTCAATCGAACTAGAGCTAAAAAATCTGCAGCAAGAACGGCAGATGACCTTTGGTATGGCAACGGCGGATGAAGAGCGCCATCGATTGGAGCGCCAGTTACAGCATTCCGTTGAAAAAATTGATGTTCAGCGCAAAATACTAGAGCAAAGTCAGGCGCAATTCGAACAGGCAAATACCCGGGTTAATCAGCAGGAATTACAGATTAAGCAGTGTAAAGAATTGCTCAGCCACTGCTCAGAAAAATGGCAGCAAGCACGGGATAATAGCCCATTTAAAACCCAAAAAGCTTTTGAAAATGCACTACTGGACAAAGATACAGCTAATAATCTGACTGAGCTCAAACTGCAATTAGATAAACATTTGCATCAAGCAGAGGTAAGGCTAGATGAGAATAATCAGCAGCTAAATCAGCTGAAAGAGAGTTATCCTGATCTTCTTCCTATAAATAAGCTGGAACAAAAAAATGAACAGATTCAGCAAAAGATAGAGCAATATAAAAAACAGAAGGTGACACAAGAGCACATATTACAATCCGATCAACAGAGGCGACTGGGGCAAAGTGCCTTAGCGGAAGAGATTGATCAGCAGCAACAAATAGTTGATGACTGGGATTATTTAAGTGGTTTGATTGGCTCGGCAGACGGGGCAAAGTTCCGCCGTTTTGCTCAAGGCTTAACGCTAGATTATCTGGTCGAGCTGGCAAATCGGCAATTGAAACGTTTACATGATCGTTATCGATTACAACGCAAGACCAATGAGGAACTTGGTTTAGAAGTATTAGATACTTGGCAAGCGGATTCCGTTCGAGATACCCGGACACTTTCAGGTGGTGAGAGTTTTTTAGTGAGCTTGGCTCTGGCGCTTGGCTTATCAGATTTAGTCAGTCATAAAGTGGGTATTGATTCTCTATTTTTGGATGAGGGTTTTGGCACCTTGGATAATGAAACCCTGGAAATTGCACTTGATGCTTTAGATAGCCTCAATGCCAGTGGAAAGATGGTGGGTGTAATTAGCCATATTGATGCGATGAAAGAGCGCATCCCAGTACAGATTCAGGTGAGAAAAATGAACGGGCTGGGGATTAGCCAATTGGAAGAACAATATAGAGTGCGAATATAAGAAAAACCCTTATACGACTGGAGTGAAAAGAGAAGTGTGCTTTAGTCTTGTTTTAATATTTTAGATTAGGCATCTGGTTTAATAGGCAGAATTTTTCACTGCTCCTATACTGAATGACATAAATATCCAAACAGAAGTTTTTATACAGCAGTTGGTTATTTTTTATTGGTGGCCAGAAGTGCCGGAATCATTAGCTAAGCAACATAACCATACATCGATATTTGCAGTTAGCCAGTGTTGTATTTTTGTAGAGAAACTTTTGTCTGGGTGCCTATATATCATTGAGAGTGGGGTTCAAAATGGGACATTGTTATAATTCCGTCGTTATTAATGCGCCGACAGATAAAGTTTGGAATATGATTAAGGACTTTCATTCTTTGTCTTGGGGTGAGCCTGTTATTACCAAGCTTGAAAAATTAAATGATTTACCCGGCAGTGAAGTTGGTGCGCAACGACGTTTAAATGAAGCTTTTTGCGAAACCTTACTGACGATCGATCATGATCATTGTACTTTTAGTTATAGTATTGATGATGGCCCAGGTCCTGTTGCTAAAGAAGCCGTCAATAATTATATCGGCCAAGTTAGTTTGCGACCCATTACTGATACAGGTGATACCTTTATAGAGTGGAGTTCAACTTTTGAGTCTGCGACACCTGATGAAGTCACTGAATTTTGTAATCCTATTTATGCCGCATTACTGGAGGCTTTAAAAGGTCGCTTTTAATACCAATCCCGATAATTCCTTATCGAAAAAATGGGGGGAACCGGGATCAATCTTAGTGTGCTCAGAGGTTGCTATCACTGATAACTTATCGGGAATGGTATAAGATCTAAAGCTATAGAAAATGCTGATCAGATCTGAAAGAGAGTTGCCTTGTCAGATCTGATCAATTTAAATGGCTCGTTTTCTGCAAAACCACCGATAAATACGCGTTAACTCATATCCTGCCAATTAATTCCCCATAACATCGTTTTGCCTGCTTCTATTCTTTCCAGTTGTGCCATTATCTGTTCTGAAAGTTGTTGAATGTTCTCATTACTATTTATTTGATCCTGCTGGCGCGAACGTTCAGCCTGTTGACTGAATTGTTGAATTTTTCCGGTGACCTGCTCAAGTATTTGTTGGCTGGCTTGCTGGTTTTTCGTTTCCAGTTGTTCCAGCTTTATTTTGAGTAATTCTACAATAGAGCTGAGTTTCTGCTGAGTTTCTTTTTCTACATTAAGTAGTTCACTTAATTGCTTCGCTTTCTGGCGCTCGTTATCCAATTGTGACAACCAGTGCTGTTCGCTGTGTTCTGCGCGGCTACGTTCTTCTTTTAGCTGTTGCTGAAAATCTTTGCTGAGTTCCAGAATATTTTTCTGCCCATCATTGAGTTTTTCTTGCAGCGCTTCTTTTTCTACGATGGCATCCTCTCGTTGTGTTTTTGCCGTTTCTTTAACAGCTGCTAATTGTTGCTTCGCCAGGTCAAGTTGTTCTTTTTGTTGTTCTAGCAGAATTTCTTGCTGGCCGATGGTGCGCTGCTGATCGGTAGCTTGTAGAAGTAGGGTGTTATTTTTTTCTTCTAACCAGCGATTCTTGCCTTCAGTATCTAAAGCTGTTTGTAGAGCTTTTTGTTTTTCCTCTAATGCTTTCTTTATCTCTTCGTCAATTTTCTCTTTGTAACTTTCCAATTCTTTATTGGCTTCCTCTCGGGCTTGCTGCCAGAGAGTTTGCATCATTCCACTTAAAGTGTCTGGCGTTGGTGCGCCGGTAGCCATTACTGGTTTTTCATGACGATCATTTCGCCAGCGCTTTAGGTGTTCCGAGATGGTAGTGAAGCTTCCTGTACCTAATCTTTCTCGTAAACCGGCAATTGTCGGATTTTGGCCTTCAGACAGCATTTCGTCGATGGCTTGTTTTACTTCGTCATAACTGATGCCAATTCTTGCCATTTCTAGTGTTTTCCTGTGGTCATAGGTATTACAGATTTCTTTGTTAAGTATATTACATAATACGTAATACGTTAAATAAAACATGATAATAAATATAAATTCACGGTAACGGCTATAACCATGAATTTTTAATATTACAGTGTTACACTATTAGCCAAGGGAGAGCAGGGGGCTAGAAAACAGGTAAAAGCCCAGCAAGGGACGAAATTGTCTGTTTTCAGGGAAATGATATTGACTAGACCGGTAAAATCATAAATAAAAAATGGTGCGGCGAATCTTGGTTGTGCATATATGAAAAGTACGTTAATAGAGTTATCGGAAAGCGAGTACAGTGATAAATCCAAAGCGTTAGCACAGAACGATCTGCTGCCCATGGAATATATGGCAGATATCGTTCAGCATTTACCGGAAGAGCTATCAGGTCGCTGGGGTAAAAATCGCCTGGATCATGAGCCACAAATTTCTGCTAATAGTGATCTTGACGCTGTACAAAGTTGGTTGTTGGAATATCAGGAGTCAGATGAGACTTTTCGTAGCTACCGACGCGAAGCGGAACGACTTTTGTTATGGTGTTGGCATCAGCAGGGCAGGGCTCTGTCGGATCTCAATCGGCAAGATATTGCGGACTATCAAAACTTTCTAAAAAAACCAGAACCTGAATCGGTTTGGTGTGGCCCTAGAGCAGCAAGAAATTCAGAGAACTGGAAACCCTTTCAAAAAGGCTTGAGTGCAGCAAGTCAAAAACAGTCTCTGACCATTTTAAAAGGACTATTTAATTATCTGCGAGATGCCGATTATTTACGTGGCAATCCGCTAGCATTGATAAAAAATAAAGGTACCGAAAAAGAGTCAAAACAATCGGGCAGGAAAATAGAGCGCTACTTAGAGCTGGAAGATATTGAATTATTACTGAATCTAATACCTGCAGATTTTGATTCTTTACGTAGTCATAGAGAATGGATGCGTCAGCACACCTTGTTAAATTTTCTCTATTATCTGGCCCCTCGCGCCAGTGAAGTCGCCGAATGTAAAATGAATGATTTTTTTCAACGGCGAGGACGCTGGTGGTGGCGAGTGCTCGGCAAGGGGAGGAAATATGCAGAGGTGCCAGTGCCAGACCCTTTACTTCAGCAAATTGTGAAATACAGAAAGCACTTAGAATTATCAGATCTGCCTCAGCCTGATGAGGATACACCTTTTATTCGCTCAATTAATGGCAATAAAGGGATTAGCTCCAACATGGTATATCGTCTGAGTAAAAAAATGCTGACCGAAGCCGCCGAGCAGATTAAAATTTCTCGCCCGGATCAAGCGGATCGCTTGCTTAATGCATCAACCCACTGGTTTAGACACAGCGCCATTACGCACTTGGCTGATCAAGGTGTAGACTTAAGGCTGGTTAGCAAAACCGCTCGTCATAGTAAATTAGAAACAACGGCAATTTATTTTCATGCTGAAGATGAAACTTGGCATGATGCAGTGAATAAGCAATATAAAAAGGACAAGGCTTGATGAAACCATCTGAATTAAACCCTGCAGTCATTACAACAGGTTCGAGCCGACATAAAGAGATGATCCAATGGCGTCGACATATTCATGCTCATCCTGAATTGGCATATATGGAACAAAAAACCTCTGCACTTGTCACGGAAAAACTAAAAGAGTGGGGGGTGGAAATTAGTACTAACTGGGCGGAAACGGGAGTGGTTGGTCGTATAAAAGGTACAGGAGGTCCCGGGCCTGTTATTGCTTTAAGGGCTGACATGGATGCATTGCCTTTAACAGAAAAAAATACCTTTGAGCATAAATCTCGTCATAAGGGGCAGATGCATGCATGTGGTCATGATGGCCATACGACCATGTTATTGGGAGCGGCCCATTATTTAGCTGAACATCCCGATTTTTCCGGCGAAGTGGTTTTGATTTTTCAGCCAGCGGAAGAAGGAGAGGGTGGCGCAAGGGTTATGGTTAATCAAGGGGTTTTCAAGCAATATCCCGCTGATTATGTTTTTGGTCTGCATAACTGGCCAGGGCTGGCTGCTGGAGAAGTGGCAGTTCATGATGGTCCTGTTATGGCTGGAATGGATACCTTTGAAATCGAAATTAAAGGCAGTGGTACCCATGGTGCTATGCCTAATTTAGGCGTTGATCCCACTTTAATTGCGGCTCATTTAATTACGGCTTTGCAAAGTATCGTTAGCAGAAACTTAAGTCCTTTGGAATCTGGTGTGGTAAGTGTTACTCAAATGGATGCGGGGACTTTGGCAACAATTATCCCAGATTCTGTTGTTTTAAAAGGTACGACTCGCGCTCTGGATAATGAAACCCATGCATTTTTACATAAACGAATGACCGATATGGTGCACAGTTTGTGTGCAGGTTTTGGTGCAACAGGTTCTATTATTTTTGGTGGCACTTATCCTGCGACGGTTAATAATACGGTGGCCACTCAATCACTTGAACGTGTTGCTCGCTCATTATTAGGGGAAGAAAAAGTCCATAGTAAATTACCACCAAGCATGGGAGCGGAGGATTTCTCCTTCTTTTTGCAAGAAGTTCCTGGTTGTTATTATTGGCTGGGTAATGGTTCGACAGAGGGTAATTGTACATTGCACAGCCCTTACTATGATTTTAATGATGATATTTTGGCTACTGGAGCAAGCTTATGGGTTTCTCTTGTTTACCAGCATGGTTTATCCGTAAGAAAAAAGTAAAGGCTTAAAAATTTCATCAGGATAAAGCGCTTGTTGTTCAAGGTAATCATGACGAGTGTTTTTTAAAATCTGCTACAATACATTGAAAATAAACAAGTTTGTGGAGCTATAATCTTTATGTCTATCGTGACTGCACAAGAAGAGTTGGTTGAAGAGTTTGATTTTTTTGATGATTGGATGGATAAATATCAGTACATTATCGATCTAGGCAAGCAGTTGCCCGAGTTTCCTGAAGACTGGAAAACAGATGCAAATAAGATTACAGGCTGTCAGTCACAGGTCTGGATTCATC
The DNA here is from genome assembly GCA_047518265.1 of Oceanospirillum sp. Classification (GTDB taxonomy): domain Bacteria; phylum Pseudomonadota; class Gammaproteobacteria; order Pseudomonadales; family Halomonadaceae; genus Oceanospirillum. The sequence continues at coordinate 28,995 of JAKZRG010000071.1, forward strand.
ATAGTTTTGAGGATGGAAAAATCAAACTGAACGCCATTAGTGATGCCGCTATTGTGTCAGGTTTAATTGCTCTGCTTTTAAAGGTATATAATGAGCGATCGCCGCAAGAAATTTTAACCACTAAGCCCACTTTTCTTGCAGATCTTGGGTTGGATAAGCATCTGAGTCCGACTCGTAGTAACGGTTTGCACGCGATGCTTAAGCGAGTGGGCGAGTTGGCCACGGTTTATTCAGCAGTATAAATGAATTTAGCATGAAAAAAGAAGGGCTATTATGATAAGCCCTTCTCTCATACCTTAAGCTGCTTCAATTTCTACTGTTGTTTTTACAACAGGGCCGCTATGGAAGCGGAACGTATCGTCATCTGCTTCAATTAATTCTTTCTCAATTTCGGCAAAAAAAGCAATACGATCATCGATTGGCTCATCAGTATAAAGTCTAGCCAGTGCTAAATAATCCTGGTAGTGACGACCTTCTGAGCGCACCAAAGAGCGGTAGTATTTTGCTAAAGCTTCATCTAGGTGTGGGATCAATGCCATAAAACGTTCGCAAGAACGTGCTTCAATAAAAGCACCGATAATAAGCACATCGATCAGTTCATATTTACCTTTGCGAACATGCTTTCGAAGGCCGGATGCATAACGGGAGGCAGTAAGGTGAGTATAAGGAATCTCACGTTCTTCTAAAATATTAACGACTTGTTCGAAATGTAGCAGTTCCTCTCGGGCCAGCTGCGACATTTTTTTTAATAGTTCAGTACGATCAACGTAGCGATACATCAGGTTCATTGCCGTAGATGCCGCTTTTTTCTCGCATTGAGCATGATCAATCAGCAAAATATCCAGATTTTCAACGGCCTGCTCAACCCAGAGTGCAGGAGTGGAGCACGGTAAAAACTGGAACATTTCTTCAAGTAAGTCAGTGTCTTTCACGAATTAGCCTGTCTGTAGTCTCGATAATCTGCGTGTTTATGGTTTTATAGAGCTGCTCTAAATTTTGTTCGTTAAACTTATTGTCTCTAAAATTTAAACCATAAGCTTCTATATTCTGTATGCGTCCGGCACCTGCGCGCAGCAAGTCAATTACCCAGCATAGAGGTTCAAAGCGCTTAGTATACCGGATTCTGTGCTTGATAAGTTGCTGTTCCAATTGATCTTTATCAATCAGTTGAAAATATTGTTCGACAACTTCAACGCTTAACCACTCTGTTCGACGCATAATGTTACTGCGCTGCTCACCTGATAAGGCGCCCCAGTTCAAAATTTCATCAGAATTTCGCTTACAACCGCGACAAATATCATCGCCCTGAGTAGTACTGCACACACCAAGGCAGGGGGATTCAATCCGTGTCATTGCACTTCTTTCTCACTATTTGATTCTCTGTATCATTTTCTTTCAAGCCATTATGCCAGCACCCTTTCTCAGGTACAGGGTCATAACCACCTTTAGCCATGGGATTGCAGCGCAAAATCCGCTTTATCGTTAAAATTAGACCTTTAATCCCACCATGAGTTTCTAGTGCCTCTAATGAATATTCCGAGCACGAAGGATAGTAGATGCAACGTTGAGGCAACATAGGACTGATAAAATAGCGGTAAAATTTTACCAGTAATTTAAGCAACCATCTCATATTGTCACCTCGTCAGGTATTGGTAGGCTGTACAAACTCTTATCGAGAGAAAGCTTTTATCTAGTGTAGTATGGCTACTTTTTATAAAGCTCAACGGGATCAATCAAGGGTTCTTTGTCTACTTTAAGCTGATCGCCATCCACTACAGAATAAAAACAACTGCGTCGACCCGTATGGCAAGCCGGACCTGTTTGATCCACTAATAATAATACGGTATCTCCATCACAATCCAAGCGCAGCTCTTTTAGATGCTGTTCCTGACCTGAAGATTCACCTTTACGCCAATAGGCTTGGCGGGAGCGTGACCAAAAACAAACACGACCTGTACGGAGCGTTTCATTGATAGAGTCTAGATTCATCCAGGCCATCATTAAAATTTCACCGGTATCATGTTGCTGCGATATCGCAGGAACAAGGCCATCGGCGTTGTACTTGATATTTCTTAGGGCTTCCTGCAGTTCAAAACTTTGGTTTAAATCTGCTTTTTCTACCGTTTTCCAGCTAAATGTATCACTCATGTAGGGCTCAACTATCTCTTAAATGTATGACTTAAATATAGATTGCAACCTTAATGATCTCTCTATTAAATCGGATCGATAGTAGACCAGACCTAATAGATTGAGGATCATTTGTTTGCCCGTGTTTCCGGGCTTTGCATCGGTTTTTTACGTACAGACAACAAGGTCGATATAATAAATGTCCCAGCCGCTAATAGAATTATAGTGGCACCGGCAGGTAGATCGGGTTCATAAGATATTGCTAACCCTGTGGAGGTAAATACCAATCCTAAAACAGTGGCCAAAGCCATCAGTGACGATAAAGTGCGAACATAATGACCGGCAATGGCGGCAGGCAAGGTTAATAGGGCAATAACTAGAATCAAGCCTACGACTTGAATCAGTAAAACAACCGTTAACGCGACAATACATAATAGTAATAGATACAGGGCATTAACCGGCAAACCTCTTAGGCGGGCAAACTCCGGGTCAAAAGCAACGGCCTGGAAAGGGCGGTAGAGCAGGGCGATAGCACCCACAATAATGAGATCCATACCCGCCATCAACCAGAGATCATCTTCTGCTACTAACAGGATATTACCAAATAAATAGCTCATTAAATCGACTTGATATCCAGGCGTTTGACTAATAAAAATCAAACCTAATGCCATACCCGAGGCCCAAAGGGCGCCGATCAAGGTGTCTTCTCTCGCTTCCCAGTAGAGTTTAACCAAGCCTATAATCAAAGCCGAAATAACAGCGGCTATTAGCGCACCTATTAAAGGTGAACCGCCCAAGAAATACGCGATTCCCATGCCACCCATAACTGAGTGGGCGATACCGCCAGCAAGATAACTAATGCGCATTACCACTACATAGCTACCGATCAAACCACAAGCAATACTGGCTAAAACACCGGCAATCATGGCGCTCTGTAAAAAACTCTGTTCCGCAAGGGCGGTAAAAAATTCCATCATTTGGGATTCACAAATCAGCGTTTACTACGATCAGTCCAATTGTTAACAAGGAATGACGTTGGAGTAAGGTTGTAACGTAACAATCTAATCGTGGATTCTACTACTAAAGCAGCGCCTTGTAATTACAAGGCGTGAGAATGATGGTGAATAGCGTGCACATGGCCGCCATACATTTGCTCAATAACGTCAGGAGTGATGCAATGAGTCTCATGACAAAGAATTTCTTTGTTCAAGCAGGCCACACGATCAACATAGTCCGTGATAAAGCCTATGTCGTGAGAGATCACTATAATTGACATGCGTTTGTTCAATTCTTTAAAGAGATCAAACACACCTTTTTCTTGATGGGAGTCGACACTGGCAGTAGGCTCATCCAGTAATAACAACTCCGGCTCAGAGGCTAGAGCTCTGGCAATTAATACGCGTTGTAATTGCCCCCCCGATAATTGATCAATTGGCCGTTGGGCAAACTCCAGAATACCGGTTTCAGTCATTACCTTATGAGCAACTTCTCTATCTGTATCGGTGTAACGTTGCCAAATTCGACCTTGGTGCAAACGCCCCAGTAATACTGTCTCTTCAACGGTAATAGGGAAATCAGAAGGGAATTTGGCAAATTGTGGTACATAACCTAAACGGCTACGGGCTTTTTTAGCTGTAGTACCAAATACCTTTACAGTACCGGAATCAGCTTTAATTAAACCCATTATTAACTTAAGTAACGTACTTTTACCGCCACCATTAGGGCCAACAAGTCCCAAAAACTCACCCTCACGTACCGCAAGAGTGATACTGTCTAGAACCGGTACCGACTGGTACCGGAAACTGACTCGATCAAATTCGATAATGTTTTTGGGAAATCTACCCATTAGCGCCAAGACTCCAGCAATTGTTGTGTTAATTCTTCTAAAGCTTTTGGTAAATCATAGGGTAGGGGGTCAGCCGAAACCACTCTAGCATCAATATGACTGGCAATACGTTCAGCCGGTTTTTTATTAAACTGGTTTTGTACCAAAATCACTTTGATTTTCTCATTTTTAGCTCGATTGCTTAATTCTACCAGTTTACGAGCACTTGGGCTCTTACCTTCGAACTCAATAGCAATCTGTTCTAGATGGTATTGCTTTGCAAAGTGTCCCCAGGCTGGATGGAATACCATAAAGGTGCGACCTTCATAATCTTCCAGTGCTTCATGAATATCATGATCTAGAGCTTTAAGTCGATGTTTTAATTGATCAAAACCTTTTTCAAATTGATCTGCAGATTCAGGGAAAGCCTTTTCCAGAGCGTGAGTCATGGCATCTGCTTGTTCAATAGCCATTAGAGGATTCATCCAAACATGAGGATCTAAACCATTTGCGTGATCATGACCATCATGATTTCCCTGCTCATCTTTGTGATCTTCATGATGGCCTTCATGCTCATCATCATGTTCAGAGTGTTCTTTATGATCGGAATGATCATGCTCTTCGTGATCACCGTGCTCCTCTTTATGATCATCATGATGCTCTTCATGTTCATCCTCATGATCAGAATGCTCATTGTGACTAGAGTGATCATGCCCCTCGTGATCATCATGGTCATCGCCATGATCTTTGTGATCTGCATGTTCTTCATGGGGGTGAACAGATATCTTATCTAAATCAATATTTTTAGTGGTATCCACTAAAACCAAATCTGGATTCAGTTTACTAATGCGGGGTAACCAGGTGCTCTCAAAAGGTACGCCCGTAGTAAAAAGCAAGCTTGCCTTACCCAGTTGTGCCATCTGTTTGCCTGTTGGATCGTAGCTATGAGGATTATGACCCGGCTGCACAAGAACCTTTACATCAACACTATCGCCTACAATCTGCTCCGCTAAATATTTTTGTGGCAGTACACTCACGTAAACCAAAGGCTTAGCAAAAGCAGATAAACTAGCAAAAGATAAAACAGTTGCACTCATTAGAGCACTGACTTTCACATGAGAAAATTTAGGGGCAAACATGAGTAGCAAACTCCAGATAAATCATTGATCCATTTATCCTAGAGTCCAGTCACAGATTAATGACGGCTGTAGACTAAGGGATAAATTAACTTGTTAGGATACAACATATCATTTCTTAGAATAGAACAACAGACTTTCAAAGGCATCTGTTTGATCTGATTACAAAAAAAAAGACTTTCACGTAAAATGACGTTTATAATTTAGATATAACCCAGCACAGGCCTCAGGATTATTCAATATATGACCACCCTTTTTGTTCGTAAGCTCACCGTAATAGATTGTTCTTATCTGGATGCCCGCCGAGGATTGGTAGGGGAAAGCTGGCACGTGGATGTGGAACTGGACGGCGACCTGAATGAGCAAGGCATGTTGTTTGATTTTGGCCATGTGAAAAAAACACTCAAAACCTATATAGATAGTACCGTAGATCATGCCTTGGTAATTCCAACAGCATCTGATGCCTACACATTGATTAGCGAAACAGATGGCAACGTTGCCTTAGAATTTGAAAGTCATATAGGCAAGTTCAAACACAGCAGTCCGCAATGTGCTATTCAACGGCTAGAAGAATCCGAAATCTCAGCAGATAATGTTGCCCGCTGGTTAGAGCAAACAGCCCTATCAGTACTACCTGATAACGTCAAAGCCGTTCGTTTTCACCTACACCACGAAGTGATGCCTGCAGATCAAGCCTACTATCACTACAGTCATGGATTAAAAAAACACGATGGTAACTGCCAACGCATTGCCCATGGCCATAGATCCCTTATCGAAATTTTTAGCAACGGCCAACGTAACCAGGCCCTAGAAAATCAATGGGCTAACCAACTGCACGACGGTTATATCGGCACCCGAGAAGACATCATTGCTGAAGATGATACCAGCATGACCTTTGCCTATACCGCCAACCAGGGGGAATTCGAAATCACTGTACCTAAAGGCATTTGTACCCTAATGGAAACGGATAGCACGGTTGAGCTGATCGCCCAGTTTATTTGTGGTGAGATAGGAGAAGAAGACACCAGGGTCGTAGCTTATGAGGGGATCGAGAAAGGGGCTATTTTTTCGAAGTGATGCTTCTAAGTAATAGTTCTCAGGGATAGTTCACAGAGATGGGATATAGGCCAACAGCGTTGGCCTTATTGTCTTCCCAATAGGTGTTTTTAGTTAGTGGTTTAAGATATTTTTGAGGCTTAGTTTATTTTCTCTATTTCTTTCCCTGTTTGAATCCCTTCCTTTATGCCACCATTCCAGTTAAATCTGTTCGCTATATTTACTGGTCTTATCTAATGGTTACAAAATCTCGGCGTAAAAATGTTTCGGTTACGGTTGTCTTAGCAGCTGCCATTGGCAGTTTAATGGCGATAATGCTAATTATTGTGCAGGTACTTCAATTCGAGGCGAATGAAAAGAACACAACTGAGCTGTTAGTTGATAAGGCAGAAAGCATCGTTACGGATATTGAGCTGGGTGTACGTCGTCAGCTGGATCTATCTGAGCACTTATTACAAAAAGTTGCTCTGGAGATGGTCAGTGATAAAGATACATTAATGTCGGATACTCGACTTGAAGATCTCTACTCAGGAGCCTTACTAAGTCATGGTCGCATAGATACATTGACCTTTTTTGATAAAAATTCCCGACCTTTTGGTATGGCTCTAAATGACAGAGGGCAGCCGGAGCTATCATCCATTACCAATAAAATAGATTTTGTTAAAAGCGATCCCAACATCCAGCGTACCTTAGATTTGTGTCGAGATTCAGATGGCATTATGTGGGGTAAGCCAGAATTTTATGATACCGATTCATTTTTAGTGATTGCCCAGCCCATCTGGTAGAATAAGCAGTATTTAGGCTGTTTAGGGGCAACTATCGAGGTAAAAAGTTTATCTGAGCTTATGGCTCGGTTGGGTAAACGTTTTGATGCTGAGCTTTTCATCTTCCGTGGTGATCATCATGTCTTAGCTCATGCTTCGCTAAGAGAATTCCATCCGAAACAAAGTAAAAGCACTCCTTTAGTACATATGAATGACTTAAACGATTCCGTATTGAATCAGATTTGGGGCGCTAAAATTATCCACGGAGAATTTGATGTCTTAGCGGATAAGGATATTCAAATCCGTATTAACGAGGATGAAGAAAAACCTCATCTTTATTTAACCAAAACATTATATGGCTATGGAGAGGAACCTCTTACAGTCGGCGCTTGGTTCCAATGGGAAAGTTTCTCTACTCAAATAATGCGTCTCTTTTGGGCTATGATCAGTGGAATAATATTATTAATACTGGGAGTGCTTTTAGCTGTTTGGATGGGTCGCCGTATTGCCAAGCCTATAAAAGAGGGAGCTTTAGCCGCGGCTAAAGTGAGCCAGTTTAGCTTGGATGATGTTCAACCCTTGCCCTCTAGCCGTTTTAAAGAGCTCAATGATCAGGCAACAGCATTTAATAGCATGCTGACTGCTCTAAAAGCTTTTAGTCAGTATGTGCCGGCTAAGTTAGTGGATCGGCTGATCCGGGAGAATCAAGGGATGAGTTGTATTTCTCAGGAAAGAGAGTTAACCGTAATTTTTACAGATATAGCCGGATTTACCCGTCAATCCGAAAACCTACCTGCCAGTGAAGTGGCTCGGTTTTTGAATCACCACTTTGAACTCCTGGGGGCTGAAATAGACGCTCAAGGCGGGACTATTGATAAATATATTGGTGATGCCGTTATGGCATTTTGGGGGGCTCCAGAATATTTGGATGATGCACCTATTCGAGCCTGTCGAGCTGTTCTGGCTATCAATAAGGCTTTGATCAAAGACAATCAGTTACGCAGCCAACAAGGTTTAGAACCCGTTTATATCAGAATAGGGGTGCATACTGGTCCAGTGGTGGTCGGTAATATAGGTTCTGAAGGACGTGTTAATTACACCATTGTCGGTGATACCGTTAATGCGACCCAACGTTTGGAGTCTACAGCTCGTCATCATATACAACCAGAAACAGCTGCAACGATCTTGATTAGTGATGAGACTTTCCAACAACTCAATGGCCGGTTTGAAACAACAGCCTTGGGAGAGATTCAGGTGAAGGGGAGAGATAAAGCTATGGTTGTTCATCGTTTGATATCAGAGTATTAATTAGATCAAAAGAGCATTCTGGAGTAAGAGCAAGCTGTTAATTTTCTTGCTCTTTACCCGTCATTTTCCATTCCACTAATAGTTTCTTATAAAGGCCGTTGGCGTTGAGAGTGTCACGACCAGAGTCAAAATCTTTCAGGATATCTCTGCTGTTCACATTAAACATCAGATAAGAGCGGGCAGTATCAAAGGCTTCGCTTTTATCAAAGAAATGTTTTTTACCCCACTGACTTAAGTAATAATCATGGGACAGTTCATATCCGGGGAGCGCATCAATCCTTCCACTTTCCAGCATCATAAAACCGTGTTTTAAATTACGCATAGGCAAAACAGAAATATTGTTCTGTTTAACGATTTCAGACCAGCGCTGCCCGTAGGAAAAACCTCGAACGGCACCAATGCGCACATTTCTAAGTGTTTGTAGATAGTCTTCCGTAAATATTCCTTTTCTGCTGTATAAAAGTAGAGCGTTAGCTGGGTATACAGTTTGTTGAGAGTAAAGAAATTGCTGCTCTCGTTTTGGGGTTTTAATAGCAGGAAATACAGCATCAACAGAACCTTGTTGTAACATTTCTAAAGCTCTTGGCCATGGGACGATATATAGCTCAACATGATAGCTTTTTTGTTGAAAACTAAGTAATACCACTTGCCATGCTAAACCAGTAAAGAGTTCTGATTCTTTATTTGGTGGTATTTTTTCAAAATATTGGCTGGTATCAGCATTTGGTTTATAAAAACAAAAAGGTTCATAATCTGGGTAGGTAGCGAGACGAACGGTAAGATCTGCCAGACAGATTTGGCTGAGAATTAGTAATGATAAAATGCAGGTTTTCAGCATAGGGGCTGTCCTACAGGTAAATTTAGAATTACAGGCTTGTCCTTGAGTATAGCAACACTGAGACCCTCTATTGTTCTGCAGTTAGAGACTATGGTTTGGGTTTTAGAAACAGAGCGAAACTTGTATCGCGATATTCGACAAATTTAACCGTAGCATACACGCTGTATTTTCTCGTAGAGGCACGTAACGCTTAATATCGAATTGTTACATCCGGTTGCTATCCCTATGAATATAAAGATACTTTGTGAGCCAACTCTGTTTATTAAACAAAAAAACAGCATGAAAAATCAGAGTCTGTTATATCTACCATATGGCTAAAAAGTCTATTATTGGGTGCCGATTTGGCAATGTGATTTTCCAGATTTTTTTGTACTCAGTTTAAGCCGCTTTATTTCTGATCTTGGCAGGAGGTTCCATGGATTCCACCGATACAGCCCCGATATTTCGTAGGCGCTATGGCCGTTGGTGGCCGGTTTTGTTCACAACCGTTTTTCTAACAGCTTGTGGTGGTGAAAGCTCGTCTGGTTCTGATACATCGTCCAAGCCAGCTACAGAGAATACTGAAGTTGTTGAAGGTAATACTGATGATACGAATGACGATGTAAATACAGATTCTGAAGATGATACCAGTTCTGCTGATGGCTCTAATGGCAACAGTGCGTCTGGTGATAGTTCGAATACGGATACCGATCCAGTAGATGACGGCTCATCAGATAACGACTCTACAGATGATAATGCCAGCGATGATACCGTTGATGATGGCTCAGACACGGATACTAATGATGACTCTGGCGACACGGACAATACGGATACCGATCCAGTAGACGACGGCTCATCAGATAACGACTCTACAGATGATGATGCCAGCGATGATACTGTTGATGATGGCTCAGACACAGACACTAATGATGACTTTGCTGACACGGATCTAGTGTTAACGGCTGAAGAAGCTTCTCGCTTTTTAACTCAGGCAACATTTGGCCCAGTCGCACAAGAAGTAGAATCTTTGAGTTCAGGTAGCGTCTCTGATTGGTATCACGATCAGATGGATATTCCTGCCAGTTATCTGATGCCTATTCTTGAGGAATATCGTGATCTGGGTGGCCCAGCTATCGATTTAGAAATAGAAGCTGCCACTTTTGGCTTTTGGCGTAACGCCATTACAGGTGAAGATCAACTACGTCAGCGTATTGCTTTTGCCCTGTCAGAATTACTTGTTGTTTCCAATGGTGGTGGTGAAACCTTAACAGATATTCCTGAAGCCGTTATCTATTACCAAGATCTTTTAATCGATCAGGCCTTTGGTAATTACAGGGATATACTGGAGTCTGTCACTTATTCACCCGCCATGGGGTATTATCTTACCTATTTAGGTAGTGAGAAAGGCGATCCAGAAACAGGGCGCATGCCTGACGAGAACTATGCTCGTGAAATCCTTCAATTATTCACCATTGGTTTAGTAGAATTAAACATGGATGGCTCGGCCAAACTTGATAGTGAAGGCAACGCCATAGAAACATATAACAATACGGATGTTACCGGTTTGGCCAGAGTGTTCACTGGTTTAAACCCTAATTATGCAGAAGAGGATAATGAAGAGTCTCTCAGTTTAGCCGCAATGCCTATGGTGGTGGAAGATCCGTCTCATTCTGATCTGGAAAAGAATTTTTTAGGTCATAGCATTCCTGAGGATACCGATGGTCCAACAAGTATAACCCTTGCATTGGATGCTATTTTTGCACATGAGAATCTAGCGCCATTTGTAGGTAAACAGCTGATACAACGTTTGGTTAGTAGCAACCCAAGCCCAGCCTATATAGAGCGTGTATCTAATGCTTTTGAACAAGGGATATATACGTTACCAGACGGCTCTACTGTGGGTGAAAACCGGCGAGGGGATTTAGCTGCGACCGTTGCTGCTATTTTATTTGATACCGAAGCACGGGAGCTAGCAGGCGAAACCGGAGGGAAAATTCGTGAACCTATATTGCGATTCACTCATTGGGCACGGGCTTTTAATCTTTTAGCCGTGACACCAGAATATACCTGGCAACTATGGTCAACCAGTGATGCATCGGATCTGGCACAGCATCCATATCGCTCACCTTCAGTTTTTAACTTTTTCCGCCCAGGTTATACCGCACCTGGCTCTTTAAGCGGAGAGCAAGGGCTCACAGCACCAGAGCTGCAAATTACTAATGCTAGCTCTATTCCTGGTTATATAAATTTCATGACCTTCTTTATTACCCGAGAAACAGATTGGGTTGATGTGGATGAGTTACAAGCAGAGTACAACGACGAAGGCTTGCCTTTAGATGCTAATCTAGCGGTGAATAGCTTCCAAGCTGATTACAGCATTGAGATCGCTTTAGCAGATAACATTGATGCCTTAATGGATCATCTAGATTTGACATTGACCTATGGAAGTCTTTCAGATGAAACACGACTGGCAATAGCAGATGCATTAGCCTTATTACCTGACGATGATGAGGAAGATCTGGTCGATCGTGTGCGTTTAGCCATTTTAATGATAATGACATCCCCTGATTACTTAGTTCAGCGATAGGAGTATCCCATGAAGCTAAATCGAAGAGATTTCTTACGCACGGGTGTTACAGCAGGCACGGCTTCTGTCGCATTATCATCATTTGGCGGTATCGCAGCAGCTTTAAGCTCCATGCAAACACATGCGGCTACAAATACAGGAGATTATAAAGCGCTTGTCTGTGTCTTCTTATATGGAGGTATGGACAACCACGATACGATTATTCCTTATGATACAAGTTCTTATGACCGCTGGGCTGAGATTCGCTCGACACTTGTCAGTGCTTATCAAGGCAAGCGTGAGCAAGATCAGTTGCTTTCTTTAGAGGCTAGCAACGTTACAGATTACGGAGGAAGAGAGTTTGCGCTGCCGCCTGAGCTATCTGGAATACATGGGTTATTCCAATCCGGTGATGCGGCTATCGTCGGAAATGTGGGGCCTTTAATAGAACCTGTGACTGCCACTGAATTTGAGGCTGATACAGTTTCATTGCCTTCACGGTTATTTTCCCATAATGATCAGCAAGCAACTTGGATGTCAGGTGCACCTGAAGGCGCCCAGTACGGTTGGGCAGGGCTGTTTTCTGATATATCACTGATATCAGGCGGTAATTCCGACACTACCTTTGCCAATATCACGACTGGAGGTGGTGAACTCCTGTTAACCGGAACTAACACAGCACCTTATCATGTAGGAGTGAATGGGGCTGCACAACCTGAGATTATTGAAGAGTACCAAGGTACATTTGCTGAACGTATGCGGGCACATTTTCGGGGAGAGCCCTTCTTACCAGGAAGTTTGCTAGGGCAAGATATTAATGCTAAGAACCAAGAGGCTTTTGATGCAAATGAGCAATACAATGAAGCCTCAGGTAATAGCGAACTGAGTACCGAGTTTCCTGGTACGGGCTTAGGCCAGCAATTAAAAGCTGTGGCAAATGCTATCGCGGCAAAAGACCAATTAGGTGTTAATCGACAGGTTTTTGCCGTGTCTTTGGGGGGCTTTGATACCCATTCAAATCAAGCACAAAACTTATCAGAGCAGCATGGAATTCTAGATAGTGCTATTGTGTCCTTTCATAATGCAATGGCTGAATTGGGCTTAAACGATAATGTGACTCTGTTTACCGCATCAGATTTTGGTCGCACCCTTGCCATTAATGGCGATGGTACGGATCACGGTTGGGGGAGTCATCATTTTGTTATAGGAGGGGGGATTGATGGCCAACGTATTTTTGGTGATATCCCTATCTCAGATTTTGATCATGAATTGGATGCGGGTAGTGGCCGATTAATACCCACGATGTCCGTAGAACAATATGCAGGAGCATTAGGTCAATGGTATGGCTTAAATGAAGAGCAACTGTCAGTGGTTTTCCCAAATCTGACAAATATCGGGGCTATGCCGACATTGTTTGTCTGATTTTAAAATAGAGTAAACTTGAATAATAAAGAAGTGCAAGGTTTTGCTCCTTGTACTTTTTTATTTTGAAGGCTTAATCCATTTAGTTTTCTCAAAACTTACAACGTATCAAACCTGTAAGACAGAATGCTCCCCATGCGTGCTTATCAAACTAGGGTTACAGTTTAACCATCCCACTGGAATGGTCGGGCGACCATCGATGAGACTATTCTGCATTTTATATAGCGGTGCATCAAAAATGAATGAATCGAAGATTTCCTGACAGAATTGATCTGTCGCCTTCATAAGTTGTTTCCAAAGCTTTGCATAATCCAGCAACCAGTTTTTAAACCAAGGTATATTCTCTACGACTAAATTATTATTGAAGCCCACTTTTTGATTAATAAGCCAATAGAAGTGACTGAGACGATAAAAAACCTCTTGGTAGCTTTCTATACCAGGTTTGTTCCAAGCGCTTTGACTATTTTGTTGTGGAACCCATTTAATGAATTCCGTGAGATACTGAAGATACTCTGTAACATCATAAGGCCAGACAAGGGCGCTGTATAGCTCTGCATCTATATCTGTTTTGGCGGTTATGCGTGCTTTATGGAGGGACTGAGAAATCAAATCTGCCAATTTTTTATCTTCTTGGCATTTATATTTTAGAGTTTCAATAACATGAATGGTGTCAAATGAATCTGTCATCATACGCTCCAACGCTATCGGGGGCATGGTTCAGAGACATCCGTATATCTGACTAAACTAGGTGGATATACGTAGTTTGGTCTAGTCGTCGTTAATTTTCTATTACACGCTATTACACGACAATCCTTAGCAAATCTTCAAACCGTGCTAAAAAAGTTGTTTTAGGAAGTCGTTCTTGCACTAATTTATTTTTATACCTGTTATGCTGACCGGCTTTGATTCACCTTTGTGTATTACTCAACTTTAGGGCTATTTTGTGACCAATAACGATATTCTACGCCGTATCCGCTATACCTTTGATTTAAGTGATTCAAAAATGATCTCAATTTTTGCTTTAGCCGATTGCGAGGTAACTAGGGAGCAGGTGAGCAAATGGCTGAAAAGAGACGAAGATTCTGATTATGAAAAGTGTAACGATCTGATGTTAGCGACCTTTCTAAACGGCTGGATTAATGACCGTCGTGGAAAGAAAGAAGGTGAACAACCAAAACCAGAAAAGCGTCTGGATAATAACCTGATTTTTAGAAAGATGAGAATTGCCCTAAATTTAAAATCAGAAGAGGTTTTAGAACTCATTGAACTGGGTGGTTTGACCATCAGTAAACACGAGCTAAGTGCCTTGTTCCGTAAGCCGGGTCAGAAGCATTACCAAAAATGTAAGGATCAAATTCTACGTAACTTCCTTTTTGGTTTGCAATATAAACATCGTCCTGATGACACTAAAGAGGAATCTCAGAAAGCTGCTGAGTAACCAAGGGCATCCTTTTTATAGAGTAGGGGCTTAGAATATAGGCATCGAGTCAGTGTTCGCTGACTCGAAACCCCATAAAATTTAAAATATATTTGGCTAGGAAGATATTAAAGTATAGGTTGGATTTAATCTGAATACTTATGATAAATAGACGTTACTTCTTCAATATTATCCATAAACAATTGAATTAGTGTCGGGTCAAAAGCTTTACCTGATTGCTCTTTCAAATTAGCAAGAGCATCGCTTATTACCCAAGCATCTTTGTAAGGACGTTTGCTCACCAGCGCATCAAATACATCAGCAATTGCGGTAATACGCCCTTCAATAGGGATTGCTTCACCTTTTAGCTGCCTTGGATAGCCTTCTCCATCCCAACGTTCGTGGTGTGAAATAGCAATGCTTTGAGCCATACGTATCACATTTGAACGGCTACCGTTTAGAATTTTATATCCGTAATCCACATGTTTACGCATTTTGTCCCATTCGGTGCCATCAAGTTTTGCTGGTTTTAATAACACGTTATCAGGAATGCCAACTTTACCAATATCATGCAATGGAGCTGCTTTTTCAATCATAAAAACAAGATCATCAGGCAGGCCATAAGCTTCTGCTAGTAGACGGCTATATTTACCAACCCTAAGCACATGGCGGCCAGTTTCACTGTCTCTAAATTCTCCAACACTGCCCAAACAATGCACAAGAAAATCCATCGCATTATCAAGCTCAGCAGTTCTGGCCTTAACTTTTCTATCCAGCAAACTATTGTGATCGGCCAAAGCTTTATTTGCGTTTTTAACTTGCAAAGTATTTTTTATTCTTAAGCAAACCTCAATTTCATTAAAGGGTTTGTTCATAAAATCATTGGCGCCAGAGGAGAGGCACTCATTTCGGGTATCAGTATCTTGAGTACCGGTAATGATAATGACAGGGAGTTGTTCCATAGACCAATGCTGACGTACCAGTTTAAGGAGTTCGGAGCCGCGCATCTCTGGCATTTCCAAATCTAATAACAGTAGGTCATAGTCCTGTTTTTTTAGCGCAGGGATAACTTCAAGGGGATCGGTTATAGGAGTAGTGGAACTATTTTTCATCTGTTTTTCGATTAAACGACTCAACAGCATGACATTAGCGAGGGAGTCGTCACAAACGAGAATATTGTTACGGTTCATGACGAGGGGATCTCCTAAAATTTGGGACATTAAAACTCTTTATTAATCAATAAGATGCTTTCGTTGAAATTTTCTGGCAATGATAACTGATAAATATTTTATATCAATACAAAAACTATGGTTGTTTTCTGTAGCTTGCGCAACAATTTGTAATTATAGACTAAGGCTGGCAGTAGAATAATAGAGAGCAGTATCAGATCATGTAGATTTAGACTAAAGCATAGCAATCTATTGCAAACTATAGAGAGGTCTAAATTCTAGATAAATGTAGCAAGAGGGAAGGAGAGTGATTTATGTTAAAAAAGGCAACCAGCCTTCTAGATAAAGGCTGGTCTATACACTTAAACTTAACGCTGATCGAAGTCTAAAACTACTTCATCAGAGATAGGGTGTGCTTGGCAGCTCAGTACAAAACCATCATCGATTTCGTGTTGTTCAAGGCCGTGGGTAATATCCATATCCACTTCACCTTTCACTACTTTACATTTACAAGTAGAGCAAACACCGGCTTTACAGGAGTAAGGCAGATCCATGCCATTATCAATACCTGCATCCAGAATGTTTTCTCCGACGGTTGCCAGATCAAACATCACGGAACGACCATCAGCAACAACCGTTACTTTACTGGTTTTCTCTTCACCGTATTCTGCAATACGTTGCTGAGCTTTTTCCAGAATCGCTTTGGAATCTTCAGAAGAGTTGGCAAACAGTTCATAGTGAATCTGTTCATCGGTTAGACCTTCTGCACGGAAACCGCGAGAGACTTCAGACATCATGGCTTCTGGGCCACAGATGAAAGCTTCGTCAGTTGTTTTGATATTAATCAGGCCGCTTTTTTGTAACGCAAAACCTTTCTTGTTATCAATACGTCCGTTAAGCAGATCAGCACCCTGATCTTCGTAATCCATAATATTGATCCACTGAAAGCGGTTCATATAACGGTTTTTAACGAAGTTCAGTTCGTCTTTGAACATCACTGAGTTACTACGACGGTTACCGTAGATCAGTGTCACCTTGCTGTTTGGCTCGGTAGATAATACGGATTTCATAATAGAAATCATTGGCGTAATACCAGAACCTGCAGCAATGCACATATAGTTTTTGGCGTTGTCAGCATTCAGCTCAGTGTAGAAGCTACCCTGAGGTGGCATTACTTCAATGTCCATGCCCGCTTTAAAGATATCATTGGCATGGTTAGAGAATTTACCATCTTTAACACGTTTGATACCCACACGCATATGTCCGTCATTGACACCGGAACAAATGGAGTAGGAGCGACGGATATCTTCACCGTCGATCATCGCGCGCAGCGTCAGAAACTGACCCTGAATAAAGTCGAACTTCTCTTTAAGTTCTTCTGGTACATCAAAAGTCACACAGATCGCCGTTTCCGTTTCCGGTTGCACATCAGCAATTTTCAGCGTGTAAAAATTGGTGTCAGACATTGCTTCACCTATATCCAAATCTAAGCGCGTTAGGCTTAGATCTTTTTAAAATAGTCAAAAGGTTCGTTGCAGTCATTACACTGGAACAGTGCCTTGCAAGCGGTAGAACCAAACTCACTGATGCGACGGGTATTACGAGAACTACAGTGCGGACACTGAGCATGAGCATCCGGAGTTAGACCATCTTCATCTAACTCAGCATCTTCTGGTGGTGCTATGCCATAGTTGCGTAATTTCCGACGACCGTTCTGAGACATCCACTCAGAACTCCAAGCTGGACTCAGCGTGGTTTTTACCGTTACATCGGCATAACCTGCATCGCCTAGAACCTGCTTAACATCACTGGTGATAGTATCCATGGCAGGGCAACCGGAGTAGGTTGGCGTGATTGTGACCACAATCTGACCTTCCTGTCGCTCTACTTCACGTAATATCCCCAGATCCCAAATGGTCAGTACCGGGACTTCAGGATCTTTTACTTCATCAAGTAGATCCCAGAGTTCCTTAACATCTTCAGCGCTACGTTGCTGTAGACGCTGATACTCCTCAACGGGCATCAGTGAGATTTCATTCATAATCGTTTACCACTTACAGCCTGGGAACGAGCGATGTACGATCTGCATCTCAGTCAACATATGACCCAGATTTTCGGTGTGATAACCAATACGACCACCACGTACAGCCCAGCTATCTTCTGGAACAGTAATGGTCGCTTCGGTCAGAATGGCGCTTACAATTTTCAACCATTCGTCACGCAGAGCAGAAACATCAACACCGACACCTTCGTCAGCCAGCAGCTGCTCAACTTCGTCCATATCAAACATCTCATGGGTATATCCCCACAGAGCATCAACGGCTTTTTGAGTACGCTTATGACTTTCTTCTGTGCCGTCACCCAGACGCAGAACCCAATCACGGCTGCGGCGCAGGTGATATTTGGTCTCTTTAATACCTTTCGCTGCGATAGCCGATAGGGTTTCATCTTTAGATTTCAGCAGCTCAGGTAATAGCAGCGTGTAGTACGCATCAGCAAATAGCTGACGAACCTGAGAGTAGGCAAAATCACCTTTTGGCATTTCCAGCAATAACAGGTTGTGATATTCACGATCATTACGCATAAATGCGAAATCATCTTCATCACGACCGTCGTCCGCCAGCTCTGCAGCATAGGTGTAGAACATGCGGGCACGGCCAATATAATCTAGAGACACGTTACCGTAGGCAATGTCTTCTTCCAAGAACGGGCCATAGCTGATCCATTCTGAGATACGATGTCCCAGCACAACAGAGTCATCACCTAAGCGGGTGACATATTCTAATTTGGCTGCAGCAATCAATTTATTCTTTGTAGCTTCACTCATTATTATCTCTCCTCACCAAATCCGGATTACATGTTATTAACAGGATCAGGCAAGACGTAATAAGTGGCATGACGATAAGGTTTGTCGTCACTTGGATCGTAGAAGCAATCTGCATCATCTTCCTGGGAAGAACAGATATCATTGGATTTAACAACCCAAATGCTTACACCTTCACTACGGCGGGTGTAGCAGTCACGAGCGTATTCCAGTGCTTGCTCGTGATCTTCAGCGTGCAGGCTACCAACATGTTTGTGATCTAAACCACGCTTGGAGCGGATAAATACTTCGAATAGTTCTAATTTTTCTGTTACGGACATGTTAGTTCCCCTTACGCTGCATTCTGAGCTTTTTTAGCTCTTTTCTTTTCGTTATATGCACTAATCGCATCGCGCACCCACTCACCTTCGTCGTGAGCGGCAACATGGTGATCTACACGCTGGCGGTTACAGTGACCGTTGCCATTAATTACGTTGTAGAACTCTTCCCAATCGATATCACCATGATCATAGTGGCCGCGTTCTTCATTCCACTTGATCGCTTTGTCTGGATGTTCCAGACCTAGGAATTCGATTTGAGGTACGGTCTGATCAATGAACTTCTGACGCAGATCGTCATTCGTTTCACGTTTGATCTTCCATTCCATAGACTTCGCAGAGTGCGCTGATTCAGAATCGTGTGGACCAAACATCATCAGAGAAGGCCAGTAGAAACGGTTCAGGGCATCCTGAGCCATAGCTTTCTGTTCTGGTGAACCCTTAGCCAGCTCTATCATAGCTTCATAGCCTTGACGCTGGTGGAAGCTCTCTTCTTTACAGATACGGATCATGCCGCGAGAGTAGGGGCCATATGAGGTACGTTGCAAAGAAACCTGGTTACAGATTGCCGCACCATCGACCAACCAACCAATAGCAGGGATATCTGCCCAAGTCAGTACCGGGTAGTTAAAGATAGAAGCGTATTTCGCTTTACCGGATTGCAGTGCTTCAATCATCTCAGAGCGAGAAATGCCCAGAGTTTCGGTTGCACTGTACAGATACAAACCGTGACCAGCTTCATCCTGAACTTTAGAAATCAGAACGGCTTTACGACGCAGAGAAGGGGCGCGAGTAATATAGTTCCCTTCAGGCTGCATACCGATCACTTCTGAGTGAGCGTGCTGTGAGATCTGACGGATCAGGTTTTTCCGATAAGCTTCCGGCATCCAGTCTTTCGGCTCGATCTTTTCTTCCGCTTCGATCTTCCGCATGAAATTGTCTTCAGGCGTCATACTTATGCTCTCCGATCATTTGTTATTGATATGCACCAGTGTCACTAATTCTTATCACGGTGGTGCTTTTTTGTATCGTTCCCCTTAACCAGATAGCAGTAAACTGGAACAGCTAGGGGAGTTCACATAATTAAGTACACATACTACAAGCGACAAGACTAGGTTATCGCACAACAAGAATCAAATGATACACAACAAGAATCAAAAAATAAATAGGCGTATCATTTAATAGTTGCACATGTAACCACTTAACAATTCCCATCCTTTCAGTGTAGTCAATAAACCTAGAGCACCGACATTGCGTATCAAAGTAGTATCAAAAATTGAGCTCGCTGCCCCCTTAGTTACGTGCTTCCATAATTCCTATTGTGCTACCATCGCGCCAATTTAGTTTTACACTGCCATCCTGCTGGACGGGTTATTTTCGACCAGTGGCAGCAGGAAAGAAAAATGATGGGGAAAAAAATGCTAACAATTTACGGTAGTCCTAAATCCAGTGCGGGCCGTTGTTTCTGGACATTGGAAGAAGCAGGCGTTGAATATCAGCAAAAATCAATCGATTTCAGTAAAGGTGAGCATAAATCCGAAACCTTTATGCAGGTTAATCCAAACGGTAAAGTTCCAGCATTAGTAGACGGTGATTTCACCATCTGGGAATCTGTGGCTATAAACAATTACATTGCTGAAGCCTACAAGCCAGAATTACTGGGTAGCACGCCACAAGAAAAAGGTTTAGTAAGCCAATGGAGCATCTGGTCTGTTGCAGATCTGCAAGTACCCATGATTCAAGCTTTCATCCAATTGATATTCGTACCGGAAGATCGTCGTGACCAAAGCATCATTGATGCTTCTTTCGAAAAACTACCGCCAATGCTGAACACACTGGAAAAAGAGCTGGAAGGTAAAAGCTTCCTGGTGGGAGAGCGCTTTACACTAGCGGATCTTAACACGGCATTTGTTGTTTCCATTTGTGATGCAATTCGATTCGATCTAGCAGATTATTCCAACATCAATCAGTGGCGTGCCCGTATTGCAGAGCGTGAGCCCACTCAGCGTTATCATGCATTGTTGAAGTAAACAATTGTTGAAGTAAACGTTAGAATAAGTATTCAGAACTTAGGCTGGACAGCCTGAGTTCTGATTATGTTATTGCTTTAAAGAGAACATAGTTATGGGTCGATAATCTCTATTTCTTTCTTAATACCCTATTTAACATAATATACATTATGCTATTTTTATAATTTCCCATAACAAGAGTAAACAACAGGAAATCTACCAATCGATGGCTATCAAAGTTCAGATTGTCTGTACGATAAATAGAAATAACACTCGATTTAATCTCGAACCAATCTTACCGCTAGTGGAAAACCTTCGGAGTGTCCGTCAACACTTCCATTGATAAAATCAATGTAATAAAACAATCCAGGTAACTCCTCAACTTTTGTGGAGCTCCAATAGGCGGCACCTTCCCCTGTGCTCTTAATCTTTGGAAAGACACGGGTATTGATATAGGGTCTGATGCACTGCGGGTTGCTTTTCTGACTTGGATCAGAATAATTTTCAAGTAAACTATACAGTTCTTCTGCCGTTGGTAATCGCCAATTATCCCCCGCTTTTTCTGCATATTCTTTGGCATAACGCAATGGCATTGCTCTTAATCGTCCGATACAACCCTCTTGATTATCCCACTCAAAGCCTGCGCTACAGCGCTGCCACGTTAGATTGGTTTGCTCATCAAATACGACACCATCATCTAGAGTAAATCGTATTGAGGTAAAGGACTCATAAGTCTGGCTTTCATCAATACAATCACTGAACACTATGCCAGAAAAAATTAAGGCACCTAGAAATACTGAGCTTTTGGTTAATGTCGTTATCATCGGATTCCTAAAATTGGTATTACTGGCTAAAGCATCTCTGATTGCATTCATTAAAGGCAGAGCCTACAGAATGATAGGTATTGATGGTCGTCATATTACTGCGAGGTTGCCAGCTATATAGAGATGCACCGGGATGATCATCCATCTTTTCCAGCTGATACAAAGTCAAAAGCACTAAGGCGGAAGCATAAGGATCACTGCCCTTCTTCTCTGCGGTCACAAAATAGAATTGATCCAAATAATGGTAAAGCCTGAAGTCAATCAGCAGCTCATTGGTCACCGCAAGTAAAAGCTTAAAATTAGTAAAGCCGCCACCCTTAACCGCTGGAGGCATACTGTAACCCCCTTCAGGCTTAAGAATAAAAAAGATAATCCCAGGGTTCGGATGAGAGGTATTGTTATCGTCTTGAGCCAAAAAAACAGAATCTACTGTGCCATCGGCATTAATATCCATTAGATTCTGTCCGCTATTAAGCAACAAAGGCTCAATAGCATTTGCTCTTAAACTGACCAACAGAAATAGAATCAGCACACTGATCGTCGAGAAATAACGTACCACGTTGATAATCCCTTAAGATAAAGTCGATCCATTTTAATGGGCTAAGAACCTTTGGATATAATACCATCGCACCAAAAAGCCAGACTATTTGGCATAGTCTGGATAAGAGTGTTATGACATTATCACTTGAATCCAAGAGGCATTGTCCGGGTTATCTTTTCGGTTAACAAATCAAAAATTAATCGTGAGAATTTAGCGGATTTATCAGGGTTGGTTAACAATTGCATCATCTGATTTTGATCAGTGATCTGATCGATCATAAACTCCTGCTAAACAGAATTGACGGTAGTGTAAAAAGTGTAATAGCCTAGATAACAGCCCCACTCGAAGTGAGGCTTGTGTAGGTTGGGTAGAGCGGCATATCTAAAGCTGCCGCCATACTCCGTACATCAACCGTGAAACCCAACAGCAGACCCACGTACCCCACCAAACCAGCGCTATAAATAACCATGGAAACATCGATATTGGCGTGTCACAATCACCTATTGAGAAAACTCCAACGTTGGGTTTCGCGGGATAAAATTCAGCGTTATAAATCAGCAGTTATTGCCGCTCTACACAAGCCTCACTCCGCTTCTTTTTTAAGCGTATAGCTATATCCAAAATTCGCGGATGCGCCTCTGGCTTATCCACGCTACGTTATGGCATACAACGCAAGCCTCTGATTGAATCAGGTTAGGGATTGAACAGCGTTATGGTTAGGATTTATTTACGCTTTGATGCCTTTGATAGGCTATTTATCTTACTCTTTAAACCACATCCCTCATTATCTGATGTACATAATTACGGGTTTCTGTCGGTGCTTTATCCAACCAGTTTTTACCGTGACGTTTTTGGGCTTTGCTAACGTTTCCCGGCCCCCAGTTATAAGCGGCTAATGCAGTGGGCCAGTCACCAAATTGACGTTGCAGGTGGTTTAGGTATTTACCGGAGTAATGAATGCTCTCTTCTGGATTTAGCGGGTTAACATCCGGGTGCCAACGTGGGACGATTTGCGCGATCCCTATTGCACCAGCTGAGCTGACGGTTTTTCCGGTAATGATGTCTTGGCGATAGCGGGATTCTTGATAGATCAATCGAGCTAATAAATTTTGTGGCATATTATGGCGTTGTTCTACTTGTTCAATACTGTTCAGATAGGGTCTAGCGGTTTCCGGTGGTTGCCAATGTCCTCTGGATTTTATCGATTCCTCTGAATTATAGCTTGGGGATTGCTCCGTAAAACCACCCTGACTTTTATTGTGAGTGGAATATTCCGAAAATCCTCTGCTGCGTTTATCCTCTCTATAAATCTTACTTTTAAGGATACCTGTATATTTAGACAGCACTCCTGATTGACCTATTTTTATCAGGAACTTATAGGCAATATTCTGAGCTTTCCTTAGTAACCATTTCTTAATTGCTTTTTTAATATATTTGATCATGACGACTCACACTTTTGCCCAATATAGCTATTAAGGGCGTTGACTTAGCGGTATACCGAAATCATAGGCGAAAAAAAACCTGACCACTTTAATCAGCAGTCAGGCTTTTAGACTCTATCTTTAGGAAAAATTCCCTTAAATTTTGCAGTTTTAGCTAAGATCTATGAATAATCTAATTATACTGTATATACATATAGCCCGCTTAGTCATGGCTATAATTTGTTGGTCTTTTTATTATCTGCTTCCAGCATACTCAAGGCCAGTAGCCGCTGCTCTTTCTCTTGCAGTAGCTTTGGCTGCAAATTGGCTAGAACATCATAAACAACCCCATATTCAAGTACCGTTTGTACGTAGTTACGGGTTTCTTTAAAGGGGATCAGTTCTATCCAGATATCTAATGGCAGATGACCACGGAATTTTAGCCATTTTTTAACTCTATGTGGCCCTGCGTTATAGGCCGCTGTGGCATAAATTCGACTACCAAAACGATCCCGCATCTGCGCAAGATAAGCAGTACCAAGAGAGATGTTTGTCTCTGGGATATTAAGATCCTTCGTACCAGAATACTTTTGTTGAATATATTCTGCGGTTTCCAGAGCGGTTTTAGGCATCAGCTGCATCAAGCCTCTTGCGCCAACACCGGATCGGGCAAAACGATTAAAAGCACTCTCTTTACGGGTAATAGACAAAGCCCAGTTCAATGGAATCTTACTGCGCTGTGTAAATCTATGGTACAGGCGGTAATAATCCATCGGGAATCTAAGCTCTAGGTCGTTAAACTTTTTCAGTTTAGCAGCACTAATAATCGCTTGAAGATGCCATTGCCATTCTTGAGCAAGATAAGCCAGTGCGTATCTTTGTTTCTCGTTTATGCGTAAGAAATAGCGATTCCATTCCTGACGAGCTGAACGCAATTCCTTATGGAATACCAGCTCTTTCATACGTTGTACTTCTGGCTTATTCAGCAAACCTGTCCGCACAGATACTGGAATGTTTGCAGGCTCGTAATTCATGCTATAAGGCAAACCCATCTGATCTGATGCAAGGAAACCATAATAGCTGCGTTCTTTTGATATTCTGGCAAAAGTCTCTGTTTGTCGCTCACCGGTCATATGTTGCTGTGCAACGGCTTGCCAATAAGACCAACGGCTGGAATATTGCAGATCCAAGGGCAGTTGTTTAACCCGTTGAGAAACTAATAACCAGTCCTGTTTATTCATGGCCAATCGAATGCGCCATTCTGTGATTTCGTTGTTTAAGTAATCAGGATCAATTTTTGCCAACAACTCTTCTGCTTGAGAATGGAAACGTGCGGCTAAACGAAATGACAAGTATCTGTCCAAAGAGTCCTGAGTGCTTTTAGCAAAATTAAGGTGTTCCCTTAAAGCTAACCAGCGCTCAACGGCTAAAGGAATACTTTTATTAGATAAACGACGAATACCATAATTTACAGTGACATTATGGTTGGAATTACCCGATTGAAAATAACTGGTTTTTAACCATTTTTTTGGATCTTCTCTAACTTTCCAAAAAAGATCGGCATCACTTTTAGCCGTTTTTTCGGTGATTTTTTTCTGTGCGTAGCGAGCAATATCAAAGTTACGTTCTTCAATTCCATTCCAGAAACGCGTTTCTGCGATATCAGAGGTTAACCCTCCCTGCTCCTGCCAAGTTTTAAAAACCGAGTTACAGCTATTAGGCAGAGAAAAGCCTTGTTGCCAAAGTCCACTAATTTCGACCATTGTGCCTTTACTTAAAGGCTTATCTTTAGCGGGATTATTTTTTTGATCTAGTTTTATCCCGGCTTTTAGGTGCAAACATTTATAATGATTGCCTCGAATAGGCGCTAGCTCATAAGCTTTTTGATACCCGGCCCAGTTCTTATTGGCTGCAAGGCTGGACAACCAAGATTGATGCAAACGGGTCGTGATGGGCATTTTTCTATTTTGTGAAACAAATTGCTCAATCTGCTCATAAGGCAACTGCATCAAAGACTTTGTCATCAGCTTTACTTGCAGGTAAGGCTGTAATGGATAGCCATGTAGTCTTCTGATATCTTTTCTAGCCGTTTCTAGCTGTTTTGTTTCAATAGAATGAAGTGTTTTCTGGTAGAGCACACGTTGCTGCTTAAGGGTTAAAGCTTCCGTCTTTTCTACGGTCAATGTAGCAGTAGCCAGTTGGCTATAGCTCAAACTTCTGCCGATAACTATAACACCGGCACTTCGGGTGATTTTTTGCAGCAAATCCGGCATGACGCCTCTCCATTCCTGTCTAATGACAATTCTTATATTTGACAGGATTTTTTATTGATCAGGTCAATACACGTTTGAGTGTCAGAATCAAACGTCTGAAATCGATTAATTAATAACACTTTAATTCATATATGCACCAGCAACAAATAAACCGGTCACAAATATGATGTATTTCCTTTAATACAAACTAATAGACAACTAAAACGTTTGTTTTTTTATTTTTTAGGCTAGCTTGCTTAACCCGATAACCAATGGTCTCTCGCTGACTGAAGGCGCTTTGTAGGGGAATATATTTTTTGGGCTATGTAGTATCCTATGAACCTTCGATTGTCTTGAGACCAGTGATTTCTGAGTTATGAATACAAAACAGCCCTTGCCGATCCATCAGCTCCTTCCTACTCTGGCGCAAACACTATCTGAACAGGAAATCACTCTCTTAAGTGCCGAGCCCGGTGCTGGTAAGACCACACAAGTTCCCGTCTTTTTACAGTCGCTGGATATATATACAGATACCCGTATTATTATGACCGCGCCTCGTCGTGTGGCAGCTCAAGCTGCGGCCACTTATATGGCTCAGTGTATGGGGGAAAAGGTCGGTGAGACCATTGGTTATCGGGTTAAACAAGATACTCGTTGTGGCCCTAATACTCGGGTGGAGATTGTAACAACGGGCGTACTTCTGCGTATGCTGCAGTCTGATCCTATGTTATCCGGCGTGGATCTGGTTATTTTGGATGAATTCCATGAGCGCAGTTTAGAAAATGATCTGGTGCTGGCTCTATGTCGCCAGATGAACTTACTGTACCGCGATGATAATCCGGTCAAGCTACTGATTATGTCGGCAACACTGGCACAAGACGAATTAGAACAAGCACTGGAAACGCCCATTCTGTTTTGTCCAGGACGTACTTTTCCCATTGAAGAACACTATACGGCTCAAAGTAGTCGCTTATCGGATCGAACGGCCTTAGCAACACAAGTCTGCCAAAACGCTCTAGAGCAGGAAAAAGGTGATTTATTA
Organism: Oceanospirillum sp.; assembly: GCA_047518265.1. GTDB lineage: Bacteria > Pseudomonadota > Gammaproteobacteria > Pseudomonadales > Halomonadaceae > Oceanospirillum. The sequence goes on from JAKZRG010000071.1 coordinate 55,832, forward strand.
TGTTTTCTGCCCGGTGTTTACGAAATTGAGCAGGTACGTCGCCATTTACAAAATTACTGTGATAGTTGGGGTTACGATCTTAGGGTATTACATGGTCAGCAAAAGCTGGAAGAACAGAAAGCAACCTTGGCAACATCTTCCGAACGCCGCGTTATTTTAGCCACGTCGATTGCAGAAACCAGTTTAACCATTGATGGTGTCACTATCGTGGTGGATAGCGGATTGGCACGGGAAGCCCGATTTGATAAACACACAGGCTTAAGTCAGCTGCATACCCGACCGGTAACTTTGGCAGAAGCCACACAACGTGCTGGCCGTGCCGGGCGTACTCAGGCAGGCTCTGTCTATCGATGCTGGAATCGGGCACAACAGGATAATCTGTCAAAACATTCTGAGCCTGAAATCAGCCGTCAGGATCTTAGCCCCCTTGCCTATCAATTGATTCAATGGGGTAGCGATGATTACTCGGAGTTTGATTGGGTTACACCACCCAATGAATCCCGTTGGAAATCGGCTATTACCCAATTAGCACGTTTAAGATTGATTGAACCAGAGAATCAACAATATCAACTCACAAATGATGGCTTAGCGGCTGCCAAACTCCCCCTTGCACCGCACCTTGCTAAAGCTTGGGTAGAGTTAAATAGACAGTTCTCCAGTTTAGACGACTTAAAAGCGGCGGCTTGCATTGTGGCGTTTTTACAAGAAATTGGGCAAAGCCGTGAACCCGAATTGTTTTTAGCATTAGAACACTTATTGTCTGAACAACAGGCTTCTCCACAACAAAAGCGTTGTATTAAGAGTGCGGGTCAATTGCTCGGATCTAAAGCAGGACGCATTGAGGTTCGTTCTGTCATATCCCAATTACATACATCGACCTTTGTTCAGAAAGTGTCTAAAGCCTTGTTGATGGCTTTCCCTCTACAACTGGCCTTTTCTGCCTACGTTGCAGCCAATCCCCAGCAAGGTTTAAATGACCAGCAAGTGAATCAAAGCCAAAGTCTGTTTAAATTAGCCAATGGGCGTCAAGCGGAACTCAAAAACGGGCAAGCTGGTCATTACTTGCTGGCTCTACATACTCGCTCCCGTACCGATCAGGATCGAGAAACCCTTAGCCTATATCTCGCGTTAAATTCTTCCGATATTGAGCATTGCTTGAAACACCTTATTAAAGAAGAAGATATTTGCCAGTGGCAGAATGGACGCTTGGTTAACGAACGAATCCGCTCTATTGGTCAGCTGGCCCTACAACAAAAGAAAAGTCATGCTGTTGATCCAGAACTACTGACTCAGGCAGGTATTGATCGAGTGAATAAAGAAGGCATAAAGTGTTTGCCTTGGAATAAGAGCAGCCAACAACTGCATGAACGTTTGTTATTTGCTTTTCAACAGCAGCCTGAAAACTGGCCGGATATGACCGAAATGGGTTTGTTACAACAAGCTGATCAGTGGCTGGCCCCTTATCTATCGGATGTTTCCAGTCAAAAGCAATGGCAACAACTGCCTGTAAGCGAGATGTTACTAAGCCTGCTCCCCTGGGATAAACAGCAAAGTTTTAACAAACTGGTGCCTAAAACCTTCCATGCAGCCACAGGGCAACAGGTGGCTTTGGATTACAGTGAACATCGCCCAACAATGCACATTAAATTACAGGCGATGTTTGGCACAGAATGTGTGCCGGATATACTGGGATCAGCGGTGAATATTAGCCTGTTATCACCGGCAGGAAGGCCCCTAGCCGTTACGGCTAATCTGACTACCTTTTGGCGAGATGTCTATCCTGAGGTCCGTAAAGAGATGCGTGGACGCTACCCTAAACACCCTTGGCCAGAAGATCCTATTACGGCGGTTGCTACCCATAAAACTAAGCGGCAACTGAAATAAAATAAATTCAGTTAAAATTTTTGCATCTAACCTTCTGATTGTTGCGTATTTATTTGGAATAGACGTTTTATAAAACGTAAGCTTTGTCTAACCTAATAGTTGTTTGACAAAAACAAATTCCAATGCGGTGCGCCTATGACTCAACCTGATTTAGACCCATCTTCAAAGCAAACTTCTTCTTTAAATCAAGCCTATGTTTCTCCCGGTATGCGGCCCATGGAAAGCAAAGGGAAGGTGGTTTCTTTCTTTGAATTTTGGCCAACCTGGTTAATGTACAGCCCGGTCGTACTGCAATGGATTGGGCAAAGTATCTATCACCGCTCTTTGACTTTACCCTTGATCGCAAATCCCGAGCTGATGCTTTCAGGGATGGTCGGTGTGCCTAAAAGTGAACTGTTAGAACAAGCTACCGGGGAATGCGAAAAAGCTATTTTGCCTTGGTTTATTCATACCTTAACGGATGATAGCGTTGTCTCCCAAACACAAAGTATTTTGCAACAGATGCAGGATAAGGGATACGACTTCCCTATTGTTTGTAAACCGGACATTGGCTGTCGAGGCTCTGGTGTCAAGCTGGTTAAAAATGAGCAACAACTGAACCGTTATATCGAAGCCTATCCGGTAGGTTATAGCGTGATGTTACAGAAGTTAGCCCGTCATGAGCCCGAAGCAGGATTGTTTTTTGTAAAAGAACCCAATCATAAAGAGGGCAAAATAGTCTCTCTCGCTCTGAAATATATGCCCTATGTCGTCGGTGATGGAAAAAGCACTCTGGAGCAACTGATTGCAACCGATGAACGAGCGCAACAACTGC
>JAKZRG010000072.1:0-2998 GCA_047518265.1 Oceanospirillum sp.
CGCTGGCAGATGAGCGGTCAACAGGAGGATCGTTTCACTAAACCACATCTATAGGCTTGCTATAGTAGACCTAAAGAGTAGTTTTCGGCTTTTAGGTCCTATATATCATACCTATAGTGAAAGACCTGCCGATTCACCCTCAGGCCGCTGCAATACCTCACCGTCGAGTATATTTTGCTCACAAAGGGTGGTAATCACGTCGATCACCAATCCTTCGATAGCACGGCAGGCCGTCGTCACCGGTCGATCCTTCAGCCGTACCAGAGAATGAATTCTATCAATGGAGGGCTGTAGCCTTTCAAGGCTTCGAGCTCTCCGCGCTACAGTATGAGAAGAGGCGACGGTATAGGGCTTCTTTGCTTGATTTTGCTCTATCTGGTGGGGTTAACTTGCCTGTACCATGTTCAAAGCAAATTTTGGAAACCGTCCTCACCATCAGAATTAGCCAGTGATGACTTGGGAAAATAGAAAATTGCTGATCTGGACACATGTTTGTTTAATAAAGGGGTTCACCATGAGAAAAAACCAGCATCGCCACCATCCTTGTATGGCGGGAAGCTGTTGTGCCTGGAAAAAAAGCATAAATGCTTTATGGATTTTCGTTGTTTTTTATCTTGTGGCCCTAATACCCAATCCAGGCATGGCTGCAGAACCAACATGGAAGATTGGTATTCTTGCTAAACGTGGCGTTGATCAAGCGAACCAGCAATGGAAAGCGACCGCTGATTTTTTGTCGGATAAGATCCAGGATCAAACGTTTGAATTGGTTCCCCTGGGATTTGAAGAGGTAACACCCAAAGTTGCTGCGGGTGAGATCGATTTTTTGATTGCTAACCCGTCGATGTACGTTGAGATGGAGATACTATACGGCGTCAGTCGTTTAGCAACCCTTAAAAATCTTGGACCTGATGGGCGAGCACTCACAGTCTTTGGCGGTGTGATCCTGGCCAAAGCCGATCGCAACGACATTCATACCGTTGCCGATTTGAAGAACGTTCCTTCGTTCATGGCGGTAAAAGAAAACTCCCTAGGTGGCTTTCAGGTAGCTTGGCATGAGCTGAAGAAAAATGGCATCAATCCATACACTGATTTTGAAGCTCTGATTTTTCGTAGCAAGCATGACTCCGTTGTATTTGCAGTAGGAAACGGCGAAGTCGATGCAGGAACGGTTCGCACAGATACTTTGGAGCGTATGAGTGCTGAGGGAAAAATCAATCTCGATGACTTTAAGGTTATTGGCTCGGGTTACGGCGAACAAATTCAATCCTTCCCCTATAAGATCAGTACAATTCTGATGCCTGAATGGCCGATTGCAAAATTAGCGCACACCCCCGATGGGATTGCCCAACAAGTCGCCATCGCATTGCTGGAGATGAGCCCTAATGACCCTGCTGCTATTGCAGGCAAAAATGCAGGTTGGACCGTACCTCTTAACTACCAGCCCATCCGAGAATTGATGAAAGAGCTTCGAATTGGGCCTTTTCGAGATTTTGGCAGGCTCTCATTGCGCAGCTTTTTTGAGGAGTACTGGAGATGGATTGCCATCTTTACCGTTACCTTTCTGTCTTTAGTGTGCTTACTGTCCTATATCTACAAAATCAATCGCAAGCTCAAATCGTCAGAACATATTCTCAAAATCGAGATCGAAGAACGACAGAAAGCGGAAGTCAACCTAGCTGAACATGGAAGCGCACTTCAAGCTGAGATCGAGCGTAACAACGCCTCACTGGAGCACTTGGAAAAAATTAGAAAATTCCATGATCTCACGTCTCTGCTGATTACTACTCTCGACCCAAAAGAGCTTTTGCAAAATGCTTTGGATCGCGTGGTTGAGTTAAGCGAGTCTGAGATCGGCGGCATCTACTTGCTCGACCAGAAAGATCAGCAAGTCAGGCCATTTGTGTTTCACGGTGTCAGTACCGCCTCTATGAATGCCGTTGGCTTACGTGATTCTCTACCGGCTCAAGTGATCGCAGATCAAAAGCCCCGTCACATTAAAGAAGTGCCTGAAGACTGTGCCGTAACAATCGATTTTGGCTTTGGTAAGAGCTGTCCCAAAGAATTATTGATGCTGCCCATGCTCTCAAAAGGTAAGGCACTGGGGATGATCATCCTTGGATCATTAAGGCGTTACGCAGAGGAAGACCTTGAAGTTTTGGCACACATGGCGGATCAGATATCTATCATGCTTGAAAACGCCCTGGCCAATGAAGAGATGGAGCGAATGTCTGTCAGTGACAGTTTGACGGAGCTATATAATCGCCGCTATTTGAACGAGACATTGGAGACCGAAGTTAAAAAAGCCCGTCGATATGGCGACAATGTTGGTTTACTTATTATGGATGTCGATAACTTTAAGAGCATCAATGATGAGTTTGGACACCCGTTTGGGGATCTCGTACTAACAGAGGTCAGTCGCATCCTGCGCAGCAACGTCCGTGAGATCGATGTGGTTGGCCGCTATGGTGGAGAGGAATTTATGATGGTTATGCCATCGACCGATTTGAAAGGGACACTCGCCACGGCCGAAAAGATTCGCCTTGCGGTGTCAGAATTGGACCTTGCTCCTCTTGGTACAAGACGAGTGACGATCAGTATTGGTGCAGCAACGTATATAGAACATCATGTTCAAACAGCGGATAGCTTTGTCCAACTTGCAGATCAGGCCCTCTATCAAGCCAAATCAAATGGACGCAATCAGTGCTGTGTCCCAGATGGGGAAATAGCCTGATCACAGTACAGACCTGTTAACCTACGATGCTGGTGTTTCAATTCTCGAAGCGCTGGCAAATGAGGACATCCATTATTTAAACAAAACCATCAGCGTAGAAGAGAAAACGCGGGGAGAAATGAGGGTAAAACGCTGGCAGATGAGCGGTCAACAGGAGGATCGTTTCACTAAACCACATCTATAGGCTTGCTATAGTAGACCTAAAGAGTAGTTTTCGGCTTTTAGGTCCTATATATCATACCTATAGTGAAAGACCTGCCGATTCAC
>JAKZRG010000073.1:0-7749 GCA_047518265.1 Oceanospirillum sp.
TTCGGTAATTTCGTCCAGCAACAGTAGGTTGGCACCGGTGCGTAGAATACGGGCCATGGCCAGCATCTGCTGCTCACCACCGGAAAGGCGTGTCCCTTGACTCATACGACGCTCGTATAAGTTAGGGAACATCTCGTAGATCTCTTCCAGGCTCATACCGCCACTGCGTACCGTCGGTGGCAGCATGAGGTTTTCTTCTACATTCAAACTGGAGAAGATACCGCGCTCTTCTGGGCAGAAACCCACACCTAGATGAGCAATCTGATGCGCTGGCATTCCAACGGTTTCATTACCATTAATCATGATAGAGCCGGTACGTTTGCCCACCATATTCATAATGGATTTTAGCGTGGTAGAACGACCGGAACCGTTGCGACCCAATAGAGTCACCAGCTCACCGCGGTTCACCTTCATATCGATGCCGTGCAGGATATGAGATTCACCGTAAAAGGCATGCAGATCCGCAACGCGTAACTGCTCTGTCCCTTTTTTGTTGTCGCTCACGTTGCTACCACCTGTTTTCACTTCCGCATTCATGCCGCTTCACTCCCCATGTAGGCTTCACGTACTTGAGGGTTCTGAGAAACCTCCTCATAGGTGCCTTCGGTTAGGATAGCCCCGCGCTGAAGTACAGAGATACGATCTGACAAGCTGGAAACAACATGCAGGTTATGTTCAACCATTAGAATGGTACGACCTGCGGATACTTTTTTGATCAGATGCATAACACGCTCAACATCTTCATGACCCATACCCTGTGTCGGCTCATCCAGTAACATCAGTTCAGGCTCAAGCGCTAGAGTGGTCGCTAATTCCAATGCACGTTTACGACCATAAGGCATTTCTACTGTGATCGTGTCTGCCCATTTAGCCAGATCAACTTCTTCCAGCAACTCCATCGCCCTGTCGTTTAAAACGTTCAGGGTTTTATCTGATTTCCAAAAATGAAACGAAGTACCCATCTTACGCTGTAGAGCAATACGTACATTGTCCATCACGGATAAGTGAGGAAATACAGCAGAAATCTGGAAAGAACGCACCATACCCATCTTAGCGATGTCAGTTGGCGACTTACTTGTAATGTCCTTTCCGTTTAAAAGAATGGTTCCGCGCGTAGGGGGCAAAAACTTAGTTAACAAGTTAAAGCATGTTGTCTTACCTGCACCATTAGGACCGATCAGCGCATGGATATGGCCACGCTGAACTTGAAGATTGACATCGTCAACTGCAGTAAACCCTTTGAATTCTTTGATCAACCCTTGGGTTTCCAGCACAAAATCTTGGCTCATTCCAAAGTCCTCGTTAGCCGGGAAAATGCAACTTGCTGCTTTCCCTATTGGTATTGTTATTGTTGTTTTTTAGCGGTTTGTTGAAACGGGCTTTATTTTTTTTCTGTGCCTGTTTTCGACAACTTGCTAAACAGTTAAATTACTAAATAACCTTTACGTAAACGTAAGATATCGGGTTAAAAACAAACGCACAATCCCTTTTTTCCAGCATTAGACTAAAGGTCTAGTAAAAAACAAACAGATGACTAATTTTGATCATTTGTTGCAAAAAAGAGACTGACTAGTCATTATCTAAAAAATAAAAAATCGTTTTAAAACAATAGGATATAGAAAATAAAAAAGAAGAGGCAAAAGCCTCTTCTTTGACAAGAAAATTAGGCAATTTCGGGGGCTAAGCCCTCATCTACCATTTTTTCAGTAATCTCTGGCAAGATTGATTCATCATCAATAGTGGATGGCATTGCATAATCTTCGCCATTGGCAATTTTCCGCAATACAGCACGTAGAATTTTACCCGAACGGGTTTTTGGTAAGCGATCAACCACCAAGGCTCGATTAAAGCACGCAATAGCGCCAATCTGCTCTCGGATCATGGCCACAAGTTCTTTCTCAAGATCCTTATGGTCAATATCAACACCGTCTTTTAACAACAATAGACCAACAGGCACCTGCCCTTTTAAACCATCATGCACACCAATTACAGCACACTCTGCAATAGCAGGATGCTTGGCAACTAGCTCTTCCATCTCCCCTGTCGATAGACGATGACCGGAAACGTTAATCACATCGTCAGTACGCCCCATGATGTAAACAAAACCGTTTTCATCAATATAACCGCCATCACCGGTATGGTAGTAACCCGGATAATCCCCCAAATAAGAGCTTAAGTAGCGCTCATGATCATTCCAAAGAGTTTGCGCACAACCTGGTGGTAGCGGCAGTTTGATGGCGATACCACCATTAGTATTCGCATCCAGCTGATTCCCCATAGGATCCAGCACCTGAACATCGTAACCAGGAACCGCACAGTTGGTTGAGCCTACACGAATATCCGTCGCCCCCAGAGCTGTCGCCGGTGCCGTAACAGGCCAACCTGTTTCAGTCTGCCACCAATGATCATAAATTGGCTTTTGTGATATTTCATGCAACCAGTGATAAGTCGGAGAATCCAGTTTCTCACCGGCGACAAAGATATGTTTTAGAGAGGACAGATCGTATTTACGGAACAGTTCACCTTCTGGATCTTCTTTACGAATGGCGCGGAAAGCCGTTGGAGCCGCAAACATACCGTTAACTTTGTACTCTTCCACGACACGCCAGAAGGTGCCTGCATCAGGGGTACGTACGGGCTTGCCTTCAAAGAATACCGTTGTACAACCACCCATTAACGGGCCATACATAATAAAGGAGTGACCTACAACCCAGCCCACATCGGAGCAGCCCATCCAAACATCACCAGCCTGCATGTTGTAAATATTACGCAAGGCATAATACAGAGCAACCGCATGACCACCGTTGTCACGTACGATACCTTTTGGCTTACCCGTCGTCCCCGAGGTATACATAATATACAGAGGGTCAGTACTGTTCATCGGTGTACAGCCTACAGGCTCTGCCTGATCAAACAGCTCATACCAGTCCAGATCACGGCCTTCCTGCATCTCAGCTTCTGCTTGAGGACGCTGCAATACAACCACTTTTTCAGGCTTATGCTCTGCCTGATTCATCGCCTCATCAACCAGAGGCTTATATTCGATAACTTTTGTAAACTCCACACCACAAGAAGCTGTTAAAACAACCTTAGGTTTGGAATCATTAATACGGATCGCCAGCTCATGGGGTGCAAAGCCACCAAATACCACGGAATGAACCGCACCGATACGGGCGCAGGCCAGCATAGCGATACCCGCTTCAGGCACCATAGGCATATAGATGATAACGCCGTCACCTTTACCTACACCTAAATTGCTTAAGGCTCCAGCAAATTGAGCCACCTGATCTCGCAATTCAGTATAAGTAAAACGCTTTTTAGTATTGGTAACAGGAGAATCGTAGATAAGTGCAGTTTGCTCACCACGGCCCTGTTCTATTTGATAATCCAGAGCAAGATAAGAGGTGTTAAGCTCACCGTCACCAAACCAACGATGACTACCGTCTGGTAGATTTTCAAGAATGGTTTCTGGTTTTTTAGACCAAGCAATATTATCCGCCTGATCAGCCCAGAATTTTTCTGGTTCATTTAAAGAACGCTGGTGTTCACTTGCATAACTCATATCGGCCTTCCATTGTTATTGTTGTGGTTAACCGTAGGTGATACAAAAGCCCTTGGGCGATTGTGTAATCCCCTAAGATTGGTTCATCCATGTATATATACCCAAACAAAAATATTCCGATAGTTTTGGTTTGTAGCCAGTTAATATGGCGACTGCCTGTCGAGAAAATGTTGTTTGAATACTTATGATGATCGCAGGCTTATTATTCTATTATTACCCGTCTAATCATCTTCCATAGCAGTGTTTGACTGCATTGTTTTAAGTCAAAATAAAAAGGCCTGCAAAACAGGCCTTTGGTATAACGTCTTACTTAGTCCAGATCAGCAAACATTTTCTGAATACTGGAGAAATCTAAACTGCCATTACCGTTTGCAGCATGCAGAGCAAACAGGTTACGAGCCGTCGCCCCCATTGGAATACTGCAACCTGATTTCACAGCAGTATCAAAGGCCAGACCTAAATCTTTTGCCATCAGATCTACCATAAAGCCACCTTGGTAACCGTTAGAAGCAGGAGCCGCTTCCATTACACCTGGGTATGGGTTGTACACTTGTAGCGCCCAGTTATTACCAGAGCTCTTAGACATAATGTCAGATAAAACAGCAGGATCTAGGCCGTTCTTAACGCCCATACCAATGGCTTCCGTTGTACCTGCCATTAGGATAGCCAACATCATGTTGTTACACACTTTTGCTACCTGACCTGCACCACTATCACCTGCATGGAAGATGTTTTTACCCATGGCTTCCAGAATTGGCTTAACGGTTTCAAAACCCTCTTTGCTGCCACCAACAATAAAGGAAAGAGTCCCTGCTTTAGCACCACCAACACCGCCAGAAACCGGCGCATCAACCATGGTAATACCACGTTTAGCCGCTTCCTGACCGACACGCTGAGCCGCTTCAGAAGCAATCGTACTGGAATCGATCACCACAGTATTTTTATCAATAAGATCCAGCAGACCTGTACCGTCGATATACAAACCTTCTACGTGCTTACTTGCTGGCAACATAGAAACAATAAAATCAACGCCTTTTGCTGCTTCTTCTACCGTATCCGCAGAGCTCGCACCTTCAGCAACCAGAGCTTCAACAGCGGCTGGAACCAAATCAAAAACAGTAACCTGATGGCCTGCTTTAACTAGGTTAGCCGCCATAGGGCCACCCATATTACCCAAACCGATAAACGCGATAGTCGCCATTCTAATTCTCCAATATTATTTTTCTTGTATCTGTTTAGTTTTTAAGCAATCTGCTGAGCATTCATTGCCCCCAGAATAATCTGGAAGCAATGAGGATCAAAACATCTGGGATTAAAGGTCTGCCAAAGGATGTTCACCATCCCAAGGAGATTCAAAGAAACCATCAATCCACTGAGCATCCACATCATCCAAAGTAGCTGCATGCCATTTTGGCGTACGATCTTTATCGATTAGCAGAGCGCGAATACCTTCAGCAAACTCGCCTTTATTCGCAGCTTGCACAGACAGTGATAGCTCAGCACGAAATACTTCTGCCAGAGACATCTGACGAGTGACTTGCAATTGACGCATGATCAGATGCATAGCCGTCGGCGAACCCGCCGCCAACGCACCAGAAGTACGAGACAACCACTTATCATCGGTACTTAGAGAGGTAATATTGTCCACCACACCGGCAATATCGTCGGCATCAGTTAACTGCTGAATCAGATCAAAATGCTTACGCACATTGGATTCAGGCTGATGGCCTTCACTATGACGCTCGTGCTGACGTAAAACAGAGCTGACAATATGTTCTGCAGAATCTGCCCAACTTACCGACAGCAACTCATCCATCACCGCATCTCGGCGATCATGAGTCACAAAACGATCCGCCAAGCCAACAAACAAAGCATCTGCTGCATTAATATTGGCACCGGTCAGACCTAGGAACAGACCTGAACGACCCGGCATACGGTTTAAGAAATAACTGCCGCCCACATCAGGGTAAAGACCGATAGTGATCTCAGGCATCGCAAAACGAGAGGACTCCGTCACCACTCGATGACTGGCACCAGCGGTCAGACCTAAACCACCACCCATAACAATACCATTACCCCACAGGATAAATGGCTTGCTATAGGTATGAATCAGGTGATCCAGACGGTACTCATCCGTAAAGAATTTTTCTGCATACGGGTTAGGGCCACCGGGATGTTCAACCATAGAGTTATACAACTGAACAATATCACCACCGGCACAAAATGCTTTATCACCAGCACCTTGCAACCAAACTGCAACCACCTTGACATTGTCCTGCCATTCCAAAAACTTTGGATACAGCAGCTCAATCATCTCAAGGCTTAGCGCATTTAATGCTTTAGGTGCATTAAGCGTTGCAACCCCAAGAATATGACCGTCACGGGTTGCCAGCTCTTCAAAAATCACAGGCATATCGGACATTACGCGTTCTTCCATTCTGGCTTACGTTTTTCCAGAAAGGCGTTAACACCTTCTTTCTGGTCTTGAGTATCAAACAGGTCAACAAACAGCTCACGCTCTTGCATGCAACCCGTCGCCAGAGAATTATTGCCACGGGCATTGTGTACCAGTGTTTTACAAGCGGATACAGCCACCGGGCTTTGCTTAGCCACTTTCTCAGCCAAAGCAATAGCTGTCTCAAGGGCCTGGCCTTTACCAACCACTTCTTCAACTAGGCCGATCTGCTGAGCTTTCTCTGCAGTAATACGCTCACCGCACAGAATCATACGTTTTGCCCAACCTTCACCCACTAACCATGCTAGGTTCTGAGTACCACCGGCACATGGCAAAAGACCAACAGCAGCTTCAGGCAGAGCCATTTGGGCCTGTTCTTCAGCAATGCGAATATCACATGCTAAAGCACACTCTAGACCACCACCCATGGCATAACCATTAATTGCCGCAATAGAAACACCACGAAAATCAGACAGCGTCTCAAAAGCTTCGCCAAAGATACGCGCCATATGACGGGCAACGGACTTATCACCGTCAGCAAATTTATTCAAATCTGCACCGGCAGAGAAAAACTTCTCACCTTGACCGGTAATCACTAACGCATAAATATCAAGATCAGCATTCAGTTCTTCAACCAAAGCCTTCAGGCCCGGTAAACTCACGTCATCCCAAGTGTTGGCAGGAGGATTGTTAATGGTAACAATCGCAGTATGACCTTTCTTTTCCACTAACAATTTTTCAGTACTCATCGAATAACCTCCAACACACCGTCCATCATCACTCGACGGGAAATAATTAAACGCATAATTTCATTAGTGCCTTCCAGAATCTGGTGCACACGAGCATCCCGCATATAACGTTCCAGCGGGTATTCTTTGATATAACCGTAACCACCGTGCAGCTGAATCGCATCGTTAGTCACATCAAAACAAGCATCTGTAGTAAAACGTTTTGCCATCGCACAATACAGGGTCGCTTCTGTATCTTTCTCATCCAGTTTGGCGGCCGCTAGACGCACCATCTGACGAGAAGCCACCAGATTGGTCACCATATCCGCTAGCTTAAACTGCAACGCTTGAAAGCTGGCTAATGGCTTACCAAACTGCACACGTTCCTGCATATAGCGCTGAGTATCATTAATCGCCGCTTGAGCAGCACCCAGCGAACAGGTAGCAATATTGATACGACCGCCATCCAAACCCTTCATGGCAATCTTAAAACCATCACCTTCTTTGCCCAGAATATAACGAGCAGGAACCCGAACATCTTCAAAGGTGATTAAGCGAGTCGGCTGACTATTCCAACCCATCTTCTCTTCTGCTTTACCGTAATGAATGCCATCCAAGTCAGCCGGTACAACAAAAGCAGAAATACCCTTAGGCCCATCTTCCATTGTTCCAGTACGTGCCATTACCACTAGGACATCCGTACTACCAGCACCAGAGATAAACATCTTGCTGCCATTCAGAACATAATCATCACCATCACGGCGAGCCATGGTGCGCAAAGAACCGGCATCAGAACCGGCTCCCGGTTCAGTCAGACAGTAAGAACCCAGTTTTTCACCCATCGCCATACTTGGGGCAAACTCATCCACCAGAGCCTGATCACCAAACGTAGCGATCATCCAAGTGGCCATATTATGGATCGTGATATAAGCCGTAGTAGACGTACAACCCATCGCCAGCTCTTCGATAATCACGCTGGTATCAAGACGACTCAAACCCATGCC
>JAKZRG010000074.1:0-70668 GCA_047518265.1 Oceanospirillum sp.
TAATGGGTAGTGATCACTTGACTCCTGAATACTCACCTTATCGGTAAATGCACCAACAGTGATAACATTCCATGCCTGAGCCGGATCGGACACGCTTTGAATAAAGTTAAAATCAGGATAAGGATATTGTGCTGATTTAAAACAATTGAAGAAAGCATTTCCAGCACAAACAGTAAACAGCTTTGGATAAGCCCCCTCTCCCATGTAGTCAGATGCAAGAGAATCTAGAGTGCTTGACCATGAAGATGGCCGGCCTTGATCAGAGTCTGCATTAGCAGATAGAGACATTGAAAAAATACGATCTCGTTCTGAATGAGCAAGTTCAGCTACAGAAACAGCATCAGAGGTAATTAATCCTAGAGGCTTATCTTTATTATCACCGCTTCGATTGATTACTTTGACTGATTCAAGCTTATGGCCTACAGATATATCTTTTTCTGATGCAAGGGCTTCTGTCAGATCTCCCCAAATGGCTAATCCTGCCATATTGGTTCCATGACCGTGATTATCTACCGGGTATTGATTGTCCATTACGGTTAACTGGTCGTTTATTCCTGTAAATGGAGCCAATAAAGGATGTTCTGCATTCACTCCAGTATCCAAAATACAGATATACGGCTCATTACCGTCGGTAGGTAACTCTAAGCGATTAAGTAATTCGTCAGACCATTGTGCTTGTTCTTGAACATTCTGCGCATCAAAAAAGTTAGCCATTACTTTAGGGGCCCGAATTTCAGCGATGCGGCACAACAGGAGCATGTTACTCGCCAGTTGATTCTGAGAAGCTTTTACCTGTACAACGATATGCTCAGGGAATTTGAGCGTATGTATGGAGACTTCAACTTCATGCTGATCAGCTACTGCAGTGAAGTCAGAAAGGATAGCTTGATGATAACTCGTAGTGTTCCGAGGTTTCTTCGGAGCAGATAGCCAAACCTCCCACCAGATGGCTTCATCTTTATTAGCAGGTAATAAATCGTCGGCATCAGACCAAATTGCTTCAAAAACAGCAACCCGGATTGATTGAATAGCGTCAATTAGCTTCTGGTTATCCAGAGGTTTATCATTACTAGCTTTTTTCCTGTTAAGATAATCTTCTATCTTCTTTTCGAAAAATTGAAGTTTTCCGTCAGGTACAAAAACAGTTGCAATAGTCTTGCTATGATCTCCCTGAGCAACTGTTTTTATGTTGTGTAAGTCAATACCTTGATTGGCGTTTGCTAGTTGTTCAACTGCAAGCTGAACATCTGGGTAACCTTCAAACTCTATCTGAATACCAATCCCCATCTGTAGGTTTATCTCAGATGAACTACTTTTCAATACGTCAAGTTGACTTGATACCGTTGCCAAGTCACCTCTTAATTTACCGCTATGAGCGATACGGTCTTTGGGAGGAATTTCTTTAGAATTACCACCGCCTCCACTGGGAGGTGATGTGAATTCTTGCGCAGCTACGTTTGAGTTTAAAAATAAATGGGGTTTATTGAAAATGTTATGTGCCATTTAACGTCCTTATCATGTAAATTGCTGGCTGATATTCTTCCTATCTTCAATAGAGTTTTGAAGCATTGATATGGTAATTGATCCATGATTGTGGATTAGCATATCTTTGATAGCATCATTGGCAGCCAAAGTAATTTCTGCATTGCTTAAACCTTCGGCCAAGGCAGATAACTTTTTCCATGAAAAGTTTTTAGCCACATATGAATGAAGGCGGGATTTAAAGAGTGAAATAATTTCGTCTTCCGATGGTAATTCGTATCGAATCACATCATCGAAGCGTCGGAATAGAGCGTGATCCAGTGCTTCAATATGATTTGTTGCACAAACAATTACACTATTAGAGTCGTCTTGTTCAATCATTTGCAAAAAACTGTTCAGAATACGACGGGCTTCCCCTACATCATTTGAAGATGCTCTGTGAGACCCTAGGGCATCAAATTCATCGAAAAAGTACACGCCTCTGACATCTCTGATTGCATCAAATATTTGGCGTAGTTTTGCAGACGACTCACCAAGATATTTAGTGATAACGGCATCAAGACGAACTTCGAAGAGAGGGTAATTCAATTCACCAGCAAGCACTGAAGCCGTGAATGTTTTACCTGTACCAGGTTTTCCCGCTAAAAGAAGCTTCTTTCGAGGAGCTAAACCATGATTTTTCAGAGTTACGAAATGCCTCTGTTCTTTGGCTATACGTTCTAAACGATGTTTTACGTTTGGAGACACAATCAGATCATTAAAGCGGAGTTTAGGATAACGTGTTATGAGTAAACCAGTAGAGTCTTTTACACTGTTGGCAATAGAGATAGGTTGCTTTTCTAGACTACTCTTGCGAGCCTTTTCCACAAGATGTTTTAGTTCTTGGGCTAGTTTCCCGTGACCACTTCTGGCCTCATGAGCTGCAACCTGAAGCGCGACAGATAAAAATCTATCGTCATCTTTGTCGATATGCGACTGCATGAGTGCTTTTATTTGGGTTGAACTGGCCATGAAAAAACTCTGTAAGGTTTATAATAAAGCTTTAAGTATATATTAATGGTATTTCTACCACCATTTTAAAGGCTGTATCGCCCACCATTTTTTAAGTGCACTTTACGCCGTTTCTAGGCTAGCTGTTACCCTAAACCTGCATGTTTTTTCCTCGGGGCACACGTCCAATTGAGTTGATTACCCCTCAGACACAAATCATTACCGTTCTGTAACCCACCCCCTCTCTAGCGCAGCATTACCTAATACAGATCATTAAAAAGTACCTTCCCTTCTATTTGTTGTTGCATTGCAACAATTTTGCGGCAAAATCATTGTAAGAGACTCTTTTACAATGACTTCTTTACGTGAGAAGGCAATCAATTATAGGGGACGCTGATGTCAGCCAGGGAACAGATTGAAGAGACTGCGGTGCCATGGTACGCGGTTGATAATGATGAAGTATTGGAACAACTTAACAGCACTGAGAAGGCGGGTTTAAGTCAGGTTGAGGCGACTGAACGCCAGTTAAAATTTGGTTTAAACCGTTTACCTACCCCACCGAAAAAAAGCTTTTTACAGCGCTTTCTGCTGCAATTTCACAATATCCTGATTTATGTCTTGCTTGCTGCGGGTATCACAACGGCTTTACTCAATCACTGGATTGATACGGCGGTGATTGCTGCGGTGGTGATTGTTAATGCCATTATTGGTGTGGTGCAGGAGGGTAAGGCGGAGAAGGCACTGGATGCGATCCGTAATATGTTGTCTCATCAGGCGATGGTAAAACGGAACGGGGCCTATATTACTCTGGATGCGGATCAGTTGGTGCCGGGGGATATTATTACTCTGCAATCCGGGGATAAAATTCCAGCAGATATTCGCTTGGTGAATGTACATGACTTACGGGTGGATGAGGCTATTTTGACGGGGGAATCTGTCCCGGTTGAAAAACATCATAATCTACTAAGTAACGATAAGGTGGTGGCTGATCGGGGCAATATGGCCTATTCCGGCACTCTGGTGACCTACGGTCATGCGGTGGGTGTTGTGGTGGCAACTGGCGCTAAAACAGAGATTGGCCGTATCAATCAGATGTTAAGCGAAGTAGAAACACTGGAAACGCCGCTGCTACGTGAAGTGGATCAGCTGGCTAAGTGGTTAAGTCTGGCGGTTGTGGTTCTGGCCGGTTTTACTTTTGCTTACGGTGTCTTTCTGCAGGGCATGACAGGGGCAGAAACCTTTCTGGCGGCTGTGGGCCTGGCGGTTGCGGCTATTCCTGAAGGTTTACCCGCCATTATGACCATTACTCTGGCCATTGGTGTTCAGCAGATGGCAAAGCATAATGCGGTGATTCGTCGTTTACCTGCGGTTGAGACGCTGGGTTCTGTCAGTAATATCTGCTCCGATAAAACCGGTACTTTAACTCGTAATGAGATGACCGTACGGAGTGTTGAGCTAACAGGTCGATGTTTTACGGTGACAGGTTCTGGTTATGATCCTCATGGCAGTTTTACTCTGGATAATGAAACCCTTGATATTGATCAGCAACCCGAATTATTGAAGCTGGCCCGAGCGGTGTTGCTTTGTAATGATGCTTCCTTGGTGAAAAAAGAGGATCAGTGGCAACTGACCGGCGACCCTACAGAGGGTGCCTTGGTCACTCTGGCAATGAAGGCCGGTTTAGATCCTACCTTTGAACAGGAAGAGTATCCTCGTACGGATATTATCCCCTTTGAATCCCAGCACAAATATATGGCCACTCTGCACCATGATCATGAGGGGCACGGGACGATTTATCTGAAGGGTGCACCTGAACGGGTTTTGGATATGTGTCAGTTCCAGCGCAGTGCTAATGCGGCGGGCGCGGATAATCCTGAGCAAGCACGGGAACCTATCGATAAAGCCTACTGGTTAGATAAGATGCAGGCGATGGCTGGTCAGGGACAGCGAGTATTGGCCATTGCGAAACGATCTGTACCTGCTGAGCATATGGAGCTTAGCTTTAGCGATTTAGAGCAGGATGTTTGTCTGATCGGTCTGGTGGCTATGATTGATCCCCCTAGGGATGAGGCAATTGTGGCGGTGAAGCTCTGCCATAGTGCCGGTATTCGGGTGAAGATGATCACAGGGGATCATGTGGACACGGCAAAAGCCATCGGTGTACAGATGGGAATTGGTGACGGTCAGAGGGCGATGACAGGTGCTGAGCTAGAAGTAATCTCAGACGAAGACTTACGCCAAGTGGTAGAAGGCATTGATGTGTATGCCCGTACCAGTCCAGAGCATAAACTGCGCTTGGTTTCAGCCCTACAAGCCAATGGCAATGTGGTGGCGATGACCGGTGATGGTGTTAATGATGCGCCCGCACTGCGTCGTGCAGACGTGGGTATCGCTATGGGGATTAACGGTACGGAAGTGTCGAAAGAAGCGGCGGAAATGGTCTTGGCTGACGATAATTTTGCCACTATCGCACGGGCTGTGGAAGAAGGGCGTACCGTCTACGACAATCTGAAAAAAGCGATCCTGTTTATTTTGCCGACCAATGCTGGTGAAGCCCTAAGTATTATGGCCGCTATTCTATTGGGGACTATGTTGCCTATCACACCGGTGCAAATTCTTTGGGTCAATATGATCACTGCCGTAACGCTTGCCTTGGCTTTGGCTTTTGAACCGGCTGAGAAAAACGTTATGGGCCGACCACCCAGAGACCCTAAAGCACCGTTGCTATCTGGCTTTTTGATCTGGCGATCACTCTTTGTGGGTATGATTCTGGTGACCGGAACCTTTGGTCTTTTCCTTTGGTATCAAAGTAACGGTGCCAGTGTGGAATATTCTCGGACAATCTCGGTGAATACCCTGGTGATGTTTGAGATTTTCTATTTGTTTAGCTCCCGCTTCTTTATTGAATCTGTAGCAAATAAAGCCGGTATTCTAGGCAACCGAATTGCATTGTATGCCATCGGAACTTTACTAGTTTTCCAAATGTTATTTACCTACTGGGGCCCAATGCAGACTCTGTTTGCCACTGAAGCGATTAGCCTGAAGGATTGGTTATTGATTACTGCAGTCGGTTCCAGCGTATTTGTTTTGGTTGAGCTGGAGAAAGTGTACTTTCGTAAGAAAAAGAAAGCGGTTTCTTAAACTGGCTAAATGGTACTTGAGAGTAAGGCGCGGAGTTATTGTTCTGTATAGGGAAATACAAGTAAGTAAGGGGATATGGAGCCCCCTTACTTATTTAACATTAGAGTATTTAAATTATTGATTACTGCCTGAGTGATTCAAAGATCTACGTTTATTCCACCAGCTAATACCCCAGCCATAACCACTGACTAACAGAATACCGCTGATAATAAAGCCGGAACCCAGAATAAACTGTGGATCTATCTTCTCTCCTAACAACACACTGCCCAGTAAGACCCCAAAGACAGGGGTTAAAAAGGAAAGGATACCCAGTTGAGACGCTTTATAGCGAGTGAGTAACCAGAACCAAACGAGAAAACAGAGAAAAGAGACCACCACACCATGGAACATTAAGCTGGCCCAAACCTCTGGTGTTGGGTTGATCGTAGTTTGATCGGTTACCCAAGCCCAAAGTGTCAAGATCGCAAATGCACCTAATAGTTGATAAAGCAGAGTCTGACGAGCGGGTAAACTCCCTAGTCCTGTTGAACGAACGATTACAGTGGTTGCTCCCCAAGCAGCTCCTGCCAATAACGCTAACATATCGCCCCAGAATATATTTTCCTGAGAGGTTTGTTCCGAGCTGCCACCACCCAAAAAGGCGATCATTACGCCAACAAAAGCCACTAAAATACCCAACCATTGTAAGGGTGCCATGCGTTCATTAGGTACTTTCCAATGCAAGCCTATGGCAGCAAATATAGGCGAGGTATAGAGAAAAACCGTGGCGTGTCCTGCAGAGGTGTATTTCAACGCTTCCCCAAGAAATAGATATTCCAAAGAGAATAACGTGCCGATCATAATCGCGGGCAGACGATTTTCACGGGCTAAAGGCATCTTTTGTCTTTGAAACAAAATCAGCATGATAAGCAAAATGCCTGCAATACCGGAACGCAGTGCAATCTGGAACACCGGGGCAATATCTTCTGTAACGGCTTTAAGCACCACCTGTTGACCGGCCATCACCACACAAAAGATGATCATAGTACCGATAGCAAACAGGTCTAATGATTGTCGTGTTCCCATAACCTTTCTACCTTTTACAAAATCAGATCAGTATTATCTTTTGTCTCAGATGATCTATATAGCTAGAATAAGACAATCGATAACACGGATCCGCCAATGATCTGTTTATCCGAATAACCTAATCCTGTGAGCCAGTCTTTTTAAATAAGAGCCTCTTATGAGTGATTCCTCTATCAACAACAGCTCTTCCGTTAATAACACTCCCTTTGTCCATCAACCCCGTGTTTTTCAGAGTTTGCCTCACCCCGTGTTCTATCTGACACGAACGATGCCTTCAAATACCATTTATCCTGCTCATAGCCACCCTTGGGGGGAGTTTGTCTATTCTTTCAGTGGTGTACTGGAGTTACAGGCAGAAGGCGCTTTATTTCGATTACCGGCCAATTATGGTTTGTGGTTACCACCGGGGGTAGAGCATAAGGGATTAAATCGTCACGGGTCTTTTCACTGTTCCCTGTATATTGAGCCGACTTATGCCCAAGAGAAGGGCATGTTTCCTTCTGCCTGTGCCCTCACTATTAATGTGATGGTCAGGTCGATGCTGAACTACTTAAGGCTTAACCCTCCTGCTGAGCCTTACACCACAGAAGAGAGCCGTTTACTTGAAGTGGTCGTGGATCAGCTGACCATTGCACCCTGTGCCGGTAGTTATCTGCCCACGTCGGATGACCCTGTTTTATCCCGAGTTCTTGCTTATCTTGAGGAATATCCCGGCGATAATTGTGCGGTTAAGTACTTGGCTGAACAAGTGGGAACATCAGAAAGAACCCTGGCCCGTAAAGCTCAAAAAGATCTGGGTATGCCCCTTAGTGAATGGCGTCAACGCTTAAAAGTGGTTCGTGCCATGCCCATGCTGATAGAGGGTGAGAAGGTAGAAAGCATCGCGTTGGATTTAGGGTACAGCACGGCATCGGCCTTTATTGCTATGTTCCGAAGGTTGGTGGATATGACACCGGATGAGTATAGAAAGCAGGCGAGTTAGCGATATAAGAGGCTGCCAATGTAACTGCAAGAGTGGATCACGGATACCAATATAAGCTGCTAATTCTGACCTTTATAAGAGTCACTAATAGTGCTTATCTTTGCTTGTTGGCGGAAGGGGAATTATCAAGAATAGCGCTCATAGATTGCTTCAGGTTTGCGAGTTTGAAGCAGTGAATTCTACTTGATAATTTCAGTTGTGCTTTCGATTGTTCGTTCACATCTGGCCTCTGTAAGTCTGAACAAGGATAACAATATGGCTTTTCCAACCCATTCTCCCTACGTAATTATTGGTGCCGGTATTCATGGCCTGAGTACGGCTTATCATCTGGCATTGCAGTTGAAAGCCCAAGGTAAGGGGGACGGTAGCGATATTATCGTGATCGACAAATCCGGTATCAGTGCTGGTGCGACAGGAATCGCCTGTGGCGTTATCCGTAATAACTACTACCAGCCTGCCATGCGTGAACTGATGGCGCACAGTGTTAAAGTTTGGGAGAGTGATCCGGTTGCATACAGCTATCATCCGGTGGGTTATATGCAGATCAGCCCAGAATCCATGCATGAAGATGTGGCCTCTATCTACGAACAGCAACAAGCTATCGGTTACGAGTCTCGCTTTATCGAAGGTGAGAAAGACTGTACCGGTTATATGAAAGAGATCTTCCATGATTGGCAAGCAAAGGGGATTACCTCTGTATTGCATGAAATGCCGGGCGGTTATGCCAATAACACTAAAGCGATGTATGGCTTAGCAAGCAAAGCCGAAGCGGAAGGTGTACGCATTATGTCCGGTGTAGAAGTGACGGGTTTTAAACATGCTTCAGACGGTGCAATCACTGCGGTAGAAACCAAACGGGGTAATATTGAGACGGATTACGTGGTGATCGGTGCAGGCCCATGGGCGAAAACCTTCTGGGATATGCTGGATATGCCAGATACCGTGGATATCAAGAATCCAACGGATGGTACCATCGCAACGGATATTCCTATGTGGGTATATTGGTCTCTGCAGGAAGGCACTTTAGGTGTCGATCCAAAAATGCAGGTTGCCAATGATGGCAAAATGCCTCCTGTGATCCATGTCGACTCCAATGCACCGCTGTTTTCTGATGAAGACGGTTCTTTAATCACCGAAGATATGTGGGGCATCTACTACAAGCCTGATTTTCATTTTGGTGGTGTGCAAGGTGGTGCAGCACCTTTTATTGTCGATAAACCCGCTAGCTTGGTTCAGGTTGATCCTTATGGCCCTGAGTCCCCTGAGTTTATCGTCGGCCCCGAATTTGCGCATATGTGGGTATCTGCACTGGCCCATTGTCAGAAACGTTTCTCGGGCACCATTGTAAAATATAAGGATGAGCCATCCGGTGGTATCGGTTGTTTCACTCCAGATAGTTTTCCTGTATTTGATACCGTCCGTAAAAATTGTTTCTTTATTGCCGATTCCAACCACGGCTACAAAATGTTGGGAGTCGGTAAACTGGTAGCGGAAGAGATCTGCGGGGATAAGCCTGCATTGCTGGAACCGTTCCGTCTGTCACGTTTTGCTGAAGGAAAATTGCATCCGGTTTCTAACAGCCCCTTCCCCTGGAGTTAAGTTAACTCTCTATCTCTGGCTATTGATGTTATTTATTTAACGTAAGACCATAAACAGGAGCTGGCAATGTCTGCTCCTGTTTTCTATGCTCGTGACTCTCCTCGTTATACTCTATCATCCCGATTCTATTCATAATCTTGTACTCAGAGCCCATAAACGGTAGCTCCGGTAACGCTCATGTGATGAGTATCCATCCGATGTCCGTTAACTATAAAAGCAGAGGCTATATATGCTGAAGTCAGAAAAATCCGTTGAGTTCAGTGCGCTGCGTATTTTGCTTACCGTAGCGGAATCCGAAACGCTGACACAAGCGGGGGAGAAGCTGAATATTAGTCAGTCTGCGGTTTCACAAGCGTTGAAACAACTGGAGAGTCAGTTAGGTGCTGAGTTGGTTGTCAGGCGTTCCCGACCTATTAAACTAACGGCCAGCGGTCGAGTATTGCGTCGCTATGCACGTAAGTTGTTTACGGATATGCAGCGAATGTATGCTGATGTACAGATGGCATCAGGCCATAACTTGAGCAAATTACGTTTAGGCATGATCGATTCTTTTGCGGATGCTGCGGGACAACAGATTTTGGAGAGCCTAATTCCCTTTGCGGATCAGCTAACCCTACGCACAGGATTGGTTGCCCCCTTGAAGGAGGCTTTGCTGGAGCGGGATATTGATATGCTGCTCACCAGTGATCCCATGCAAGACCATCCAGAATTGACCATGCAGCCGGTATTGCGGGACCCTTTTGTTTTACTGGTGGCGGAGCAACATATTCAAATATCAGGCAGTACGGTGACTGAATTGGTACAGTCACTGCCCTTTATCGGCTATAACCGGCAATTACGTTTGGGTAGTCTGACGCAGTTGATCGCTCGTCGTATTGGAGTTGAACTGCCCATTCGTTATGAACTGGACAACACCACCACCTTATTGCGTTTTGTGCAGCAGGGCCATGGCTGGGCTTTTGCCCCGGTCAGTTGTCTGTTACAGAACCCAGCGTTATTGCAGGGGGTACAAGTACTGCCGATTGAATCCGGTAATCACGCCCGTTATATCTGTCTGTTGTCCCGACGGGGAGAATTTGGCGAGCTTCCTAGGCAGGTAACCCAGATCTGTCAGGATATTTATACCCAGCAGTTAGTCCCCAAATTACCCACTACAGCGCCTTGGTTACAAGATCAGGCTTATGCGATAGATGAACTACCGCCATTATAGTCGCCAGTTCTGTCGAGGAGATAATCCGGTTGTGACGGCTATAAGTCGTCTGCTATATCACTGGTGATCCAACAAGCCTTTAAGCTGATCATAAAGCCATTTCTGAGCGGGGCCTGCGGTTTGATTTTTACCGGTAATCAAATCAACGGGCGGACTCCAGGGTTTATGATCAAAACTAAGTGCTAACTGGCATAGCTCTTTTTGATGGATCAATGTTTCCACAAGGTGACAAGGTATATGGGCCCAGCCGACGCCTTGCTTCACCAGTTCTATAATCACCTGGAAATTATTGGCTGACCAAATTTGCGCAGAAATTTGTAGGGGTTGCCCATCCTGCTCGGTTGATTCCCCTTTTAATACCAGCTGTCGATGAGGGATGAGATCCGATACTTTTATGATATCGAGAGCCGCTAAGGGGTGATGAGGATTACATACGCCGTAGAAAGGCAAATGCCCAATAAAGCCTAATTCAATATCTTGCCTGAAGGACATATCTGAAAACATAAGCCCGATATGGGCTCTTTGTTCAGCAACCAGTATTCCAATATCAGGGCTGGGTAGAGAGATAACATCCAAAGACGTTGCCGGGAATTGATGGGAAAACGCCTCCAATATAGTGCAGAGTTCCGGCAGCATCAGGGCATTATCCAGGGCTAACCTGATAACGCTTTCTTCCTTACGATTAATTGCCTCAACCGCACTATTTAGTTCTTGGGTTTGACGTAACACGGCCTGAGCATAGGCAAATAGCTGTTCGCCCTCGGGTGTCAGGCTGGGTTTACGAGTGGAACGATCAAATAAAGGCATATCCAGATCGATCTCTAAATTCGCAATGCCCTGACTAATGGCCGACTGCACTTTCCCAAGCTTTCTTGCACAGGCAGAAAAGGAACCACACTGTACGGTTTCCACAAACATTCGGAGCTGTTCAAGGTTATACATAAGCACCTAAATAAAAAGTTCTCTACAAAAAGGCTCTGTTTTCTCTGGCCACTAGCCGCTGAACGGAAGGTATCAGAACATCTTTAATTTGATCTTCCATCATGAATACTGATGGTTATTAACTTTATAAGATCATAATTAAAGATAGTATGCATGTCATTAATCACCAATAAAGGTTTTCAGAATGAAAATACGTGAGCGCATTCTACATACCCTATTGTTTGAGCTTATCGCCTTAGCTCTATTAGCGGTGCTGGCTATGATTGTCACCGGAGAAGATCCGCTGTCGATGACGGGTTTAGCGGTGAGTTTGTCTTTGATTGCCATGGCCTGGAATTATATTTTTAACGTGATTTTTGATCATTATTTTGGCAGTGATAGATATAAACGGGGTTTGTCGCTGCGCATAGGCCATGGTCTGGGGTTTGAACTGGGTATGATTATATTGTCCTTTCCAGTCATCATGTGGACGTTAAAATTAGATTTTTTAACCGTACTGATTATGGATGCCGGAGCTGCCCTGTTCTTCTTTATTTATGCCATTATTTTCAATGGGTTATATGATATCGCGCGAAATAGGTTTATGGGTAAGCAATCTATTGTGTCGTGAATGGAGTAAAAGACAACTGTTTCACTATGTATACCATCAGCGCCAATCTCTGGCGCTTTTTGGTACCAATCTCCAAGTAAAATACACCTCTAAATTGGGCCTTTTATATTGATTGGTAGTGGGTCTTTTTAGGTTCCATTGTCTGATTTAAGCTATAGGAAAGTTAAACAGAAAAGTGAGAACAGCGAGATGAACCAGAAAGCGTTCACGAATCAAAATGAACTGGGACAATCCGTTGGTGCTGCTATAGATGATTGGAGTCCTCGATCCCGGCCGTCTAAATCTACTATGACAGGTCGCTACTGTTGGTTAGAGCCTTTAAAACCGGTGATACATGCGGAGCAATTATTTGATGCTTTCTGCTTGGATAGTGAAGGCCGTAACTGGACATATTTACCCTATGGTCCTTTTGACTCCTTAGAGAAATTTCGTCAGTGGCTTGAGGTCAGCTGTTGTGGTGATGATCCTTTGTTTTATGCCGTTATCGATAGCAATACAGATCAAGCGGTGGGAATGGCCAGTTATCTACGTATAGAACCGGCAGTAGGAGTAATAGAGGTCGGGCATATCCACTTTTCTCCTCTTTTACAGAGAACGCCTTTAGCTACAGAAACCATGTTCCTGATGATGCAGCGTGTATTTGATGAGCTGGGCTATCGACGTTATGAATGGAAGTGCGATAACTGTAACGGGCCTTCTAAAGCAGCGGCTTTAAGGCTCGGTTTTACTTCTGAGGGCGTATTTCGTCAGGCCACCCTTTATAAGGGACGGAATCGAGATACCGCTTGGTTCTCAATTATTGACACGGAATGGCCCAAGCTGAAACAAGCTTTTCAAATGTGGTTAGACCCCAATAACTTTGATGCCCAAGGGCAACAAAAACAACGCTTATATCATTCCCGATAAATTGTTAATGATAACGACCTGCTAATACACTTAGATTGATCAGTCTTTTCCTTATTTTTCATCTATAAGGAGTTATCTGGATTGGTATTACAAAACTGCTTGCTATAAGGAAAAACCGATGACCATTAAAATTTCAGCGCTTCAGCCAACGGATCGGGATGAATGGGAAAAGCTTTATCAGGGATATGCTGATTTTTACCAGGTGCCCATGGATAAGGAAATTATGAACAGAGTCTGGCAGTGGATCTTTGACCCTCAGAACCGTTTTTTCGCCCTGATCGCTAAGGAAGAACAGGGTTATGGTGTGGGACTTATGCACTACAGGGAGATGCCTTCTCCACTTCGGGGCGCTCAGGTGGGCTTTCTGGATGATCTGTATGTGGACCCAGCTTGTCGTGGGCAGGGTGTTGTGGATCAGTTATTTGAACGCTTAAAGCAGGAGTCTCAGGCGCAAGGCTGGCCCTTTGTGCGCTGGATCACAGCAGAGGATAACTACCGTGGAAGGGCTGTTTATGACCGTTTAGCCAATAAAACCCAGTGGCAGACTTATCAGCTAAATACAGATTAATTGCTGTGAATTTAATCATTGGTTTGTTGAGCGATACCGGTATGTTATTTCTGTTCAGACCGTTAGTCTGAAGCCCGAGTGTTGATGAAGATATTGATAGTGTCAGTACCGTTCTCAATGCCTGATTGAAGGCATTGAGTGCTGTATCCGGACGTAAAATACGAGTGTTATCAATCATCATCCTGCATAGGCATGGAATACTTACCGGACGCAAGAGCGGCTAATCTCACGGCAATACTTGCTTCTTCTAAATTTGATAAGACGATTGATTCATCGGTAGGGGAGAAAATATATTCATCTTTTACACCATCAAACGTTATTTTCCCAATGATGTCGCCGCTATCATTAATGCAATCAAGTTCTTGTTGGACTGGGAAAAACAGCATTATCTTAAACCTCTTTTTAAATATGCCTGACAGTGAATTATAATAACAGGTGGAGGATGTTCACAAAATAATCTATATAAATCAATGAGTAAATAAAGAGTGGATAGTCCTTCAAATATTGGATTTGCTACGATGATAGATGACCATCTTGGAAAGATAGTGTTTAGCACTTCTTCAAAAGCTCAGCAGCGGATAAGCTGCTGAGCTTTTCATCCGAGGCGCAGATCTTTAAGACGAACAACTATAGTGCGACACCCCCCCGGCATTAAAAAACTCTTTTGGTCTTAAGCGATAGTATTTCTCTTCTACTTCGGATGATTGCTCATCATAAGGTTGGCTAAACACTTCTTGCAGTTCTCTAACTAGGGTGTAATCGCCGTCCATCGCTTGTTGATAGGCTGGAGCTACTAGCCATTCGCGCCAAGCATATTTAGGATTCGTTTGTTTCATTTTGGCTGATACTTCAGCCAATTCGTTGCCCTGTTCTAAAACGAGCGCGCGCCAGCGGGTTAACCATGTTTGCCAGTGTTCATCCAGTTCTTGTGAGGTCTGAACGTAAAAGCTCTTTTTCAACGCTGAGATATCCTCGGGTATGCTGGATAACTCACGGAAGAAGATTGTGAAATCCACCTCGGAGCGTTCCATCAGTGTTATCAGCTGTGAAAACAGTTCTGGGTTGAATTCTGCTAAGCCCAACTTAGCCGCCCATATGGTTTGAATCTGGTTTTTCATTACATCGGTAAAGTCACGACGTACCTGATCAAGCTGCTCTAACGCATCAGCATCATCAGCCAGTAGTGGCCGTATAGCGCCCCAAAACATATGAAAATTGGCTTCTGCAGCAGCCGGTTGATTGAAGAATGAAAAGTGCTTGCCACCGCCAGTCCAGGGTTGAAACTCTGGATCAAAGGCTTCACAAAACCCAAAAGGGCCATAATCCAGCGTGAAACCACCGGCCGCGCAGTTGTCGCTATTAAAGTTGCCTTGGCAGTAACCGACTCGTAACCAGTTGGCCACCAGGGATGTTAAGCGTTGGCGAAAGAGTTTGGCGAGTTCTACCACTTGCTGTGTAAGGGCAAGGCTTGGGTCTATTTCCTTTTTGTATTCCCGCTCAATCAAATGTGTGACAAGCATGTGCAGCTCTTCAAGGGCCTGAGGATAGGCACTCTTGCGCACTCTGCGAGCAAATAATTCCACCTGACCTACCCGTAAAAAAGAGGGGGCAACACGGGTTGAAATAGCCACGGGGTTGTCGATCATAATGTCTGGATCAGCAGCGTGCGAACCTGGGGAATACCAAGGTCGGGCGACGGTCTCAGATTTAGAGGTATACAAGGTGAGTGAGCGTGATGTGGGGATGCCTAACGCATGCATATAGTCTTGTGCTAAAAATTCACGCACACTGGAACGTAATACCGCACGTCCATCAGCACCTCGGCAATAAGGCGTGGGGCCACCACCTTTCAGTTGCATCTCCCAGCGCTGGCCGTTTATTTCCGCTTCAAAGACTGAGATTGCCCGGCCATCGCCATAACCGTTACCGGTACGGAATGGACATTGTTGGGTATATTCGGTGCCATAAATCGATAGTGCATAACCTGTGGCCCAACCGTACTGGCGCATGGGAGCAGGTGCATCGGAAAGATCGCCAGAAAATACTCGACGAAAGGTTTTGTCTAGGGCCAGTGCGTCACTAAGTCCAAGCTCGTTAAAAAAGGTGCTGCTGTGGCTAACATACTCAGGCGCTGCTATCGGTGTGGGAGTGACAGGCACAAAATGCCCCGAAAACACCTGACGAGGGCGATGATCATAACCATCTTCGGTCGCATCGGGATCGGCATTTAAGCTATCCATCAAAGAGTAATCCGCAAGTTGTGCAAACTCGTCAAAACTGGACACAGGTGATGGCGCTGAAGATTCAGATAGATGTCTCATGTCAGATGGATATCTCATAGTTGATAGGTACTAATGTGCGAATAGGAGCTTATGTGCGAATAGGAGCTTATGTCCTAACTGTATACGCAAATGTATTGGCCGTCATTTAAATGAGGGCGTACTGCTTTTGTAGCAGGCCAATAATCCAGTTATGCAGTAAATCTTGGGAGAAACGGGGGTGCCAGGCGGCAATAACCTTAAATCCTTCAGGGCTTTCTTCTAAATCGAGCTCAATTAACTGATCGTTAAAAATAGCCCGTGAGGGTAAGAAAGCCAGAGTATCGGTTGTTGCTAAGTAATGGGGTACCACTGAAAAACAGGGGGCTGATATGACGATATTTCGGTCCAAGCCATAGGATTTAAACCAAGTATCAATGGAGCCTTTAAAGTTAGGTCGGGAAGGTGATGCAATAATCTGTGGTGTGGCTGCGACTTCCTCTAGGCTAAGACGCCGGTTTGCAAGGGGAGACGATTTCGCCGCGACACAAATATGGTGTTCGTTAAATAGCGTCAATACAGGATAGGAGTCCGGTATATAGTCAGGAAAAGCCAGCGCTAAATTAACCCTGTTGCTTTCCATCATCTGATGCAGATTATCGATATCAAAGTCTTGAATCAGGATCTTTAGGCCCGGCGCCAAATGCCTCACTTGTTCCAGCAGTTTGGGAAGTACGACTTGCTGAGCGTAGTCTGTGGCGGCAATGACAAAGGTGCTGTTGATCTCTGAAGGTTCAAAATGCTCATCGGTTAATAGCTGTTCGATCTCATTAAGAATGCTATCAACTTTTACGCCTAGCCGTTCCGCCATGGGGGTAGGTGTAAGTCCGTTACTTTTACGCAGAAACAAACGATCATCGAAAATATCCCGCAATTTTTTCAACTGATCACTGACAGCTTGCTGTGTCAGACCCACCTGACTGGCAACTCGTGAGACATTACGCTCTCTTAAAAGAGCACTGAATATTCTGAGTTGTTTGATATCGAGTTTATCTATCCTGCTCAAACTTGTATCTCTCACAAATAGCATCTGTTTCAAATTGTATCACCGGTTTTTTAGTATAGCCACGTTGCAGCAGCAGAGGCGAAGAGGCCTGTTCAATAGCTGCTTTTTTAAATACATATACAGGTGGTTATTATGAAAACGGTCATTGTTATTGGCGCTCAAGGTAAAATGGGACAAGCGGCTCTAACGGGTTTGCAAAAACATAAAGTGATTACCGCAAGCCGTTCAGGTGAAGGGTGTGATTTCCAGGTGGATATCACCTCAGAAGCGTCTATCAGAGCCTTGTTTACTCAGGTTGGACACTTTGATGCCGTGGTAAATACGGTGGGGCTTTGTGAGTATGCCAATTTTTTTGATATGACAGAGCAGCAGTGGATGACCACTGTGATGAGCAAAATGATGGGACAGATCAATCTGGTGCGTATTGGTCAGGAATATATTGCAGATAAAGGCTCTTTCTCGCTGATTACGGGAATCTTAAATGTAAAACCGATTCCTATGGCTATTGCCGATGCAACCGCCAGCGGTGCCATTGATACCTTTGTTAAGTGTGTGGCTTATGAAATGCCACGGGGTATTCGAATCAATGCCATTAACCCCACGGTTCTGGAAGAAGCTTGGGATGTTTATGGTGAAATGATGCCGGGATTCCAGCCTGTTCCAGGAGCGTTAGTAGGGAAAGCGTTTGAGCGATCCGTGGATGGTTTTATCAGTGGTGAGGTGTTGTTTGTTGATGCTTAAGTAGATCGCCATATCTTTATCCGTTTTGATCTAGGTATCGGAAAAATGGTGCTTGTGTCTAGACACAAGCACCGCACTTTAAGGCGCCAGTCCGTCAGCCTTTTGTTTTATAGTGGTGATTGATCTTTGGTATTTAGGGGGGATCTTTATCTGCTTTTTATAAACGGCATAATATTTTCCATTGTTCGAGTAACACATTCATCTTTCTCGCCCACGGGAGCAACGTAATGAATCGCCTCTTGTGCGGCGTTTATACCTGCTAAGCGTGCGATGACCCAGGCAGCTAGGTATTGAGAGGCCAAACAGCCTCCTGCACTGGCTACATTGCCCTGCGCAAAAAAGGGTTGGTGAAGTACCTCGATACCTGCCTCTTGTACCCAAGGCGTTGTTGTCAGATCAGTACAGGCCGGTAGATCTTTGAGTAGCCCCAGCTTTGCTAGTACCAAGGCTCCAGAGCATTGAGCGCCGATCAATTGTTTCGTGGGATCAAGCTGTAGCTGTTGCATGATAGAGCGATCAGCCACCACCTCTCGTGTTTTCATACCACTGCCAATGATGATTGCATCGGCAGTACAGGCTTCATCAAGAGAAACATGGCGTTTTAGTACCACACCATTCATCGACGTTACTGATTGCGTTGGGCTGGCAAGTGTCACTCGCCAACCGGGCTTTTTAATACGGTTAAGAATACCCAGCGCAATAAGGGAATCCAGTTCGTTAAAACCATCAAAGGTTAGGATAGAGATATGCATCGATTTTGCTCACTAATCTAAGGGTATGTTTTAGTCGGTGGCCACAACTTGTTAAACCCCAGTCTATCGAGCAAAATCATGACAATAAAATTATTGTCATGGATACATTGCCCTATGGCTCGTGCTCGCTATAAACATCTGGTTGATTCTTTTGCTGCTGATATCCGTTCAGGAAGGCTGGTGCCTGGTACACGTTTACCTACCCATCGACAACTTGCTGCGGAGCAAGGAATTGCTTTGGTCACTGCTTCTAGAGTTTATGCAGAGCTGGAATCCATGGGATTAGTGAGTGGTGAGGCAGGACGAGGCACCTTTGTACGAGAAACAGAGCTACCGCAGGGACATGGCATTGATCAGGCGACTGTTAAAGAGGGCATGGTTGATCTCAATTTTAATTCGCCAGCATTACCAGAACAGGGTGAGCTATTAAGAAGCGCACTGCGACAGCTGGCTTCCTCAGGAGATATCGAAGCCTTATTACACTATCAACCTCACGCAGGACGAAAACATGAAAGGGCCATTGTGGCCCGTCATCTTGAACGTCGAGGATTAACCGTTGATGAAAGCCAAGTGTTATTGGTCAATGGTGCCCAGCACGGTTTAGCGGTGACGGTGATGTCCTTATTAAATCCTGGAGATGTAGTGGCGGTTGATGCCTTGATCTACCCCGGTTTTAAAGTATTGTCAGAGGTTCATCCATTGGAGCTAGCCCCCGTTGCGATAACTCAGCGCCCTGTCCAACAATCCACTCAAACTATCGGTCAAAATCCCTGCCAGAAAACGTATAAGTCCGACACTGATTTAAAGCAAAACCCTCCTCCTGTATCAGAATACGTCCCGGATCTGGATGCTCTGGAACAACTCTGTCAGCAGCGTCGAGTAAAGGCCGTTTATGCCATGCCGACCTTGCACAATCCCATGGGTTGGGTGATGACACTGGAGCAACGGTTACGGCTTATTGCCATTGCCCGCCAGTACCATTTATTGATTATCGAAGACGCCGCTTATGCCTATCTTGCAGATAATCCTCCAGCGCCTTTAGCGGCACTAGCACCGGATATTACCGTTTATATCTCAGGCCTTTCCAAGAGTGTGGCAACGGGTCTTCGTATGGGGTTTATGGTGGCCCCACCTCAATGGATGGCAAAAATGGAACGTACGATTCGAGCCACTATTTGGAATACACCGGCTTTGATGACCGCATTAGCATGTCAGTGGCTTGAAGATGGCACCGTGGATCGTTTGGAGATAGAGAAACGTCAAGATGCAATGGAGAGGCAGGCCATTGCCAGAGACGTATTTCAAGAACTGGAAACCATCGGTCATTCCACGTCTTACTTTATCTGGCTACCGTTGCCGGAAGAGGTTCGAGCGGATCAAGTGGTCATGGCACTGATGCAGGCGAATATCTCAGTCTCAACCGCCGAACCTTTTGCCACCACCGAGCATGTACCCCATGCCATACGTTTAGCTCTGGGCTCAGTTGCATTGGATACTTTGCAAACGGCTCTGGAGACGGTCAGGCAAGTGATTGATGATTATGCTTATGGCTTAAGATAACGTCATATCTAAGTGAATGGATGAGTGCTTCATATACACATACATTAGTTTACTAATCATTTATCAGGAGTAGGATCAGCATCAGCTTCTCACCTGTGACTTTTTTGCATAGGCCTTCTATTTTTTATCGTTTGTCCAAACCCATAGAAGTGTCTTTGATAGGGCAATTGCCCCTATATCAAGGACACTAGTATGACCTCTCCTGAAACTGTTTTAACGCTTCACGTAATCCAAAACAGATCAGCATGCCCAGTTACGTATGATTTATCTATTTTTTCATATGTTCAGGCCGTTGGCTCATGAGCTGAATGATGGGAGCAGTAAGTAGGAAAAACCTAACCACTTATTCGTTTGAATCCAAGTTGTTGAGTTAATAAAAGTTACAGCTTTACCAATACCATCGGTGATGCCGACAAAATAACCGATACATGTAGCGTGGATAAGCCATAGGCGCATCTGCGAAAACTCCATCACTTCCAAATTAAAATATGGGAGCACTTTTGACGCTTAACAACAAAGCCTCTTGTCGAGGCTTTGTTTGTGATATTTAATATCAAACCAATTGCTGTCGTAACCATTCGGTAACATAGTGAAAGCTGAGGAGATTACCCCATACTCCTCTTGTGATAACTATGCTATTAATTGGTTGGCGGCTATTTTATATCAACAGTGAAATCAATTGCTTTTGAGTAGGCATTCAGGTCAATCGCAGGAACTGTTCCAATAGATTGTTGTAAGTATCGTGTTAGCTGGAGAAAAAAGGATACTAGTGAATTTGAGCTATTACTGTATACAATGCTGTCAACTGACCTTTTATGATAATAATCCCGATATCGCATTTCAAACTGTTCAACTGATTTTAGTTCAATATTTTCTTCACCTGAATAGATAACATGAAAACTGCCATAATCAGCAATGCAACCAATATCAATTCCCTTTAGACCTTGATGTTCGTTAATATGCTTATTGATCGTATCATTCTTGGCATGGGTGTAGGTATTTGTACTGGATAGAATCCCTCCAATAATCTTTGTTAAAGGCCTAGCAGACAGTTGAACTCCTGAGTTAATCATATTGGTAGAAGTTCTTTCCAGTAATCTTACACTCTCTATCTTTTCAGCTGCGTAGGCAATATTATCCTTGATGTCAGGCTTGACTTCAAAAACTGCATACACACCTTCTGCTGGGATGTAATGAAAGCCATTTTGTGAAAAAATAAAAGGTGTAAACCAATTGTCGTATATTACAATATCAATCTGGTGGCTTGTATTCCCTTTGTAATCGATGATAATCGCCTTATCAACACTATATCTATTAGGTAAATAACATTTTAACCATTCTATCCATGCATTCTCCAACGCATCACCTTTTGAGCCTGGGTGAGTAATAAACTCTCTGTTTGTACTAAGTTTAGATATCATCTGGCTCTGTAAACCAGTGAAAAGTGATTTTAGATCAATATTGCTCATATTTTATTAACTCTTTTTCATCATACAGATAACAAGAAAAATCTCGAAGACCTGATTTATCCATATTTAATATCAGGAGTATAGGGTTGAGTATCCGTACACTGTCAGATGTAGCAATTTTTATCATAGAATCCAGGTCTAATGGACTATGTTGAGAAGAACCATTGGGGTGGGTGTGCCATTCACCTATGTAGTAGTATCCTTCTTCTGTATAGAGTTGTCTAAATATCTTCTCAACACCCTTTGCGCTTCTATCAAAAGAGATAGGTGTACTGAAATAAACTTTAGGGAAAATATGCGTTTTAATTTCTAAGGTCCGGAAATCATCAGAATAGCAACCCATCAGGAAGCCACCGCACTCTTTTGGATGATGATCTAATCCAAGTTGTACTAAGTTAGACAATATGTTGTCGTCTATTTCTAAGGAAGTACATCTTTTTTTGATTTCTAATAACATTATATCTCTTTTATTTTGATTGAGAGCTGATCTTCTTCAGAGGATATAATGAAGTTTGATTTCTGATCTTTTTGGCTATAAATACGATTTATCTTGTTCATGGCACAGCTAGCCAGCATATTTATGTCGTTATATGAAGCTTTAAATGTAGGGCTCCAGCATCCAGTGGGCTCATACAGATCATCTGTTTTATTTTTCAAGATTTCAGAAAATAGTAGATTGACAGGATGATATATATTTGGATGGAATGCACAGACTAAGTCTCTTGCATGATTTGTTATAGACAGATTGATTAGATCGCAGTTGAGGGATAGCTGGTCCAATACATACATTAAGTCATTATCTGTAGTGCAATCAAAAATAATGTCATAACTATTTAAAAAAGACTCAAATAGCACACGTTCATTGGGAGTACTATGATACGTTTTAATTCCAGTTTCAAAAAAATCATCTGTAACAATTTTGATGTCAACAAAAGGTGAGGTCGTTGTTAATATGCTAGCTAGCTCTTCTACTTTGTCTCCAAGCCCATTGTTAAATAGGTACTCCGAACGACAGATGTTTCCATATTCTTTAGTGTCGTAGTCTGCTAAGCTGATATTTATAGTTCCCCCTCTGACTAGTATTTTTGATACAATGCTCCCAATAGCTCCGGTACCTATTATAAGTATTTTTCTATTGGTTATATGTTCAGATAGTTTGCCTCTGCCATAAAAAAGCTCATATGATGAGTTGCTTGATATAGCCCAGCATATTTTATCATCTTTAAGTTTCCATTTAGGAAGATAAAGAGCACCATTCAGACAAAACTCCTTCTCTATAGGGAGGTTGTTTTCTTCTAATAACGCAATTTGCCAGTGAATTTTATCTTTGCTTGTTTCGTATCCGATGAATACAGGAAGGAATGGTTGGCCTTTAAAATCATGGTTGTTAATGTGATCTAAAAAATCTTGAGGAAATATAGATTCGAACTCACTCCAGAGACTGAATGCAAAGTTGTTGTTCGCTGGATGTTTTTTGATGAAACAGTATAATCCTCTGTTTGTGTTTAAGCTTTCTCTATAAGATTTGCTCCAGTTGCAATAGTAAGTGCTATCTTTGGTAATGAAGCTGTTAATTATAAAGTTGTATATGTCCTTGTTTTTGTAAATACTGTTTGATAATTTTGAATAATTAACTTTACCATGTTCGATGTCAGAAAATTTGTATTCTATATCTGTGAATGTAAATGATATGTATTTTTCAATAAAGGTATGTTCGCCTGTTATTATATGTTCGTAGTGCGAGTCTTTTTCCTTGTTTGTATAGTATTTTTCAATCCAGCTTTTTAGAGATGTGAAGTCGATGGAAAGTTTTTTCCTTAAACTTGGAGAATGGGATGTATGAATACAAATGCTCCCATCCCCCATAACATGCCCATAGCCAATTAGATTGGCATTGTAGAATGTTATTGATTCTGATTCATAGCTTCCATACGGGTACTGGGGAAGTATTTTTAAGGAAAAGTTTAGCCCTTCTCTTAAACTGTCAAAGAGAATGGTAATATTCCCTGTTACCACTCCGTTGCTCTCTTGGTTGAAACCTGAGGTGCTATGCACAAACGGAAAACCAGAGATAATGTTTTCTATCAAACAGCAATCTAGCATTGTATATTACCCGAATCTTGTATTAGTCGGGATAGAGATGGCAGGAGCTGACTCTTTTAATCCATAGCCTTTGTTTGAATTGGAGTTTTCATACTCTGAATTAAGTGGAAAGTATATTTTTATAAAATCACTATTAGATTCGATGCTGTCTACAATATTTTTTGCTGTTGATGCAAGAGAGCTCTTCTCGAATGAGCCTAAAGTATCTGCTACATTGTTTCCACTATTTCCTGGGTCTATTAACCTGAAGTTTTCTTTATCAATGTTATTTTCGATGTAAGATAAAACACCCTTGAGCTTTTCCCATAGATTACCGGTTATATTGTTTTGTTCAAAGGCCTTGATAACCATAAGTTCAAGGAAGAATGATTTATAAGGCTGTTTGTTAGTTGATTTCCATATTTTTAATAGACGAATGATTTTTCTCTCTGATTCTTTAGATTTTATATGATCAACTTGAGCTTTGATGTTGGTGAGAAGGTAAGACTTTTCTTTTATCTCACCATAGCTTAAGTTAACGTATAGATTTATTTTGTAATCATCACTATATTGCCCCTCATTTAGCTCTCTGCCAGGAACTACATCTATCGATATAATATCTCCGTTGTCATCAGGGAAAAACTCTAAACCTATAGAAACTTTTTGCTTTCTGATATTTGCATGACCTTCGTATTTTTTGGACAGAAAATTATACAAATCATCGAACATGTCTTCTAATTTGGAAAATGATTTTTTCTTGACTGGAACCAAAATATCTAAATCGAATTTAATATTTATTGCCGTTGATTTAGCAAATGATCCTGAATTAACAGGACTGTATATGTCGCTTTTGTAATTCTCCTCAATAGATTCTTTTACCTCATCTCTCTTCTTTCTATACTTAATTACCAAACTATCGATATGGTGCATCCTATGCGTTTCTAATACTCGCTGAAGGTATTCTTGTTTTGCTTCTTGCATGGTAGTAACCTTGGGGGCTTTATAAAGAATAATATTTTTACATTATTGACGTTAACTTAGCAAGGTGATTGCCATTTTTCATGATGAGCGGCAAGAGATAAATAGTGGCGCATTAATTAAAGAGAGGAAATTAATTTTATATATTAAGGGTCATTGTTTTCTGGCTTTATTACCTTGGGTTCATTCTTGAATCCAAGGTGATAAAAAATTAAGCGAGTTTTTTATGTAATCAATCCAATTGCTGTCGTAATAGTTTGGTGAAACGCATCACCTTCGAGAGTCCCTGACGCTCATCGAGGATGTCCAGCCAATAGCCGTAGGACCCACTGATTTCGATATCACTGAACTGCATCAGGCTGCCTTGCTTCAGCTCCTTCCCGACAATATGTTTATCAACTATTTATCAATAATGGTAAAACCTGCGCCAGACTTAAGAGTGTGAACAACCTAATCTAAGGTACTAAATATGATGCCTGTATTAGTATTGACCTACTCATCTTTTTAGATGTTTTTTGGCCCCTTAACACCTATTTTCTCTACTGAGTTATCAAGATATATCGGCCCATATTTTTGCCATATAACGTAGCCCTCCTAGATCAATCCAAAGCCCTTAATGTTCTCTAACTATAATTATTACCAAAAAAGATATCTGGGTCAGGGGATTCTCTGGGTGTCAGGCGGTTTTTTACCTCATCACTAATAGCTTCACTATCGGATTTAAACAGACCGCAGGCTTTTAACCCTTGGCGGATATTGATACTTTTTCCCAAAAACTCATAGGTGGTATAGCGGGAGGCTGGGTCGCGTCCGTGTGTGCTAGCAACTCCTGTGCTAACGCCGTTAATAAACTGAAACTTGGGTTGATAAGCCGGATAAAGCACGGTCATAAACAGATTCTTTTTCAGCAGTGATTCCATCTCTATCAGGTAGATACGATCTGATAATAGCGAGACTGCGCCGAAATACTTAAAGGTAAAACCAGGGCCTTTCTCTTCTTCTACTTTTGTCATCCGCTCAATGGTTTTACAGAACATGCGATCATCTTTGATATAGAAGTGCGCCAGCGACTTGGTGATATAACCGGGAAAGCCAATGGAGTGACAATACACATGATAAAACCCCTGATAACGCATGAGTTCTGAATCAACCTTGGGATAGGCCACTTCCATCAGCTCCATCAGTTGAGAGGGGTAAGATTGGCGCTCCCTTTGAGACGGATGCTCCATGTATTGAATAAATTGGGCATGAGGTAAGCCAATGGTGTTTTCATCGCAGTTAAAGTAGCGACAGATTTTGTTCAGATTGGCACTGGAAGGTCGAGAAACGCCACTGAGGTATTTGTTGAACTGTTGTCGATTAATGGCTAAATCACGACAAACTTCAGATATAGATGCCTTCTGATGACACAGGTAACGCATATTCTCCGCCAAGTCAGTGGGCTCTTTGGGGGCCTCATCTGCTGAAGCGAGTTTATGCTTTCTTATGCTATCGGCGTTTAACATGGCTCTATTGTTATCCTACTCGCGAAATTGAAGCGCTCTCATGCAAGCGCGTACTCTTATTTTACTTAAGCACGGCAGCCTTTGGATAACAATCCTCTTCGATAAAGTTGTTTTTCTCCATGGGTTAACACGTACATTTGAATAAGAGCATGATATGAAAATATTGATGGCAGGGTTACAACACGAAACCAATACCTTTTCGCCCATTCCTGCGCTTTATGAGGACTTTGTAAAACCGGATCTTTGGCCAAAGATGTTAGCCGGAGAGGAGATGTTCCAGGTTTTAGACGGTATGAATTTACCCAGTACTGGCTTTATGCAGGCGGCACAGCAAGATGGTCATGAACTGATTCCCGCCCTTTGGTGTTCTGCAGAACCTAGCGGCACGGTTCAAGACAGTGCTTTTGAGCAGATAGCGGATGCGTTGTGCCAGCAGATTCTGGCGACACCGGATATCGATGCGCTTTATCTAGATCTACACGGTGCCATGGTTACTGAAAGTTATGAGGATGCTGAAGGTGAACTCTTAGCACGAGTCAGACAGGTTTTGGGACAGGATATCCCCATTGCAGTCAGTCTGGATTTTCACGCCAATATCTCACCCGCTATGGTTGAGCTATCAGACCTGATCAGCGTGTATCGTACCTATCCTCATATCGATATGGCAGAAACTGGTGAACGTGTTTACCACTATTTACAAACCTGGCGTGCAGGTGGCTTACGTTTTAAGTGTTTCCAGCAGATCCCCTATCTAATCCCTCTATCGGCACAATGTACCGATGAAACACCCAATAAGCAGCTTTATAACGATCTTAAGCAATGGGATAGGGAACAAGGCCTTGGGGTTGAGCTGGCCTTAGGTTTCCCTCCCTCTGATATAGCGGATGCTGGCCCTGCTATTGTCGCATATGGCAGTGATGAGGCTATGCTAAAAGACAGCGTACAACAGACTTACAGCGCGGCTCTGGCAGCGGAAAAAATCTATCAGGATGAACTGTTATCTCCCGTTGAAGCGATCAAAGAGGCAGCAAATATCAATAAAGCGGGATTGGCGACAGAGAACAAAGGCCCCGTGATTTTAGCTGATGTTCAGGATAATTCCGGTGCTGGTGCCACCAGTGATACCACTGGCATCTTGGCGGCCATGATTGCGGAGGGTGTTCAGCAAGGTTTAGTGGCGGCATTATGCGACCCTAAGTTAGTGGCTACATCCCATGAGTTAGGAGAAGGGGCAGAGTTTAACGCTTCCATTGGTAATCATTATGGTTACGACAAATGTTCCTTAGAAGCACGCTGGCGTGTGGAAAGACTCTCCGATGGTCGTTTTGCCTGTTCAGGTGAGATGTATCGCGGGGCGTTAGCAGATGTTGGAGGGTTAGCTTTATTACGTTTAGTCGAGAGCGACGCTGATATTACCGTGGTGGTCAGCCGTGATCGTTTTCAATGTGTGGATCGGGCGGTGTTTGAGCATCTGGGTATTCAAGTAGAGAACTATCAGTTGGTTGCTCTAAAAAGTACCGTGCATTTTCGTGCTGATTTTGAGCCCATCGCTGCCAGAATTTTGCAAGTAGGCTCCCCCGGTGCACACCCTTGTCAGCTAGCAGAGCTTACCTATGAAAAACTCAGGGATGGTGTTCGCCTAGGCCCTTGTGGCCCTACTTTTCATAGCAACGTTATGCTTGCTAGCGAAGGTCGAGCATAAAATTTTCTGCCCGTCGCGAAATTGAAAATAAAGCTGATCTCTTTAGATTAAATAGCACAACGATAATTTTGAAACCCGGTTTATATCCACGGTTATAGCCCGTTTAAAAAGCGGCAGGGTTATCGTTAAACACACTGTGAAATAACAACTGAAAATAAAAATGGCTATGGATAATAAGTCGCTAAACAAAAGTTTTCTCATGTCTTTATTTAACCGTGACGGAGTATTCGCGGATGCGCCTCTGGCTTATCCACGCTACGTGTATCGGTTTTTCTGTAGAAAACTTATGTTCTAGCGCTTAAAAGAAACTAATAGCCCACCTTTATTTGTTCTTTTTGAAGTTGATACGCAGCTAAACACAATTTTTTTCTTTATTAAAAAAATAAAAGAGGAAAAATCCTATGAAAACGACTCAAGAAAGCGTCGTAGAAAACCCTGATGCTGAGATCGATAAACAGATTTTCTGGCCCGCCTTTATAACTGTCGTGTCTGTTTTAGCGGCCATGGTTATTTTTGAGGAGGGCGCACTGAGTATCGTGAAAACGATGTTCAACTTTGTTACCAATCAGCTAGGCTTTGTCTATATCTGGGCCGGTGCACTTTTCCTTGGTGCTATGGTTTGGTTGTCTTTTGGTAAGTACAGCCATGTGCGTATGGGTGGCCCAGAGGCTCGGCCGGAGTTCAGCCGAATCAGCTGGATTGCGATGTTTTTCTGCTCAGGTATCGGCACCTCGCTGATCTATTGGTCTTCCATTGAGTGGAGTTATTATTACACCTCACCGCCTTTTGGTTTGGAAGCTAAAAGCCCACTGGCTGCAGATTATGCCGCCATGTATGGCCTATTCCATTATGGTCCTATTGCTTGGGCATTCTATTGTTTAGCTGCGTTTCCTATTGGTTATGCCTACTACAATCGCCATAAATCCGGCCTACGCCTAAGTACCGCCTGTGAAGGTATTATCGGTGAAAAAAACGCCAAGGGATTAATGGGTAAAATCATCGATATCATGCTGATCTTTGGCTTGGTAGGCGGCACGGCCACGGCGTTGGCATCCGGTACACCCATGTTAGCTGAAGCCATCAGTCAGTTTATCGGTATTGAGCACACCTTTACCGTCGATATCAGTGTGGTGGTGATCTGGACAGGCATCTTTGTGACATCGGTGATGTTAGGTCTGAAGAAGGGCATTAAGGTACTGAGTGATATCAACCTAGTCGCAGTGATCATACTGTGTGCCTTGGTATTTATCGGTGGCCCAACCTTCTATTTGATCAATCAGTTTACCGATAGTTTTGGTTTGATGCTGACAGAATTTTTCCGCATGACCTTCTACACCGATCCTATTGGTCAAAGTAAATTCCCTCAATGGTGGACGATCTTCTATTGGGCTTGGTGGGTGGCTTACGGCCCTTATATGGGGATCTTTATTGCTCGTATTTCCAAAGGTCGTACCTTCCGAGATATCGGTGTCACCGTAACGCTGGCGGGAAGCGCGGGTTGTATGCTGTTCTTTATGATCTTTGGTAACAGCACCATGTTCGCAGAGATGAACGGCGCCTACCCATTTCTAGAGACAATGAATAACGAGAACCCATCTGCCGCTATTCTAGGGGTACTGATGCAGTTGCCATTGGATTGGATCATTCTACCGCTCTTTATTCTAGTGGGTTTTGTTTACTCCGGTACCACCGTTGACTCTGCTGCTTATGTACTTGCATCAGTTGCTTCAAAGAAATTACATGAAAACCAAGAACCTTCTACAAAAAACCGGATGTTTTGGGCTATGGCTCTGGGTTCAACGGGGATTGTTGTTATGTCTGTGGGTGGTCTAGAGCCCCTTAAAACTGCAAGTCTAGTGGTGGGTGTGCCTTTGATTCTACTGATGAGCTTAGCTTTAGCATCGTTACATCGTTGGTTAAAAGAGGATTACCCAGAACCTAGCCAACAGACTCACGCCCTACAGCCAGTGAATAACACACCTGTACCGAATAATGCTGCTGAAAATGCCGCGAAACAGGAAACAGTTGATTCAAAAGAGAGCCTAGAAAATCTTTACCCTAACAAGGCATAAGATAACGGTTAATTCTTAAACCCTAGCAACTATGGATATATGGACGGTTAGTCTCCTAAGTGTATATCCATCTTCGGCTGACATTTGTCAGCCGTTTTTTGTTTGTTAGGGTATGAGGGGCTGAATCAATTCCTTAAAACAGGAACTAAATAATCAGAGGTAAGAATATTCCGTTATAGCGGGTTTTTACCGGTACTTCTTAAGCCTAGATCAGCTTTCTGGCGGCGTAAGCTTTTCATTTAATTTTGTACCGTAATAGTTATGTAGCATCAAAGGGAAAGCGGAAAGTACCCTTACTGCATTGGGTAAATGTTTATTCTGCTGTGCTATAAATATATCTGTTTGGCTAATCTGGTTATCAGGCAGCACAGCGTGGTCATTCACTAGGCTATTCGCACGGTATAGATTTACGCGAATGATTTCGGACCAATGAGCCCGCTCATAAAGCCCCCAATTATGAAAACACGCCTCTAAATGACAAAAGTTCCCAGAACTATCTTTTTGGTTAAGCCAGCTTTTGTAGTTACGAAGATCATTGGTAGGGTGAGTAAGATCAAAAGTATCCCCTGCAGGTAGATGGCGTAAGGCTTCTACCATGGGGTAGCTAATGCAAAGCTGGCCGTTATCCATTGAATCATCAAAGAGGGCTAACATATCATCCAGTTTATGATCACTGGCATTAGTAATATGAGGATCATAATCAAAAAATAGATAGATATCGGTAACCGCATCTCGCCCTTCCAG
The DNA here is from genome assembly GCA_047518265.1 of Oceanospirillum sp. Taxonomy (GTDB): domain Bacteria; phylum Pseudomonadota; class Gammaproteobacteria; order Pseudomonadales; family Halomonadaceae; genus Oceanospirillum. The sequence continues at coordinate 30,425 of JAKZRG010000074.1, forward strand.
TGTCAGAATTGTGGCATCATCATGCTGTGGTTTTGGCCGTTTTCTTAGCTGTTCACACACAAGGCCAAGCAGATCTAAGCCATCATCTTTAGACAGAGCAGCATAGAGATGATAGATGCTCTGGCCATAGGAAGCTAATAACAGAGTGTTGCTAGTATCACTGACAAAGTACTTTGCTAGGTTCTCAGCAATATTTTGCTCGGTTTTTAACCCTTCGAAGATAAATAGTGTGTAGTTACTCATTGGTCGTTAAAGGCACCTGCTCGGTACATTTTTTCTAAGTTATGGGCTTTGCGCAGCTCGCGATCACTTTGTTTATAAACCGGCAATATCTTATCTCGCTCGACAGTAAAGTAGCAGTCAGGCCGCAGAAGATCATTGCTCATAATACTGGTGTTATGGGTGGTCAGAATCACCTGACTGTCTGATTCAAAAACCTTTCTAGCAATAGTCTGTGCTAAAGCATGATGGTAATAAACGTCAAACTCGTCGATGTAAACGAAAGTATAAACTCCGTCCAGAATAGCATCGAGCCAGAAGTAAAGGGCAGCCATTGAAACCGTGCCGCTGGAGGCGTGATTCATAAAATCAAGCTGAGCGTTGTTATACTGCAATACCAAACGTTTGCCTTCCAAGGAATTGGCTACACCTAACTGGCAATCAATACCCGCCTGATTAAGAAAAACCTGAAAGTTTTCGACTCCCCCTTTCTCCAGAATCCAGTTATTGAAGTGCTGAAAACGGTTTGTTGAATCCAGGCGAAGGTCACTTTCTTCATTTGTTTTTAAAAATGCCATTCTAGTGACAAAGCTAAAAAAACGTATAAAAGTCAGAGTTTTCTTTGTAGTTGGTAGGACACTGTTTTTATCCACGTAACTTATTGCTGAAATAATATTGTCCGTTAGCGCTCTATTCAGTGTTTCAGCGCCTTCCAGATTAATGGTGGCCGGTGTTAGCTCCGCTTTGTTCCACTCTATGATGATTTCACCATCAAAACTAAGCTTCTCCCAACAAAGTTCTTCTGGAGCTGTTTTTTGATATTCGTAATCTACTTGGCAGCCATCAAAAAGAAAGCGAAAGTGAAATTCAGCAATATCACTGTCACTATCACCATTAAGATAACCTGTATCCGTTGAAGGGCCGGTTGTGAAACCACGAGTGGAGAGGTGGTTCGCAGCATCCATCAGGGCATACCCAAGATTGGTTTTACCACCACCATTGTGGCCGTACACCATCCCGTGACGAATAATACCGTCCTGTACAGCATGCTCACTGAATTCGTAGCGCTTATCAGTGGTCAGGTCAAAATGAACCCAATCCTGAAAGCACCGGAAGTTTTTTGCGGAAAAATGAGTAAGCATGGTTAAAACCTGATTAATTTACATTTTTTTCAGTATATATCGTAAAAAAGTTACAGTAACTAATAAAGTAACATCGTATCCCCTGAGTAAGAGATAAGGAACGTGTGATTGTCGTTTGTACTAATTAGTGCAAAGACCCATTCAGAGCCCCTTCCCGAATTGTATTGGAAAGTCTGTTTGTGGCTTCGTTAACCTGATCGGCAATAAACAGTGTGGTATTGGTTTTGGGTAATGCAGGCAGACCTGTTTCAATAATCGTCATGTCCTGTTCTACGGTTGAGCGGGGTAGAATACCCACTCCGATACCGGCTCTAACGGCGGCTAAAATTCCGGCTCGGCTCTGGCTGCTAAAGGCGATGCGGTAATCCTGTTTTGCTTCTTTCAATGTGCTTTGGGCACACTCCCGGTGATAACAACCTTCAGGAAATACTGCCAGTGGTAAAGGCATGCGCTGAGTGACCGGGTGCACCTGAGAGCAAACCCAAACCAGTTCGTCATGGGTGAGGCGTTCGCCACCTTCCGACTGTGCTGGCATCTCTACCAATGCGAGATCCAGCTTGCCTTCGTTTAGCATTTCTCTGAGTTCTTGCGGTCTGTGGTCGCTAAATACTTCTAAGTTGGCTTCAGGGTAGGAGAGGACAAAGGCTTCCAATATAGATGTTAGGATGTGGGTAGCGTATTGGTCGTGTGTGCCCAGTCTCACGGTGCCATTGATGGTGCCATGCTGGTAGTGACCGATAATCTGGTCATGCAGACTGATAAGCTGGCGAGCATCCTCTTCAAGCTTTCTACCGGCAGCGGTTAGACGAACACCGTATTGTCCTCTTTCTAGAAGTCTAGCATCCAGACATTCCTCCAATCTATTCAGCTGCATACTGATCGTCGAAGGGGCTTTGTGCAGTATTTGCGCCGTTTGAGTCAGGTTCAAGGTTCGGGCGGCGGTGACGAAGGTTCTCAGTAGAGCTATGGATAGATCTTTCATTTTCTTTGTTCAATTTTATTGAATGTGTCGGTCAATATTTATCGATATATTGAACTAGGTCAAGTGCATAGAATGCGAATCAAAGTGAACCGGTGAGTCTGCCGGGGTTATTGATTGTGTTTTATTGGGAATGTTTTTATGCAAATGGCATTTATTCTGGCTGCCAATCAGGTAGTGAGCCATGGTTTTGGCCTTTTTCTATTTTCGGCCCTGTTTCCGTTGATGCGCGAACCTTTGGGGTTAAGCCATTGGTATCTAACGACGGCGGGAATTGCCACTCAGGTGGCTTATTTGACGGGGGCACTGAGTGTTGGCTTTTTGAGTCGTAAGATCTCTGCTGAGAAGTTGGTTTTAGCAACAGGCGCTGGAGCTATTTTGTTATTACTGTCGTTATTTTTCCTATCCGATCCTTATCAGATGATTGTGGTTTTGTTTTGTCTGGTATTTAGTGCGGCGGTCAGCTGGAGCGCTATTGTTGGCTTGATCAGCCGTTTTGCCAGTCGGGATAGTGCGGCGACCTGTCTTTCTGTAGCGAGCAGTGGCACAGCTTGGGGTTATGGTATTAATGGTTTGATTCTATTGTTGTGGGTGCCGGTATTTGGTTGGCAGTCGGTTTGGTGGTTGGTTGCGACAGTGGCTTGTGTGGTGTGGTTAGTGACCCTGGTTATGGTACGAGGACTGTCCCGTATTGAGCCGTCTCGCAATGAACTGACGGAATCGGATCTGGCGTCCTTGTCTATGCGACAGTTGTTAAGAGCCTGCGTGACAGAGGAGCGAGCTTTCTTTAGTTGTCTTATTTATTTCCTGATAGGGCTGGTTTGTATCTCCTTTACCAGCTGGTTGAATACCTATCTGGATGAACTGGGATCTGTGGAATCTCTGGCGGGAACAACCTGGTCGGTTATCGGTGCTAGTGGTATGGCATGTGGGCTTTTAGTCGGACGATTAGCGGATAAAAAGGGCCATGATGTGGCCATGTTGTTAATGGCTGCGGGATTTGCCATTGGTCTTACTGCGTTTAGCTTTGATCCAGTACGTTATGCTTTTTTAGCTGGCGTGGGTTATGGCTTACTCTATTTTCCTGCTTGGGGGGTGGTTTCCTCCTGGCTCGCGGTGCGCTATTCACCTATAGCGACCATGCAGCTCAGTGGTATCGGTATGGTGGCCTCTGCCATAGGGGGGAGTCTGGGAAATGTGATTGCCGGGCAGATACTGAGCGATACAGGGTCATTAGCATTGTTGTATAGCCTTCTGGCTGTTGCCAGTGGGGTACTGGTGTTGATTACTGTTTGGATCTATTGGCTGGGAAGAAAAGCTATAGCAGGCCATGAGGAAATACAGAGCATTGCTTAACGCTTAATCCTTGTTTTTCAAAGCCCAGAGCGATGAACAATATGAACAGAATAGCCTTTTTGTGCGTTTTATTTTTATTTCTTGGTAAGCCGTATAGCGTTGTCGATTAATAATACCAATCCCGATAATTCCTTATAGAAGAAAGAAGGAAAACCCGAATCACTCTAGGTGTATTTGGAGGTTGTTATCACTAACAACTTATCGGGAATGGTATAAATATAAAAGTATATGAGGGGCGTTCTGATGATTAGTGGATTACGTAATATTAAGGTCACTACACGTATTATGTCCTTGGCCTGCTTTTTAGTGGCAGTGATGGCTTTTTCTCTGGTTTTTCTATTGATTGAGCTGGAGTTGATTGATCGTGGCAGTACATTACAGCAGGCCAAAGTTGCAGAGCAGAATCAATGGATACAGCAAGAAGCTGAATCTATTGATGCTCAGGCCCATACTCAAGCGTTATTGCATCAGGTGCAGAAAATACAACAATCCTATTCTGATATGTTGTTCTGGTACTTTGATGGCAGTGTGACTCAATATTACGGTTCTCTGAATAATGCTACCGCTGCCGCAGAGCAGTTAGAGCAGCAGCTCACTAAACTCAGTATGGATTCTGAAGCCTCCCAAAAGGTTCCCGCTATGCTGAAAAACCTTGCCGATTATCGGTCTTTAATGGACGGCGCCATTCAATATTATATGCAGGGGCGGGATAATCTTGCAGGCTCAGAAATCAGTGATGCTCATTTGGTTGTTCAGGATATGAATGATCAACTATTGCAGCTGACGGCTCTTTTCCAAAAGAGACTAAAGGAGGCTAATCTTAATGTTGAGAACGCACTAGATCACACGCTGGAAGCGAGTGTTAGTGTGGCGGATTACAGTCAAAAAGCCAGTGAACGCATAAAAGATATTGAGCAGAGAACACTGATTATACTCTTGTTTAGTATTCCTCTCGCGATTCTGGTGGCTGTCAGCATCATCCTGTCTATTACCCGTCCCTTAAAACGTTTAGAAGAACAATTGATTTCGATTGAAAGTCATAGCGATCTGACTCAGCACCTGTCTATTGAAGGGAAAGATGAGATTAGCGCTATGTCATTGGCGATACGTAATCTATTAGCTAAATTTTGCTCAACCCTTAGTGATATGGATGATATGGCGGCTCAGTTGAAAAGTACGGCCAATAACGGTTTAGTGGCCAGCGAGAAAACCCATCAGCAGAGTAGTGAGCAGCAAACCAAAAGTGCAGGTATCGCTTCTACTGCTACTGAACTGGGAGCCAGTGCTGAAGATATTTTACGCACGACAGGTCAAGGTTTAAATTTGGTTGAGGCTGTCGCCAGTGCTGCAAAAAATGGCCAGCAAGATGTTAGGGATACGGCGCATACCATCGGTCAGTTAGCGGAGCAATTTGATCAGGTTGAAAACAGTGTAAAGGATCTGGTGAGTCATAGTTCATCGATTGGCAGTGTATTGGCTGTGATTCGAGATATTGCTGAACAAACTAACTTATTGGCGCTTAATGCGGCTATTGAAGCGGCGAGAGCAGGTGATCAGGGGAGAGGATTTGCTGTTGTGGCTGATGAGGTACGTACATTAGCTCAACGCACCGGGCAATCCACCAATGAGATTCAGGATATGGTTGAGAAACTACAGGGACAATCCCGACTAGCGATTCGTTCATTGGAGAATAATCGCCATCAAGTGGATGCTGGTGTTCAGCTGTCGAAACAAGCAGAAACGTCTCTTAATGCCATTATTCAAGAAATGCAGGCGTTGTCTGAAATTAACCAATCCATAGCGGCTATTAGTGGTGAACAACAGCAGGCGGTTTTAACGGTTGATAAAGGAGTACAAGATATCCGTCAATTGGCTGAACAGGTTGAAAGCCATGCCTCTGATTCCTGCGGTGTAAACCAAAGCTTGGATCAAATGGCTGAGCAGTTACAATGCCAGATACAAGTTTTTAAACACTAAAAGTGGATGGAGATAAGGCGTGTATTGTGTGGGTGGTATGAAGGATAGGAAACACTACCGATAGTCATTTTCAGACTATCGGTAGAGAGGCTTCTGTTAGTTCAGGTTTTTATCCTTGCCTAAGGACAGTAACCATACGGATACAGCAGCCACACCGGCAAAACCGGCTAGGATAATCACTGGCATAGTGCCATACCCCAGAACGTGCCAGAAGATCGATTCTAATGCACTCATATTATCTCTCCCTTACCAGCCTTCAACGCCAGACATATTCGGCAGTTTATGGGCAATGCCTTTGTGGCAGTCGATACAGGTTTTCTCACCAGAAGCCAAGGCAGTTGAGTGTTGTTTCACACTACGTGGGCCCTGTTCTGAGAAATCCATATATTCAAACTCGTGACAGTTACGACACTCCTGAGAATCATTGCCTTTCATACGATGCCACTCACGATTTGCAAGATAGCCCCGTCGTTCCTGGAATTTCTCTTTGGTATCGATTGTTCCCATAATATGGGCCACAAGCTCTTTTGAAGCCTGTACCTTACGGATAATCTTATCGGTCCAATTATGAGGAACGTGACAAGAAGAACAGATTGCCCGTACACCGGATCGGTTGGAGTAGTGAACCGTTTCCTGGATCTCTTCTACAATCGGTGCATGGCAGCCAGAACAGAACTCTTCACTGTTAGTGGCCTCCATTCCAGTGTTAAATGCACCCCAAAATAGCAAGCCGCCCAGAAAACCCATAAACAAAACCACACCAACGGCAGCTTTGCTTGGACTTTTCAGTCGATGCCAAAACGTTTTTAATAAATTCATAAATCGCCCCTTAGTTGATACTTACGCTACCAACAAGGGTTAGCGTAAGGAATCCACCCGTTGGAAGTCATTGCCAATCAAAGGCTTAGCATCAGCTTGAGGTACATGACATTGCATACAGAAATAGCGACGAGGCGACATATCTGACAGAACCTGATCATCACGATTCATGTAGTGAGTCACACTGATTTTAGTGGCACCCATCTCTTTAGCATTTTTCCAGCTGTGGCACGACAGGCACTTATTCGAGTTCAGCGATACGTTGTAACCTCGAACAGAGTGAGGGATCAGCGGTGGCTGATAAACGTAGTCACTTTCCAGTGTCGTATGGTCACGAGGATAGCGTTTAAAGTTATCCGCTGGGCGAGTCGCCTCTAGTGGTGTAGCACCACGTAGAGAGTTAACGCCACCTGTTCCACCTGGGTTATCAAGAGCTGAATCTTCAGCATTGACAGGAACAACAAAGCTGACCAGTAAAATACCAACTGACATCAGCGCAATGAGGAATTTTTTCATTCTAAATTCTCCGCCATGAGGCTTTTTTGTTTAACCATCTTATGGTGATGCAACGTGTTACGTTTAAGCCACTTTTGTGATCTTGACTGGACACTTCTTAAAGTCAGTCTGTTTCGACAGTGGATCAGTCGCATCTAAAATAAGTTTGTTAATCAAAATGCGTGCATCAAAGAAAGGTACAAAAACCAATCCTTGAGGTGGACGGTTACGACCACGGGTTTCAACCCGAACACGTACTTCGCCACGTTTGTTAGCGATCAGTACCTCATCGCCACGACGCAAGCCACGTTTCTTCGCATCTGCAGGGTGGATATAACACAGGGCATCCGGTACGGCTTTATACAGTTCAGGGACACGACGCGTCATAGTGCCAGTGTGCCAGTGCTCCAGTACACGACCGGTACATAGCCACATATCGTATTCGCTATCCGGCACTTCAGGCGGTGCTTCATAAGGCGCGGAGATAATCAGAGCCTTACCGTCTGGCTTACCATAAAACTCGAAGTCCTTACCCGGTTTAACATAAGGGTCAGAACCTTCTTTAAAGCGCCATAGGGTTTCTTTACCATCAATCACAGGCCAGCGTAGGCCGCGTACTTTGTGGTAAGTATCATATGGGGCTAAATCATGGCCATGGTCACGACCAAAGGCTGCGTATTCTTCAAATAAGCCTTTCTGTACGTAGTAGCCAAAGTGATTGGCATCATCGTTCAGTTCTTTCGACTCAGATAGCGGGTACTCATCAACCTTGCCATTCTTGAATAGCAGGTCATACATGGTTTTGCCACGGTATTCTGGTGCTTTAGCCAGTAGGTCTTCGCCCCAGATCTCTTCCATAGAGAAGCGCTTGGAGAATTCCATGATCTGCCAAAGATCAGACTTAGAGTCACCGACGGTTTCAACCTGTTGATACCAAGCTTGGGTACGACGCTCCGCATTACCGTAAGCACCTTCTTTTTCTACCCACATGGCGGTTGGTAGAATCAGATCTGCTGCTTGAGCCGTGGCGGTTGGGTACGGATCTGAACAAACAATAAAGTTGTCAGGATTACGGTATCCCGGCATACGTTCATCGTTAATATTTGGGCCCGCTTGCAGGTTGTTATTACACATCACCCAGTAAGCGTTCATCTTACCGTCTTTCAGCATACGGTCTTGCAGTACGGCGTGATAACCCGGCTTAGGTGGGATAGTGCCTTCTGGTAGTTTCCAGATTTTTTCTGCTAGCGCACGGTGCTTAGGATTTTTAACCACCATATCTGCTGGCAGACGGTGAGCAAATGTACCCACTTCACGAGCAGTACCACAAGCCGATGGTTGACCTGTCAGGGAGAACGGGCTGTTGCCCGGAGTGGCGATCTTACCGGTCAGCAGGTGAATGTTATACACCAAGCTGTTCATCCAAACACCACGAGTATGCTGATTCATACCCATGGTCCAAAGTGACATCACCTTGATCTTAGGATCAGCATACTGTTTTGCCAGTTGGATCAGTTTGTCTTCTGGTACACCTGAAATTTCAGACGCTTTTTTCGCAGTGTAAGGGGCGACAGACGCTTTATACTCTTCAAAAGAGATAGAAGACATCTTACCTGAGTTAGGGTTTTCTGCTTTCTGTTGCAGTGGATCGGTATCGCGCAGACCGTAACCAATATCAGTGGCAGTCTGTTTGAAATGGGTATGTTTGTTAACAAAGTCCCAATTAATCGCATCGTTCTGGATAATATAGTTGGCAATAAAGTTCGCAATAGCCAGATCTGACTGAGGCTCAAAAATATAACCTTGGTCTGCTAGCTCAAAGGAACGATGGTAATAAGTGGACAGTACGTTCACTTTTACATGAGGATGACTCAGGCGACGATCCGTGATGCGCGTCCATAATACTGGGTGCATCTCCGCCATATTGGAGCCCCATAGTACAAAGGCATCGGCGTGTTCGAAGTCATCGTAACAACCCATAGGCTCATCGATGCCGAAGGTACGCATAAAGCCACCTACCGCAGAAGCCATACAATGACGGGCGTTTGGATCGATGTTATTGGAGCGGAAACCGGCTTTCATCAGTTTAACGGCGGCATAACCTTCCATTACCGTCCACTGACCAGAACCAAACATGCCAATACCGGATGGACCATGCTGTTTAAGTGCGGCTTTCCATTTTTCGGCCATGACATCAAAAGCGGTATCCCAGGATACAGGGGAAAAATCACCGTCTTTGTGGAATTGACCATCTTTCATACGCAGCATTGGCGTGTCAAGACGGTCTTTACCGTACATGATTTTAGAAAGGAAGTAGCCCTTAATACAGTTAAGGCCTTTGTTCACTGGCGCTTCAGGATCACCTTGTGTTGCGACAACGCGACCTTCTTGTGTACCAACTAATACGGAACAGCCCGTGCCACAAAAACGGCAAGGGGCTTTATCCCATTTAATTTTTGTTTGCTCTGAACTCGCAATGAGGTTGGTGGCCGAAGCGGGCAAATTGACACCTGCCACAGCTGCTGCTGCGGCAGCTGCATTCGCTTTCACAAACGCACGTCTAGTGAGTTTCATACGTTATCCTCAGATTTAGAATGGATTATTTTAATAGGTGTTTCTTTATTATTTTCATTATAGGCGGTATCGAATGACTCCAAATCCGTTTCGATCTGGTGATAGATCAATGCAACATTGAGTACATTCGGCAGTAGATTAATCGTGTCTATCGTATCCGTGACAAAACCCTGATTTTCCGTTTCCAGAACAACAATTATTTTCCCCTCTTCTCCTTCACCGTAAATTTCGGCCCCATCAAGTTGTTCGATTTGGCTTTTAACTTCGGTAAGGTGTGCAGGAGGAACGTGCACAATTAAACTGGAAATATGGACTTCATTTAGCGCCATAATGATCTCTTTCTACTTGAATATTTTGATCGTCACTGACTGTGATCGCCGTTGTTGGGCAAACGGAGACACAGGCACCACAGCCATTACAACTATCAGAATCGATCTGAGGTTGGGCAACTCTGCCAGCACTCAGTTTGAAGCGGATAGCTTGTACTTCACATGAGTCACCACAGCTGCGGCACTCTACCTTTTTCTCTGCTAGACATTGATCTGATATCTGAGCCTTGATTTCCCAAGGAGACTGATCTTTTTCCAGAAATAGTTTTTCAGGACAAGATTCAGCGCATTGATAGCAAAAAGTGCACTCATCAATGGAGAAATCAACGGTTGGAAAGCCACCGTCACCAGAGGTAATAATTTTAGTTTCACAGTCGGACAGACATTGTCCACAGCGGGTGCAGTCGTCGGTAAAAGTGGCGGCAGATCGAAGCCAAGGCAACTGTAGAAGGTTGTCGCTTTGGTAGTGATTTAATGTGGCGCGTTTAAATAAACGTCGCTTTGCAAGATCTACCATCTCAATCTCAAAACCTATTGCAAATAAATCGTAAGTTACAAACACTTACCGTTATTTAAGCCTACTCCTTATCTATAAATCACGCATGGATTATTAGATGATTTAGTGGTGCCAATGATCAAAATATTGATCGAACTCAGTTAATTAGTTTCTGTGAATATTAGACTTTCGGATGAATGATATTCATTCTTGATTTAAGAGGCTTTTTTGTTTGAAAAGAGCCTTATATATAGTTGTAAAACCTCTTTTTCTATGTGGTTATATTGGATACTCCTAGCGATTGATGGCAAAAATAAAAATAGGACTAAAAGAGCGTATTCTTACCTGAATAACCTGCGACAAACTGCCTCTGTGGTGCTTTGCCGCGCGACACTTTGCCTAATTTCTCCAGTGGTTTCAGAGGGTTAATATCTGTGGCTTGTCAATGGAGGAATAATAATGAAAAAGCTAATCGCGCTGAGCCTACTGGCCGGAACTACTGCTCTGACCGGCTGTTTGGGTAGCGGCAGTGATAACGACAATAATCAGGATGATACCGGTACAGGTTCCCAGGATATCAGCATCCAATTTGCTGCTCAGGTGGGGGATCAGCCGTTTTCTTGTGATACCACTTATGCCAACTTAGGCACTCAGGCTTCTCAAGCTAATTTGACCGATTTCCGTTTATATCTGCACGATGTCAAATTGATTGATAGCGATGGCAATCGTCACGATGTCGCATTAACCAATGATGGTATTTGGCAGACAGATCGAGTCGCATTATTGGATTTTGAAACCGGCGATGGCAGTTGTGGTGGCACTGCTGAAACAAATGGTTTGATTAAAGGTTCTGTGGCAGAGGGCAGTTATACAGGTCTGGAATTCTCCGTGGGAGTGCCACAAGAACTGAACCATCAGGATTCAGCGGCAGCGGCGTCACCACTCAATATCTCTGGCATGTTTTGGAGCTGGCAGTCTGGTTATAAACATCTGCGAATTGATGCCTCTGTTGATGATGCCTCTTGGTTCTTCCACCTAGGCAGTACGGACTGTAGCGGCGATCCAACTCAAGGCGAAGACGTGTCTTGTGCTAACCCAAATCGTCCAACGATTACCTTGACGGGCTTTAATACCGAAGCGAATAAGGTTGTTATTAATTATTCTGACCTGATGGCTACCAGTGATCTGTCTACTAGCACGCCTATGCCTCCAGGTTGTATGTCTGGCGCTACAGATCCAGATTGTACGGAAGTGATGAAAAGTATTGGCTTAAATGGCGGTACTCAGGCGCTGTTTAGTCAGGGCGCACTATAAGATGCGTGGCTTTACTTTTAAATCGGCTCGGCCAGCGCTGCTGGTCGCTGCCATGCCGATCTGTATCCCTCTTATATTCCTATTACTGACGGCTTGTGGTGAATCGGATTGGCAGCACACGGAATTCAGTTCAGGCAGCAGTGATTTTGATTTTCGTATTCCAGCCAGTGTGCCCGCGCCTTTTGTACCAGAAGATAATCCTATGTCACCTGCAAAGGTTGAGTTAGGACGCCATCTATTTTTTGATACTCGCTTATCCGGTAATCAAACTCAGTCCTGTGCCAGTTGTCATGAACAAAGTCTGGGTTTTGCTGATGGTTTGGCTTTGCCGACAGGATCAACAGGGGAACTATTAGCACGAAACTCCCAAGGGTTATTAAATGTGGCTTATAACTCTACCTTTACTTGGGGCAATCATTCACTGACCAGTTTGGTCAGTCAGCACAGTGTGCCTTTATTTGGCGAATTTCCCGTTGAGCTGGGAGTAAACGATGCTAATAAAGAAGAGATTATGCTGCGTATTAGTAGTGATGTGAATTATCAAGCGCTCTTTGCGGATGCTTTTCCCGAAGCTTCTTTTGATGTGGACTCAAATACATCTTCAAACGGTCTTGAACCTATAACGTTCAGCCATATCAGTCAGGCAATGGCCTCTTTTATTCGCTCTATGGTGTCTTTTGATTCTGATTTTGACCGTTATGAACAAGGGGATGAAACTGCATTAACGGCCTCTCAAAAACGGGGGAAAGAGATGTTTTTTGGTGAAAAAACGGAATGTTTTCACTGCCACGGTGGTTTTAATTTCTCCCAATCCACTCTGCATAGCAAAACTGTCTTTTTTGAAGCGCCTTTTTTTAACAATGGCTTATATAACCTAGATGCCAATGGCAGCTACCCACTGGGTAATCAAGGCTTATTTGAGTTGACCGGTAAAGAGGAAGACAAAGGGATGTTCCGTCCGGTTTCTCTACGCAATATTGAAGTAACCGCCCCTTATATGCATGACGGCTCTATTGAAACCTTAGAAGAAGTGGTGGAGATGTATGCGGCTGGTGGACGAGCACCGACCACAGTTAACGGTGTAGCCACGGGCGATGGCCGTCTGAATCCTAATAAAAGCGGTTTTGTGGGTGGTTTTACCCTAACAGAACAGGAAAAACAGGACTTGGTTAACTTCTTAAAGTCCCTGACCGACAAGAGTTTTAATAATGATGCACGTTTCTCAAACCCTTATCAGTAGATCTATTTCAGTATTTACAGTATCGGCCTTAGCATTGCCCTTGAATATATTCGCTCTGAATATATTGGTCCTGCCAACGAAGGCCATGGCTCATGGTTCTGCACTTACGGTGCCGGATATGGGGCTTAGGGTTGAACTGGAACTGGAGCAAAATATCTTAACAGGGCTACCCGATACATCGGCAACACAAAAACAATACCAAGTGTTTACGCCGGTATTTGCTTTGGCAGAAGCCCCGGAAAATGGTTTTAATCCTATAGAGTTAAAGTTGGCTCTAACCAGTGCCTTGGAAAGTGGCTGGCTGGTGCATGGTTCTCTGGCGAATCATAGTCACGATGGTGATACTCAGTTGCAGGTGGATCAGGCTTTTATTCAAAGTGAGCGTACTGATGGGCGTCCTTGGCAATTAAAGTTAGGACGGTTTTATTCTGATGTTGGTTTTTATAATGCCGAAGGCCATAGGGGTCTACTGTATCCTGTCGCACCTCTGGCCTATCAAAGCATGATGGGTGAGGAGTTATTAGACGAAGGTATTCAGTTAAGTTATCAGCTGGCGGAATCGACCTTGTTCGGCATTGAGGTTTTCTCCGGTGAAAATGCTATTGCCGGTCAGAGGCAGAAAGATGAACTGACTCAAACACAAAGTGTATATCTGGATCAGGGAATCGATTTAAACAGTTTGGGTCATCTGGATCTAAAACTGGCCTACCTGCACAGCCAACAAAATTATCAGAGTAGTGAGAGCGATCACTCCCACAGTAGCGGTGATTTAAGCTATCAATTTACTGGCCAGCTGGATCAACTGATTGTTTCTACCCGTTGGCAGTCAGATAAATGGCAACTGGCTGGAGAGATCATTAAACGGCAGCAGGATGGAGAGTTAATCACCAGTGATCAGCTATTAAAGCTAGATGATAATAGCTATGGCTTTTATGGTCTGATCAGCTACAACCTTAATCCAAGGTGGCAGTTATCCGGTCGTTATGATCGTTTAGTGAAAGATGTCGAAAGCTTTGGTCATCAAGAACTGCTGACTCGATTAGCCATTGATACGGATCGCACGCCAGAGAATATTAGCCTTATCCTGAATTATTCCCCTAGTCAGGAACAGCTGTGGTCAGTAAATATCGGCCAATACAAACAGCAGTGGCAAGATGAGGATACAGGTTGGTATGGCGGTTTGAGTTACCGGTTAAATTTCAGTGGTGAGTTGTTGTAAACTCTTACAGCTTAAATCAACTCTCTGGAAAAATAATGTCACTTGAAACTGCCCCGGATCATATCAAACTCGCTGTTGATCTTATTGAATTGTTGGAAACCAACGAGGTTGATCCAGAGGTTGCTGAAAAAGCCTTACAGATAGTACTGCAGGATTATCAAAATAAATTGGCTCAGATACCTGAAAGACAAAATGATGATCCCAAGTAAAATAGAAGAAGGGAGACGAATAGTTTCTCTTTTCTTATTTCCCTTTCCTTGTTCATCTTTCACATTGGCAATGAATTTACGGAATGAATGGCTAATCACTCATTAGAAGCGTTACGTACATTACTTGTTACAGGCAGGGGGCTACAAACAATACGGCTTTCTACCTGTACTTTGGATAATTCAGCGTAACGTCCTGAAAGCTTGAGTTTTTGTAGACCCCGGTTAAAGCGTTTTAAGAGTTGCTTACTTTCGGGTAACTTTTTTGACAAGATCAGATGGACATCATTATCGACAACAGGCCGGGAGTGGCAGGATAGGCTACTAATATCTGTAGGAGTAAAATGTTGGTTGAGTTTATATAAGCCGACGCTTTTACTAATGGGAAATGCTTTTACCCGGTTACCTAATAGTTTGCGAAAATTGGTTTGGTCATCGGGGGCTCGTTCTACCTTAATAATTCCTGACTCTTCCGCTTCGATAAAATCTCTAGAGTAACTATAGCCTAAGGTGCCACCCAGAAGGGTTTCTGAAAGATCCTGATATTTCTGCCAAGTAAAGGCATGGCTTTTTAAGTGGAAAAATACAATCTCATTTTTAATAATAGGATCACTAAAATAGAACACCTTTTCGCGTTTAGGCGTCTTGGCACCGGTAAAAGAACCATGCACAACACCATTAACAACATGCTCATAGGCCCTGGCCCAAGGGTACCATTGGATCTTTACCTTTAAACCTTCAAGCGCAAATGCCTGTGCCACGATTTTACTGACAACGCCATATTCAGGCATAGATTGGGAGTAATAAGGTGGATACTCACCGCTATCGAGATAAACAATCGTTTCCTTCTCTGCTAATGCCCATTGAGATTTGAATAGTAGTAGGAACGTTAACAAAGGGATTGATAAGGTTGAACAAGGTATCGATTCTACTTTACGCATAATAATGGCCTGTAGGAGGGATCTCGCTTGTTAACGTAATGTTACATTTGTAGCCTAGACGAAATTTATTCTTCTACAAGAAATATCAAGAGTCGTAGTACTTAAGCGTTGCTAATCCCTAAACGACCCCTCTCCCGAAAATCACTATATTCCTATTTCCTGCCCCTCTAGCGGAATGTACTTCTCAAAGTCTCCTTAAATACTTGTGTTTAGGTTTGTTTATACCAATCCCGATAATTCCTTATAGATGTAAAGTAAGGAAAATCTGGATCACTCTCGGTGTATTCGGAGACTGTTATCACCAATAACTTATCGGGAATGGTATTAGATATGAGGCTGTCGTTTTTCTGTTATGTCTTTGTCATTCCTCTGTCATCTCGCGTTTGCAGCATAAAGGCAGACATAAAATGAATGATTCTGGCTTTGATAAAAGGAAAGCAGCATGGTTGATAGACAGTGGGATGCGGATGAAGATAAACGTACTAGCCCTAAAAAGCATCCAGCGTTAACCGATATCTTAAACAAAATTACTCAGCAGAACCCCGATCAAGCTTTGCTGCAGGATAGTCTGTCCAGTCAAAAAAGTACTAAGGATAAAAAAAGTAAATCCAGAACCGAGTTTACATTTTCTGGTGTGCCTCATGGTGTGGATAGTACGCATCATGTGGCCAAGGGATATCGAGCGGATGTTTTGATTCGTTGGGGGGACCCGGTGACCAATGATGCCCCCGATTTTGATCCAGAGAATCAAACCGCTTTTGCTCAGGCCAGACAGTTTGGCTATAACAATGACTTTGTTGGTTTTATGCCTTTACCTAGAGGCTCCCATAATCCAAGCCGTGGATTATTAGTGGTTAACCACGAATACACCTCTCAAAAGCTCATGTTTCCTGAGCACAGTCGGAAAAAAGGCAAAAAGGACGATTACAAACGAGAGCTGTGTGATATTGAGATGGCCGCTCATGGTCTTTCTGTCGTAGAAATTGAAAAAGATCATAAAGGACGCTGGCATAAAGTACGTTTTAGTCCCTATAACAGACGTATTACGCCTTTAACGTCTACTACCGACATTTCTGGTCCTGCGGTATCCCACGAGCGAATGAAAACCCAATACGACCCTAAAGGCCGTCATGTGCTGGGTACTGTTAACAATTGTGCCGGAGGCATCACCCCTTGGGGGACTATTTTAACCACAGAAGAGAACTTTAACGGTTACTTCTCTGGAGTAAAAAAGGGCCATCCAGAAAAAGATAAGTTAAAGCGTTACGGCATACCGGGTAAATGGTTTGATTGGGGTAAGTACCATGAGCGTTTTAATATTGAGCAGGAGCCTAATGAACCGAATCGTTTTGGTTGGTTTGTAGAGTTAGATCCTTATGATCCTTATGCGCGTCCCGTGAAGCGCACGGCTCTTGGCCGCTTTAAACATGAAGGTGCTGCCATTATTCAGAATATTGACGACAAGATAGTGGTTTATTCAGCAGACGATCAAACAGGGGAATACATTTATAAGTTTGTCTCTAAAAGCTGTTTTGATGCCAATGATCGTCGGGCCAATTTTAAGTTATTTGATGAAGGGGTTTTGTATGTGGCGCGTTTTGATACAGAAGGCGTGGTGCAGTGGTTACCCCTTGTATATGGGGAGGGCCCTTTAACGGAAGAAAACGGTTTTAATAGTCAGGCCGATGTATTGATTGACGCCCGTCAAGCCGCAGACACTTTAGGCGCAACGCCTCTGGATCGACCAGAAGATGTTATCGTGAACCAGAAAAATGGGGCCGTCTATATCATGCTGCTCGGTGATAATGTTAAGGAGAATGCTCAAGATGGGCGTATCTTAGAATTAAAACCTAAGAATAATGATCACAGTACAGAGAGTGCTCAGTGGAGCATCTTATTGCACAGTGATGGTATTAATTCTGATTCCAAGGACGAGAGTCAGGATAAAAAAGGAGTACAGGACGGTTGGTTTATTGCACCAGATAATGGTGTGGTAGATCACAGGGGAAGACTCTGGGTAACAACGGATCAGGGTGAGCGTTGGGGAGAAACGGGTTCCAGTGATGGTATCTGGGCCGTTGAAACCCGAGGCAAGAAACGAGGTGCTGCTCGTATGTTTTTCCGTGTGCCTGTCGGTGCTGAAATGGCAAGCCCTGCTTTTACTCCGGATGATAAAACCATGTTTATTGCGGTTCAGCATCCTGGCTCTGATGGAGCGAAGGAATTCCCTGAATTTGCCCGAGAATCAACTTTTGCTGACCCCATTACGCGCTGGCCAGACTTTGATCTTAAGATGCCACCAAGACCGGCTATTGTTGTTATCAGCAAAAAAGACGGCGGGGTAATTGGTAGTTAATACCGGCAGGCTGTTATCAATCTAAAAAAAGCCGACTTTATGTCGGCTTTTTAAAGAAACAGGCTAAGGGAAAAGATACTAGAGACCGGCCATAATAGATGGATCTGAAATACCGGCTTCTTTTATGGCATCAGCCAGACTTTGTTTTACACTTTGCAGTTGGAGCTGCATCATTTGCAGTTGCTTCATATGAGGTTCTAGGCTTTCTATGGTCGTACCCGGTTGACGCTTCAGTTCCTCAATCTCTTTCTGTTTTTCTTCTAGATCTTCTTTTAACTCTTTAGCCTGTTTTTTCAGCATTTTAATATTTTCAGGCAGATTTTCATCTTTCTCTTCTTCTTCGGTTTTCGCCTTTTCGCCACGTAAACGCTGCATACCTTCTTCAGATAGAGTGATCTTATCCTGCTGTGCAGCCTGTTGCTCTTTATACTGCTCCTGAATGCTCTTGGGCTTTTCTGGTTCTGCGGCTTTTTCTACCGCCTGTTCTCGCAGCTGAGATAGTGTGGGCTCTTTATTACCTTCTTTCGCCAACTTGATGTTGCTGTTCATCATGTTGGCTTGTGTTTTCAGAATCGAAGTGTCCATATCGAATATCCTGATGGTGATCAAAAATCAGTTTACTGGTTAAATCCGGTCAGTACTTTATGAAAGCTAGTATAAGCTACCTGCCTATACTGAAGAGGGGGAATAATTACTCGGTTAATTAGTTTCAGAGAGCATTGGTTACTTAAGATCGTCCAGTACCTGGTGCATAGAAGGTAAGACTTTATGACCGAAGGCGCGAACCTCCTCGCAGGGCTCAACCAAATCTGGGATTTGGTAGGTGATCATACCTGCTGTAAATGCCGATCGAACACCATTGTTAGAATCTTCAAATGCCAGACACTTTTCTGGGTCGACATTCAATCGGCTTGCGGCCAATAAGTAAATCTCTGGATCTGGTTTACCGTGTTTGACCTCGCAGCCCGTAGTTAGACTGTCAAAATATTGATCCAGTCCCGCCAAGGCCAGCTTTTTCTTAGCCACATCATTAACCGTCGAAGTTGCAACAGCCGTTGGGATGTTATTTGCCTTGAGCCATTCAAGTAACGCAATCACACCTTGTTTAACGGGAATGGCCTGGTGTTTCACTACAGCGTTATAGCGAGTACGCCATTCATTATGTAAACGTTCATAATCATCTGTGTAGGCTTGCCGAAAAATCTGTTCAATACCTACCGGATTACGACCGATGATGGACAGATAAATGGTTTCATGGAAAGGCAGTTTTTGGATCTCGCAGGCTTCCTTAAAGATACGCATGCAAACGCGCTCGGTATCCAGAAGCAGACCATCCATATCAAAAATAGCGGCTTGGTAATTCATTATGAGGGTTCGGCTTGAGTGACTAAAGCGACGCATTATGGCACAGGTCGTGGGAGCACCCCATCAAATAGAGCATTCGAGAAAATAATCGAAACAAATCAAAAAGAAAATGATGTTCTATTCTGTATTGCTTTATTAGGTCTTGTTATGATTAATTAATTTTTTGCATCATAGTGCGCAGATAAACAAAGTTTTCTCATATTCGAGAGTGCGTTTTGGCTTTCCATGCTAGATCTATTGATAGCTTGGCAGAAAAACTTTTGTTTTAGCGCTTATTTGACTATCTCATTGCTTGAGGACGCCATGCTGAAATCGTTATATCTGCGTAACTGGCCCATCCTGCCAAAAATATTGCTTACCTCCTTTATCGGGGTATGTATTATCTTGACTGTTACCTTTGTGGTGTTTATTCCCCACATAGAGTCACGCATTATGGAGGGGAAAAAGGAAGCCACCCGTCAGGCGGTGGAAGTGGCTTTTGGTGTGTTCACTCACTATCAGGAATTGGTAGAGAACCGTGAGCTATCCACTGAGGAAGCCCAGGAGCGTGCTAAGCGTGCCATCAATGGCTTGCGCTATAGCACTCGGGAATACTTCTGGATCAATGACAGTTATCCACGCATGATCATGCACCCTACAGCCCCCAAGCTGAATGGTACAGATCTGACTGATTTTGCTGATCCCAATGGGGTATTGCTCTTTCAAGAGTTTGTTAACGTTACCAATGCTTATGGTGCGGGTTTTGTGGACTATATGTGGCCCAAGCCCGGTGAGAAGGAGCCGGTAGCCAAGCTCTCTTATGTCAAGAACTTCAAGCCTTGGGGCTGGATAGTCGGTAGCGGTGTGTATCTGGATGATGTGCAGAAAGAAATCCTGAATGTGCGCAACCTGGCCATCGCTGGCGGTATATTTTTTGCCCTGCTCACTATGGCGCTGGCATGGTGGATAGGCAACTCTATCACTCGACGTCTGGATAAGGTGATTGATGGCCTGAAGGATGTGGCTCAAGGGAAAGGTGATGTTGATCTTCGTAAGCGTATTGCCATCACCTCGATTGATGAAATTGGTGCTCTCTCTAACGAATTCAATGCCCTGATGGAGTCCATTAGTGATCTCACTACTTTTCGCAAGGTTATTGAGGAAGATGATGTGATGGAGGATGTCTATTCCCGCCTCTATGATATTTTCACCGAAGATCTCAAATTGGAATCACCGGTGATTTTTGAGGTGGATGATATTCATAACCGCATGAAGCCAGTGTACCCTCTTACCCTGAATGAGGATGCTCAAACCTGTAATCAGGAGATTCTGGACAACTGTAATCTTTGTAAGGCCAAGCGTACCGGTCATGGCATCAGTTCATACGATTTCCCGAAGATCTGTAA
Source organism: Oceanospirillum sp. (assembly GCA_047518265.1). GTDB lineage: Bacteria > Pseudomonadota > Gammaproteobacteria > Pseudomonadales > Halomonadaceae > Oceanospirillum. Next base: position 50,837 of record JAKZRG010000074.1, read on the forward strand.
GCAATTTATCGATCATGGCAATAGCCAGCATGTGTGTGTGCCAATGACTATTGGTGGCAGTACCATTGGCGTGGTGCAGTTCAACTTTGCTGGAGAGGAAGATCACGAGACTCGTTTACGAGTGGTTGATCAGGTAGATAAAGCATCTCAATATATTAAAGAAGCTTTGCCTGTCATCGAGTCCAAACGTTTGACGGCTACTTTACGTGAGTCTGCTTTGACCGATGCTCTGACCGGTTTGCATAACAGACGCTTCCTGCAGGAATCCGCTACCAATATCTGTTCAGCGGCTCTACGTCGTAAAAAGACCATTGGCTTGTTGATGTGTGATCTGGACTACTTTAAACAGGTTAATGATTCCCATGGTCATGATGCAGGGGATTTAATTCTGGTAGAAACAGCCAAGATCCTGAAGAACAGTGTGCGTGATTCGGACCTTATCTTCCGTTTTGGTGGAGAAGAATTCTTCATTATGTTGGTGGATGTGGAACCTGGCGAAGCCCTCATCGTAGCAGAGAAGATGTGTAAGTCTTTTGAGGATCATCAATTTACCTTGGATACAGGCGAACGCATTACTAAGACCATCAGTATTGGTGTCAGTGAATTTCCCGGCGATGAAGAATCCCTATGGAAAGGCTTAAAATTTGCTGATGTGGCCCTGTATCAAGCGAAAGACACAGGACGCAATAAGGCCGTGCGCTTTACTAAAGAAATGTGGAAGGATGATCAGTATTAAGGGGAAAGTGAAGGTGAGTATAGGATTTACCGTTGACTTATACCTGTACTAAATAATTGAAAAAGAGGGACTTGGAAAGGGTCTATGATGCTTTCCAAAGTCTTTTTTTGTTGTTTTCTTTCCCCCTTCTCTTTGGTACTACTTGGTGTACATTTCATCATTTGAGCTTATGGTAATTATCCTTAGGGGAGCATACTTGATTTATATTACAAGTACTTTTCCTGAGGGGATAATCCCAAGCCAATCAGAAACATTTGACACATATTCCATAGTTGGTTTTCATCCCGAATGACTTTACTCAAGTTACTTAATCCCATCAAAAAGGCCGTTAGAGCATTAGCAATGGCCTGAAGATCATTAGGTGGAGGAATTTCATTTTGTGTTACAGCACGTTCAAGTAGATTTTCAAATAACGCTACGGACTCCAATAACATAGCCTCAATATCATCGGATAAGGAATCATCGATTCCGATCACCTCTGAAATAGTATTAACCATTAAACAGCCTTCCTTGCCTTGATCCTGAATTCTCGTTTGGCAATTTTCTTTAAAGAACTCATACAGAGCAGGAATAATAGGAGCGCCTGTAGGTAAGACTTTCAGTTTAGCAATCGGTGTGGCTGCGTTGTAAGCATCCAGTGCTTCTTTGAATAGTGTCTGTTTATCGCCAAAACTGTTGTACAAGCTGGAACGCGTCATTCCCATTAAACTGGCTAATTGGTTGACCGATAATGCATGGTATCCCTGATGCCAGAAGGCATTCTTAGCCGTTTCTACAGCATTGGTTCGATTAAATTTATTAGGCCGACCGGGCTTTACCTGATTCATCTTCATAATACCTAGCGATGTCTTAATGGGATCAGTGTAAATTATTTTTGTACATATCTGAACATAATATGTATTATCATCTTGTTTTGTACATATCTGTACAAAACTGATTGTCGAATTGATATCGTATTTTTGCGTGCAAGAATGACGTTATTTATGTAAACCCATACAGAGAATACCTATGACAACTCCAAGCTATAAACTATCTTTGCCAAGCGTCTCGGCGGAATACCCCTTTGAAAGTCACTTTACATCTGTTAACGGACAGCAAGTTCATCATGTAGAGCAAGGGGAAGGTGATCCAGTACTGTTTATTCACGGCAATCCCACATCATCGTATTTATGGAGAAATGTATTACCTTTCGTCTCTGATAAAAATAGAGGAATTGCTTTGGATTTAATTGGCATGGGTCAATCAGGCAATCCTGATATAGCCTATACATTTGCGGATCATCTGGATTATTTAGAAGGCTTTATTACTGAACTACAATTGGAAAATATTACTTTGGTGGTTCACGACTGGGGAGCTGCATTAGGTTTTGAATATGCTCGTCGTCATCCAGATAAAGTACAAGGTATTGTTTTTATGGAAGGCTTGTTACCACCTTCTTTCCCCAAACCCAGTTTTGAATCTATGGGTAAGGAGCTTGGTTCTATGTTTAAGGCATTTAAAGACCCTGTACAGGGGAATGAATTGGTTATTAATCAGAACGTGTTTATTGAGAAAACTTTACCAGCGTATGTCAATCGTACACTGGATGAACAGAATATGACCGCTTATCGAGCGCCGTATATTGACAAAGAAGATCGAACGGCTCTATTGGTTTGGCCTTGTGAAGTGCCAATCGCAGGCTCTCCAACTTCTAACGTTGAATTGATGCAAGGTATCGAGCAGTTTATGCAAACTACGGATATGGATATGTTGTTGCTGTATGCCGATCCCGGCGCCTTAATTCCTATGGATATGGTGCCCTGGTATCAAGAATATATTAAAAACCTAGAGACGGTATATATCGGACAAGGTTTGCACTTCATTCAAGAAGACCAACCGACAGCAATTGGCCTAGCAATTCAAGAATGGCTTCGTAGACATTAATATTGGTATAAAAATCACTCTTTTAGTAAAACAATGGTGTCCTGGTTTATTGGTTGATATACGGCATATGGATACCAGTTTATCAGGACAGCGGGTAAGAAAAGCCACTTACGAAAGCAGCGACTTTATATGCTCCTTAAACGCTAGGAGTTTTTGGCTTTTCCACTGGCTTTTTTTGTAGAGTAAATACAAGCGCTTCCTAGGTAGATTTCGCTCGGACAAAACGGTGTGGAAGGTGCCATTTTTAATCTCATGTTCTGTTGAGATATTCAACAGCATACCGATGCCTAATCCAGCTCGAACCGATTGATATACCCCCTCAATATCATCACAGGTATGTATATTTTCACTATTAGCCTGGATTTTTTCTTTACGGAAAAAAGTCTTCAGAGCTTCTGAGCTATTTAGCGGCGACATCAAAATAAGCTTGGTATTGCCTAAATCAGAAAAACGCTTTGGAGTGCCATATTGTTCAAGGTAGCGGGGTGTGGCACAGGCTATCAATTGAGTTTCCATCAGTGGAATAGCGATCATGTGGCTATTATCCTGTAATTTCCCTAAACGTAAGGCAAAATCCAGATTTTCTTCATGGAGGTCTTCCAAGTTGTCACTAAATTGAATATCAAACTGAATCTGTGGATGTTTAGCCGTAAAGGCTGCGAAGACATCAAAAACCTTAGAACGGGCTAAAGCTTTGGATAAGGTAATAGATATTGTTCCCTTTATAGCGTCATCTTCAGTGAGTAAGGTCTCTTCTGCTTGGGAGACAGAAGCCAAAATACGTTTACAGCGTGGGTAAAAGCGCTGGCCCGCTTCTGTAATTTCGAGCTTTTTATGGGATCGATGAAAGAGCTGAACTTGCACACTTTGTTCGAGCTTTGTTAGCTGTTTACTCACCGCAGCAGCTGAATAGTTTAGCTTTAATGCGGCTTGGGCAATACTGCCGGTTTCAACCACCGCGACAAAAACACGGTAGTGGGTGAATTTAGGCATGATTAATAGGCCTCTGCATCATTATCGAGAAGCAGTTTAGCAGATTTATGCATTCCATTAAGTTATGCAAGTGTTAACCAAGCATCGCTTTAGGTGGCTCTATTGAGGTTTTATAGTGTTTCCTGTCCTTCACTACATACCTAAATAAAAGCATTTCGATATTCTCTAGTCGGAGAATAGGCGATTTATTGTAGAGAAACTTTTGCTTAGGTACTTAAACAAATCAGGCAGGAATCAATATGATCGAATTAGCTAAAATCTCTGTTTTAATTGCAACGCCGGTAAGTGTCGCATTTAACTATATTTCCAATATGGAAAACTACAAACACTGGTTTCCCGGTGTTGTCGATATAAAATCAACCAATCAGTTAGCTCACGGCGATATCGGGAAAAAATATGTGGAAACCTTGTTGTTACCCAGCGGTGCTGTCGATTTAGAAATTAACGTGAATCAGTGTAAGCCTAATCATTTTTTTTTAACCCAGGGAAATCTAGCGAGTGTATTACCCCAGATGACGGTCACATTCTTGGCAATCACCGACAGCAGTTGTAAGGTGACGCTGGAGTATCATAGTAGGAACTCAGAACTCACGTCGTCCAGTGACATTGTTATTGCTTTAAGAGAAGACTTAGACCGCCGTGCAAAGCAAGGCATTACGGAATTGAAGACAATACTGGAAAGCTCTAGTTTGCTCTGAGTGAACTTTCCGGCGATGAAGAATTTTTTGTCTTATCCGTGCAATATTTAAGTAACAAAAAGCACATCTAACGGTAAACAAATAATCATATCTCTGCCTTATGGTGTCGCTAGTCTTAGCCAACTGATTAGCACTAATAATCCATTAAGGAATTACCAGAGATGAGTACATTCACCAGCAGTGACATGGTTCACAACAAGAGTGAAAACACCCCGTTCAGTTCTGTTTTAGAAACCAACCTGTCCCGTCGTTCTGTCGTTCGTGGCGGTATAGTGAGTGCGGTTGCACTGCTGTCTGGTATCGGTCTGACCGGTTGTAACAGCGATGATGACTCCAGTACTGACGATGAAACGATGGAGAGCATCGCTCTAGCGTTTGAATCCATTGCAGGTTCTAAAACTGACGCTTGTGTAGTCGCTGCGGGTTATACCGCGTCAGTACTCGCACCATGGGGTACGCCGCTGAACAGTACTGCGGCAGCCTGGAAAGATGATGGTACTAACACGCCGACCGACCAGTTGAATAGCATGGGCATGCACCATGACGGTATGCGCTTTTTCCCTATCGATGGTAGCTCTGACGATGGATTGTTGGTGGTAAACCACGAATACGTCGATCAGAATGCATTGCATCCAGATGGTGCAACCACTGATGATGCAGGCAACCGTCCGGTTGATGAAGTACGTAAAGAGATCTACGCACACGGTGTTGCTGTGGTGCGTATCCAGCGTACTAACGGTAACTGGCAGGTTATTGATAGTGATCCACTAAACCGCCGCTTTACATCTGATAGTGTGATGGATATCTCTGGCCCAATGGCGGGTACTAGTCACCTGATCACGCCTTTCTCTCTGGATGGCACTCAAACCCGTGGCACTAACAATAACTGTGGTAACGGTTACACTCCTTGGGGCACCTACCTGACTTGTGAAGAGAACTGGCCGAACGTTTTTGTACACGATGGCGCCATGACCACTGAGCAGGAGCGTATTGGTTTTCGTACCAGTAGCCGTTATGGCTGGGAAACTGCAGCAGGCGATGCCTCTGAAGTAGAGAGTGAATTTGCACGCTTTAACATCACGCCAACAGGCGTAGATGCGACACAAGATTACCGTAACGAGGGTAGCACCTTCGGTTATATCGTCGAGATCGATCCATTTGATACCTCACGCCGTGCGGTAAAACGTACTGCTCTGGGTCGCTTCCGTCACGAAGGCTGCTGGCCGGGTAAACTGGAAGAAGGTCAGCCCGTTGTTTTCTATTCTGGTGATGACTCACGCTTCGAATACATCTACAAGTTTGTATCCCGTGAGCTGTGGAATCCAGCGGACGCGAACCCAACGGATCGCCTAGCAACGGGTGCCAAGTATATGGATGACGGCACCCTGTACGTGGCACGCTTTGATGCTGACGGTACCGGTGTTTGGTTGCCACTCACAGTGAATACCGTTGCTCAGGATGGACAGACACTGGGTGAAAAGTTTGGTGATCTGGCGGGTATTATTCTGAACACTCGTGGCGCAGCGGATGCGGTAGGTGCAACCCCGATGGATCGTCCAGAGTGGTGTGCGCTGAACCCAGTGGATGACAAGGTTTACTTCACACTAACCAACAACACCAAGCGTGAAGAAGCCAATGCGGCTAATCCACGTGTTGATAACCCATACGGTCATATCATCCGCTGGGATGAGAACGACGATATGACGGGCTTTAACTGGGAGATCTTCGTCTACGGCTCTAACGATTCGGCAGGTGCGGATATCAACCGTTCAGGCCTGACCGAGATGAATGAATTTGCCAGCCCTGACGGCATGGGCTTCGACAGCCGTGGCATCATGTGGATTCAGACCGATAACGGTTCAGACGTTGCAGATGACACCAACGACCAGATTCTGGCGGTTGTGCCCTCTGCCGTTGTTGATACAGAAGGCAACCAGACTGTCATCTCCGCTGACAACCAAGATATGCTGAAACGCTTCTTTGTTGGCCCGAACGGCTGTGAAGTGACGGGTATCACCTTTAGTCCAGATAACACCGCGATGTTTGTCAATATCCAGCACCCAGGAAACTGGCCAGTATCTGAAACTGATGCAACAGAAGTAACACCAGAAGGCACAACCCTGCGCCCACGTGCTTCTACAGTTGTTATCCAGAAAACAGACGGCGGCCCAATCGCTGTTTAAGTAACAATATTCAGCGTTTAGACTGAGTTTTGATACATCAAAACCGGGGCCTATGGGTTCCGGTTTTTTTCGTCTAAAAAAAGCAGAAATATCAGGCCTTCTGGGATTAACTATTGAGCAGGTTCAACATATACAGGAACGTTATAGTAACCAGTAACAGAAGGAAAACTGAACCTCATCTAATACTGTAATTGCCAGTTATCTAAGCACAAGGAGATAAATTTTTCTACGAAGTAACCGATACACGTAGCGTGGATAAGCCAGAGGCGCATCCGCGAATGCTCTGTCACTCCTGAAGATAATACGGGGAGTTTTTGTTTAACCGCTTATCATCTATATGCGGAATATATTGTCGCTATTGATTTAACCGTCACTTTTGAAAGAATGGCTGTCCCTATTTTTTATTTATCATCCATTCCTAGATGCGGTATTCCTCCTACAGCATCCAACATTTTATGTCGATATTTCTGCACAATAGCATCCAATTCACCGTTAAGAGACAGCTCTGTAAACGATTGTTGTAAGCGTAAAACAACTTCTTTTGGTGTGTCTAAACTTGCGGCAAGGTAAGCATATTGAGAGATATCCCTAAGGTGCAAAGCTTGCTCAAAATCATTAGGATTTATACCTAACTGCAGCATATGATAGCGAAAAGCAATCTCATCATAGGGCATCAGATCGAAACGCTTATTTTTTAACATCAACAGATTTGTCTGATCTTTGATGTTGATATTCAGCTGTTTCTTCGCAATCCCTTTACTCTGCAGATAATAACGTTTGACATCATCCGCCAATACACCAAAACGATAACCTCGGGCATCCTGAAGTGTGGTTAATTGTATATCTTTTCGACTGCGCAATTTCCACAGGTAAATATTATTGGGCGTTATTGGCGCGATCCACTGAAAAAGTTGCTCACGCTCATGGGTTCTGGAAATGTTAAAAATCAGCGTATAACTGTCCGTTTGAGCCAATTTATAGGCTCTTGGCCAAGGGTAAAAATTAATCCGATAGTTATAGGCCGTTTTAGCTAGGATAGCCTGCACAATCTCCGCTGACAGTCCTTTGGCTTTGCCATCCCGAGGGTATTGATAGGGTGGATAAACGGTCGTAACAATTTTCAGTATTTCACCATAGCTATTACTGGCCAATAGCAAAAAAACACTGAAAATCAAATGAGTTAGAACAGTCCGAAGGCTAGACATAGATTATCAGTGCTCAACGTTCTTTAATGTCTGGGGCATTAACGTGAAAGATAGCTATAGAATACAAATGAACCTGCATAATAAACCTCATAATCTTCATCAACTAGCCTATCGGCGGGGAAAACTGAGCACCTATCAAATTATGGATGGATTTGAAGTTCCTGCCTACGCTTAATTTCAATCAGGAAATCAAAGCTATCCACGGAAGAATACCTTATGACACGTGCCCGTCGAGAATAAATCCGTCCTTCAGCAACCTATCAGAGAGAATGCTTGGCTCAAGCAATCATCGCTATGTCAAAATAGCCGCTAAAGTGATCTTCAGGCTATTCAGGTATTACATGTTTCCAATACTTCGCGGTTTCTCCCAAATTGGCTTTCAGAGTAATGCTGTTAGCGGCCTATTGTTTATGCTTGCCATTGCCGTTAATTCTTGGCTAATGCTACTGGCTGCTATTTCGGCAGTCGTTATCGCTTACTATACGGCTCAAAAACTCGGCGCAGAGCCATTTGATCTTGGCAATGGTTTATATGGCTATAATGCTGCTTTATTAGGCATTGCTTTGGTCAGTAATTTGCCCATTTCTTTGTGGCTTCTCTTGGTATTACCACTTGGTGCCGCTTTGACTGCTGTTCTAATGTTGGTATTTCTAAAAACGCATCGTTTACCCGCTTATAGTTGCCCGTTTATTTTTTCCGCTTGGGCTATGTTGCTGCTGACTCTGTTACTCAATGGGGAGTTAAGAGCCAGTCATGTTGTTCATGAAGAACTCAATCTGCTTAAGGCCATGCTGAATGGTATCGGCCAAGTGAGTTTTCAGTCATCGCCAGTCAGTGGAGTTTTAGTGCTTTTGGCGCTGGCTATAGGATCTCTATCTGCAGCGGGTTGGGCCTTAATAGCCTCTGTATCCAGTGTTATTTTTGCTTTTGTCATAGGAGTGGATACAGCATTAATCAATACCGGTTTTTTTGGCTTTAATGCCATTTTGGCGGTACTTGTAGTCGTTGATCGTATGGAATGCCGGTTTTGGCCCCTATTGATATCAGTACTTTTAATAGTGGGAACAACGGTATTGCTTAGTGCAGGGTTTATGAAATTAGGCCTTATTGTATTTACCACGCCTTTTGTACTCTGCGTATATCTTTTTGGCAGCATCACACTATGGCGTTTGAGCTAAGACTGTGGTGAGTGACTCCTCTATAAGATGGCTGTTCCGGTTTGTTCGGCCTGAAGGCTAGCAGAGCAATTGGACATATTAAGCGGCTCAAGTCGTTTGCCAAAGAAAAAGGATTGGATTGGATCACTTCAGTAAATCAGTTTAAAGTCCTGTTTGTATAAGATTACATCCAGTAGCGAGACAGGTTTTTCAATAACAAATTCGATGTCTTTGTTTTGGAGCATCGGAATAGAGGTTCAGTGCCGTTTTATTCCCTACAAATACCGTAAATGTCAGTTATCCAATCTCTGTAGGCGACATATATTGTCACTGTTGCTTTAGTTGTCATTTTTAAAAATAATGGCTGTCCCAGTTTGTTCTTCTACGAATACCGTAAATGTCAGTTATCCAATCTCTGTAGACGACACACACTGTCACTATTGCTTTTACGGTCGTTTTTAAAAATAATGGCTATCCCGATTTTGCCTTTAAAGAGGAAAGGGTGTGAAAAAAATTATATCAATATCTGTATTTTGCATGAGTGCACTTTTTACTTCATTTACTATGGCGAAAAGTCAGAATGACTATATGGTGGAGAAAGTAGAATGTGCTACTGCAAAAGACTGTATTTTAAAATGCAAGAATATGAATAAAGATGAATGGAAGGATTACGGGTATGCAACTGAATACATGGAAATTTGGCATTATTTAAACGGAAACGTTCAATTTAAATTTTTTAATTTTGCAAGAAGTAACAATTCTATTTTAATTGGCCCGGAAAGATTGAATTGTAGAATATTGAATAGAAAATAATCGTGATAAATAAAGATGTAATAAGAATAATGACTATCCCTATTTTTATTGGAGAAATTAACCCGTTTTTTCGGTTTTGATCACTAATCTCTGGGTACAGAGGAATAACTTGAAGAAAAATTAGGAGTATTTGTGCAGATAAATGAGTTGTTTGAACTGACGTTGTGGATGAATGAAAAGATTAAGAGACCACAAGTTGTAAATAAATACCAGCAGCTTTTGACTGTGATGCAGCAAAATGCAAGTGCTCGTAACAATCAGCCACAACAGCCCTTCGAATCTCAAAAGAATGATGTCATTCAGGCAATCGCATCTATCTCGACATCTGATCTAACAAATGAGCAAGAGCGAATGATCTCAAACTTGAATGTGCCGGAGTATATCGGTGAACGTGGGATCAGTCTATTGGAAGATATTCTTTTCAGAAACTCTCTTGATATAGCTACAGCTGCAAGTGAGATCAATAAAACCGTTCAGGAGCTTAACTCAGCCATACAAAAGCTGGATCAGGTCAATGCCAGCCTTCGCCCATTAATAAATGAGGAGGTGTTGGATAGCGAGGAAAGTTCAGATGTTGTTATGCGGGTTCATTTTCAAAATGATGTTGCATTGGATAATCTATCTGATTTCAAAAGGTGGGGAACTACTTGGTACGATATAGGCCGTGGAATAGCGATGGTACACGATAGTGCACCTGAAGATATAAAAGTTATTGGGGCTCAGAAAGGATCAATCATAATTGAATTAGCTGTAGCAACTGCGATTGCTACAACTGCTAGTACGATTATTCTATCTGCACTTAAAGTAGCAGATAGAGTACTTACGATTAGAAAGAAAGCTGAAGAAATCAAGGCACTTAAGCTAGGTAATCAAAAACTTGAACAAGAGATTTCGAAAGAAGCTGATAAGGAGAAAAAGGAAGGGCTGGAGTCAATCACAAAAGAAATTACAATAAGCCTTAATATTGATCAAAATGGTGATGGTGAAAAAGTAAAAGTTCTTGAAAAATCAATAAAGAATTTAATTGATTTTGTGGAGAAGGGTGGAGAGGTTGATTTCTTTGCTAACGAATATGCTGAAGAGGATGATGATACTAATCAGCTCAAGATGAACTTTCAACAGATAAAGGTTCTAGAGAAAAGAGTGTTGTCAATTGAGAGTAAAAGGTCATAACAAACATATTACTTAAGAGTGCGAAGTTCTCTGTAACCTTTTGATTTAAAAGAAAACGTCTATTTTGCCCCCAAAATATAATTTTCAATTAAATCAAATAGTTAAGTGTTTTACGGTAAGAACTTCGCACTCTCCAGATATTAATGGAACGACAAAAACTACCTTTTTGATTCCCTGCACTAGTGCTGAGCGTCCATTTACATGGGCGTTATCCGACTTGAATTCAGGAAAAGAACCTTCACCACAGTCAAAACAACAAAACCGACATCCCGTCGGCTTTATTGTTCTTACAGCACTTATCTCAAACTAATCAGCAATCAAGCCGAAGGCTGCGCCTCCAACGAAATACCATCGTTATCCTGATCATCATCAACACGAGTCGATACATTATCGTGCTGACGCACCAGTACGTTTTTACCTTCCAGCTGGCAGCGGGCGATAGACTGGGGTGCTAGGTCTGCGCCAAAGTCTTCTTTTGCCCAGCGTAGCAGTGATGCGGCCATAATAAACAGCACGGGAATCATCGGCAGTGCGACTAGGATGGTGGAGGTTTGTACGGCTTTTAGGCCGCCGACGGAGAGTAAGCCTACACCGACCAGTGCCAGTAGCAGTGTCCATAGGATACGGTTCCAGCGTGCCGGTTCTTGGTAGCCTGAGATCTCTTTAGTACAGATGGACGCTAGCATATACGCTGAGGAATCTACGGTGGTGGCTAGGAAGACAAAGCACAGTAGGGTAAACAGCGGTAATACGATTTCTGCACCCGGTAGGGTATTGAGTACCGCCACTACGGTAGCTGGAATTCCGCCTTCACTCAGTACCGCTTGTAGGTTAGCCCCTTGGTTTACATCCAGATCGATAGCGTAACCGCCCCAGATGGCGAAGAAGGCCCAGCAACCGACACTGCCCCAGATTACACCGTTAAGGATCAGTTCTTTGATGGTACGACCACGGGAGATACGTGCTACAAACAAGCCCATCATAGGTGCATAGGCGATCCACCAAGCCCAGTAGAAGATTGTCCAACCTTCAGGGAAACCGCCTTTGGCGACAGGATCTGTCCAGAAGTTAATACGGAAGAAGTTATCCATAAACAGGCCAAAGCTGTTTGACCATAGGTTCAGCAAAAATACCGTTGAACCGGCAAACAGGACAAATATCAGCAGGATAAAACCTAAACCCGCATTGATATTGGATAGTGTCTGGATACCCTTATTCAGGCCGTTATAAACACTCCAAGCGATCATTGCAGTCCATGCTGCCAGAATAATCAGTTGCAGTAGGAAGGAATCCTCTAAGCCAAACATCTCTTGGAATAGGGCCGATACCAGAGGTACGGATAAACCAAGGGAAGTACCCACGCCACCCACAATAGAGAAGATAACGATTACATCGATCACCTTACCTACAGGGCCGTCTACTAAGTCACCCAATACACCACGGCAAGCTTCACTGAGGCGTAATACGTGAACTTTACGAACATACAGAGCATAACCAATAGGCAGTGCAGGCATCAGGTATAACGCCCAAGGCACAACACCCCAGTGGAACATGGGATACATGGCGGCCCATTCGGCTGCTTCTGTTGATCCGCCCTCTACGCCCAGCGGTGGGCCGGACAGCAGATACAGAGGCTCAACAAAGGCCCAGTTACAGATAGATATTCCGATACCTGCGCAGAACAGCATGGCGATCCAGGGGATCTTTTTAAATTCTGGCTGATCTTCCGGTGCACCCAGTTTAATACGGCCGATAGGGCTGTAGGCCAACCAGACCATAAAGAAGAAGCTGCCGATACCGGATAGCAAGTAGAGCCAGCCAAAGTTGCCGGTAAACCAACTGAGTAGGCCGCTAACCGCTGCTTTACCCGCTTCCGGGTTAATGGCTAAGGGGATACTGGTGGCAAGAATAACCAGTACAGCAGGCCAGAGAATGGCCGGGTCTGTGGCTAGATTATTGCCGTCCTTTCGGACATTGTTTTCTGTAGTATTCATGGTGTGTACCTTGTTTTATTTTATTCTTGTTTTACTACTACTTATCGAACCTCAGATAACAGATAAACTGTTGGTCTGAGGTTCGCGATTGCTTCTTAAAATATGAGTGAACGTTTATTAAGCGCTCTCTCGTTTTAAAAAGAGATTAAGAGGGAAGTGAGATAGGCAGCTCCTGTGTCTGGAAACGAACAAGAGCATCAACGGCCACAACGCCTTGACCTTTGGGTCGTACCATCAGGGGGTTAATATCCAGCTCGGTGACTTGCTCCCAATGCTCCATAGCGAAATCGGCTACTGACATCACCGCATCAACGGCGGCATCGATATCGCCTTCAGCACGACCGCGATAGCCATTTAGCAGCTTGAAACCTTGCAAAGAGGTAATCGCTTCGGTGACAGCATTGCGTGTGGTGGGTAACAGCAAGGTGGCACTGTCATTCAACAGATTCACCAGAATACCGCCGGTACCGACAATCAGAGCTAAACCAAACTGTTCATCCTGTTTTAATCCGATAATCAGCTCACCGACAAAGTTTGCTTCCATGGGTTCAATCAGGTAACGCACCTCGGTTAAGCCTTGTTCGGCTAAACTTTGGGACATGGTTTGTGCCGCTTGAGTGACGGCCTGAGCATTTCTTAGGTTTAGAACCACGGCCCCGGCTTCTGTTTTATGAGCCAGTTTGTCACTGACCCCCTTCATCACCACGGGGTAACCCACTCGATCCGCTACCTGAGCCACATCCGCCAGCTCAGAAATCTGACCTGTGGGTACAGGTAAACCAAATTGCGCCATCAGCTGTTTAGAAGCCCATTCATCCAGCATGGTGCTTTCGCTTGGGGCTGAATCGCTTGGTTGGTCTAATGCAGAACCCTGTCGTAGCAGTAACTGCTGAGGGTTTGCCATAGCGGTGATTTGTTGACGACGATGACTGAAATTGATCAGCTTTGCTAAGGCAGAAACACCATCTTTTAAGCCTTGCAGTGGTGCAATCCCTGCGGCGACTAAACGCTGACGGGCATCATCAGGCATCAGTTCTGGTAGATTACAGATCACCATGGCGGTTTTATGTTGCTGCTGATGGGCGGCGATCATGGCATCAATGGCCACTTGCCATTCGGTATCATCCCCTAACCCCAGTTTTGGGAAGTCCAGCGCCAAAATGGTCGCGTCATAGTTGCCCGACATCATAGTGGAAAACACTTGGGTACAGGTTTCCAGATTGCCCCAAATAGAGGTGTTGTAATCCAGAGGGTTAGACAAACTGGCAAAGTCTGGCAGCAAACCAGAAAGGGTTTGGTTTTGTTGATCTGTTAATTGTGGCAGTTGTAGTTTGAACTGATCTAAACTATCGGCCAGCATGGCACTGTCGCCACCGGAACAGGTCAGCACACCCACTCGATCTCCCTTAGGTAACTCGCAGAGTGCGGCCACTTTCAGGGTTTCCAGTAGTTCGCTTAAGGAATCCACCCGGACGATGCCCAAACGATCAAACATCGCTTGGTACATATCATCGGAACCTGCCAGTGAACTGGTATGGCTCATGGTCAGCTGAGTGCCAATTTCGGAGGTGCCTGCTTTTAGAACGACAAGAGGCACGCCTTTCTCAACGGCTTTTAATGCTGCCCGACTAAAGCCTTCAATATCTTTTAAGCCTTCGATATAGAAACCGATAGCAGCCACACTGTCGTCATCTAATAGCGGTTCAATGTAATCGCCTACGCCCATTACGGCTTGATTGCCCACACTGATCACATGAGTGATCGGTAGAGAGCGATCATGCATGGTTAGGTTTAGGGCCACATTGCCGCTTTGACTAATAATAGCCACGCCTTTGTCAGTGGGCTGACCAGATAAGCGATCAGGCCAAAGGGCGACACCCTTGGTGAAGTTCAGCAGGCCATAGCAGTTAGGGCCTACTAGAGCCATATCACCGGCAGCCTTAACCAGCTCTTCCTGTAGCTCAGAACCTTTATGACCCACTTCTGCAAAACCTGCGGCGTAGCACACCACACCGCTACAGCCTTTGGCGTTTAGCTCTTTAACCGCTTGTACCGTTAGTCCGGCATTAACAGAAACAAAGGCGGCATCAGGTGCACTGGGCAAGTCAGCGATGGAGGCATAACAAGGGATACCCGCGATCTGATCGTATTTAGGGTTTACAATCCAGATATCGCCATCAAAGCCAATATCTCGGGTATTTTTAATTGGTAGAGCTAGGTTTGAACCACCAATCAGAACGATATTACGTGGCGACAAAAGTCGACGCAGATTATCTTGTTTGCACATAACAGCAGTAACCTTAGATGTAACTGAAGGTCTAGATCGCCAGATAAGAACCGCGATTAACCAGAGCATGGCAGAAGCGAAGGTTAATCACGGTGGCACTTACATTAAGCGCTTTAATCTAGAACTCATGTCAGGGGAGAGCAGATTAGATCTCCCGCCTGAAAAAGCTTTACCAACCGGTATAGATATCCATACCGCGTTTTTTGATCTGACCACCAACGATCACTCGCTGAATCTCAGAAGTACCTTCCCAG
The DNA here is from genome assembly GCA_047518265.1 of Oceanospirillum sp. Classification (GTDB taxonomy): domain Bacteria; phylum Pseudomonadota; class Gammaproteobacteria; order Pseudomonadales; family Halomonadaceae; genus Oceanospirillum. Next base: position 66,253 of record JAKZRG010000074.1, read on the forward strand.
ATACGATCCACACGGGTATCACGCCATAGACGTTCAACGGCCTGTTCACGCATATAACCGCGACCACCCATAACCTGTACGGCTTTGTCGCATACACGACCCACCATTTCAGAACAGTGCAGCTTAAGAGCCGCAGCACGTGCGTGGTTCATCTTACGGTCGTTGTTTTGATCGATATCCCAGCTCAGGCGATACAGCATGGATTTAGCGGCCATAATCTCTACGGCCATATCCGCCAGCATAAATTCAACGGCTTGGAAATCGCGGATAGATTGACCAAACTGAACACGATTGGCGGCGTATTCGTTGGCTTCTTCTGCCGCACGAATCGCACCACCCACACAACGGGCAGCGATACCTAAACGGGCCTCAACAAACCAGTCTTTGGTCATGTCGTAACCCTGACCCACTTCACCCAGTACCTTGTCGTCATCGACAAACACATCGTTGAAAATGTATTCCGGGTGTTTAAAAGCAAAGTGGTGGGTGTACAGCGGCGTGCGCTTCAGCTCTACACCGGGCAGATCTTTATCGACAAAAAATACAGTGGGTTTGTTGACGTCACCATCAACGTGAGCATGTACCAGGATGTAGTCGGCGATATCGCCGATGGTGACAAACCACTTCTCACCATTGATGCGCCAGCCACCGTCTACCTTGTCTGCACGGGTGGTACATTGAGTAGGGTCAGAACCGGCATCGGCTTCGGTAATGGCGTAAGCGTCACGACGTTGCCCCTGACAGGTTGGGATCAGGTATTCTTCTTTCTGGGCTTTATCTGCAAAGCGCATAGGGAACGATGGATACCAAAGCGCATCCCAGATAGCGCCAGTGGCTTTACCCAGCTGTTCATTCAGGATCGTTTGCTCAAAAATACTGAAACCCTGACCACCATCTTCTTTGCTGTGGTTTGGCGCGTTGAATTCATACTCCAGCACCTGACCAATAATCTGTTGATGGGTTTCTTTACTAATACCGTCGTTCTCTTCGCACTCCATTTCGTGAGGGAAAAGCACCTCTTCAGTAAACTGCTTTGCTTTTGCCTGTAGTGCTAAATGTTCTTTTGAAAGACTGAAATCCATCACGAATCTCCGAGAATTAATTGTTATTTGAACGGTTTTTTTGTCGATGTTTTAACGGCCCAACTGAGCTGTATTTCGTAAGCCCTGTCGTGAACGCCTTATTTACATTAAGGAAGTCAAAAAGGATTTCGTTGCACAGAAACGACACTTTGCTTCACCCATCCGCCATCATTATCTTTTTTTATTCGCTCACTTTTTTATGTTTATGACTGATGGGTCAAGGTTAGCGTTTGGGTATAGCGATATGTCGCATGGAGGCAACAGTGCGATAAGGAAATAGAGATAACGTGGCGGGCATGGCGGAGAGAGTAAGCCTCACTTCGATTGGATTCCTTAAGAATAAAAATGAGATTGCAGATGACATCGATCATTGCCAGTGGCGACAGTCCGGTACAAACAGAGCAACAGGGTAAGGTTTTACTGATTACCTTAAACCGACCAAAGGCAAACGCTATTGATAGCCAAACCAGTTTGGCTCTATACGATGTATTTGCTTCTTTTGAACAGAATTCAGAGTTGCAGGTGGCCATTCTTACGGGAGCGGGTGAGCGCTTCTTTTCGGCAGGCTGGGACTTAAATGCGGCCCAGGAAGGCGAAGCAGTAGATGCGGATCATGGACCTGGTGGTTTTGCTGGTTTAACGGAATTTTTTAGTTTAACCAAACCGGTTATTGCTGCGGTTAATGGTATGGCGGTGGGCGGTGGTTTTGAGCTGGTGCTGTCTTGCGATCTGATTGTGGCGGTTGATTATGCGCAGTTTTTTCTACCTGAAGCGCAGATCGGTATTGCACCGGATTCCGGCGGTGTCTTTCGTTTACCGGCACGGCTGCCAAGAGCCATTGCTATGGAGATGATGTTAACGGGCAAACGGTTAACAGCAGAAGACGCGTTACGTTGGGGCTTGGTGAATCAAGTGACAAATTCCGAGCAGTTACTGCCTGCGGCTCTGGCATTGGCTGAAAAAATTACGGCTAGTGCCCCCTTAGCTCAACGAGCAATAAAAGAGCTGGTCACCGTTGGGGAGGCTCTACCCATTGACGATGCTTTTGATGTGCAGCGTAGTGGCCGTCTTGTTAACAGTCGCCTAGCTAATTATCAAAAAATGCTGACCTCTGATGATGCTGCGGAAGGGGGAAATGCTTTTGCCGAGGGGCGTGAGCCAGTTTGGCAAGGTTGCTGATTGCTTACTGTAGTAAACATTAATCAAAAATAAAAATAGCGGTTTTTATAAGAGGCATAGAAAGATCATGGTTCAGGTTTTTAATACAGAGCTGTTTGCTGGCAAGCGAGTATTAGTCACTGGCGGCGGCAGTGGCATAGGTTTAGCTATCGCCCGTTGTTTTGGTCAGCTGGGTGCTGATGTGATTATTGCAGCTCGCGATGAAAGCCGACTACAACAAGCAGCAGAAAGTCTAAAAGAGGAAGGGGTTCAGGTCGAAACCTGTTCCGTAAATATCCGTGATCAGGATTCTGTAGCGGCACTCTTTTCCGGTTTATCGGAGCAAAAGAAACCCGTAGATGTATTGGTGAATAATGCCGGTGGACAATTTACCGCTCAGGCTTTAGACATCTCTGCCAACGGTTTTCGTTCTGTAGTGGATTTGAATCTACAGGGTACTTTCTTGATGAGTCAAACCTACGCTAAACACTGCCAAGCGCATCATCAGGGCGGCTGTATCGTCAATATTGTTTTATGTCTGGAGCAGGGTATCCCAGGTATGGCCCATGCTTCTGCTGCTCGGGCTGGAGTGGTCAATCTAACGAAAACACTGGCTTGGGAATGGGCTGATCTGGGTATTCGGGTGAATGCCGTGGCACCGGGTACGATTGAAACAGATGGCTTGGATAATTATGACCCGGAAAACCTGCAGCAAAGCGTTGAAAAGTTACTGATTAAACGCATGGGATCGCCAGCCGAAGTAGGGCAATCCGTGGCCTTTTTAGCCTCGCCAGCAGCCAGTTATATCACAGGGGTTTGTCTTGCTCAGGATGGCGGTGAACACCTAACAGGTGCATCGCCTCAACGTTGAATATCGTTATTTATAAAGTAGCTGATAAACGTAGCGTGGATAAGCCAGAGGCGCATCCGCGACTTAGCGGCTGTCTCTCTATTCAGCATTAATTTGATAGTAATTTGTTTAATAAAACGATGTTGTAAGCACTTGAGTAAAGGAAATATTATGCCCTGTTACGAGTTTGAAGGTTTGGTACCTGTGGTTCACCCTACAGCCTATGTGCATCCAACAGCGGTATTAATCGGTGATGTGATTGTTGGGCCCAATGTTTATATCGCACCCTTGGCCAGTTTGCGGGGGGATTATGGTCGTCTGATTCTGGAGAAAGGCGCTAATCTACAGGATTGCTGCATGATGCACGGCTACTGTGATATGGATACGGTGGTCGAGGAGGACGGTCATATTGGTCATGGTGCGGTACTGCACGGCTGTGTGATTAAGAAAAATGCCCTGGTAGGTATGAACTCGGTGATTATGGACGGTGCTGTGATTGGCGAAAACAGCATAGTCGCAGCCATGAGTTTTGTTAAAGCCGGATTTATCGGAGAAGAACGTCAGCTATTAGTCGGTTCGCCTGCAAAAGCAATCCGGCAAGTAACGGAACAAGATCTACATTGGAAAGGCTTAAATACACAGGAGTATCAAGCCTTGGCCAAACGTTCTGCTCTAAGTATGAATGAAGTACTGCCGTTAACGGAGATGGAGGACAATCGACCCCGTCTACAGGGTGTGACAGATGTTCAGGCCAAAATCGGTTGATTCAGTAAATTGATATGAGTTTCTGTTCATTTTGTTGATGCTTGGATTGAAATGAGGATTGTGTAGGTTGGGTAGAGTGGCAGTAAGATGCTGATAAATAAGCATAATGCTGCCCCACGAAACCCAACACTGGATCTCTCCGTTTCCCAAAAGCTATTGTGATCGTATTAATATCATCCGCAGGGGCTTACATATGTGAAGAGGAATATAAGCAGGTTTGTATCGGGTGTACGCTAATCTGACGTTGGGTTTCGCGGATTAAAGTTTATATCTATCAATAAGTTATAGTGTGCCGCTCTACCCAACCTACATAAGCCTCACTCTGTATCATTTTTTGAGCCTAAGCGACGACAGTCGTTTAAAAAGGAAAATAGCCAAATGCGATAGCCCTGGCCGCGAACCCCAACATTCTATCTATCATGCAATAGCTAGTGGTGGGAGTCATTTGTCAGGCGGATAGTTTTTGTGAGTAGAGTAGAAGTGTTGGGGTTCACGATTATCAATATTTAACGGATTGATAATGCAGTGTTTTCGCTCAGCCCAACCTACACTAGCCTCACT
>JAKZRG010000075.1:0-4978 GCA_047518265.1 Oceanospirillum sp.
GGCTAAGCGATGAACTCGTCTCGCTTAACTGAGGAGCGCATCTTACAGCAATCTACCTCTGGGTCAACACTTATTTGAAATTAGATTTCAAAGGATTTTCAAAAAAACATTTAAAAATCAAAGTGTTACCCGACTGCCTCGCAGCTTGTCCGTGACAGCGAGGGCGTATTATACGCAGCAAGAACCAAAGCACAACCCCTAAAAGCGAAGTTTTGTAAAAAACTTTCAGAACGGTATTTCACTCGGAGATAGTAGGATGCATAGCAAAGAAGCAATACGAGCACTATTCCAGTACACACAGCTACGCTAAAGGGAAGTAAAAGCAGAATAAATGAGGATAAATCTAGCAGTAATAAAAACGCAAAAAAAAAAGCGCCGGAAAACTAACCGGCGCAAACTATAAGCCTTGGCAAGAGGCTTCAGCTAATGCTCTTTTATCGAATAGGTAACACTGGCAGGCAAGAGAACAATACTCCCCCTATAATCCCAGTTATTTATTACAACCTAATCCACACATTCTTTAACTCAGTGTACTTTTCCATGGCATGCAGGGATTTATCACGACCATTACCTGATGCCTTAACACCACCAAATGGTACGGTTGTATCGCCTTCACCCCAGGTATTCACCCAGACCATACCGCTTTGAACCTTGCGGCTAACGCGGTGAGCACGGGAAAGATTGGCCGTCCAAATTGCCGCACCTAAGCCATATTCAGAATCATTGGCCAATGCGATAGCCTCTTCTTCTGTTTCAAATTCACAAACTGCCAGCACAGGACCAAAGATCTCTTCTTTCACAAAGGTCATGCCATTATGGGCATCTGAAACAATAGTAGGCTTAGCATAAAAACCTTTGCCCTCAACATATTCAGGTTCACCACCTAACAGCAAAGTACCACCCTCGTCTTGGGCAGACTTAACATAACGACCAACGGTTTCCATTTGTACCGCATCCACCATAGGCCCCATATTTGTCTCTGGATCCAATGGATCACCGGGCTGATAACGTGCAGCCGCCTCTGTCAGCGCTGCAATAAACTCATCTTTTATGCCCTTTTGCACATAAATACGAGAACAGGCAATACATACCTCACCTTGATTAGAGAAGATCGCTGCCGCAGATGTTGCTGCCGCACTTTTAACATCTTCACAATCATCAAATATAAGGTTCGGAGACTTACCACCGGCCTCCAACCAAACACGCTTCATATTTGACTGCCCCGCGTACTGCATCAACATACCTGCAACACGGGTAGAACCTGTAAAGGCCAGCACATTCACATCATGATGCAGCGCCAGAGCCTTACCTGCGGTATGACCGTAACCTGGAAGAACGTTAAAAACACCATCAGGAATACCCGCCTCAGTTGCCAGCTCAGCAAGACGTAGCGCACTCAAAGATGCTTTCTCAGAAGGCTTCAACACAACACTGTTACCCGCCGCTAAAGCAGGGGCCACCTTCCAACTCACCATCATTAACGGATAGTTCCAAGGCGTGATAGCTGCAACAACACCCACGGGCTCATGACTAATAAGCGCCAAGGTATCTTTTACCGTAGGTGCAATTTCACCGTACATCTTGTCAATACATTCCGCCGTCCAACGGAAACAGTCGATAGTATCGGGCACATCAATGGCGACCATTTCAGATATAGATTTCCCCATATCCATGGTATCTAGCACCGCAAACTCATCTTGGTGCTTCTCGATAAGATCAGCCAACTTCAACAAAACATTTTTTCGCGCTTTAGGTGCCATCTCAGCCCAGACACCGGAACGGTACACCTGTAACGCATTTTCAACCGCAAGATCGACATCTGCTTGATCGCAGCTCGCAATATCCGCTAATTTGGCTTCCGTGGCCGGGTTAATACTAGGAAAGGTTTCACCGCTAATTGCAGGTTGAAAACCACCATTTATATAGGCCTGACCACAAGGGGTTAAGGACTCGCTCAATGTTTTCCACTCGGCGTAACTTTTCATCTTATTTTCTCCCGTTTAACCCGATTGAACTGACAGCAGTCTATGTGAAAAAAAATCCCCCCCGATATATCTCCTAAGGGGTAGCGCCCAATTCAAAGCCAGAAAAACAGATCAAACCAAATACAAACCAGCGTTTAGACAGTAATAAATCCATCAAAAACAACAACAAACCAGACTAAGGAATGCCAGACTAACCTTGACATTACTATTGGTAAAACTCATATTTTTAATAGCAACATGCATATCAAACATGATTTTTAGCATTTCAAGCCAAACAGCAATGCACAAAACCTTGCCTAAAAAGAGCCTTTAAAGCCCATGAAACCCTTACGTCAATTTGATTTAAACCTACTGGTTCTATTTGAAGCCTTAGTTACTGAATGCCACGTAAGCCGTGCGGCAGAAAAGGTTTTTTTAAGCCAATCAGCCATGAGCCATGCATTAAACAGATTAAGAGATCAGCTCAACGACCCCTTATTGATTCGCACCGAGAATGGATTGCAACCCACGGCCAGAGCACTAGAAATGCTACCAGAGGTACGCGAAGCACTGCGACAAATCGAACGTTCCTTAGCACCACCTGAAACCTTCAACCCCGGCACAAGTAATCGCTTATTTACTATCGCATGTACGGATTACTTTGAAGCCGTAGTCTTCCCTGAACTCGCCTGCCACTTCCGAGATATTGCCCCCAATATTATTGTAGAAGTCGAGATGATCACCGAAGATACCTCGCAACAAGCATTAGAAAAGAGAAGCGTTGATTTAGTAGCTGGTATGGATATAACAGAAGACATTCCATCACACCTTATTACCGAACACTGGCTGACAGAAAAACAGGTTTGCCTACTGGGTCAAGAAAAACACCCAGACAAGAAAGAATTATCTTTGGAGGAATATATTGCCCTGCCTCATATCGTCTTTTCAGACTTAGCAGGCAGTAACGCCAGCGCAATTGACCACTGGTTAAAGGAACGAGAACTAGAGCGCCATCATATCGCCCGAACAGTAAACTACATGGCAGCCGCTAAAATTGTCGCCAAAACAGATACCGTTATCACTCTCCCATATCATATGGCACGATTATTCAGCCAAATGTTCGCCGTAAATATCGTCCAACCACCAAAAAATATCCCTGAAATTGAGATGACCCTGATACATCATCCTCTATTCAGCAAAGACCCAGCATTAGTATGGCTAAGAGAGCAAATCAAATTATTTGGCCAAAAGACACTGACCGGAGAATTATAAAGCGGAAAAATCAGAGTATAAAAACGCAAAAAGCGAAGCCTTAGCTTCGCTTTCTGTTGACTGCCAAAGGCAGTCAGACTCAAGAAGTCTATTATTCTGTATTACAGAACAACGATTTCTTCAGCCTGTGGACCTTTCTGACCTTGAGTTACTTTAAACTCAACTTTCTGGCCTTCTAGCAGGGTTTTGAAACCGTTGCCAGTGATTGCAGAGAAGTGAGCGAAAACGTCAGGGCCGTTCTGCTGCTCGATGAAACCAAAACCTTTAGATTCGTTAAACCACTTAACGGTGCCAACAACTTTAGACATGATGTATTCCTGTCAATCAAGAAAAATGATTACCTTAAAACAAGGCTATTCGACTGGAAGTTTTTCTACTACTTATGAAAAACAGCACGGGACTTACTACTTATAATACATGCCATTAAACATATACTACTTACACAGAAGACACCGAAAGATGTGCATAAATAAAGACTTACTTTCAGACGAAGCAATTATACACAGCTGGAATGACGTGTCTAAGATTTTTTTCACTTTTTAATGCCTTTTATTCAGGCTACAGCCCCCATAAAACGGCAAAAATAAACCCTTACCCCAAAAACAACATCAAAGTCAAGAAACGACGCCACACCTTCTGCTTCATATAAATCAATAAGTTACGATAGACTTTTCAGGGGGATATCTGAGAGACAAGCAAACTAGAGCAGCAATCCAGCACATAAATAACTATCCAATTGAACAGAAATCACTCACTCCCAGCATGAAAGAATTTAATACAGATTGCTTATTTAGCAACTACCTTGCCAGCATTTCTAATAGTTTAAAATAGCCTCTAAATAAAAGTACCCAACTAATAGATGACTAAACAAAATAACTCGATATTTCCTACTCATAAAATCAGACAGTATGGCAATTTTGTAGCAGTAATCTTATCGGAATGATTAGAACAATGAATCAAAAAACTGTAAGTAAGTACTAATTAATACATTTATATGACAGTCTCTAACCTGACCCACCACCGCATCCACACCGGCACCCCAGCGGTTAACACCCTCGAAAACAATCTCTACGGTTTGCGATAAATCAGCCATTGGATTGCGCCTCTTTGTTTTTGAAATACAAACCCCACAGCTCAGATTCCAAGGGGGTTAACAGTTGCAGGGAATAGATCGGGGCGAACACGGAAAAGGAACTTGTTTTTTAAGTGACACAGGTTTAGCGCTATTTGGATGTCGGGCTCCTTGAAGAGCGCATCGGCTTTCCCCGCACAGAACCCAAACCCGTCAACCAGATAATCTCCGTGGTCAAACTGTAAAACTCAATGGGATGGGCCTTAGCCAACTTAACCGCCACCTGCTGACTCACCTTAGGCACCACACGACCCCCACCAGATTGGCCGACCGCTCCTGTGACTCATTCACCCGCGCCAGCTCCTCCCCCTCTAAACCACGCACCAACCGAACCGGCGTTTGCCCCTCCTCTAAATCTTTAAAGAAATGGGCAAATCCGGCACAGGTACAGACGCCTCACGGGCTTTAAAACTGGCTTTATCAAACGTACTTAAATCAAATTCCATAGCGATCTCACTTTGTGGTTTACATAACGAAAGGGGTATAGCGATATAGCAAATCGTAATGAGTTCTTTGAAAAACATCGAGTAGGGTGAGGCGTTACCGCCTCAGCCCTCTCACAGAACCGTACGTAAGGACCTCGTATACGGCTCCTGTACACTTCACTTAC
>JAKZRG010000076.1:0-2581 GCA_047518265.1 Oceanospirillum sp.
GGCTTGGGATTGCTAACAACCAGAGGAATAATACTTGTCACGCTATAGCACATACGGAAGTAAAGATGACCCCATCCAGGATGATATGGATGCAGGGTTCATTGGGTTTAATAACTATAGCCGACCTGATCAGCTTACCTCGGGTATGCTTGCCTCTAGTTCAAATGGACGCATAGGCAAGAACGGAGAGTGGCAGGTACGAAAGGGTATCAATGTAATTAAAGCACCCTTTGCTTCTGGCGACGATGTACTGCGTCTTCCTACTAATGCAGAGACTCTGGTAGATCCTACTGTAGTTGGCCTACTGCCTACTACGATTCGATCAGCCAGCTTAGACAATATCAGCAGTAAGGTATCTATTATTATTGATGACCCATCGGTAGACCCAGACTTAGCTCCAGGCCACGTTTTTATTGCAGGTGATGAAATCTACGTAGAGAACTTAGTAAGCACTACAACTGACCCTAATGGCCTGCATACGATCACGGACGTAACTGGCAATGGTACTACGATTAAGTACGCCTTGACTGGAGCCAATGAAACCTACGGGACTGCACTTACGCTACCGTTTAACTTGAATGATGCAGGCGTACAGCCTGCACTGACAGTACTTACTGAGTCCCCTGTAATTGGTTTTAATATGGTCTTCGATCAAGGGGCTGTTTCAGCCGTGTACTCAAGTACAACTTTTAGTGACCCTAATCAGGATAACAATCAGTTCATTGTCCTAGCATCTAATATTAGTGCAGTAGCTACTGACTTAAATGATACTAGCGTATCCATTGCAATGGGCTATCCATTGAATGAAAACGTACCACCTGCAAGCAGTATGCTTCAGGCATTTAACAAACTCTTTATTTTCCGTGACGGACAGACTGCACTAGAGAACGACAACTTCTTTAGTCCTATTGCAATTACAGCAGCAAGTACTCCTACTGCATCAAATGTAGTTACCGTAAGTAGTAACTTACCTCAGAACCTAGCTATAGGCGATGCAGTTACAATTTCTGGACTTACTGGCTTTGTTGCAGGCGAGGACCCCAATGGAACTTGGGTTGTTAATACAGTACCTGATTCTACTAGTTTTACGTATGACCTTCCAGCTGCTTTTCAAGCAGCAGCTGCCTATACGGTCAGCGCACTGTCACTTATATCTCCAGGGTTCAAGCTAGTAGCTAGTGGGCAATTTTCTCAGCCGAGTCAATTGTCACCTACAGATGTTGTAGTAGTCAGCGGTCAAGCAGTTGCTACATTTGCAAATGCAGCTGCAATGAATGGCACTAGGGTTGGAGATGCAATTGAAATTGAAGCAGTTGGTATTAACTCTATTTTTATTGTTGGAGAAGATTATATTATATCCGAGAGAACAGAGTCTCCAGCTACGTTATCTTTTTATTGCCAGAAGCCAGATACCCAAGGGGGCAGTGGGGAAAATACCACTGTTTTCCAGCAGCACGTATCTCAGGGCCTTGGGTTCTCTCATATGCCTGCACCAGAGTACGCAGCATATCACCAGCGTAGGCTGGTAATGCCTTTTAAGTACAGCGTAGACGATGCAGTTGATACCTTTACGTACCGCAAGATCCTAGACGAAGTAATTATTTCTGACATATTGGACTCCGATACCTACGACCAGATCTACGGTCAGTACAGGTTCAATGCAGGTACAGCGGACTTTAACGTAGCTCTGCATTCTTTCTCGGATGACAAGCTATTAGTATTTAACCGTAACAGCGTTCACCTAGTAGGTGGAGCAGGGGCTAATGCAACGGTGCAGTTAATTACGAACGAAGTAGGGTGCGTAGCGAGACAGAGTATCGTGCAGGTAGGAAACAATATTTTGTTTCTGTCGGACAACGGTGTATACGGTGCTAACTTCCAAGACCTGTACAATCTGCGTGGTAACGAAGTGCCACTAAGCTCAAGCATTAATCCAACTATACAGCGGATTAACAGAGACGTATGGGACAAGAGCGTAGGAGTATACTTCGATAATAGATACTACCTAGCAGTTCCCTTAGATGATAGCCAAGTAAACAACGCTATCTTGATTTTTAACTTTATTAACAAGGAGTGGGAAAGTATTGACACTACTGCTGCGGCTAACTGGAACATCTCTAACTTAATTGTTGCTGGTAAGAAGGATGACCGTGCAGTATATGCAGTCAACACACTTGGCGGTTTGCACAGGCTTGATGCCCGTGTAGGTGCATCGGACTTACTTTCTACTGCAATACCTGTACAGGGTCAGGAAGCTAGCGTACCGTATGATATACCAGCTTCTGTTACCACTAGACAGTTTACAATGGGGACTATGAACCGTAAGCGTTGGAACAACTTTGAGCTGCACGTGCAGTCATCTGTGGATAATGAGTCCGACCTGAGCATTAGCGCAGAGCTAGAAAACATTGACGCAGTTGTAGAACTTGGTACACTTAGAGAATTAAACTCAGGTACTAACCTAGCTATTGACGAGGATGTTTCCGTACGTGGTAGAATAGGTAACAAGCGAGCATACGGAATGCAAGTCACCCTCAATAATACAGTTGGCCGCCCTCGATTCAGAGGAATTAAAGTTGGT
>JAKZRG010000077.1:0-47288 GCA_047518265.1 Oceanospirillum sp.
GTATCCGATAATCCTATCGTTATTCTGATTATGATTAACGTTGTGATGATCCTGATCGGCATGCTGATGGATGATGTGAGTGGCGTATTGTTAGCGTCTCCGCTGTTGTTCCCAATTGTAATAGAGCTGGGTGTTGACCCCATTCAGTTTGCTGCCATTGTGGGTGTGAACCTGGGTATGGGTAATATCACGCCACCAACAGCACCTCTACTTTATTTGGGTTCCCGAGTCACAGGTGTACGGGTGAGTGCAATGTTGAAACCAACATTGATCATGATTCTGTTTGCCTGGATTCCAACACTGATTTTGACCACTTATATCCCAGAGGTATCTCTGTTCTTGCCAGAGCTATTCTTCGGATAAGGGTGTTCAGTTTAAGTCTGTAGATCTTGGTTTAAATCTATAGGTCTTGGATTAAAGTAATAAGTTCCTCGTTAAACGCCTCTTTGTCTCAAGAGCGATTGGTTTAATACCTGTTATTAATACCAATCATTTTAGCCCGCTGCTGCTCAGCGGGTTTTTTTTGTTTGGAATCTAAGCAGGAAAACTTGGCGGGTCAAACTCTTATACCAATCTTGATAAATTATTGTAGGTCGGAAAGCCGCAAGGCGCCTTCCGACAATTGAGACACATGTCGGATGGCGCTTCGCTTATCCAACCTACCTGTTTCACATATCAAGAAACTTATCGTGAAAGGTATTAGACCATTCCCGATATGCTAGCAGGGATAATAATCCCCCTGAATACACCTAGAATGATTCTGTTTTATCGATAAGAGATTGGGCTTACTAAACTGGATGGCATATGAGCTAATTAAAGGAGAACGCTGGACGGTTAAAGAGGGTGTGTTCGCAGGTCGTTATCATTAACAGTTTATCGGGAATGGTATAAAGCGGTAACCGAATCAATTAGGATTGAATCAGCTACCGCTTTTATAGGTCAAAAATAACTTATGCTTCCAGCTGCTGTTTAGCGGCCGTTAAAGTATTTTTCATCAAACAAGCAATCGTCATAGGGCCAACACCGCCGGGAACGGGTGTGATGGCGCTGGCTACAGGCGCGACCACTTTATAATCCACATCACCGAACAGCTTATACTTGCCATCACGCTCGATAGAATTAATGCCCACATCAATTACCACTGCACCCGGCTTGACCCAGTGGGCTTTAACCATCTCAGGGCGACCTACGGCGACAACTAATATATCTGCCTGTGCGCAGATCTGTTCAATGTTTTCGGTGCGGGAGTGGACTGTGGTTACTGTGCAATTTTCACGCAGCAATAGAGCAGCCATTGGCTTGCCCACAATGTTGGAACGACCGATAACAACGGCATGTTTACCGCTTAGGTCACCTAACTCACGGTTTAACATGATCAGGCAGCCTAGGGGAGTACAAGGAATTAGAGCGTTTTGTCCTGAGCTAAGGCGTCCTGCATTTATCGGGTGAAAACCATCCACGTCTTTCTCTGGAAGAATCGCATTAATAATTTTATTTTCATCAAGATGAGCCGGTAGTGGTAGCTGTACCAGAATACCGTGTACAGATGAATCATTGTTCAACTGCTCTACCAGAGTGTCCAATGTTGCTTGATCAGTATCTTCTGGCAGCATGTGCTCAATGGAGTTAAGGCCAGACTCATTGGCACGTTTAATCTTGTTACGTACATAGACTTGGCTGGCAGAATCATCACCTACCAGTACAACGGCTAGGCCAGGTTTTAGACCGTGTTGATCTAAGAAGTACTTGGCTTCAGTTGCCACGTCATCAACGACTTGGGCCGCTAGCTGTTTACCATCAATGATTTTGGTCATGTCTTCTGCCTTATCTAAAAATAACTGCTTGATACCAATTTCAACAATTCCTGAGATATTAAGAGAGCAATTTTAATCATGCCTCTTCTTAGAAATTGTCCGGGCGAGAATAATACAGACCGATGGGACGGTAAAGGCCATAGGGCGATATCTGTCTGTAAACGACAGGGTTATACGCAATAAACCAAGAGATCAGCCAAAAGTACGTTATTTGCCCCATTTCTGCGCTTCTTCTAGAGTCTGTTGCATCACCTTTTTTATAGCGCTATGAAGCTGCTGACAAGCGGCTTTGTCGTTCATATCCGCATCTGCTTCTAAGGTGCGTAACAGCTCACTGGCTTGAGTAAAACCTAACGTTTCACAAGCTCCTGCCAATTTATGAGAGAGCTGGGCTGTCTCGTAAAGATCTTGCTGTAATAAGCTTTTCTCTAAAGGAGGCCAGAGTTCTTGCTGTAATAAGCAGAAGTTACTCATCAGATCGGCCACTTTTTTCTCACCTAGCATCTGCAGGTGCACATTAATAATGCTTTGATCCAGTATAAGGGCGCTTGTTTTCATCTCTTCTAAGGCTTGCGCTTTGGATTGCGGTGATGGCTCTGATTGATTTAAAGCTTGATCAAGAGGTGAACTTGATAGGTGTTGATAGTGAACTTGAACCGGTTCTGTCAAATCATTCTCCGGTTGTTCTATCGCATTATGGAGGGCTTTGATCAGCTGATCTTTTTTAACCGGCTTTGCCACCACATTTTGTAAACCAGCCTGTAGGTATTGTCGAATATCGTCTGGGCGTACACTGGCGGTGAGGGCAATAATGGGTGTTAGGTGATTTAAACCTTGATCGTCCTTTCTCAACTGATCACTGACTTCTAAGCCGCTTAACCTGGGTAGATGCATATCCATTAAAATGGCATCAAAGGCTTGTTGCCGACAATGTTGCAGGGCTTGTTGACCGTCTGCTGCGAGAGTGACCTGATAAAGAGTGCCCAATAAGCCCAGCACTACTTGCTGGTTAATCTCTACATCTTCAACCAATAATATTTGTCGGGTTGTAGGTCCATCGATACATGTATCTGGTGTCGGTGAATCTTTAATTGAGATAGGCGTGCCGTGTTCTACTGGTTCAGGTTGTTGTTCGCTAATGCTAATCGGCAGTTCCAGCCAAAAAAGACTGCCGGAACCAAAGGTGCTTTCTAATCCTATATTGCCATTAAGGGCCTGAGCCAGTTCTTTACAGATAGCTAAACCCAAGCCAGTACCGCCAAAGCGACGGGTAATACTTTCATCTGCTTGAGTAAAGCGATCAAAAATACGACTTTGCAGTTCTGGTTCAATACCGATGCCGGAATCTTGTACTTCAAATCTTAAACAGTGTTGTTGCTGAGTCGATGTCTCGGTGATTAATCGACAGCTTAGGCTCACACCACCTTCATCGGTAAACTTGATGGCATTGGCTAATAGATTAGTCAAAATCTGTCGTAGACTACCAGCAGCACCAAAGTAACAATTGGCCAGTTGATCATCGGGATCAAATTGAATCGTGAGATTTTTTTTCTCCGCTCCCGGTGTCATCAACGTTACCAGATTACGCAGTAGCTCCTGCAAAGAGAAATGAGTGTTGCTGGAGATATAAGCCCCTTCTACTAAACGACCGTATTGCAGAACGTGATCAAAGGTTTCCATTAAAGAGTCTGTAGCATCATGTAAGACACGAATATGCTCATGTTGCTTGGGTGTCAGTGTGCTGACTTCTAATAACTGAATCATACCGAGCATGCCGTTCATGGGGGTGCGGATCTCGTGACTCATGGTAGACAGAAACTGGGATTTGGCATTGTTAGCCTCTTCCGCAGCTTCTTTAGCTCTTAATAAACTGGCCGTTCGGCGTTCAACCATCTGTTGTAGTTGATCCCTGTCTTGTTGAATCGCTTGGCCCATCTCGTTGAGGGCACCGGCTAACTGATCCAGTTCGTCTGTTTGTTTGGGTTGTTCCCGATCTAGAGATAAGCGTTGCTCCAGTTCACCTGCACCAATTCGTCGGCTATATTCCGCCATACTTTCTAAGTGCCGGGTGATTTGACGCTGCACAATAACCAAAATAACCAACACAATAAGTAGGACTAAAAGGGTTTGGTTTAGCAAGATATTCAATCCTGTTTGCCAAACTCTTTGATAGACAGCGGATAGATCAAAAGAGACCTCTAAGCGACCCAGTTGACGTTGTTGTAGATTGCTGGTGGTATGGATCAGATTGAAACTATGGATTTTGACCTGTCGTGTACTGGGCGGGACATCAGATACGGGTAAAATCAGTCTGTCGCTTAGGCTATTATCTTGCAGGTTTAGATAGATAACGTCGGGCAGTGTATGAATCCCTCTCAGCTGTAACTCCACCTGAGCCTGATCCACATCCCATAAGCTTTTTGCCAAACTGGCGAGATAGCTGCTGCGAATGAGCTCTACCTGTTGATCCATCGCCCTGAGTTCACGGCGATAATCCAGTGACAGTTGCAATGCGGTGGAGCAGAGAATAAATATAAAGCTACAGACACTGACATAAACCATCATCCGATAACCCAGAGGGTGTTTCTTGGCATAACGGGCCAGGTTTAGAGGAGACGTCTTTACTTTAGGCTCTGTTTTACGAGTCATAAACGCCCCGCGTCATGGCTGTTTAAATATTCAAGACTGTATTCACGTGTCAGGCGTTTTATCGTGCCGTCACTGTGCATCTCTTTAAGTCGTTTATTCAAATAGGGGAGGTGCTTTTGTAAGCCGGTATGTCGACCAATAGCTAAAAAGTAATGTTCCGTGGTGATCTCGGTATCTAAGGCCTGAATTAAATGATGAAAACCCAGCTTTACGCTCTGCAGTTCACCGCTTAACTTCCCCAATGGCATATAATCGATTCGCCCCAATGCCAATTTGACAAAATTCTGCCGACCGCGGGAGACGTATTCAATATTACTGTTCTGTTCAATAAAGCGATCGAAGGTATCACCAAAGCTATCGCCCAATAATAAGCCTGCTGTCTTACCTTTAAGGTCAGACAACTGCTTAAAGTCTACTGGGGATTGGCGATTAACAAACAGTGTGACCCTATCGGCAATAATAAATTGCTCAGAAAAGTTTAGGTAAGCTTCTCGGCTGCTAATACGGTAGGCCGCGACCACAATATCGGCATTACCTTGTTGTACTTCCAATAAACAGCGTTTCCAGTTGTTATCTGCATTCAGTTGTACTTGATAACCCAGTTCAGAAAACAGCTGTTGGGTGACGGCAGGGGCTAAGCCTGTTAATCGATTTTCGCTGTGCCAGGATACAGGAGGGTAAAAGGGATGACCGCAGGCTTTCAATGGTGTATTGGCTGGTGATGCGATAGTGGGTGATGTATTGCCTGTTAGCAATTGGCTATTTAATGACTCGGCATCATCTCGCGAAACCGTATTTTTTATCGTGCCTCTGCTTTTTATAGAATCTGTTTGATCAGAGCTATCAGCCAGACTGATTTGGCTGATAGCGGTTATCCATAACGCAAAGAGAAGGGGCCATCTCATGGGATCTCATCTAGCTTGGGAGTAAAGAGATAACCGGCACCGTGCACGGTTAGGATCAGTTTAGGATTGTTTGGATCATCCCCCAGTTTACGACGTAGACGGCCGATCAAGACATCAACGGTTCTATCGCTGGGTACCCATTCTCGGTTACGGATCTGCTCAAGAATTTGTTCACGGCTCATGACCTCACCGGCATGATCCATCAGGCAGCTGAGAAGTTTAAATTCTCCTTCGGTGAGTTGAGTTTCCTGTTGGCGTTCGTCCAGAAGCTGCCGACGATCCATATTGAGCTTCCAGCGATCAAACTTTTTGAAGTTATAAAGCAGGGCATCCGTAGGTTTGCCGATATTATTGCGCACACGACGTATCAGGTTTTTACTGCGGGCAAGAATTTCACGGGGATTAAAAGGCTTGGTGACATAATCATCGGCACCGCACTCCAGTCCGATTAGGCGATCGACTTCATCCTGACGTCCGGTCACCAGAATAATACCCACTTCACTGTGCACTCTAAGCTCTCGGGTGAGGGTTAAACCGTCTTTGCCTGGTAAGCGAATATCCAGTAAAACCACATCGATGGCTTCACTATTAAGGATGCCTTCTGCTTCCTCTGCGGTCTCTGCACAGAAAACCCGATAACCTTCTTCTTCAAAATAGTTGCTCAAGCATTGTCGGGTGATTATTTCATCGTCGACAACCAGTATTTTGGCATCTGCTTGCATAGTGATCTATTTCCGGCTGCTGCTCAGGTGAGGCCCAAGCATATTGTTATTTTACATTTAGCCTGCGACATAGTGTGACCTTTTACAAGTCTTGTTTACATGCTGTTTACAAGTTTGGACATCTTTGCACATTGAATTCTTAGGTATAAAGAAGGAGATACCTCAACGGCTTCCTAATCTCTTATTTTTGCCTATAACACGGCAATTTGTCGGGATTTGTCGCAAATTCATAGTTATTGACGCAGGGAGATATATGGATAAATAAGTGTCGCAAATCAACATTATTGGGTCGCAGGTAAGCATTATGACCTGAGAGTCTGTGATTACTATGGCTTCACTCAGCGGGTTTGGCTCACCAAGCGCCAACCCAGTGAAATTCGATTCGGCAGAGTGGGTGTCATAAGTAAACTGACTCTGCCCGTGCTTCTCAATCAGGAGAATAAAAATAATGTTTAATAAAGATGATCAGATTCAAAACTTCGATGAAGCCCTGTGGAATGCTATGCAGGATGAGGCAGTGCGTCAGGAAGAGCATATCGAGTTAATTGCATCTGAGAACTATACCAGCCCACGTGTATTTGAAGCTCAGGGTTCTGTACTGACTAACAAATATGCTGAAGGTTATCCTGAAAAACGTTATTACGGTGGTTGTGAACACGTTGATGTGGTTGAGCAACTGGCCATTGACCGTGCTAAAGAGCTGTTTGGCGCAGATTACGCCAACGTTCAGCCGCACTCTGGTTCGCAAGCCAATGCTGCTGTTTATATGGCACTGGTTAATCCGGGCGATACCATTCTGGGTATGAGCTTGGCACACGGTGGTCACCTGACTCACGGTTCTCACGTTAACTTCTCCGGTAAAATGTACAACGCTGTACAATACGGACTGACTGATGCCGGTGAGATTGATTACGCAGAAGTAGAAGCACTGGCAAAAGAACACAAGCCTAAAATGATCGTAGCGGGCTTCTCTGCTTACTCTCGTATCGTTGATTGGGCACGTTTCCGCGAGATTGCGGATTCTATTGATGCCTTCCTGTTTGTTGATATGGCACACGTTGCGGGTCTGGTTGCAGCAGGTCTGTACCCGAACCCACTACCGTATGCGGATGTTGTTACAACAACAACTCACAAAACGCTACGAGGCCCTCGTGGCGGTCTGATTCTGGCGCAATTCCAACGTGAAGGTGCCAAGCCTGAGCTAGAGAAGAAACTGAATTCAGCCGTATTCCCTGGTGGTCAGGGCGGCCCTCTGATGCACGTGATTGCAGCTAAAGCGGTAGCCTTTAAAGAAGCGCTGTTACCTGAGTTTAAAGAGTACCAAACTCAAGTTGTTAAAAATGCTGATGAGATGGCACAAGTCTTTATCGAGCGTGGCTACGATGTGGTTTCTGGCGGTACTGAAAACCACCTGTTCCTGTTAAGCCTGATCAAGCAAGGTTTGACTGGTAAAGCGGCTGATGCCGCTCTGGGTCGTGCATCTATCACAGTAAACAAGAACGCTGTACCTAACGATCCTCAGTCACCGTTTGTGACGTCTGGTCTGCGTATCGGTTCTCCGGTAATCACGACTCGTGGTTTGAAAGAAGATCAGTGTCGTACACTGACTAACTGGATCGTTGATATTCTGGATGCGATGCAAGTTGGCGAAGCAGAAACCGAAGCAAAAATCTCTGAAGTTAAAGAGAAAGTACGCTCTCTATGTGCTGATTACCCTGTTTATAAATAAGCAGCGTTAATCATCAGAATAGAAAAGAACCATCGATAATAGTTCGGTTACAAGTATCAGGCATTGGCCTAGGCCGCTGTATTAGCTCACATATACACCTCTATTTGACGGCTCTTATAGAGGTGTATAGGGCACTTAAGTTTTCACATGAAAAGGTTCAATATTTCGAGCAATGGCGAACCCTTCTTATGAAAGTATAGGTACAGTAACCTAGGTTGATCCTCCTTTATCACTTGTCAGTACGCCACCTTGTATATGGGGTGGCGTTTTGCATTATAAAAAAGGTGTTCGATATGGCGATTAGCTTATTCGACATGCTGAAGATAGGCATAGGGCCATCCAGCTCACATACTGTTGGCCCAATGAAAGCGGCACAAATGTTTGCTGAAAGCCTACGTGATAGCGGTTTGCTGACAGACGTCAGTCGAATTCAATCCCAGCTGTACGGTTCCTTAGGGGCAACCGGTAAAGGGCACGGTTCCGGCCCTGCTGTTTTACTCGGTTTGGAAGGACACCTACCAGAGCAAATTGATCCCGATATTGTAGAACCACGTGCGGAAGAAATTTGTCAAAAGGGCCATCTGTTTCTGTTAAACGAATTTGGTGTCGAGTTTAACGAAAAAGATGACCTGATCTATCATCATCATGAATCTCTGCCATTCCACGCTAACGGCATGAGCTTTACTGCTTTCAATGATCAAGGTAGCGACATTTATCACAGAGTTTATTACTCCGTGGGCGGTGGTTTTGTTGTAGATGAAGAAGCCGCAGGCGCTGACCGAATTGTAGAAGATAGCACCAAGTTACAATACCCGTTCACCACAGGGGAAGAACTGCTGCAGATCTGCAACAGCACAGGTCTATCGATTTCTGATGTTATGCTGGCTAACGAACAGGCTTGGCGTACAGAAGAAGAGATCCGCAGTGGCATTCTAGACATCTGGCAGGTGATGCAAGACTGCGTTAAACAGGGCATTAAAAACGAAGGTATCCTACCCGGTGGTTTAAAAGTTAAACGTCGTGCAGCATCACTGCACCGTGAACTGAAAAACCGTACCCGCATGGATATGATCACCCCATCGCTAGGCGCGTTAGACTGGGTAAACCTGTACGCACTGGCCGTAAATGAAGAAAACGCCGCTGGTGGCCGCATGGTAACCGCACCCACCAATGGCGCAGCGGGTATTATTCCAGCGGTATTACATTACTACATCAACTTCTGTCCAAACTCAGACGAAGAGGGTGTTATCCGCTTCCTGCTTGCCGCAGCAGCAGTCGGTATCCTATTTAAGGAAAACGCCTCCATCTCAGGTGCCGAAGTAGGGTGCCAAGGTGAAGTCGGTTCCGCCTGTGCAATGGCTGCAGCCGGACTGGCAGAAGCCACCGGAGGCAATCCGCTGCAAGTGGAAAACGCCGCAGAAATCGGTATGGAACACAACCTAGGCCTAACCTGTGATCCTATTGGCGGCCTCGTTCAAGTCCCTTGTATCGAACGTAACGCCATGGCATCTATGAAATCCATTAACGCCGCCGCAATGGCAATCCGTGGAGATGGCGAACACTTTGTCTCACTGGATAAAGTCATCAAAACTATGCGCGATACCGGCCGGGATATGATGGATAAATACAAAGAAACCTCACGCGGAGGCCTAGCGGTTAACGTTATTGAGTGTTGATTGGTTTTCTGGATATTTATGTAAAAAGCCCCCGCAGGTGAGAACTTTCGGGGGCTTTTTGTATTGATGTCTTTGAAATCAATATTCTCTTACGCATGCAATGGAAAGGACGGCAATTACTTACGTCGTTTATTTTCTTTAATCAAAAACTGGATATATTCAGAAAAATCTTGGTTATCTGGTAACGGATAATTTTTAGAATCGTACGCAATATCTGTAGGGTTAAGTAGTTGTTCAAATTGATATTGCAAAAACCGGTAATGATACTTTTTGGCTAGCTCTAGTCCCTGCTGGTAAATGCTATCAAGTTTTTCAGAGTGTTGTACTTGAAGATATTTAGCATAAAATAAATAGCTTCAACATAGTAATATTTGATGTGCTGGAGCTGTTCGATAGCTTGCTGATAAAGCGTGTGAGCTTCAGCGGCGTCCTGTTCAACAAAAGCTAACATTAGTTTCTTTAGGCCATTAGTGTAGGGATTTACCGTAACTAGTCCTTTAATCTGTTCCTGAGTCAAAGGGGTTAGCTTTGATTGTAGGTATGAGGCTTGCATTCTCTCTAAGTGACTTTTTTCATGTAATTCATTACAATATTCTTCAATTGTATTCAGTTTTAATAAACCCATGTTGGCGGCAGTGTCAAAGCTGAAAAAATCATTATGGCAGAGTTCAGTCAGGTTCTTATCATATTCCCCTAGGTGTATTAGAGAGTGCGGATAAAAAAGTGAGGGCCTTTTTATTTGAGATTCATACTCGGCCACATAAAGTGCTTCACCTTCCATCTCGTAGATGTTCAGAGCTATACTTGAAATTATTCTTTCAACTGATTTTGTTCTATCTAATAAAGTGATGCTAGATAATGGGGAGGTCTGTTTTAATTCTATAAAAACACGACTAAAATCACCATTAAAATAACGAGCAGCTAATAGGATTATATTGACTGATTGCTTTCTTTCACTTGAAAGGGATTCTAATTTCAACTGAATTTCATTGATAAAGTCTTTTAATGAGCAAATGTCAATAAAAAGAGATTTTAACTTATCTAGAAAGTCAAATGTTTCTGAGAAATCATTATTTATTTTATCTATGTATGAAATACACTTTAAGAAATTGCCTTGCTGATTGTTAAATACACTTAGTGCTTTGTTGATGTTTTTGAATCCGTAATTGTAAATTGCACTTGTTATTCTATGGTTGAATTCAAAAGCATTTATATAGTATCGATCAAGATCGTCTCGCTCAACAAGTTGTGCTTCAGCAAATCGTCCAACTATAGATTGTAATTTGATCAGTCCACTATTGTTTTCTATCATAGATTTATTTTCTAGAGACTTAATTATTTTATCCGTAATCATGGGTTTATGTTGTGAGTTGGTAGCCTTTGTTTTATCAAATCGAGTTAAGCGTTTAAAGTTTTCTAGATCGATACCAGCAGGAAATAATGATAATAACTCAAAAGCATGTTTCTCTGGATCGGTTAAATAACGATATGAATAAAGAATTGAACCATATACAGATTTTTTTCGGGCAATGTTAATATCTGTTTCAGCATCAAAAACAGAAAGTTCCATATCACTGATCTTCTTGAAAAGATCTATCTCTAGCTCCTTCTTCAAGGCATCAAGTCTTTTTCCCTTTGGCATATTAGAGGTAATTAGGATAATGGCAAGGGGGTTGTTATCCAGTAGATTTTCTAAAATATCCTGCCGTAGTATTTTCCTCTCACTACTATTTATCTGATATTGTTCGAGATCGGATAGGAATAGTTGCTCGGCTTCATCGGTAGTGAACTGTCGCATCTCATATACAATCTCACCTTCAACCTGTAGTCGTTCACGGGATGTGACAATGATGCTTGCAAAATCACAGATAAAGTCTAGAAAAGATTTTATTTCATCATGATCATTCAGGTGAAGTAAGGTTTCAAAGTTGTCGAGAATGATCAATCTGCTCTCTTGATCATAATGTTGTTCTAAGTGTTGTTCTAGATACTCTGCCTGTTCTAAATTAAAAGCTGCTGCAACTTGAAATTTAAACTGCTGATAACTTGTGATTGCTTCGCAATCAACGAATATAATACCTCCTTCAAAAAAACCACGTTCGGCTAAGGCAACAATAATCTTCTTAACGGTTGTTGTTTTACCTATACCGCCTGATCCTTTGATGGTAAGTATTGAGTCTTTAAGGTCTAATAGCTTTTGACAAATCTGTTCAAGATCACCCTCTCTTCCCACAAAATTACGGACTGTTTTAGGGTCAATTTCATTCGGCAATAGGGTCTTATCTTGATTAACGCTATATTTCCCTTTTAAGGGTTGAAGAATAAAGTTACTTTCATTAAACATTAATGCATTTTGTATTTTACTCAAATCGGCTTTCTTAAACAGTTGAAAAATGCTGCTACTGATTTGTTTTTTCTCTGTTCCTACAATGCAAATTGTTGGTTTCTCAAGCTCTAAAGTAATGCTTTCATCTGGAAGCTGATCTGTAAAATATATCACTTTGTTTATTGCATCATCTCCAATCTCAGCTTCCAGTGCCTGAAAACTGATTCTTGTTTGGCATAGATCGTCATCTTCAATTAGAACTTTATTTCGAATGACTTTAGTTAGTATCAGTAGCGTGTCATAACCATCCAACTCGTTAAGTTTTTCAATGCTTAGACTGAAGTGATCAATTGGGCAGGCAATTTTTTTAAATGCAGCAAGATGTTCTGAGTAATCCTGCTCATTATTTAGCGGGTTAGCGGATAGTAGGGCTATTTTTTTTGCTTGAGGCTTTGGTTGAACTGGTAGTGTTTCTATTTTGGGTTGTTCTATTGGTTCTGGGGCTTGTGTAGGATTTGCAATTTTCTTAACAAGTTGTACCAATGGTTCGCCGAAGTCTTCAAAGGGTAATAGATCTATTGGCAGGTCATTGATTTTTTGTTGAATAGTTTCATGCTCATTCTTATGAACGAGGGCATAGTGGGGGCCAGTATTTCCACCAAATAGCTGATGCTGTTTGCCCATCTCATGAAGTAATTCAGCGTCTTCGAGACTACAGCCGACAAATAATAGTTTTTGGTCTGAACATAGCCCTTTAAAACTCTCCAAGGCGGCTTTATGAGCCTCGCTAGTTTCAGCGTATAATTTATCGTAACTTTCTGTAGTAAAAATTATTGTATCAACATTGTCTACATGACCATGCAAATGCCAAATAGCGGGGCCCGTATGGTCTCCTCGCTTGAAATCTGCCAGCCCAGCTGGGTTGCTATTATCTAGTGGAATTATATTCTCAATATTCGGCGAGGTAATACGCATTACCTTATCATAATTGAGGGTCACCACTCGGTTGCTGAGTTCCCATATTGCCTTGGGCAGGTCTTTACTGTCTTCTGATATAAGATTTAAAGGTTCTTCAAAGTGTTTTCTGAAAAAATTACTCCAGCATGTGCCTTGTAATCCTTGCCGTGCGTACTTTGCTGCTTGTTGAAAATCTTCGAGATCCAACATGGCAGAAATACCATTTGCCAATTTTAGCTTTCCCGAATCTCTAAGTTCATCTTCAGCGTGTTTTAGTAGTTCAATCCAGCTAGGAAAAATCCGTTTTTTATCTGTATCGGTTAGAGACATAGACACACCAGCCCCCACTACTGGAATCAATTTATTTTCTTGGCAAGCTTTCAGTAGTTTTTTGGGGATGTTGTTAGACACGTTTATATCCTTATATATAATCGGGCTGGATGTCTTTTTGCGAATAGGCCGATGTTTTATCTTTTGTACGGAGTAATTTATCCATCTGATTAATATGGATTTTAACATACTATATTGCGGTACGGAGATTAGACAATGGCGATAAATTTGGTTTATCTTCTGAGGCATTAACTGCTTGGATCAGCTTTTTTAAGCATTGGCAGGAGGAATTGACCATGGCTAATATTGCTTACGAACCGGTTAAAGATGCTCTGGAGCGGGTTAAAACTCTTAGTGCCGATGAGGAAGCTCAACGTTTAGCCTTTGTGCGGGAAAGAGCTTTGCATGATGAGGCTAGTTTAACGAAGGACGCTGAGACTAGAGGACAGATTAAAGTAATTATTCGCCAATTAAACCGCCGTTTTGGTGAATTACCAGATTGGGTCACGGAGGCGTTGCATTCTGCTTTGCCTGAACAACTGGAATTGTGGAGTGAGAATATTTTGTTTGCGGATACGTTAGAGCAGGTTTTTGAGGATAATGATATTTAGGTATTTATTCTTGTCGGAAGGCGCCTCCGGCTTTTCCGACCTACGTGGACTGCAATCCTATTGGCGGCCTCGTTCAAGTACCTAATCTATGTAAGAGGATGAGTCCTGAAAATATAGGATAATTTCCCTGCTTTTAATTTAGTATTCAGCTTTGCCAGCTGATACATCGTGCTTGTTCCGAGCGGTAATTATCAGGGGTATCAATTTCACCATGACGTCGACGTCGCTCTGCTACCATAGGTTTATGCAATTGAGCCATTTTTTGACTTAAAAGCTGCTTGAGTTGTTTATTGCTCTGTTCTGGTGAGCGAGTATAGAGCGGTCCTAAGGTATTGGCGTATTGTTTTAGTTGCTGCGCAATCCTAAGGGCATGGTAGTCCATCGCTGCATGATTGATTCTGACATGCAGATTCTCATGGCGTAATATGGCGTCGTACTCACAGGTTCCTCGTGAGTATTTCTGGTCCACATAAACCTTCATTTCTGTATAGCCTAAGCTCACAGCAACCTTGTCCAACATGACACAGTAAAGACCATTGCCTAGGTCGCGTGTTTGGGATGACATACGCAAACTGTACGCCTCTTTGGCTTTGGTTAAGCCCGCTTGTTCCCACCTTGTTCCGAGCAATGGATGGCGCTTTTTAGTCAGACTCCTGATCTGATTGGAGTTGTAGATGTGATTATAACTCACGGGTGCGGAATGCATTTTCAGTTCAACGTTGACCGGACGACCAGACTCCGAGCATTGGCGCTGCTGAGCCCAGCTGAAGTTGGCCAGCAATAAAGAACAGATCAGAAGAGTCAAGTGTGTGAAAGATAGTGAAGTATACAAAACACCTTCCTTTGGCCCATGGATAAAATGGCTATTATTTCCAGAAAAACCTTGTTTTGTTGCCTAAATTCTATGCTTTAGCATCAGGGTATAAAACCTGTTGATACCTTTAATCGACCGGCTAAATACGTTGAAGCAGTGAGTTTAGCATGGTGGAAAAATAGGTGGTATACATACCACAATATCGTTTTTAAAAGCCAGTAGAGGAACTCTGGACTGGGTATTTAATCATATATGGATAGTAAAAGGCCGGAACACGGGGCGTGCCCCAGCCATCAATTTAAAACACTCAGCCTAGGTTAATCACAATTGACCTGCATATAGACGTCCTCTGTTTCCATCTCTTGCTGTAGAGAGTAGATACTCTTGTAGCCCAGTTCTTCTGCAAACGCTAAACGGGATTGGCCAATTTGGTGTAGCACAATATCTTCCGTTGGATAATTACACCCGGCAATTTGGTATCCTCCACCGGTGTAACCACAAGCTGTCTTGCCGACCTCTATACTTGCATTTAATAAAGATTGCTTACTTTCTTCTGGTGATATGCCTGTATGAAGGCATGTTAATGCACCACGGTTTTTGTAAACCCATAGGCTAGGCTCGTAGGTATCATAGTCTTCGTCATCTTCGGAAAATCCAACCTCAAACCAAGTGGTAGGTGAGGCAAAATTGCGATCAACAGCAATAGAGTATTCTGGTTCTTCATTGGCCATGACCCGATCACCATCTTGGAACATGTAATACTGAAGAAGGTCGATAAGTAAGTAGAAGTCATTACTTGATATATATTGTTCGTGGCAACCAAGTGCAGGATCAGGCCTGAACGTTTGGCTAGATCCGATTTGGTCAATAATTGTCATGTGTGGGAAAACCATCGTTGCTTCCATGCACATCCAATGTACTTCAATGGTTTTACTGATTTCGATGGTCTTTAAAAAATCTAGAGTTGTCTGCGTAAGGCTTTCAACCAGAAAATTTTGTCCAGTGAGACTAAAACTTTGGCTATCATCTTGCCAGATACATTTTTCACAGATAGCGTTTTCACCCTTGGCTAGCTTAAAGGCTTGTGTGTGTAAATTGGCTAACACTTGAGGGTCGCTGCCATCATCCACTTGAGTCAATATGCTCTTGATAGTGGGCCAGTTGTAATTACAACCTGTATAACCGCATAAATCATCTGGTAGGCCATTACTGT
The DNA here is from genome assembly GCA_047518265.1 of Oceanospirillum sp. GTDB lineage: Bacteria > Pseudomonadota > Gammaproteobacteria > Pseudomonadales > Halomonadaceae > Oceanospirillum. The sequence goes on from JAKZRG010000077.1 coordinate 15,747, forward strand.
ATTTACTTGCCAGTGCGACTTTATTGTCTAGAGTTTCCGCATCACTATTTAAGGCTCCATCTGCAATCTGTTTGGCGATTGAGGCCAGGCTGGCTTCTCCACTTTCAAGACGATTGGTATAGAACTCTAAACCTGAAGGATCAGGATCACGGTTGAACATCTGCTGGTACAGGCCTTTGATTAATTCTGCATTGGTAAGTTGGCCGTAGTTGTCGTTATATTCTGCTGAGGTGCCAAACGCTGCCAAGATATCGTCAAGATTACTGTCAGCAGAGAGCCTGTCAGCCCAATACTGCAAGCCAGCAGGTTCTGCCGGTCGGCCATAATAGGCAACGTACATCTCCTGCATAATTTCTTTCGATTCTTCAGGGCTACATTCTGAAGTAGCGCAAGATTGTCCATGGCTTAAGTGGGAAAGGGAGAGGGCTAAAAGGGTTAGTAAGTATAAAAAGCCTTTACTGATATCAGTAAAAGAAAAATGGCGAGTGCTTATCGTCATCCTGCCTATCCTTGCGGGTGATTTTAGAATGGGCAGTCTACCAGATCGCTTTGAGTAAAAAATCTAGGGTTATCCCTAGGGAACCAACAAATAATTATTCAGAGGCTCCTAGGTTCTCTGTTGTTCAATGCAACGCTAGTTTAGTGGGTACACGTTTTCTGGCGTTGCATGTTTATCTCTAAGTATCCATCCATGAGAAGTGGTTACTCATTTTTGAATGATCAGAAACCGTGGCAGTGGCCTTTCTGTTCTCTATTTGACGAGAAATGGTGCGGATATTTTGATCGAAAATAGCGTAGCTGTCTGGGTGTTGGGCAAAGAGTGCTTTTAACACGGGTTTGGTGATCTCCAGCACTGTGATGTCGACTACGGCTTGTACGCTGTAGTCTAAAGGTGCTTTTTCGTACAGCGTTTCGACGTTAATAAGATCGTCTATGCCTAGGCGCTGTTGCTCCAGACTGACTCCGTTTTTGTCTTCTTTTACAATTGCGGCAACACCAGAGCGTATGATTAATAAGGCGTGAGACTTGCTCTCTTTTTCGACTATGAATTGTCCCGCTTTAAACTGTTTCTCGATTAGGTTTTCACCTAGGGTTTTACAGAACTCTTCAGGTAAGCCGGAAAATATTGAGGCGTGATTGACAAAGTCATCATTCAAGCGTGCCTGAAAAGGGGCGGGTTTTGCTTTGTTCATTTCTATGCGCTGCATTGGCGGTACGTAGTTGATGCCTGCCTGTTTGAAATTCTGGATCATTTGTGTCCAGATTTGATCTTCTACCTGAAAGGTCAGTGAATAATCCGAGTAGGAGTAAATCAAACGGTATAGGGCGACACCTTCTTTGATGCCTGCAAATGAGCAACGAGGGCCGGGGTCTCGTAACACGCTAGGGTGTTTAAAGGCTGCGCTGATCAGCAGAGGTTTAACCTTGTCAATGGGGTGGTTTGGATGAACACCCACCATTAATGTCTGTCGTGTGGCGCCGTCGCTATTGGTGTAATTCACGATAGGTGAATCGGCAACCGGAGTATTGGGAATACTGATCTCATGTTTGACTCGGTTTAATAGGCGGGTGGCACGCCAGTTAACATCAATTACTTGGCCTTCATGGTCACCGATCTTGACCCAATCGCCTACGCGGAAGGGGTGCTCAAGGTTTAGAGCAATACCAGAGAAAATATTCGATAAGTTCATTTGAATGGCTAAGCCGATAATCATCGCTAATAGACCGGATGTGGCTAACAGCCCTGTGAGTTTCTCGTTGTAAACAAAGGCCACGATTGCAAAAAGTGCAAGGGTGTAGATAACAAAGGCTAACAGGCTTTTGATCACTCCGGGTACAGGGCGACCTGTTCTGGCTTGTAGGGTTTGCCAAATAAATACGTCGACCGCTCTTACCAGTAAAATAGCGGGAATAATCCACCAAGCGAGATCATAGGCTTGCAGTATCCACTTTTGATAATGTACATCTAAGATTGGGAAAATGGTTTGGCTTAACCAAAGCTCGCTGCTGCTTAAAAGCAAAAAAGAGGAGAACAGGAGCAATAACCAGCGCAAACGAGGAAAGAACTGTTTTTTCCTGAGTTTGGATGGCAGTAGAAAACGGGCGAGATAAGCTGAGAAAAAAGTGATCACGCTGATAAGGGTCAGTAGCTCTAGGTAAGCGTCAGGAATAGCATCGCCTAGACTAAAACCCGTTTTCTTTAAATTTACCACATAGTGATATTGGGAGTAGGGCACGGAGGCATCGGTAATATTAATGTATTCCGGTAAACCCAGGCTATCGACATTGATTGTGCGTTCAAAGATACTGGCGTCTTCAATTTTCCAGCCTTCAATCTCTTCTGCAAGTATTTGTTGTTTGACATGGCCTGCTAACGGTATGTCACCGGTTAAACCCATTCCCATAATATCGCTGACATATAAAACGGTATTGCGATCCAGTTCTGTATTTCGCAGCGAAAAGCCAATGTTAACCTGATCTCTACGTTCAATATCATCCAGAAAATTATTGCGGAAGATGCCTTTTACCCGAAATGCCTGATAATGGATATTATTAGATGTTGTTTCTATATAGGGTTTACCCAAGGGAATGCTGTCTAGGCTATTGGTAAATTCTATATGGGAGGGGTTAAACGTGCCCTGGTAACGAAACCATAGGGTGAAATCCAATTCGCTGGTGTTTTTCTGCTCATCAATTTTTCGAATATGATGCAGTTTTACACCGGTAAAGATAACCGATTTTTTATAGAGATAGCGCTCTGACATCTTGACGATATGACCGGATGCTAACTGCTGATCAAGCGTAGAAACTTCTTCGATATTGGGGATATCACTGTATTGTGTCATGCCTGATACGGCTTCTCTGTCATGCAATACAGCGATAAAGACGGGTTTAATGGCATCTCCCTGTTTGTCAAAGTAGTTTAAGCCTGTGCTGCCTTTTATGGCGCTTTGGGGGCTGTTAATCTCTGCTAGGGCATCTCTGAGGGCTAAACGACGTTCGGAGAGAGGGGTGTTAACGTTAAATGCCTGCTGGCTGTTGCTAATCACGGTTTCAATCACTTTTGCGGTGTCATAGCCATAGGCTGATGCCCAATCCGCATGTTCGCCGTAGGCTTTAAAGTAATGATGTTTTAAGTCTTGAGCTTCGGCATTGGCTGCATCAAATACAAGGGGGGCTGTGACATAGATGCCGTTGCTATAGTGCCCTGGATTGTTTTTTTCCAGTGGGTATTGACCAAAGCCCTGCATAAAGCTTCTTGAGTAGAAGGTATCAGGCCCCATTAGTGTGTTTTTTATACCGGCATCTTTTAGTGTCTTCACTAAACCCACCGCATCTCTGGCTTGTACTGCGATAAATATCAAACCTGCATCGGTTTTATTGGCGGCTATTTTTGCGGTAATGCTTTTGTATTGAGGCTCTAGATCCTCGTCCATATTGAGTTGGTAGGATTTAACGTGTTTTGCGCCAAAATCATAAGCATTTTTTTGAAAGATCCCAGCAAGAAAATCACCGTAATTATCGGACTCAGAGATAATGGTCAATTTATCTTGTTGCAGGGTACGTACCGCGTAATAGGCTAAGAAGCTCCCTTGGCTGGCATCATTAAAAATAGTTCGAAAATACCATGGGTTATCTTTTGTTACTGTGGGATTAGTGGCGCTATAGCTGATGGCAGGGATACCTGCCTTGGCGTAAATAGCCCCAGCTGTAGAGGAGGTGGAGCTATAATTGTGTCCGATGACTACAACGGCCTGGCTTTCTTCCGATATTCTTTTCGCAATATCAGCTGCCTGATCCTTTTTATTATTATCGACATAGCGATCTACAATGATGTTTAAGCCGTTGTGAGTCTGGTATTTGATTTGATCCAGGTAGAGCTTAACCCCCTTAATACCCGCGGGATCTTCGTCGTAGGGGCTGACTATAGCAATGTGCACGTCATTATCGTTGGCATAAATAAGGGTCGAAAAGAAAGCAATACAAAGGGTAAGAAAAGCGGTAATGATTTTATTGTTATTCATTATGACACCACAGTTTATTAAGCCATCAGTATATTAGGTAATAAAGTAATTTTGGGAGTGTAATGTGGTAAAGCTAAGTATTGATCTATTACGATGGATATTAAGAGGTAATTAAAATCCCTCTATTTGCTATTTTAACCTCAACTAAAAGTGCCATATTCTCTGGTTGCTGACCAGAGAATATCGAAACAGTTTGTTTCTTCTAACCCAGTTTTACTTGGTTACGTCCGGCCACTTTTGCCTGATACATGGCGGTATCTGCTCTGGCAATAATATCTTTTGCCTGATCGTTTTCTTGGTGTTGGGCAATGCCGAAGCTTGCTGTTACTTGGCCTACTTCTGTAAATACCTTAAGTTCTAATTCCTGACGTAATTTTTCAGCAAGGATGCTAGCCTGTTTGTGGCCGCTTTCTGGGCAAATAATAATAAACTCTTCTCCGCCCCAACGGCCAAAAGTATCTGATTTACGAATATGCTGGTTGATGAGCTGGCTAATGCCAATAAGAACTTGATCACCGGATTGATGGCCATAAGTATCATTAATCTGCTTAAAATGGTCGATATCCAATACGATTAGAGCAAAACCATGAGTGAAGCGTTGCGCTTGATCCAGTTGGTAGGAGAGCATTTCATCGATTTTAGCTCGGTTGAATACACCGGTTAAAGTATCAACACGAGACAGGTATTCCAATTCTGCGTTCTTTTCTTTTAGCTTTTGATTATATCGACTAATGAGTATCTGTCGGTAAATGACCAGAGAGATAACAATTCCTGCAGCGACAAGCACTTGCCACAGTAGGGTGTAGTCCACCTTTTGTTCCATTTTGACGGATATCCAGTGGCGCAGGATTTCATTTTCTGCTTTGTTGTCTCGACTGGAAACTGCTTTTTCAAAAACTTGTAATAACATAGGGTTGTCATTACGGACCCCAATCCTGAACTGATTTGTTATTTCTGTATGCCCTGCAATTTTTAAATCCGTTAGGCCCAGTTTCTGTAGTTGAGATGTGATGATGTAAAGGGAACCTATGGTGGCATAGATCTGACCGGAAGAGATCTTCTTCAGTCCATCGTCCATGCTCTTCACATAGACAATATCGATATCAGGGTATTGTTGACGAATGGTATCTTCATAAACGTAATCCTTCACCATGGCGAAGGTTTTACCGGATAGTGATTTTAAACCATCAATATAGGTCACATTGTCATGAGCGACTAAAACAACTGGTGCTTCAATATAGGGTGAGGTGAAATTAAGGTACTGAGCCCGTTTTTCTGATTGATTGAGCATGGATAAAATATCGCACTTACGGGCTTGAGCGTACTCTTCGCTTTCACTCCAAGTCTTAGTGGTAATTAAGTTGATTTCCAAACCTAGAGTTTGAGCAAACATCCGAATGTAATCTGCTGCAATACCAACATGTTTACCCGCTGTGGTAATTTTTTCATAGGGCATCCAGTTAGGGTCAACACACATGTTAACCACAGGGTTTTTCTTTAACCAGATCTGTTCTTCTTGTGTCAGTTGCAGTTGATTTCTTTCAAGGTCAATAACCACAGCTGAAGGTTCAGAAGTGGCTTGAGTAATAGGCGTGAAGGCTAAAAAGACGGTTGCTAGACCGATCGATAAAATAGATTTTATGGTAGATCCTACAGGCATTGTTTATCCCTGATCATTATTGTTATTGGACAGTACATACCTGAGCACAAGCTTTCCATATCTCTTAAGTCAAAGGTCTTACAAAAATCCTTATATGAAGACTACAGCAAACAATGACTTGATTATATAAGCCTGTAGTAGCTTTAGTGCATTGACTATACAGGCTTATTTCTAACGTATGGCTCTAATTAGTCCCTATGACTATAAGATTAGTATTGCCTTATGTTTTGTGCCTCGAATAATCATCGCCTACTCATTTTGGTATTAGTGTTTTCTCTGAACTTCAGAGAGAGTTGCAAGAAGCTGCTCTGTCGTGGCTTCATCGCTATTGGTAAATAACGCCTCTTCCCGTAGGCAAACGGTAAAGGTACTGCCTTTTCCTAGCTCTGATTCCACTTTAATATCGCCACCATAACGACATACGATGCCATAGCTGACAGAAAGTCCTAAACCTGTACCGTTGTCTCGGGTGGTAAAAAAAGGATCAAAAATGTGAGGTAGCGTATCTGAGTCTATGCCTTTTCCTCTGTCTTTAACCTGTATAAGCACTCCAAGTCGTTTTCCAGCTTCATACCAATCTGCGGTATGCACTAGGATGCTATCAGGGCCCGAGCTGGCGTTAGCTGCATTCATAACTAAATTGACAAGTACTTGCTGTAGTTGCTGTACATTGGCTTGTGCCAGTCCAGTTGCTTTTAAATCAACCTCCACTTGAAGGGATTTTTTCTCCAAAGTATGACGCACCAACACCAACATATCACTAACCACCTGATTGATATCCAGTGGCGCCATGGATTGGGTGTATTCTCCGGGACGGCTGTACTGTAATAAGTTGTTAATTAAGGCCCGTATGCGGTAAACCTGCTGAATAATCAGTTCAATCTCTTCTTCAACGGGAACAGATTGATCACCAAGTGTTGCTTGTAGCAGATCCATATTACCTAGAATAACGGCGGCGGGGTTGTTGATTTCGTGTGCAATACCAGCCGTCAGTTCTCCTAAGGCTGCTAACTTTTCTTTTGTGACGAGTTGCGCCCGAGTGGCTTGTAGTAAACGGATATGATCTTCTAATTCGCTGGTTTTATCCTGCAGGGACTGAGTTCTCTCTTGGACTTTATGTTCCAGCACTTCTGCTGCTTCTTGGATCTGTCGATTACGCTCTTCTAATAGATCCAACATGGTATCAAATTGTTCTGCTAGGTCACTGAATTCATCTGTGTTTTCCATCATACCAATACGCTTACGCTTGCCTGCTTTTACGGCTTGTACCACGGTATGAATACGGCGAACAGGTTGAATCACTAGTCCCGCACTGCGTAAAACTAAAACAGAGGATATAAGGGTTACAACGGCAATGGCAGCAATTAATTCTACAAGGGTTTTATGATAGATATCGGTATAGGGCTGTTCTAAAAAGCCCGTATATAACATGCCGATGCGCTTGCCGGACATATCCTCGATAGGGTTATAAGCGGAGATATACCAATCGTTAACTACAAAAGCACGATCAATCCAATGTTCTCCTTTTTTTAATACCTTCTTTTTCACATCGTGAGATACCCGAGTGCCCAAAGCCCTGGTTAAACCGCCTTGCTCCTTAATTCCCGGTTCTTGGGGGACGTTGGTGCTGATACGCACGTCATCTAAAAACAGTGTGACAGTACCAATACCACCATTTGGCAGTGTACCGGGACGATAAACTAGGTCTCGAATCTCATCGACAAAATCATTATTGCGATTGAGTAGACGGCCGCTGTCCAAGATGGCAATGATATCGCCTTGATCATTACTGACGGGTTGCAGTGAGCGTATGAACATTCCTCTGTTTTCATGGAGTTTATTGATTGGCATTGCACGAGGCGTCTCTTGCAATTTAATTTGCATCGTAGGGATTAGATCGGGTTCAATGCTGGCAATTTCTTCCTGATCGATCAGTTGTAGTCCCACCATAGGCTGGCCTTTCATAACTTGTGCCGCCACTTTTGCCAGACTGTTTTCTTTTAATAATCGATCACCTAACCCATCTGCGGGCAATAAGCGAATAAAATCCACTTTATGTAAGCTGCGGTAGTCATACAGCTGTTGTTCAATACGCATAACGCTATTGCTGGTAAGGGATTCTTTTAGGCGGCGACTTAGACTTAGCTGTTTTAGAGTACTGAGATCTTTCTCCTCCAGAATTGATAAAATCCCCTGAGCCACAGAGAGATCAGCTTGAACCTTTCGATACAATTGATCTGCGGAATAGGTACTTGCCCAGTAGCTAGTCATACCGATAAGCGTTACTAGAATAAGGATAACCGGGGTTAAGGTTAACCCCAGTATTTTAAGACGGATCGATGCGCGCATATTTTAAGCTTTATTAAGTGATTCCATCCCTAAGAATCTGATTGACTGGTTTCATCCCATGCTTGCAATTTTCGATCCAGAGTTTTGCGAGAAATGCCCAGTTGTCGGGCAGCAGCAGATTTATTGCCCTGATGATCGGCAAGTACTTGTAATATATGGTGTTTTTCCACTTGATCCATGGGCCATTCGCTAGGGTATCCTCGGCCTTGTTCTTGCTTGTTTCCTTTCTCAGCGGATAACTTGTTTTGTTCTGGGAAGCTATCAACAGGCAAACGTCCCAAAAGGATGCAGCGTTCAACAAAATTCTTAAGTTCACGAATATTACCGGGCCAGCTGTAATGGCTCATGGCTTGTAAATCTTCATGGGCGAATGGAACGGGGGGTAATCCTAACTCTCTGGAAAGTTTACGAGAGAAGTTATGAATTAATGTCGGTACATCTTCACGTCTATCCCGTAGGGGAGGCAGGGTTAGCGTCAATACGTTTAGTCGGTAATAAAGATCTTCACGGAAACGACCTTCTCGAACTTCTTCTTCTAAATTGCGGTTGGTGGCAGCAACAATACGAACATCGATACTGATCTCTTGCTCACCGCCTACTGGCCGTACCGCTTTAAGTTCTAGAACTCGAAGAAGCTTGGCTTGCATACTTAATGGCATCTCGCCAATTTCATCCAGAAACAGAGTGCCGCCAGTCGCAAAGGTAAATAAGCCGTCACGGGCTTTTTGTGCGCCCGTAAAAGCCCCTTTGGTATGACCAAAGAGTTCACTTTCTAATATATCGGGAGCAATAGCTCCGCAGTTGATGGGAACAAAAGCACCGGTACGACCACTGTATTGATGCAGTGCACGTGCAGCCAGTTCTTTACCTGTGCCTGACTCACCTTCGATCAAAACTGCTGAAGGTGTAGGGGCAACGCGGCGAATAATATTATCAACGTCTTGAATGGCTTGGCTTTCACCTATCATGGCACTGTTTGAACTAAAAACAGAGCTGACTTCACGGCGTAAAACAAAATTTTCACGAGCTAACAAGCGCCGTTCCAGACAACGATCAATAGCGGTGGTCATCTGTTCTAAGCGAAAGGGTTTTAAGATGAAATCACTGGCACCGGCACGCAGTGCTTCAATGGCTGTTTCAAGATCAGCGTAGGCTGTCATAAAGATGATATCGCTGCGACGTTCCCCCTCGCCAAGGGCCTCATGCCATTCTATCCCTGATCGCCCAGGCAGCTTTATGTCACAGATTAGTAAGTCGAAATGACACCGTTTGCGAATCTCTTCTGCGGTTTCCACGCTATCGGCAGATTCAACGAGGGCAAAGCGCTTGCTAAGGGCTTTGACCAAAAAGTTTCTCATGCCTGGTTCATCATCAACGATAAGAACAGAGACTGCAGGCAGGTCGCTTAGAGTCGTTTCTTTAGGATTATTTTGAGGTCTATTTTCCAATGTGGTCATATTTTTATATTCGTAATCAAGCTAGTCGTTATTGTTTTTGGCAACGCAGATCATTGGGTTGATTGGTCGCTTCTATATTTCTTCTTTGGGACAAAATGGCTCGCACTGCATAGAGTTGTGACATTTTGTCCTGATTGTTTGTTTAAAATAGCATATATGACGGTCAATTAAGATTTTAACTATTCATACAGCCCATTCTACTGGTCTTTTAGCTGCTATGGCATCTATTTTGCTCTATATGAATTCTAATGATAACAAACTATGCACATTGGGGCACATTAGAAGGAATTAATAAAAAATGAAGAAAAATACTCTAGCTTGGTTAAAAAAAGTAAGTACGACCGCTATTGTTACTGCGACCGTATCTTTAACAGCTTCTTTTCATACAGTTGCTGCTGATTTAGGCATTGTACGTTTAGCGACAACAACCAGTACTTATAATTCAGGTTTGTTAGATTATCTATTACCTGAATTTGAACAGAAGCACGGTGCAACTATTCAAGTTATTGCTGTTGGTACAGGTAAAGCATTGCGTATGGGACGTGACGGTGATGTTGATGTGGTTATGACGCATGCTCCAAAAGCTGAGGCCAAATTTGTCAATGAGGGTTATGGTGTTGATCCTCGGGGCATTATGTATAACGACTTTGTTCTTGTTGGGCCTCGAAATGATCCCGTTGGTGTAAATGGTGAGAAGAGTATTGCTCAGGCATTGGCCACTGTTACTAAGAATGACGGCCTGTTTATCTCCCGTGGCGATGACTCTGGTACACATAAGAAAGAATTGAATTTGTGGCGGCAAGCATCAGTCAAGCTTCCATTTGACGGATATCGTGAAGTGGGTCAAGGCATGGGCAAGGTATTGCAGATTAGCTCTGAACTTCAAGGTTATACCTTAACAGATCGCGGTACATGGCTTGCGTATAAGTCTAAAGTCGATCTAAAAATTGTATCTCAGGGTGATACTGGTTTGTTTAATCCTTATCAGGTTATTCAGGTTAACCCTAAACGACACGAAGGGCTTAATACTAAAGGTGCAGAAACTTTAAGTGAGTGGTTGGTGTCAGATAAAACCCAGAAAAAAATTAATAATTTCCGTCTACATGGTGAACAATTATTTGTTGCAAACGCTAAAGACTAAAGTATAGCGTTATTGGTTATATTAAATAAATTTGATTCATGGCTTCTTGGTTTTAATGTCAAGTAGCCATGATTCTTGTTTTTTGCAGTCGTGTTATGGGGCAATCTTATTTTTATATCTAATTATCAATATTATATGCCTTATTGATACAGTAAAAGGTAAAGGTTTTGTCGGGTTTGACTGAAACATTTTTACACGCAATCGAATTGCTAGTCTCTGGCGATAAGCAGCTATGGACAATTATTGGTGTTTCGTTTCGTGTGTCTTTTATTGCGCTATTAACGGCTGCAATTCCAGCTATGTTGCTCGGATTTATCCTGGCTTATTGGCGCTTTCCGGGCAGATGGTTTTTGCTTTCCATGACCCATACTCTGATGGCTGTACCGACAGTTGTTGTGGGGCTGATCTTGTTTATGCTGCTTTCACGTAGTGGACCTTTAGGTGATTGGCGGCTGTTATTTACTCAAGATGCCATGATTATTGGTCAAATATTATTATGCCTTCCTTTGCTGGTCTCTATGACCCATACGGCTTTTCAAAGTGCGGATAAGCGTGCTTGGGAAACTGCACGTATGGTGGGGGCTCATCCTATCCGCTGTTTATGGGCGTTGATGCACGAAATACGATATGCATTGATGGCTAGCTTAATATCTGCTTTTGCTCGAATTATCGCTGAGGTTGGCTGTGCCATGATGGTTGGCGGCAATATTCTCAATTATACCCGAAATATTACAACTGCGATTGCTCTGGAAACATTAAAAGGCGAGTACGCTCAGGGTGTTGCCCTAGGTCTCGTGTTGTTTGTTCTGGCTATGGTTCTTAATTTTGGTATGGCGCTCTTGCGTGGAAGAGGTCAGTTGAGTCATCGCTGATCGATGCTAACGAGATTGCACTGATAATAAATATAAATAGACAAAATTTAGGAGGGTTCTATGAGTAGTAATCTGAATATTGCATTAGCTAATCCTGCCAATAGATTATTGCAGAGTGATTGTATTGCACGCCTAAGCGATGTTAAGCACAGCTGGGGGGCGGGTTCAATGCTATTTAATGTACCTGATTTAGTTTGGCAAGATGGGGCTGTTATCTGGTTGCAAGGGGAAAATGGCAGCGGTAAATCCACCTTGATGCGCTTGATGTCAGGATTAGAATCTTTTCAGCAGGGCGATATTGATTTTTTGAAAATAAAACAAGGTTGGTTTGGATTAAGTGCGAGAGGTCAGATTTGTTATCTGCATCAAACACCTTATCTTTTTGCAGGTACTGTGCGTAAAAATTTGGAGTTTGTATTAAAGTCACTGCCTAAATCAAAACGTGCAAAGGCAAGTGCTCGTCTTGAAGAGGGATTAGATTTAGCTGCGTTATCTCATCTCCAGTCTCAGATAGGCGTCACACTTTCCGGCGGCGAGCGGCAAAGGCTTGCATTGTTACGGGCTTGGTTGCTACGTCCCAAGGTCTTGTTTCTGGATGAGCCAGCAGCTAATTTGGATGAGAAATCTGTTGATTTGATATACGGCATGGTTTTGGATTTAATTCAACAGGGATCAGCAGTTATGATGAGCTCCCACCAAAATTGTAAACTAATAACGCTTTGTAATCAGGTCTGGAAAATTGAAAACGGTACGGTTTGTGCTGGTAAACTTGATAGTTAGCTTTTGATAAACATGGTTAGGATAAAAATAAAAGGCTAACGGAATATTACTGGTCAAAGATTAATAATCTAGATCAATTGATCGAGTGGAGTATCCCGAAAAACCTTGTTTCTATATGGATATTAGAGAAAGTAATTTAAAGATATATTGGTTAAGCTATTTTACCCTCGGCCGATAACTAGGGTATAAAGAGCTTGGGAAGGGATTTCTACTGTAATGTGGACTCTTCAACGAATCTGTTCAATCGGAGTTGAAGTTATTTCAAGCGAGTAAAATTATGACAAAGCAAACAGTTACTGCTGTAGTTCTGGCTGGTGGTCAAGGTCAAAGAATGGGCGGGCAGGACAAGGGGTGGGTTTTGTTTCGCGAGAAACCCATGATCAGCCATGTTTTACAGCAAGTAGAGCCGCAGGTTGCCTCGGTTATTATTAATGCTAACCGCAGTTTTGAGCGTTATGAAAGCCTAGGACATCCAGTGATTGAAGATGGTGCTAATGGTTTTCATGGCCCTTTAATGGGGATGTTAACTGGATTAAAACACACGGCTACAGATTGGGTTTTATTTGTGCCTTGTGATACACCGCTTTTACCGGAAGATTTAGCCGAACGCTTATTCAAGGCGGTTAATGAAAATGGTGCTGATATCGCTGTAGCCCATGACGGTATCCGCTTACAGCCTGTGGTCGCACTGTTGCATAAATCATTGCTTCCTAGTCTAGAAATTTGGTTGGAAGAGGGGAAACGAAGAATCGATCGCTGGTTTATGCAGCATAAAATGGTTGTTGTTCCCTTTGAAGACGGTGAGCAGGCCTTTATTAACTTGAATACACCGCAAGAACTTCAGCTCCATGAATCCGGTGTATCCTCTTCTATCCACTAGGGCCAAGTACTACAGGCTTGAGTGTTATCAATTATAGTCTTCCATGATATAAACCTGTTGTTGTGATGTGTCTGAGCTAAGGAGACACATCACAACAATGGGTTTCTCTGCTTTAAAGTCCCATATTTTGCAAATTAGATGCAGGATTATGGGATAAGTCATTTGTTTTCGCATTAAATCATCGCACAATAGGCCTTTGGTCGATAACTATTTAAAAAGATAGGGTTTATTAGGATTTGCCTCATTTTGACCCATGGGGTTGTGCCATGCTGATACAAAATGTCTTTGGCGGATATTTTTGGAGCTTTTTTGACTCTGTTCAGGCTCGCTTTGGTACACTCCTTGCGATATCTATAGGTAAGTTTCTGTTGTAGAGGCATTTTGATGCACACTACAAAATAAATAGGCCAACGAGTGTCAAAAGTAAATCATCTACCGATATAAGGTTAGACATTAATGTCCGAATTCACAGTTCCTGTATTAGGTTTTGCTGCTTTTAGTGGTACAGGCAAAACGACACTGCTGAAAAAATTATTGCCTCTGCTAAGGGATAAAGGACTCCGCGTGGCCGTTATTAAACACGCCCATCATAATTTTGATGTAGATAAGCCAGGCAAAGACAGTTATGAATTGCGAAAGGCTGGAGCGACACCTATGTTAATTTCCTCCAGTGTGCGTATGGCTATGATGTTAGAATATGAACAACCTGCAGAGCCCGTACTGGCAGATTTGATTGACTATTTACCACTTCACCGTATCGATTGTGTATTAGTAGAAGGGTTTAAGCAGGAATCCTTTACTAAAATTGAATTACATCGTCCTGCTGTTGGCAAACCGCTAATGGCAAATAGTGATGATGATATTATTGCGATTGCTACCAATGAGCCTGAAAAAATCGCTCAATATAATCTTGATATTCCTCGTCTAGATATCGATAACCTTGAACAAATGACGGAATTTGTTGAGGCTGAAATTAGTAGACAGAAATCGGCGCTTGCTGATTCAGCTAAAGGAGTCATCTCATGAGTCAATTGGTTGATTGTTGTGCTCCAGCACAAATGAGTGTGGATGAAGGTCGAGAGAAGCTTTTATCTCAGATAGCTCCCTTAACAGTGACGATCCAATGTGACTTAGCGGAACTTACCGGCCGTATCCTTGCTCAAGATATTATTTCTCCGGTCAATGTACCTGCTCAAACGAACTCTGCTATGGATGGTTTTGCTCTGCATCTGCCTGAGCTAACGGTTGGAGATAGTCTTAGTTCTAACTATGTTTTAGTGGGGGAATCTCTAGCGGGCCATGGTTTTGAGGGTACATTAAAGCTTGGAGAAGCTGTGATGATTACCACGGGAGCGCCTTTACCTGATGGTGCCAATACCGTTGTTATGAAAGAGGTGGTTGATCGCTTTACAGATAGTATCCATTTGCAAGATCCTGAAAATGTTGTGCTTGGTGCCAATATTCGTCAAGCAGGCGAAGATCTAAAACAAGGTAGTATAGCGTTAACAAAAGGTACGCTATTGCGCCCTCAGCATCAGGGGTTGATAGCCTCTTTAGGTTTCACTGGGCTTGCTGTATATCGGCAGTTAAAGGTGGCTATTTTCTCTACCGGAGATGAAGTCGTCGCTCAGGGGCAGGCGTTACCTCCCCATAGTATTTATGATACCAATCGCTTTTCTTTACATGGCTTATTAAAAGCATTGAGCTGTGATGTGTTGGATCTAGGGATTTTACCGGATAGGCAAGACGCTTTGGCTCAGGCCTTATCCGAGGCAGCAAGCCGAGCGGATGTTGTTATCTCATCTGGCGGGGTATCTGTGGGTGATGCCGATTATATAAAAAATGCATTAGAAGAAGTAGGAGAGATTGGCTTTTGGCGTTTAAACCTACGACCAGGTAGACCCTTTGCTTTTGGCACTATCTCTACTAAGAATGGTCATGAAAAAAATCCTAAAGATAAGGCTTTGTTTTTTGGTTTGCCAGGTAATCCTGTTGCGGTCATGGTGACCTTTATGCAATTGGTACAACCGGCTTTGAGACAGTTGTCTGGAGAAAAGGGCTGGCAGTTTACTCGCATTCCTGCAGTGGCAAGCGAGATGATGCGCAGTCGTGATGGTCGTACAGATTTCCATCGAGGCATTTATACTATAAACAGTGATGGTCAGTTAGTGGTCTCTACAACAGGGGCTCAAGGTTCCGGTATCTTACGATCCATGGTTGAAGCCAACTGCTTGAT
Organism: Oceanospirillum sp.; assembly: GCA_047518265.1. Lineage (GTDB taxonomy): Bacteria > Pseudomonadota > Gammaproteobacteria > Pseudomonadales > Halomonadaceae > Oceanospirillum. Next base: position 31,147 of record JAKZRG010000077.1, read on the forward strand.
TGAGATTCCCGATGAGAAAGCCCGTATTAACATGGGCGATGTTGTAATGATTCAGCCGTTTGCTGATTTAATTTAATAGCGTTTGCTAAAAGAATATTGAATAAGAAAAACGATAAGAGAGAACATCATGAGTGATCAGCTGACAGCCCCAGTTTTTACCCACCTGGATGAAAAAGGCCATGCCAGCATGGTGGATGTGACTGAAAAAGCGGTGACCCAGCGAGAGGCCATTGCTGAAGCTTACATTGAGATGCAAACAGATACATTGCAGCTGATCCTATCCGGCGGTCATAAGAAAGGTGATGTATTAGCGGTTGCACGAATAGCGGGTATCCAAGCCGCGAAGAAAACCAGTGATCTGATCCCCCTTTGCCACCCTTTGATGTTGACCAAGGTGGGGGTAGAACTTACTCCTGAACCTGAATATAACCGCATTCGTATCGAAGCAATCTGCAAGTTAGCAGGGCAGACGGGTGTCGAGATGGAAGCTTTAACAGCCGCTTCGGTTGCTGCTCTTACTCTGTACGATATGTGCAAAGCAGTGGATAAGACAATGGTGATCTCTGGGACGAAGGTGCTGGAGAAGAAAGGCGGTAAATCAGGCCACTGGCAATTGGAAAGTGATTCAACAAGCAATGTATCAAAAACGCCGGTAGTGTCACCGCAGGATGATTTTGAAACGGGTGATTTTGAAACAAGTGGCTTTGAAGCGGATCGATTTGATAGCGCCAAGGTAGAAGCAAGTGATTTTGGAGCATCTATAACTGCCGCTGCTGCTCAAATACAATCCAATACTAGAACCGTCACAAATACTCCTGTAGCGGAACAAACCGTTCTTGGATCAAATGTCAGAGCAGAGGCATTTGAGCCTGAGTCGGAAGAGATAAAATCTGAAAATCCGGTATTGGAAGTACGCTTTTTTGCTCAGTTAAGGGAGCAGCTTGGCATGGACAGCTGTAGTGTTCCTATGCATCAGCTGGAAAAATACACCATTGCAGGTGTAAAAATCTGGTTGATTGAGAAACATCCTAATTGGGAAACGTTTCTTAGCCAGAAAAGTCTACTGATGTCGCTTAATCAGAACATGGTCAAATCCAATGCCGTAGTGGCAGAGGGGGATGAGATCGCCTTTTTCCCACCGGTCACTGGAGGCTGAAGATGACTCCTTTTAGCGTGTCTGTACAAACGGAAAATTTTGATCTTGGCGTTATAAGTCAAGATATGAGTCAAAATAGAACGGATATAGGTGCTATTGTCAGTTTTACCGGTCTAGTACGTGACTTTAACGAAAAGCCTGATGTAACCGCTTTAACCCTTGAGCACTACCCGGGAATGACAGAATCTGCCCTACAGCAAATTATTGTTCAATCTCAGGCTCGTTGGCCTTTGCAGGACGTTAGAGTGATTCATCGTGTAGGGCGCTTAGAACCTGGTGATGCTATTGTGCTGGTTGTTACTGCATCAGCACATCGACAAGCTGCCTTTGATGCTTGTGCATTTATAATGGACTATCTAAAAACTCAAGCACCGTTCTGGAAAAAAGAAAATACAGAGCACGGTGATTATTGGGTAAGTGCACGTAAGTCAGATGAAACTGCAGCCCAGCGCTGGCAGTTAAACGAAGACGGATCTACTGCTAATAGTCAGGAGTCGGTTCATGAATAAGCCAGAGATTTTCACACCTAAGCCTAATGATAGTGGGTCCAATACCGTGCCAGGAGTATTAGATTCTCTGGTAGTAGGTGATAGGGTAGAGTCAGATTATAAGAATGTAGAACAAGGTCCACAGGAGGTGTTGGTTGATCGCTTTGGCCGTCGAGTCACTTATTTACGGCTGTCGGTAACAGACCGTTGTGATTTTCGCTGTGTTTATTGCATGAGTGAAAAGATGACCTTCTTACCTCGGGAACAAGTGCTAGAGTTGGAAGAGATGGCGCTTTTGGCTCAGGTATTTGCGGAGTTAGGCGTGAGTAAAATCCGTCTGACCGGTGGAGAGCCGCTGGTGAGGCGTAATATCATGCACCTTATTAAAGAGATAGGGGCGATTGATAGTATTACTGATTTTGCTGTGACCAGTAATGGTTCGCAATTACCTACGAAAGCGGCCGAGCTTTGTGATGCGGGTTTAGATCGGATCAATATTAGTCTTGATTCCCTAGATCCTGATCTTTTTAAACAATTAACCCGTACCGGTGATTTAGAACAGGTTATTGCAGGTATCGATGCCGCTGTAGCTCAGCCTTTTAAACGGATAAAACTGAATGCAGTTATTTTAAAAGGCCGTAATGACAACGAGATTTTACCCTTGTTGGAGTTCGCCATTGATCGTGGTATTGATATTAGCTTTATTGAAGAGATGCCTCTTGGTCAAATCAGTGAGCATGAGAGGGAAGAAACCTATTGTTCCAGTGATGATGTTCGTAAGATTATTGAAAGTCGTTATGAGATGTTACCGACCACGGAGCAGACGCCAGGGCCATCCCGTTATTATCAAATTCCCGGGCTGGAAACTCGCGTAGGCTTTATTTCACCGCATAGCCATAACTTTTGCGATACCTGTAATCGTGTGCGAATTACTGCAGAAGGGCGTTTATTACTTTGCTTGGGTAATGAGCATTCCGTTGATCTACGTGCCGTTATGCGTGCGAATCCCGGAGAGACGGAGCCATTAAAACAAGCGATTATTAAAGCGATGGATCTAAAACCAGAACGCCATCATTTTACAACAGATGGTGATGTTCAAGTTCTACGCTTTATGAATATGACAGGAGGCTGATTTTCAGCCTCTCTAGTGAAAGTTACAAAGTATTGATGGGCAGTGATCGATAATAAATCACAGACGGTGATATGCATTGCCCTTGTTACTCAGATCTTCGAGCACCAATGAAATACGCACCTAAGTACCTAAACAAAATACCCTAAAATTTCATTTTTTCGCCTCGCTGGCCGAGGAGTTTCAAAATCTCTTCTGTCAGATATCATTTTATAATCTTCTGATATTAAATTAATAATCAAAATTTATCGGGTTAAGCTTCTTAAATACTTCAGGGTAGCGATGCCTCGCTAGCTTGAGTGTTCCTTTTTTCTGCAAATAGTCCAGATAGAGTTTATCACCTGCCTTCATAATATTGCCGTAAAAATAGATTCCCGGCTCTACGATTTTCAATGATTTTGTGTGATTAAGTGGCAGCAACCTAGGGGACTCTTCACCCATAGCTAGGGTAATGTTTTTCAGGGTAAATTTTTTCCCCGTAGAGACATAAAAGGCAAAAACATCATGGGTAGGGTAAAGGTGGGGTTTAAGCGGAATTTCATTAATTTCAAGTAAGCCGGTATCGACATGACTGCTGATTAGGACTACTGCCTGTTTTGAGCTAGCTTTGAATTTTTTCTCAGGATCAACCATTCCCTTCGGGCCAAATGAGCAGGCCTGTATAAGTGTGATTACAATCAGTAATGCATTGATGTGTAAGTATTTTTTTATTCTGATCATGACAAATATATTCTACTCATAAACGTATGACTTAAGTATAGGGACTTACTGCGGATCTGCAATAGTCAGTTTTTATGAGCTGAATATTTAATCTGCTGCGAAAAATTTGTAATGAAGCGTAATAGAATTTTTATTCTCTTATAAATAGAATTGGCGTGTCGCTTTTTACTATTTTTACTGTTAATCGAATGATGCTTGTAAGTAATAAGTAAAATGAAAAGCAATTGGTTTATTTTTTGATATAAATATAAAACATTTTGGTAAGTGTTTTATATAAAGGTCTATCGGGTATGAATTTTGTTAAAATGATGATAAAGGCTTACCCAATGTCCAAGGTGTAACCTGAAAGGGCGGTTACTTTGTCAGAAAATTCCTAGTACAACACACTAAAAATAAAATTTGACGATGTGTTGTATATTACTTACTCATTTATGTATATATAAATGTACGTTAACCTAAAGAGGCGCATGAGTAAATGATTGCATCCAATATTAAAACGCCTGGCGTTTATATTAATGAAGTTAATGGATTTCCTAACTCAGTTGTACCTATAGCAACTGCAGTGCCTGCTTTCATTGGTTATACCCCAAAGGCTGAGTATCAAGGAAAATCATATACCAACAAAGCACAGAAAATAACATCTTTTGCAGATTTTCAAGCATTTTATATGCTTGAGGATCTACCTGCAGCCTCAGACCCTGCTGTACAGTATCAGCCTGATTATCATCTAATCGCACAAGATTCAGAGCCGGAAAAAGGTGAATACATGATGATTGATGGAAAATTTTATTCCATCTTGCCTGATCCTAATACCATCTATTATTTATACAATAGTATGCGTTTGTTTTTTCAAAATGGAGGCGGTGACGCTTATATTGTTTCGGTTGGTGGTTACGGTGAACCGAGTAAAAAGCCGCAGGATGCACCAGGCGAACAAATAGTAAACCCTAATGTCAAGTTAGCCGATTTACAGCGTGGGCTTGAACTACTAAAAAATGAACAAGAACCAACCATGTATGTTTGCCCAGAAGCTACCTTACTTAATGAGGATGACAACGGCACTCTGATGCAATCTATGTTGTTACAAGCTGAAGAGATGCAAACTACTTTATGTATTTTTGACATTATAGGTGGACGAGATCCAGATCCAATTCATTATACAGACAATATTGAAATATTCCGTGATAAAATTGGCAGTCAGGGGTTGAAGTACGGCACCAGTTATTACCCCTTTGTCGGCACGACGATTATGCAGTCTGGTGAAATTAATTATACCAATCTGTTTGCAGGTAATATTAAAGATCTTGCGCCCTTGCTTAGCCCGTCCTCGGCACCTAATCAAACGGCTGAGAAAATTATTTCTATGATTGAGGTGCAGTCAAATGGAAGCCTGACAACATCTCAGCTGAATGCTTCTTTGCTAAATGCCAGTAAAACCTATGGCATTATTCTTGATCATGTCACTAAACATGCTAACGTACTTCCACCCAGTGGAGGAATGGCTGGTATCTATACCGTTAATGACAATCAGCTTGGTGTTTGGCATGCGCCTGCCAATGTCAGCATGGTCGGTGTAGCGGGCTTACCTATTCGCTTATCCGATACACAGCAGGCAGGGCTTAATGTTGATGCCATTTCCGGTAAATCGGTTAATGCCATTCGATTTTTTAATGGCCAGGGTATTTTAGTTTGGGGTGCCAGAACTCTTGATGGTAACTCACAAGATTGGCGTTATGTCTCTGTACGGCGCACCATGACTTTTTTAGAGCAATCGGTGAAAGCGGCTGCCCGTGCTTATGTATTTGAACCTAATGATGCCAACACTTGGGCAGCGGTTAAAAGTATGATCAGTAGTTTTTTAACATCGATTTGGAAAGAGGGTGGTTTACAGGGGGCATCAGCTGCCGATGCTTTTTCTGTTGAAATAGGTTTGGGAACGACTATGACAGCAGATGATCTATTAAATGGTTTTATGAATGTAACGGTAAAAGTGGCTGTTGTACGTCCGGCTGAATTTATTGTTATTAACTTCCAGCAGCAAATGGCTAAGTCCTGCTAGTATTTTTTGGAAAACTTACTAGATGAAGAAGGTCATAAACAAGCCTATTACTTTTGATCGATTTATCCATACTAGTAAGAAAATCACCTCAGCCTTGGCTCCAAGGCTGAGTGATCTGCTCTTATTATTTTTGACAAACCGCCGGTGCTTGATAATCCAGATTCAGCAAACGAAAGTAATTTCCCCCTAATGCAATATTACGGAAAGCATCGTCATTCAGGTATTGATGAATTCTGCCGGTAACCTCCAGCTCTTTCTCATAAACCGCGAAGGTTTTATCCTCTGAAGCGACAAAATCTGTTCCTGGTAAAATGCGATCTGAATAGTTGTTAAAAAATTCAACGTATTGGCTTTGATACTCAGGTTTGCTGAAGTAGTAATCGTCCAGAACCCGCCAGGAGATATCGAGCATTAGCTTAGGATACTGATCCAACAGGCGTTGCATAATTGCGAGATGTTCCGAGGCTTTCATGGTTTGTAACTCTTTAGAAAGTCCCATGTGCGCCCAAACAATTTTATTATCAGGATAGAGTTCCAATGCCTGTTCCATCAGGTGTAGATATTCGGTGGGAGATTGATCGCTGCCTAGATCCGAGTGAATATTGATGGGGATATCCCGTGCTCTTAGTTCCGCCATAAAATCAGCCCAGTCATGGATGTTTTGTGGGCTAGCAGCGTGGTGGTGATTATGATTATTGGCCAGAGCTTGTTTGATCAGGTTGACCTCTCCCATCCAGCGAAATAAACCGGGGTATTCTTTTTCGTAAAGTTTCATTAAATCCAGAGTAGGGGCGGGGTTCGCTAAGTCAGTAAAGGTCATCGAAAGAGTGAGATGAAGATCCTTTGGCTTGAATTCAACGATATTGGCCGCGTTGGCAAAGTCATTACGTATTGTGGGCAGTACGGGTGTACCAGGACAGTTCAGGTAATAAGTACAATCTGAATCAATAGGAACCATCTGACCAATGCCGTACACATTAACAAAGCGAACGCTGGTTTCTCTCAGGTAGTCATTGACTTCATTAAAAGGTACTGCTTCGCCACCAAAAGGACGATAGTGCAGGTGACTGTCGACCACCGCTGTGTAGGGTTCTGTTTTTCTATCGTAACAGGCAGTTCCCTCTTTGAATGAGCCTAATGTGCGCTGTGTTTGTGTTGTTGATCCGGTGGTGGCACATCCTGTAAGAAAAGATGCTGTTATGGCTAAGCTTAATGCCAGTTTATGATAAGAGTGCATAGAGGTCCTTTCAGGCGAGGTATTGACTTAGCTAATTGTTTTGATTGATTCGTAGCCCCAAATATTTTGATCCGTTAATCAATCATCTGTTTTTGGTCAATCAAAAAGCCAGTGCAGGTTTATAGATAAGCGACAAGATTTGCTGTGAAAGGTAATACTAATAAGGTGAAGCCTGTTCGTCGATTACAGCTTATTACCGTGTCGAATAAACAAGAGAAACAAGCTATCACCATGATATTAGAGAGATTGTTTAGCTCAAATCGTTATGGTACTGAGCACAAACCTTTGCTACCTTTGCGGCACCAAATAGTGGGTGAGGAGTAGGTGTGATGGCCAAAACAATATCAACAGCAGGCAGTGGCGGTAGATCTGGATGTTCGGCAATGACTAAATCCTGATTGACACTGGATCGAGCCATGGCGGATATACCCATACCCTTACGTAATAAGCTTTTAATGGCTGTAGCGCTAGAGGATGAGCAGATTAATCGATAGTCACGATTCTGTTTTTCTAAACCATCAATCGCGGTGCTGTGAAACTTACAGTCTGCTTCATATAGAATAAGGGGTAAAACCGAGTTATTCACTAATTCAGGAAAGCCTCCGTGCACCCAGACACCACTATCATGACGTAATAGATAGCCTTCTTCCTTTTCCGGTGCACGAGTCAAGATTGCGAGATGAATATCGCCCTTGTCCAATAACAATCTCAGCTGAGTACTGCTATCACAGTGAACACGAATACTTTGATTTGGATGAAGCTCACGGAGTAGGGTCACTATATCGGGTAAAATAGATTCAGCGTAGTCATCTGGACATCCGATGATTAAAGGCGGGTGAGTGTCTTTTTCTTTTAATTCACCTAATACTTCATCGTGTAATGCTAGAATTCGCCGGGCATAACTCACCAGTGTTTGCCCATCTTGGCTTAAGGCAAGAGTACGGCCCGTCTTTTCAAACAAAGTTTGACCTGTTTCCTCTTCGAGTTTTTTCATCTGCATACTGATCGCACTTTGGGTGCGGAATGTTTGTTTAGCCGCACGAGTAAAACTGCCGGTATCAACAAACGCGATAAAACTACGTAACGCATCAATATCCATCAAAAGTGCCTTTTAACCCATCAGAAATATGAATAGGTTGTATCAAATCAATTCGTTAGTCGAGCCATTAGTCCGCTGGCAGAATACTGATAACTGCGCTGCTCTACAACATGAGGCTCTGAATAAATACTCTTGATCTATCTTTTCAGAGGCTCTCAAAATACGAATATATGGAGAAATAATATGGAACTTATCATTGGCAATAAAAACTATTCTTCGTGGTCACTAAGGGCTTGGTTTATGCTACGAGCGTTTGATTTACCGTTTAATGAAGTGCGTTTGGCTTTATTTGAAGATGATTTTTATAAGCGCATAAGTGATTACTCCTCAGCAGGCAAGGTTCCTGTATTGATCGATGGGGATATTAAGGTTTGGGATTCATTGGCCATATGTGAGTATATCAACGAGGCTTTATTAGATGGAAAGGCTTGGCCTACAGATATCGGCCAAAGGGCTCATGCTAGGGCTATTGTCAGTGAAATGCACTCGGGTTTTATGGCTCTGAGACGAGAATTACCTATGAATTGTCGTGCCACACGTAAGGTCAATATTACCGCCGATGCGCAAAAAGATATCGATCATATCGATAAGATGTGGAGTCATCTTCGTGAGGAACACAAAGCTATTGGCCCATGGTTGTTTGGAAAATTAACCATTGCAGATATCTTTTATGCTCCGGTTGCATTGCGTTTTGCCGGTTACCAAATGGCATTAAGTGCTCAAAGTGAAGAGTATATTAATACGATTTTGACTTATCCTCCGGTGCAAGCTTGGGTTGAAGATTCAAAATTGGAAACGGAAGTGATCGAAACAGAAGAAGTTGGCCTAGCCGTTTAAACGTTTATATAAAGATTTTTAGGGACAGCCTTGTCATCTTTTTATCGTCCGTATTTTGCTAGATTACGGCTATATAAATGATGCATCATTAAATTGGTGAAAGTAAAAAATAACCCGCTGGATGGCACATCCAGCGGGCACCAGAGTATAGGCTGGTTTAGGTTAGAGAGATAAGATTGCTACCTAGCAGACAACATTCTTGTGAATAGCTTTCTCGGTAAACCTAAAAGAGTGATAAAGGGACTACAGACCTAAACAAAAATACGTTAATACTCTCCAGTAGCAGCCAGAGATACTTTTGTTTGGGTATTAACAATAACTGTTTGAAGAATAAAAAAGCGCCGTCACCCTTAGGTGCACTGCTGATACGAAAAATACTCGACTCAGACGGCGCAGAACAACCCCAAACAAGTTGTCCGAGACATGGCAGCTAACGGGACCGATAACGAATATCGTGCAGGGTGGTGCCGTTAAGTTCGGACAACTTACCCTGTATATTGCAACCTAGGTGCCAACTTTTAGAGTGACTCAACACCGTTAAGATCAGTTAAAGACTTAATAAATAAGAGAAAATAGATCTGCTTGCCCTTTTATGGGGCATGTCAGTGACGCAAGTGCGAAATAATGGGAGGTATCTTGAGTGAGTCAGCACACGGACTAAAATTAATTTATACCAATCCTTATACCTTTTTCATCAAATAATTTCCGTCAAATCCTGTGTTAACGTTGTCTGTTTGATTTTAAGGTATCAAGAATTATCGGAAATGCTCTGTTAGCTAAAAAACTATCTAACTGGAACGTCTAACAGCTCCCGCACTTTCACCAAAGTGTTTACTAAAAGCCCGTGAAAATGCAGCTTCTGACTGATAACCGATTTTTTCTGCTACCAAGGCTACGTTATCTCCAGTATATAAATAAGACCAGGCTAGTTGCATACGCCACCAAGTCACGTATTGCATGGCTGTCCAGCCACTGATTTTTTTAAAGGTTTGTGCAAACAGCGTTCTGGACATACCTGCTTCTACTGCTAAAGAGCTTAGCTGCCAGTTATATTCTGGCTGATTGTGAATAGCTTCAATAGCTTTTGATATTTTCCCATGAGAAAAAAGAGCGAGTATACTTTCGTTAAGAGCATTATTTTCCACAAAATGACGTAGGGCATAGGCAAATAGAAGTTCGCACTGGCGATCAATAATGGCATTGGTATTTTTACGGCTACTCAAGCTTTCTTCTATTAAAAGTGCCAATAGATTCGATAGCCAAGGGGTCGTCTCATCCCGTTTGATAACAAACACAGGAGGGAGGGCATCTAACAGATGTTGACTCCCTCTATGTTGAAATACAGCCTTACCGCATAACATGCTTGTGCCTTCAATATGCTGCGAATCTGCTATTAATAGGTGTTCTTGCGGGCCTGATAATGGCACGCTAGAAGTCATGCTATGGGGGAGCTCCTTCGGGAAAATCACCAAATCGCCTTCTTTTAGGTGCCAACTACCATGGTCTGGAACCACTAACTCACAGCATCCCTGAGTGGCCATGTGAAAACAAGTTCGATCATTAGAGTGTTCATTAATGACCCAATGACCACACACACGTGAATTGTGGTACACCTCAACACGTAGTTTAATTAACTCGATAAAATCTATAAAAGATGACAAAGTGAACTCCAAGCTAATTAACGGACTGTAAATAGTGCTTATCGTACGTCTTAATGTTCTGTAGGCGCAACTCAGGGTTAGGAACTAAGAAGCTTAAACCTTAGAGCACGGCTTCAGAACCTAGCTAACTCTTCGATCTTAGGGTTAAATTGTCGATACAGCAGAGAAATATGGATACGTGCATTGTTTAGCTCATTTCAACCCACGATTACCCCATTAGGGCAGTTACAGTTTGGTCTTTCTGTAAAAAGCTCACTGCCATGTAATACTTTAAGGGGAGTGGTACATTCCTATTTACAGATTAGCGTCGATAAACCTATTCTCTATCCTGTTATGCCGGATGGTACACAATCCATCTTTATTTCTCCTCATTGTTCGATAATTGGTGGTAATCAGTCTCAATTACGGGATATGCCTATAACTGAGGCAGGAGAATACTTTGGTATTCGATTTTATCCCGGTGCATTACGACATTTCTTTAGTCTTAACCTTGTAGATATTACTGACCAATATGTTGATGAAGCTTATTTTCCCTGTCTAAACTTTGCCGATCTTCATCACAATATTTATCGATACCAGGGGTTTACTGAGCGGGCTAATGTATGTGAAAAGTGGTTGTTACAACATTATAAACCACAGGCACTTTTACCCTTTGATCATGCCCTTTCTTTGATTTATCAGGCGGCGGGCAATGTGAAAATAGCCTATCTGGCGGAAGAAACAGGTAGAAGTAGCCGACACCTAAACCGTTTATTTTTAAAATATACGGGCTTGAATACTAAAACCTTCTCGAAAATTATCCGACTTCAGCAAGCTAGCAGATTACTGTGTGCAACACTAAAGGGTTCAAGCGATACGGCCTTAGACTCAGGTTTTTTTGATCAATCCCACCTGATAAAAGACTTTCAACAACACCTTCTGTTAACACCCAGTGAGTTCTCACGCCGTTTTATGTCCGATTCTTACAATACATAACCACCATGGTTGGTGACAATGCCTCCAAATTCACAGTGAGAGGTTGGCATGCAGTATTCAAACACAGATATTATAGCGATGGCAGAAGGTAATTTTTTTGGTCAAGGTAATGCACAATTACCCAGTGATTCTATGTTGATGATCGATGACATTAATAATATCAGCAGTGATGGCGGCGAATTCGGAAAAGGACAGCTGGATGCAAGCTTGATAATCAAACCCAATCACTGGTTTTTTGATTGTCACTTCAAAGGTGATCCTGTTATGCCGGGTTGTTTAGGATTGGATGCATTATGGCAATTGCTGGGGGTTTATTTGGGCTGGTCGGGCCTAAAAGGTAAAGGACGCGCCTTAGGCGTCGGAAAAGTTAAATTCACAGGTCAGATTTATCCTAATGCAGGATCGATTCAATACCAGCTGCATATCAAACGCATTTTTAGAAAACCTATGCCAATGGGAATAGCCGACGGTGTTGTGATCCATAATGGTAATATCATTTATCAAGCATCGGATTTGAAAGTAGGGCTGATTAATGGTTAGCTTTTTAAATAGTGGAGATTACGATGGATGCTAACGGACTTAGCGATAAGGTAATACTCGATATAGTAAAGCCTCTAGCATCTAAAGTTGGACAAGCTACCACTGTTGTAGTGGTAGCATCGTCCAAATGCTTTTATCAAATCGATCTTTTCATTAAACCACTTGTTACTCCTCTAGCACTACTGCCGTTCCAGATACGATCATGCCTCCGGTGTTAGGGATAGTTAGATTTAATAAGCTAGGGCGGCCCATGATTTCACCTTGACGTACGGCGATGGTTTTAGGTGTTTCCACTAGTTTGGCTTCCCGTAAATAGCCCCCTAATGCTGCGGCTGCGGCACCTGTGGCAGGATCTTCTACTACGCCTCCAATAGGGAAGGGGTTGCGAGAGTGAATCACATCATCGTTTTCCTGCCAAATAAGTTGCACAGTGGTGAGATCATTTTCCTGCATCAGACTTTTCAGCGTTTCAAAATTGTATTGCAGATTATCTAAACGGGCTTTTGTTTTGGCTGCTAGTACAAAGTGCCAGTTACCGGCGTAGGCTTTTGCCGGTGGAATGCGTTTATCAATATCATCCGCTTGCCATCCCAGCACACTTAATATTTTAGCCAATAGATCATCTGATGATGGTAGGTATCTTGGGGCAACGGATACTAATGAAGCTTCTTTTATACCATCATGTGTGGTGACAGTAACTGGAACTTCTCCAACGGTGGTGGTTAACAAATAAGTGCCATCACCAGAGGCTTCTCCTAACGCTACTCCAGATGCGATAGTGGCGTGACCGCAGAATGCTACTTCAGCTTCCGGGCTATAGTAGCGTATGGTGCGTTGGGTACCGGTTCTTGGTGCGATAAATGCGGTTTCTGAAAAGCCTACTTCTTTGGCAATTTTTTGCATCTCATCTGGTGATGGTAATAGATCACCAATCCATACACCTGCAGGGTTTCCGCCCTTTGGGCTTTGAGTAAAAGCGGCGAGTTTACTAAGGCTACCTGCGCAGTTTTCAGGCTTGTCTATGGATGTATCTGCTGACATTTTGATCTTCCTTCGTTCATCAAAAAAATACTCAGTCTGTTCTTATTTGAGTATTGATCCAGGTTATTTGTGAAACGTATGTCAGCACTATAAGGTGTTCGTAATAGGGCATAAATGCTTATAAATGAACAGTGGGTGTTTATAAATGCATATCGATGATTTGAATTGGAATGATCTAAAGTACTTTCTAGCATTATCACGGGAAGGATCGGTAAGTGGGGCTGGTCGGCTTTTAGGTGTTAAGCATACGACTGTGGCACGACGCATTCAGGCCCTTGAAGACCATTTGGGGACTCGGTTGTTTGATCGCTCCCGTTCGGGTTATTCCATGACGCAATCTGCTGAAAACCTGCTGCATCAGGTACAGTTTTTAGAAGATAGAATTCATGGAATCAGTCGAGAGGCTTCAGGGCAGGATGGTGCTTTATCTGGGCCATTAAAATTGACTATTGCTCAGGAACTGGCCAATCGTTTGATTATCCCAGAACTATCAGGGTTTTGTTTGGCTTATCCCAAGATAGATCTACAGTTGCTGATGACAAAGGGTCTGGTCGATCTGAGTACAATGGAGGCGGATATTGCTATTCGTATGACACCTAATCCTCCAGAGGACTTGGTGGGTAAAGAGTTAATGAAACTGAATCATGGTATTTATGGTTCGAGGTTTACATTAATTGATTTACTGTTACACCAGCAACAAGAATCAAGTTCTCCCGTTAACGTTATTTTATTTGAGGATGAGCGGGAACCACCGGCATGGGTTACGGATAATTTTAAACAATTCAATATTGCTCTTCGGGTGGATGATGTGGGCTCTATGGCTATTGCGGCGAAAGCTGGTATTGGTTTAGCTAAGCTTCCCCGTTTTATCGGAAGAACAGAGCCAGAATTACAAGTGCTGGATATAAATACAGGGCCAACAAAATGGGGAATCTGGCTGCTTTATCACGGTGATTTACGTGCCACTGCAAGAGTTCGGGCCTGTAAAGAATTTTTAGAAAAGACGCTAGAGAATAAAAGATCGCTGATACAGGGGGATAAGACAGATTATGATAACGGTACTTTTGAGCAATAAATCTGAACTTTAGGTTATTCCTCGTTCAGAAAGTAACGGTTAAAGTAGTGCCATGGTTAAACGAGGCCTTTAAAACTCAGGTTTGAATAGGCTCGTGGACAGTTAGGTTGAAAAATATCGCTACTTAATCGCACAGGATTTATCTTATGTCATTTACCTTACATACCGTTGAAACCGCACCAGAAACTTCAAAAGAATTGTTAGAGCACTCACTTAAGGCCTTTGGTTGGGTGCCAAATTTACATGCTGTGCTGGCAGAGGCACCTGTTGTATTGGAAGCCTACAAAAATATGCATGATCTTTTCCAGCGTAGCAGCTTTGATAATGAGGAACTCACCGTGGTTTGGCAGACCATTAATCATGAGAACAACTGTGGTTATTGTGTGCCAGCTCATACTGCCATTGCACATATGATGAAGATAGATCCGACTATTATTGACGCATTAAATAATGATACGCCTTTGCCGACAGAGAAATTAATTGTTCTTAAGGCAACCACGCTTTCTCTATTGCGTAATCGTGGGCATTTATCTCAAGAAGAAGTAACCGCTTTTAAAGCTGTAGGTTATAGTGATCAGCAAGTGTTAGAAATTTTGTTAGGTCTTGCCCAAAAAACAATTAGCAACTACACCAATCATCTGGCGGATACACCTGTTGATGAGGCCTTTTCAGCTTTTAAAAAGTAAAGCCCCAGACGATCTTCTTGCAAGATAATCCCTGCTAGTTTAGCCGCTAGTGGGGATTTCTTTTTTATAACCATAATAACAGTGTGCCATTCCTCTATAGACGGGTATTAGTCCTAATAAAGTAATGCAAAAATTGACCTGAGCAACATTTTGTAACAATACATATGGTTAATTTATATATTTTATCTGAACGGTTCATTCTAATGTAATAGACTGTAATTGAAGTAATTTGATTTTTAGTTAAAGTCCATTGATATTTTATTTACAGAGGGACAACGAATGTCCGCTGAATCGAGCCGTACACTTGAATTTAACAAAGCTGATTCGCTGAAGGACGATAAACGCGAAACCTCACACTCTGATATACAGAACTTAGATGCTTGTATGGATGCAGCAGAATCTCTGGATGAAAAAGCGTCTGAATTGGCTGAATACTCTGCTTCTGTAGTAAGGCAGGCTTTTACACAACCCCTTGATAAGCATCTGTTTCAATCTATCGCAGATATTACGGATCGTATACTTGCCGATGATTCTATCGGAAGATATTTGATACAAATGACATCCGAAGAGTCGGATCTATGGCACCACTCCGCTAACGTTGGGTTAAGATCTATTTTAGCTGCCAAAAAAATTCTCAATATTCAAGATGATCAGATGCTTAGAGAGTTGGGTATAGGTTATTTTTTACACGATATTGGTATGAAAAATACTGATACATCAGAAGAGAAGGATTTAGACTTAATATCAGAACCTCATCAGGAATTGCGGGATAAACATCCTGAGTTGGGTGTTGAATTATTAAAAGGTGCAGGTCAATTAACGGGGGCTAATGAAATTATTCTACTGCAGCATCATCTGGCTCATGGAATGGCCGATGGCTCTATAAGCAATCAGCAACACGCCCACGATTTTGCCCAGAT
Organism: Oceanospirillum sp.; assembly: GCA_047518265.1. Lineage (GTDB taxonomy): Bacteria > Pseudomonadota > Gammaproteobacteria > Pseudomonadales > Halomonadaceae > Oceanospirillum. The sequence continues at coordinate 46,770 of JAKZRG010000077.1, forward strand.
CTGCATGTTGTGCGATATCTTTGATGATTTGACGGTAAAAGCACCGGGGCATCAAGGAATGGCGCTATTTGAGGCGTTAAAATATATTAAAAAGAATATGGCGCATCATTTCAGTGACCATATATTACGTGGCTTTATACAGATGTACGTAAATTCTGCTGAAAAAGCCAAACAGAGTGCTTCTGTCGCAAAGAGTGTTCCTGTAAAGAGTGCAACTAAGCCCATTACACCAAAAATTGCTAGTTCAGCATCTCCTGAAAAGCCAGATAATTGGAAAAGCAAAAATAAACCAAGTGAGCAACTCGAAGAAGTATTGTCTTCATCAATGTCTGCAGAGGAGAAGGCTGAAAAAGTTGTTCAGCATTCTTCAGATCTTATGCATGAAATTATGGACCAACCGGTTACTAATAAGCTGATTGAGGATCTGAGTGCGCCTATTGCTTCATTAACTGATAACATCCTTCAGGATCAAGAGTTATCGATTAGCTTAATGCATATGACTTCTCATGATTATTACAC
>JAKZRG010000078.1:0-12172 GCA_047518265.1 Oceanospirillum sp.
CCAGTCGAAGATAATGTCTTTCCAATGTTGACGCTGTTGGACGAGATTACGTTTAGACATCATGACTTCCTTTTAAATGAGAAGTCATGACGGTAAATGATGGAGATCGGCATTAGTAGGTGGGGAGAAAAGACCGCTTACGAAGCGGTGGCAAATCCCATTAGTATATTTGCTTGGCTCGATGTCTTGGTGGCGGCGGTTGCTTTATTGGGTTTTATCGTTGTGGACGGTCAAAGGCATCAAGTGAAGTATCGATATTTTGCAGTATTGGGAACGTTGTCAATTGGAGTGTCATTTGGGCTTCCGCTGTACCTTTATCTCAAAGAAAAACAATGCATTCAACCACAGCCCTAACAAGAAATTTAGAGTTATTAACAGTGCTTGGCGCTCCCATTTCAAAGTGAGCTTCGTGTTTATAGTGAAATGTTTAGGTTCGTCGTTAGCATTGTTCATACCTTAATTTGGCATTATATTCCACCCAGTTTTATACCTGCTTCTCGTCTGCACGCTGCTAGTAAACTTTCAATCGAATCTTGATCCTGAAGCGTTCTGGCTATAGCGACAGCGCCAATCATCATTGCTGTGACGGATAAAATATCTTGTTTGTCACAGTCGGTATAGCTACTCGCATACTCCATAATTGCTGTATTCATGTCATAGTAAACGTCGGCATAAGCTGTTTTTATTGCTTTATCCTGCATATTGATGTCTGTGGCCAAGAACGCTAATGGACAAGACAAAGAGCGCTCTCCTTTAACATGCTCCAAGCTTAGGTATCCATCTAGTAGTAAAGACAACCACTGCTTATTAGATGTGCCCTCAGGTTTAAAGCTAGCAAGTTTAGTGCTGCTGGCTCTAAATTTTAATGCCTCACGGTAAAGCTCTGCTTTACTCGTGAAATGCGCATAAAACCCGCCCCGCGTAAGCCCACAGTTATTCATCAAATCATCGATTGTAACGCCTTCAAAACCCTTTATTGCAAATAGTCTGAATGAGTTTTCAAGAATTCTCTCCCGGGTTTTATTTTTGTGCGTCTTTGTATATGGCATAGGGCTGAGTCTTCTTATGAATATATATGTTGTTTATCATATATAAAGTCTGCACTAAGCTGAAGCCCCATTTTTTGGGGGGGGAATTAAATATGAATATTTTTTGCGATATCGTCGTTGGACATCAACCATATCGTGGATAATATGGAAAGACATATTGGAAGTTGTCGCTGCGGCGACATTGAGCTTTACTTAGATATCGACCCGATAAATTTGATTTTTTGCCACTAGGAATGAGAGGCTAAATGCCCAACAAGTTTGGCTGGCGGGACAAATTAAAGCGTGGCTTTGTCACAATTTACCCCTTCCAACGGCGTGATATATTAGGAAAAATCATGAAAGTAGCATTGCCTGATCCAGATTCGTCAAGATCAATGAGTATCGAAACAGCTTTAAGGGAAAGGAAAACGAAGCGGGAATATTTACCGTCATCTATTACGTTAAAAAATCTCTCTATTCTGTTATTTGCAGCACAGGGAAAAAGAGGTGATGGCGAAAAACTAACCGCTCCCTCTGCTCAGGAGCAGTATCCAATGTCGGTGTTCATTGTTGCCAATAGAGTTTGCGATATAGAATCAGGCATTTACCAGTATGAGGTTGCAAATAATGCTATTCAGTTGCTATCTAAAGGTAACTACGGGGAAATGTTAGGTAAAACGGCGATTGGTGATCAGCCATGGGTGGCTAATTCTGCAGCTACAATTGTATTGGCCGCAAATATCGAATCGATGAAAAAACATTTTTCAGAGCAAGCGCCATTAAACGAGCGTGGTGAAAGATACGTCTATATTGAAACAGGGGCAATAGCGCAGAACATTCAGCTTCAAGGGACATCTTTAGGAATTGGTATGGTTTTGGTTGGTGGCTTTGATAATAATCATGCAAAATCGCTTCTAAACCTCCAGTCTCAACTCGAACCGACAGCATTGCTATGTGTGGGTAATGTATAACATAGTGACTTTAATATGAAAAAATCGGACACCTACAAAAATTAGACAGCGTACAAGTCATGGCCTACCTTGAATTCAATCCCTAGGAATAGCTCCTTAATCAAGGAGTGTTACACCATGACTCGTGCTTGCCGTGAACAGATTTAGCCCTTCAGATACTCCGTATTATCACTGTATTGCCCGTTATATTAGCTGACCATATTAGATTGCTAGTCCTCTCCGTTTAATGTGTTTCGATTTACGAAAAAGTGGTTGGCGATCCACTGATTACGGATGTTTTCTTTCCATGATGTTCGGACATTCTCCTTCGAGGTTTTCAATCTATCAGCTACATAATCCAATGAATCAGCAACGCTTTGCGTTTTCTGAAGAGCTTTCAAGAATTCATAATGTGGTTCAGTGATAGGAAATGATGAGGTGTAATAGTTGTATCGAGTTATGGCAACATAACTTTCAGCACAGGGTGGTAGTTCAGGCTCGGATTGATCCGACACACTGTGATAATAATTGGCTACCGGAAACCTGTAAGCGCCAAGGTGAAAACATGGTTGAAGTACCAAGTGTTCGTCGGGCGTATCCGGGGTAGGCCAAGACTTGCCTTCATGTCCAGATGCATCAAACAGCACAAATAGCTCTCGCTCATAGGTGGCTAGGTCAATCATAAAATTGACCCAAGTTTCTTGGCTGTCTTCTGGTTGGTCTTTATCTGGACGTGTGGCTTCTAAAAAGGATGGAAAGCGACGACCCAATTCATACAGGGTGTAACTATCGGAGGGCTTCTCAGCCAAATACACCCGAGCGAAGTTGTCGAACAACCTGGCCCCAAGCGCGTGCCTAGATGCTGGGAACTGCTCGGCTAAACAATGGCAAAGCCGTGTGATATAGCTACGTTGATAGATAGCCAAACGTTCGGGGGCAGAAAGACGCTGGGATGCTTCCATGCGGGCGTCGATCTCTGTCCCTTGTACAGCATATGGCTGAATCAAGGCGTTCTGCATCCATTCCTGTGTGCTACGTAACGATGCTGAACCTGTCATGAGCCTAAACGGGAATATTCCCGCACCTCCGGTACGATGAAATCTACTGGATTAGAGACACTCGAATCTGATTGAGCCGATTGCGCAGAGTAAATCTGTAGCTCATTCGGTTCTCCTGCCATAAAGTCGCGGGCTTTCAGAATTTCTTGCTGTAAAGTGGCGAACTCCGGCACGTCACCGTCCCATTCAAGCAGAGTAGAGGCACCATTAGATCGTTGCCAGGCTAAGCGAAAAAGCTCCCACACTCCCTGTGTGACAGGCTGATCATGGGTATCAAGCAAGTAAGAGCCGCAATCTGTGTGGCCAGCAAGGTGCATTTGCACAACGCGGTCGAATGGGAATGCTTCAAGATAATCTAATGGGTTCGAGTCATTATTAAAACATGAGACATACACATTGTTTACATCAAGCAAGAGTCCACAACCCGTAGCATCGGATAGCGCACGCAGGAATTCCGGCTCTGAGATATCTGAGTTCTTAAAGCTGGTATAGGTTGATGGGTTTTCTAGGATCAAGGGGCGCTGTAGCACTTCTTGGACATGATGTATGCGTGCAATCACATGATCCAAGGTTTCTTGGTTTAACGGTAAAGGCAGTAGATCATGACTATTGACACTTTGTACACCCGTCCAGCAGAGGTGGTCGCTAACCCATTTAGCCTGCACATCATTGGCAAGTAGCTTAAGGCGGCGCAAGTAATCCTCATTCAAAGGATCTGTGCTGCCTAAAGACATAGAAACGCCATGTAGGACGATAGGGTAATGTTCGGCAATTTGCCGGATAACCCAACCTGGACGCCCTCCCGAGTCCATAAAGTTTTCAGAGATGGCTTCAAACCAGTCTACTTTTGGTTTTTCATCCAGTATGTAATTAAAATGTTCGTTACGCAGGCCAACACCCAAGCCCAATTTGGGCAGGGTGCTGACTTCAGATGCAAATTTATTCATATCACTCATTATGAACAGCTTCCTGCACCGCTCATGCCGCTTGAACCACAGGCGGTCATGCCTTCGCCACTTTCCTCAATCCACTCAATGGCTGGGCCGCTTTCGAACAGCTCAGGTTTTGTTGAATTGGCGCCATCAGCGGGTGGCTGCTGTGTATCTGGTTTTAGGTCTAGATTTGGCCAAACCGAGGTATTAAAATGCTCTCGTGCCAGCTTCCAAACACTTTCTCCACGTTTGTCACCCTCAGCAACAAATCTTTCTGCATTGATGGGGGTTGCGCAAGAACCCTGTGCCTGACATGCGTTCCCACCTGGCTTGTTCAGTTCTTCCTCTGTACCATAAAGTCCGCAACCACCTTGTCCTTTACAATCATTGGTCACATGGCATTGGTGGTCTGATACTTTGGGCTGGGATGAATTGGCTGGATTGTACGCAAGTGCTGTGGAACACCAGCCTTGTCCCGCGCAATTATTACTGAGTGTGCGCCCCTGATTTTTACAAGAGTTGATGCCCATACAAGCATGACGTACCCAATTGTCGTTGCCTGCCGCTGTATCAAGCTGTTTGTCTGTCGGTGGCGCTGCAGGAAAGGCCGGTTGCCCTTCATATTTGCCAGACTTAGTAACCGTTGGTACGGTAGCGGCGGTGCCAGCATTTTTAGGCTTGGCATCGACTGATTTTACGGTTGGTTCATCAAGGTAGCTCGGTAGCGTTCTAGGTGTTGTTCCTTTATTTCCGTTCCAGAATACGGAAACGTCCGGTAGATTGACGATGTCATCTAGCAACCAGCTGATCTTAGAAAAGTCTTCTAAGCAGGCAGACTTATCCTTACATACTGTGACCAACTGCTTAAGAGCGGAATAGGCAGTTTCTCTTGTCGTCCCTGCTACAAATGGATTTTCAAAGGTAGGAACAACCAATTTTCCTCTATCTTTTAGATTTCTGATATCTTGGTAAAACTTGTCCATCACCCAAATCATCGATTGGTGCATGGTCTTGTTGAAGTACAGTTTTTGCTGTGATTGTGGCACTAGCAGGGTGGTTTCAGACATGATCAGCATGTATTGAAACAAACCATTGGCAACATCAACAATGGCGCGTGTTGCGTCACTGTAATCTGATGATTTTGGATTGGTTGGAAAATCGTAGACGAAGCGCTCGCCAAGATCGGCAATTTGATCATCTCTTGCCACTGGCGCGGTAATACCAGCAACTTGCGGCGGAGTGCTCATCTCGCTAGGGTAGCCCTTGAGACTGGTACAGAGAGACCAAAACTTGTAATAGTGGGACTCTTCTAGTTTATTAGACTGGACGTACTGAGTGAAGTCCGCGCCTTCTCCTTGCTCGCAAATGGTATTTATTGCGCTTATTGCATCATCAGCAGTCGATATGCTGGACAACGCGTTGTTGCCTTCATGGTCATGATTGTCATTATTTTGATATTCAGCAACCTTTGAAGCAGAGCCTTCTGCCCCAACTGCAGGCGGGTTCGTATAGGTAAAGGCTTTAGTGCCGGAAGATACAGTGTCTATGTTACTGGCGGAGTAGTTGTTTGAGCCAATCTGGCTGGCGTTGGCTTTTGCAAAAACACTATCTGGTAATTGCTCGCCGTTAACGCCGCCATATTGAATGAGCGCTTTTGCGTAATCGTAGACTTCACCAATAGTGGCCCAATTTGGAACCGTGGGATCGGAAGCAGGCGACTGAGCGTTCTTTTTACCCGGATATTCAATACGCATAAGATGCTGTAACTGATCCAAGCTTAATTTGGCTAACGGAATCTCCAGAGGTTTACCCGTCACAGTCTCGATTGGAGCCTGTGATGTGCCACCTGTCGGTGTCGTTAGCGTGCTTAACGCGGGTAAAACTATACCGCCGTCATTACCAAACGTTAGGCCGTTATAGATCTGCGGCAAGTCTTCATCAGAATCTAACATGGAGGTTAACAGGTTCATGGCCAATGACATGTGCAGCATTTCTTCTACAGCGACACTCATAATGGCTGCACCCGCTTCATTACCGTAAAGTGAAGAGGTGGCTGGAAAAGCCTCTTTATCTGCTATTTTTACACGAGCTGGTGGGACGTCGCGCCCCGGCTTCCTGCAAATTGAATAGTAGGTATATAGGTAGATTGGGATCGTCGACATTTCTAGCTTAACAGCGGCGCGTAATACCGTTTTTAGCGTTGCTACGGCATCGTCTTGAGACATGTCCGTAATGGCGTCTATTGTTGCTGTGGGCACTGAAGTATTATTTTCACTCATTTGTTTTTCCTTCCTTCAAGTGGGACTAGTGCCTAAGCAACTTTAACTAAGGTATTTGCGGTGATGTGCTGGAACGTCTCTTGTTGACCTTCGCCCCCTTTGCCGCCTGGGGTTGGAGATTGCGTAATAAAGAATTTCATTGGGATCTTTTGTAGGTACTGGAGGATCGTACTGCTCGGCGTTGTCGCGTTGGCTGAGTCAAATACTTCGATGATCCACAGATCCATGGAGTAACCGCTAACATCCGCATTGCCGACCTCAAAAGGTATATTGGTTACGCTACCGCCGGTTGCGGCATCTGTCGAAACCGATAGTAGAGTGGTCTTGAAAGTCTTACCTGGCATGTCAGCTAATCTTTCGACCTCTGCCTGCAAAACCAAGGCTGGGTTAGGAATAGAGCTATCAAGAGAAAACGGTCGCTCATTCAGAGGGCTGGTGTCGTGTTCTGGTAGGCCTGCGATGTTTGTCACTGTACCCAGAGCTAAAATCGAATTGCCGTGCGGCACCGACACTTGTTTCACGATTGGGTTAGTGGGAGGCGTTGGAGTAGAAATGGGTTGTTGTGTATTAGGGTCTATCGGCGGATAAGGTAGGGTAGAACCATAAGCACCTTCTGGCTGAGCTTCGAACTGGGTGTGCAGCCATAAGCCGTTTTCATAATGTACCAGTCCATTTTCTTTATCAGGAGCTACCTCAGGTTGATTGCATAGTCCGCCTAGACCGGGGGGGATTTTTATTTTTATTTGGATTTGGCGCAAAGTAGACTCTCTGTTCATAGGTTAAACCGTAACAACCTTGTTGGAAAAGTTGGCCTCGGTTAGGCGCTTCGCCTGGCGCAGTAAACGTCATCTCTTCGAAATAATAGAAATTCTTGCTCTGCCAGTCATCATTAGTACTTGGCGACTGCATTTGCTTGTTTCCCGCAGGCAACGGCATGACATTGTAACCGGTCGGTGCAGCCGCTGGGCTATTCCATGTTCCTACCAGTTTATTTATCGGAAAATAGGCACCTTCTGTAGCTGATGCGCTTGTAGCGTTTTCTGGAATCGCAGCCAAGATAGGACTCGTTAAATCACTATTATTCATCGCTATTATCTCCAAGTTGTAACGGTCTCGACTAAGTCGATAATTTTTATATTTTTGAATAACTTTTTTCTTTTACGACTCAATCGATAATAGACATTCTTTCTAATAAAAAAATTACACGCTATTACATTAAAGAGTGACTGCGTAAATGAGAGATGACGGAGGCTGGGTGAGATGGTGAACGTAATTTCGAAATGGACATCTACTTCAGCATTTTCGGAAGGCTATCCGAATATCTTTAGCTGATATGTTCTGTTTAAGAGCCGAAAGCCTTCAGGCTTTGAAATATCGACCATAAAATCAACAAATTGAACTTATTTACTAATGCTGATCAAACCACCTGAATCAGCCTCTGAAAAGTCTTTTTCGGCTCAGCGTTCGCTGTTTTTGACATACAGTCATGTAAACCGCAGCCTTGACCGAAGCCTGAGACAGAAAATCCTTCTTCAGAGGCCCCTTAGATCGAATTACTTATTCAAACCATCAGATACGACTGTGAATATTATTTTTTCATTTGTTACCTGGTGAACTTTAAAAACAGTATCTCTAAAGCGTATCTGATCTACATCTGACTCGTATACAACATCTTGATAAAAGGCAGGTCTTGCCAAGTTATCATTCGTATACTCTCTATAACTAATGGATATGGACTTTCCATTAGTTCCTCCATATATGAGTTCATAATTTATAAAGCCAGAACTCATGTCAATTTCTTCTCTTTCTTGTTCCATAAACTTCAAGTCACTTGGTGTAATCTGGAAGTCATAAATCATAATAATATTACCATTCAAAACTTTTGAATGGACTGTTCCATCTGGGTTTATGAGAGCCCCAAATTGTTGGCCAAGATTACCTACAGGCAGATTAACAACAGTAAAGTCCTTCTGACTATATCTAGTATTTCCTCTAATCAGGTAATCAGTGTTTTTATCACCGGAGATAGAAACAACACCCCCATTTATAGAAAAATCATTCGATGCTCGCATCACCTTAGCATTGAATTTTTTGACATTGTAATCTTTAACCTTTACGATTGGTTTTCCAATGTATGCAGATTTCTTTTCACCTATTTCATAGTTTTTATCGAAAACTCGCTCTGTTTTTATATGAGAGTTTGAATTGGGTTGTATGTTTTGAGTACAGCCTGTAGTCACTAATAGAATTAATAGCCCAGCACCAAGTGCTATGATTTTTCTCATTATTCCTTTCTTCCTTTAATCGAACTCCAAAAAAACAGCAAAATACTATAATTTCTCAGAAAAATCTATAAAATGAAAAAACCTCATTAGAGCTTCCTTCCCATAATTTACGAGATAAACTTGTCTATATCTGAAACTGATTAATTGGACAGGCGGATGTTGCTGTGACGGTAAGTGTGGTCAAATTTCAATGCATCTGCAGCTTTTACTCTGGGACTCAATATTGATCAAAATGCTTGGCTAAAGATGATGCAGTCAAAAGGTCTACAAATAACTTGAGTGATAGGGTATATCAAACGTCTTAAACAGTTCGCACAGAATAAAGGATTGGCTTGAGTCTCCTAAAGGAATTAGTTTAAAGCTTTTTTTGTATAAGACTACTTCAAGAGGTGGACTACACATTACATCGTTAATCTACAGCTTTCACTCTTACTGAAGTGCGGAAGCAGAGCTTCGGTGTTGTTTTGTTCCTTTGAAATATGGTGGTCTTTGGTTATCTGGATTATATACCGACACATGTTGTCGGTATTGCTTGGTTGGGTGTTTTTATAAATAATGGATGCCCTAAATTTGATTGCATTGTAAGGAAGATCAATCTTACAGGCTTGTGAAGTGTGCACGAGTGGACGGAGCAAGTTTTAAGGTTATATGGAGACGTGATGAAAAAAATATTAGCAGTACTGATTACGACATTAATTTCAATGCCAGTGCAAGCAGAAGACTGGAAATCTATTTGTGGTTCATATGCTCAATTAGCAGTAACGATAATGGATGGCAGGCAGTCCGGTGTTCCTATGTCAGCATTGATGAGTGCTTTAGCTGATCCCTCAATAAAAGAACAGGCTGAAAACATTATTATTTCTGCGTATGAGGTACCGAGATATAGGACTAAGGAAATGCATAAAAGGGCTGGAGAAGAGTTTAGGGATGAAGTCTACCTTGATTGTGCAAAGGGATTTAGAACTAAAAGAAGTAGTTAATAGCTTTGTTTTTTATTTTGATAAATAAGAAACTGGCTATTTCGATCTTAAGATGGTAGGTCAGATACATGCCAAACAAACAAGTGAATCAGGTATGGAACAAGCCAAAAAATAGCTCGTAGAGAAACCTCAGGTTGACAGGGAAAACATCGCGTTAAAAAGCAAATCCCCTAGAGAAACTGCGGCCGTTCAACAAACGGTTATAGCCATGGCTTCGCCATCCGTATAACCGCTTAATAGTTAGCCATGGAACAATTATGAAAACTATTCATATACTTTTTATTATCATAATTATGTCTTTTCTCAGCTCATGTGCCTCGGATTACAAGAAGCACAGAAATGCTCCCATTCAACCTTACATTGATAGTTTAGATATAACTCATTATAGGGACGTATATGAGCATCCTAACTATGGGAGATTAGAAGTGAAAGATGAGCCTCTGAAATCAATTTCAGAAGAGTGCACCATCAAAGCTTACAAAGATGTGAAATTACATTTTGATGAGGTTGAAATCTCCGATCCAGATATATTATATGAAATAAACGCTGACTATATTCGCCATTTATTCAATCGGTATCCTTATACTAGCTTGCCAGCAATGGCATTTCGGAAAATGAAAGACAATCACAATGATCAGTGGTTAGTTCTTGGAGAAGCATCGGGTATGAAAACTAGATGTATAAAAGATCAAGGTTGGCGTTTCCTGAAACGTGGAAAATGAGGCTAATCGGGTAGCCGAGGGTGTTTAACCCTCAGCCCCCACAACACCCTGCATGCGGGTCCGCACAGGGCGTTTCACTCAGGATAGTGAAGCTTAATCCAGCCATCACGTAGCGAGTAAAGTCCCTCAGATTTCAGGTAGTCCAAGGACAGGGCCTGATTAATCCCTGGTGTTTTAGCGCTACGCCATGGCCCCTTGCTGGTAATGCCACACGCAACTGCGGCTTGAACACGAACACCAAGCTTCATCAGGTTTCTTACTTTGGTACGTGGTTTTCGCCATTGACGCCAATAAGCCATCCTCACCCTACGTCGTATCCAGTGATCCAGATCGACACAGCGCTGATAGCAGTTGGCGATACCAAAATAATTAATCCAGCCACGTAAATACTGGCTGATTTTGAAGAGCTGATATCGCATTGACACGCCCCAGTTACGGTTCGTTAAACACCGAACTTGCTGCTTAAATTTCTCCAGCGTTTTCGGGTGCCACTGAATGCGTTTTCCTTTGAAGGTAAACCCTAAGAATTTGCTTTCACTGGTTTTAACGACGTGGCTCTTGGTCGGGTTAACGACCAATTTCAAACGGTTTTGCAGGTAATGACTTATACTGCGCAGTACACGTTCACCGGCACGTTGGCTTTTGACCAAGATCGTGAAGTCATCAGCATATCGAGCGAATAGGTGACCTCGTTTCTCCAGTTCCTTATCTAGCGGATCGAGCATGATGTTGGCTAAAAGCGGCGATAGTGGCCCGCCTTGTGGAACGCCTTCTCGGCTCTCGCTATAGAGCTGGTTATCGATAAACCCAGCTCGGAGATAACGCTTAATCAATTTCAGAAGCCGCTTATCCTTTACTTTGTAGCCAAGGAACGTCATCAATAAATCGTGGTTAACTCGATCAAAGAACTTGGATAGATCGACATCCACCGCAAAACGGCGCCCCGTTTTGATAATGCCTTGTACCTGTTTAACCGATTGTTGCCCATTGCGATGGGGACGAAACCCGAAGCTATTGTTCGAGAAATCCGGATCGAAAATGGGCGTTAGAACTTGGGCAATGGCTTGCTGAATGACACGATCCGTGACAGTTGGAATCCCTAGCTGGCGTTTACCGCCATCAGGTTTATCGATTTCAACACGTCTGACCGGGTAGGGGAGATATTGGTCTGTTTCCAGTTCTTTAACCACCCTTTTCCAGTTGCCAGATTTGACCCAATCGGGGAATTCATCAATGGTCATTCCATCAATGCCAGCGGCCCCTTTATTGGCTCGAACTTGTTTCCATGCTGCCTGGAGATTATCAGGCCGTAGTACCTGTTCGAGTAGATCGGTACTAAAGGCAGGCTTCGTGACAGTACGCTGAGTCACGTCTCCACCGGGCGGTGTTCGTGCGTTCAAGTCTGGCAAGGCTCCTCCTTTATTCAACTGAGTGTTCAGGCCTTCACCGTGTCCCATCCATTACGATGGGTGTTAGGCTACTATGCCGTCTGCTGACTTCTGCTTAATCACCCACAAAGTTACCTCTGTTGGCGCTATCGGTTTCCATCTTGTTCGCTCTCCTTTGTCGATGGAGTCAAAGGAGCCAAGGCGCTTCTATACCAGAGCCTTACTGGTTGCTGACCGATCGCTTGTTAAGCAGATCTCCCCAGATAAGGATATGAACTTTCCCTGCGCAACTGCATCATTTACGGTGGCCGTTAAGTCACATGGCTTCGTCGTCTTGTGCCAACTCGCCTTCAGCCTACGCCTCATATGATGTTCTTGTTCATCAGCTCGCAGTTTTGCTAGCGGCTTCCTCCAGACCTTCCCTCACGGTTAGGCCCTTGCCATTCGCTAGTAGTTAACATCTAATAACGGTAATAAACCGCTATGGATGGTGACCTTCCTACAGAGGACTTTCACCTCATTAGTTCATACCCATGCTGGGCGTACACAA
>JAKZRG010000079.1:0-31564 GCA_047518265.1 Oceanospirillum sp.
GCCTGCGTGTCTTCCCCATTGGCCGCTTGGATAAAGACTCACAGGGTCTGATATTCCTAACCAATGACGGTGATCTGGTAAACAAAATCCTACGGGCGGGTAACAACCACGAAAAAGAATACTTAGTCACCGTTGATAAACCCATCACCGAGAGCTTTATTGAAGGCATGGGCGCAGGTGTCCCCATACTGGGCACCATGACCAAGAAATGCCCGGTAGAACAGGTGGCCCGTTATACCTTCAAGATAACCCTGGTACAGGGTTTAAACCGCCAGATTCGCCGCATGTGTGAACACTTTGGTTATGAAGCGGTAAAACTGGAACGTACCAAAATCATGAACATCACCCTAAAGGGACTGCCTATAGGGGAATGGCGCGACCTAACCGACAAAGAACTCACCGAACTGTTTAAATCACTGGAAAGCTCATCCTCCGAAACAGAGTCCACCAGAAAAAATAACAGTCAGCCTAAAAAGAAACATCAGTCCGGCCAAAACAGTCAGAGAGAACAGACAAAAGAAAGCGGTAGAAGAGCATCAGGCAGTAACAGACCACAAAGATCTAACCGCTCCGGGGACGATAAAAAACCAGCCTCCCGCACATCCACCCGTGGCAACAGCACTAAAAATGGCAGTGTAAGCAAAAACGGAGCAAAAACCAGCAATACCAAACACAAGCCTAAAACCGGTAGTAATAGCAGCAAAAGACCAGCTGCAGGAGGCAAAGGACGCCCAGCACCCAGCAAACGCAGCGCAACAGGTGCCAGCAAAGGCCCAAACAAAGCATCCAACAGAAATAGCACCCGAAAGAACACACAAGGTAAGAAACCTACCAGAAGCCGTTAATATATTCCTACCTATGACATTGTAATTGAAGAAATAAAACGAGTACCGTCCTTGGTACTCGTTTCGTTGCTTTACTTATGACTTTGGGTTCTCAGTCCACCTTTTACGATATGGGCTGCGAGGGCTTTTAAGTTCCTTTTTGTTGGTAACTGGTAGCAGGCATAACTGTAGGCTTGTACGGCTTTCCAATACCCCCCTTCTTTTACTTGCCAGCTCTCTGCTTTTGCCAGTTGTAATCGTGCGGCGGCTGGGGCGTAACAATGGGGGTTTAGGTGCTGCATGGGGGTTTTATAGCGTTTTAAGATGGTTTCAAAGCTGGCTAAACGTCGGTCTATATTGCGGGAGATAGAGTTTTTGCGTACCAAGTAGCCCATTAGGGGCTGGTTTATCGCCATAAAGTCGCCATGCGCTAATAACCTTAACCATAAGTCCCAGTCACTGGCAGAATGCAAATTCTCGTCGAAACCTTTTGCAGCTTGCAATGCTGTTCGATTAACCACGACGGTTGATGTGCCGATGACATTTTCTTCGTAGATGGCTGTTTTTAATCCCTGCGCCAGCAATAAGTTTGAGACATTCTGATTCAGTAGATGGCTAAACCTTGGCCAGAACGAAAAGCAACGTCCTAGGTATTCGTCTTGCTCAGAGAAGTGGTCATAATCGGTAAAGCTCAGTATCAGATTAGGGTTTTGTTGATGTACTTTTAGTTGTACTTCCAGCTTATCCGCATACCAGCAATCATCCGCATCCAAAAAAGCCACCCATCGGCCCTGAGCAGCTGTTAAGGCGAGGTTTCGTGCGGCCGATACGCCTTTGTGGTGGCCTTTTAATAACTTTACTCGGGGATCTCGACGGGCTAAATCCGATAACCATACATCAGAGCCATCGTCAGATCGGTCATCTACGATTAATAACTCAAGATTAACCCTTTGTCTTAAAATACTATCCACTGCTGCTGGTAGATATTGCAGACAGTTATAGGTGGGCATAATCACACTAAAATCCGGTTGTTTCCTGATTTTTCTTGTCTCTTCTCTTGTGACATCTGTTGCTTTTTTGCTTAGCGTGTCATCACGTTTACCACTGTTCACTGCACTTTTCATGGTTATCTCCTCAAAATTCTGTCCCGGAAATCCTTGGGTTGCATCAGAATTTTCTATTTGGCATCTCACTTGCAATTCCAGTTATTAAGCAGAAAAAATCTTGGCGTTTTGCAAAGTGCGATCTGCAAGAAACAAGATCTAATACTCATTAAGCATCTGCTGTGCCAGTTACGGTTGATGCGCTCCGGTTACCCCCGGAAAGGAGAAGGTCATGAAAAAAATAGCTTATCTTATCCCTGCTTTCCCTGTGCTATCAGAAACCTTTATTGGTAATGAAATCAGAGCGATGCAGCAATTAGGACATGAAATCGTCCCTTGTAGCTTTGAACGTTTATCGGGTAAGGCACAGCCTATGGATCTGACATTAGCCGATCAGTTAAAGCTGTTGATTGATGTACCTGTCTCCAAGGTACTTTGGCAGCTGAGTGCGAGCCCTTCACGTTTGCAATCTGCGATGAAGTTTATCAATACGCAACGAGGCCTACCCCGTCGATCCTTGCTTTGGTACGGCGCACGTATGGCGGCTTTGATCGAACAACATCAGTGTCAGCATATTCACGCTCACTTTGGTTTGGCCAGTGCCGCGACCGCTATAGTGGCCGCTAAGTTGGCCAATGTCGGCGTGTCTTTTACCTGCCATGGTTATGATATCTACCGTGATCCAGCAGATTTACCTTTAAAGCTGAACAGTGCTGATTTTGCCGTGGCGGTTTGTGATGAGATGAAAAACGATATGCTGGCACTGGCTCCCAATGCCACTATCCAGCGGGTGCGCTGTGGGGTTGATCCTGAACAATTTAATAGCAAGACACCTAATCCCTTTGATCAGAAGCGATTACTGTATATCGGTCGATTATCAGAAACCAAAGGTATCGACATTCTTCTACATGCGCTTGCTAATATACCGGCTCGTAATCGTCCAACGCTGGATATTGTGGGAGACGGCCCTTTGTATATGGATCTCCTGATCAAAATGATCCGCTTAGATCTGATGGGTTATGTGCATTTTCTTGGCCCTAAAAGCAGTACCTGGCTGTATAACAATCACCAAAACTATACCGCTTTAGCCGCCCCTTTTGTCGTGACCCCTGAAGGAGTAAGAGATACTGGGCCTTTAGTGGTTAAAGAGGCTATGGCCCTGCGTTTACCCATTATCACCACGGATATTAAAGCCTGTCGGGAGATGATGTGTGATCAGTTTGGTCAGCAGCTTCCCATAGGCACAATGGTTTCCCAAGGTGATGTCATGGCCTTGGCGGCCAGTATCCGTAAATTTATGGCGCTGCCCGACGATCTGCTGCGTCAAATGGGCGAACAAGGCCGCGAACACCTGTTAGCCAACTTTAAAATCAGCGATCAGGCCAAACTGCTCTCTTCGGCCATTAATCACTGCCGACAGGAGTCGCCTCATGTTGAGCTTCAATCCTAAACATCTGGCAGGGCGCAAAGCCGCCCTGCTGACAGGTTTGCTGCGCCCTACAGGTCGGCTATCGTTTTTAAACAAATTAGGGGGGATCAGACGCTTTAAGCAGTCTTCGGCCGTTCAACAACAGGCCTGTTATGCCATTGGCTTAGTGGCGATGAAGTTGATTAGCTTTTTGCTACTGCCCTACGTGACCTATCAATTGGGTATCCATGAATTTGCCCGTATGGAAACCTTATTGGCCTTAGTGAATGGCGCGACGGTGGTAGTGGGGTTTGGCTTGGTTAATAACCTGTACCGTTTAGCAGGATTAGCCACCAATGGGCAATCTCGATCAGAAAAAGCCGCTCTTGTGAGTGGCTCCGCTATTATTATTGCTCTCGCTTCATTTGCGCTGCTGTTAGGTCTTTCACTCTGGTTATTACCGGTACTGAATCAATATTGGGTGATTAGCTCAACCGAGTACTATTTAATCGCCCTCTTGATCAGCTCTGAAGGTGTTATAGCCGTCCCCCTGGCTTGGTTACGCATGCAGGAACACGCCTTACGTTTTTTAAAGATTACTCTGGCACGCACGCTGATCTATGCTCTATTGACGGTTGCTATGTTAAAACTGGGCTACGGTCTGGAAGGTATTTTATGGGCCTCGGTGATCGCCGTGACTTATCAAATTGCCCATCTACTGTATTGTCAGCAGCAAGACAGTGGCATTGCTCTATTGGGTAAAACACCTTTAAAACAACTCAAACAACAGTTGCGCTTTGGTGTGCCTTTTGTGATTAGCGGGTTGGCCATGTATGCCACACAAGGCTTGGATATCGTTTTACTGTCCCAAAGCATTAGCCCATTAGAATTGGCCGCCTATGTCTTGGCGATTAAGTTTTTCTTGATTGCAGCTCTCTTAAGCCAACCTTTTCAACTCTGGTGGTATCCCCGTCGAATTGGGTTATTACAGGCTGATAGGGGTCACTCTTGCAATGATAAGGCGACTAATAAAACATCCGCCGACGCGTTCAATTCCTCTATAAGCAACAAATTAGCGTCCAACAATGAGTCCCACCCAAGCCTGGGTAAACAACAGGCAGCCAACGGGGCTTTAGGGGGCGCGGTATTGGCTTGTCTTTTAGGCTTAGGGGTTGCGGTAACCGCTCCGGTTATCTCTTTATGGTTATTTGCCGAGGAGCTTCAGGTATTAAACCAGTATCTGCCTTGGTTGATTCTGGCGGGTATTTTAAAACAATGGGGCGCTTTATTTAATCTGGGCTGCTTTGTCACCGAGCGCAGTGAAATTCAGATGGTGATTGAACTGCTGACCGGATTGTTTTGTCTTTTGCTATTTCCTTTTGCCATCAAACACTGGGGCGTTGACGGTGTCTTGGTTTGCCTGCTTATCAGTCAGTTACTGCGTTTGTTGGCTTATTTCTACATCAGCCAAAAGCTATTGTTACTGCCCTATCACTTTAAAACGTTTCTATTTGTTGCTCTGCCTTGTATTGCGCTAATACTGCAACCGGTTTTATGGCCACTTCCGGCACAGGATCAGTTATGGCTAAAAACAGTCTGGGCGATGGGTGTTTTCCCTATAGCGGGTTATCTGTTTTGGTACGGCCTTTTTAGGGAAAAAACAGGGTTATTACGCTCTATAGGAAGATAAATGATCACAAGCAGGCCCAATTGATTTTTTACATGGTAGCCACCCGATATTTATACAAAATAATCAATACCTGTAGCGTGGATAAGCCAGAGGCGCATCCGCGAATACTCTCATTTCAGAAGGGGTATCACCATGTTAGTCAAACTAAGATTACCTATTCTTTTATGCCTTCTGCTGACGTTGGCTTGGTGGTTTGCCCCTCATCCTCTATTGGTAGTGCCTCTGGCCCTTTTACCACTAATGGGCTGGGTGGCGGTAAATAGCACCATTTGGCTGTGTCTGGGTTTTATTATCTTTTCTTTTTTCCGTATCCATGAGGCATTCCCTCAACTCTACGCCTTTAAAATTCCACAACTACTAGCCTTAGGTGCATTGGCTGTGACCGGTTGGCATATGACCATCACTCACAATATCAAAATCTATTGGAACAGCCACTTCACCGGTTTTGCGGTGTTTTTTATTTTAGTCAGTATTGGAATCCTATTTGCCAGCAACCGAGGAGAAGCCATTGCGGCTTGGACGGGGAACTTTATTAAAATCGGCATTATGACGCTGATTGTGGCTTGGCTACCAAAATGCAAACGCGACTTTGCAATCTGCAACTGGAGCATTCTGGCGGCGGGAATCCTGATTGCTATTGTGGCGTTAAATAATAAGATGAATGGCATTGGTTTAGTGGAAGGTACTCGCGTCACCATTGGGCGAGATATTGGCTCTATGCTGGGCGACCCTAATGATTTGGCTCTGGTACTTCTCTTTCCCACAAGCTTTTCGTTAGCACTGTTTTTTGCGCCCTACGCTGGCAAGCTCCCCCGTTTTATCGCCTTGGTGGGTTACCTGATTATTGTCTCTGCCATTATCGCCACCCAGAGCCGAGGTGGCCTACTGGGTATTATGGCGGTTACTGGGGTATTTGCTTGGCAGAAAGTAGAAAACAAAGCGTTATTAATTACCGCTGGCGGTGCCGTAGCGATACTCCTGCTGGCCTTAGCCGGGATTTCTGACCGATCCTCCGGCGGCGCTGAGGAAGCTGGGATTGATGCCTCGGCTATGGGTCGAATCTATGCGTGGCAAGCCGCCTGGAATATGGCAACCAGTAACCCTTTGACTGGGGTCGGTTTAAATAACTTCTACTACAACTACTTTTTTTATAGCCCCCATTGGGATGGTAAAAACCACGCGGTGCACAGTACCTGGTTAGGGGTTCTCGCCGAAACCGGTTTTATCGGTTTTATTGCCTTTCTTACGGTAGTGATCCGTTTACTTAAAAATAATATACGTCAGGTACAACAGATTAATCAGATACTGTTAAGGGCCTCTTTATCAGCATCTCCTCTGACAACATCCCCTGCGTCACAATCTAAAGACAAACATCAACGCCCTCTACCCTCCGCAATGGTAGTCAGCGCCCAGGCAACGTTAGCCGGTGTGGTGGGTTTTATGATTTCGGGTACGTTTCTTACACAGGGGTTCACTTGGCCGATTTATATCCTGTTTGCCTTAAGCATGGCAGTTACCCATAACCTGACACCTCTGATTGCACCCTTAATGCAATATGCAAATGGCACACAAGATGCAACACCCTCTGATAAGACCAATCCCGATAATTCCCTATAAGTGAAAAAGTATAGGGTATGTAGGAGGCATTATGCAGCAGGTTAAATACTGGGCCAAAACCAGCCCTAATCCATTTGCCAAAATTATTCGTCAGAACTGGGCTTTAATCAATACTCTGGAATGCCCATCCATTCCTGTTTTCCACTCCGTATTGTATCGAGTCCATCTTCTCTCCAGTCACCTACTTCAGGAAATGACTCGCAGATTGTATTGGACGCCTATGTTTAAGAGCCAAATCCAAGGCGGTAAAAAACTATATCTTTATAGCGGTATGCCCCTGTTGATCCAACCCTTAAAAATACAGATGGGAGAGAATTGCCGTGTTTCGGGTATCAGTACACTGTGTGGCCGTTGGAGTAGTACAGACACCCCTGAATTGATCGTGGGTAATAACGTCGATATCGGCTGGCAAACCACCATTGCCGTCGCCAGCAAAATCATACTGGAAGATAACGTGCGTATGGCGGGGAGAGTGTTTTTAGCGGGCTACCCTGGTCACCCCGTCAACCCAGAAGCCAGAGCCAACGGAGCCCCAGACTTAGAAAGTCAAATCGGTATGATTCACCTGCAAAAGAATGTCTGGTTAGGTACAGGTGTCACCGTACTGCCGAACGTGACCATTGGTGAAAACAGCATCGTGGGCACCGGGAGTGTGGTCACCCACAATATTCCCCCCAATGTTATCGCCGCCGGTAATCCCGCTAAGGTACTGCGTAGACTCACACCGGATGAGCTAGAAACTGAAAGACGAGTGGACCTATCCAGTAACGAATCACTCACTCATTAATCACTAGAAGCTAATCACTGGAAGCACCGGCAGGAGACTATCATGAACTGGATCGTATTTGGTGAAGATTGGGGCAGCCACCCAAGCAGTACTCAGCACCTGTTTAAACATATTCTGCAACAGGATGATGTCACCTGGGTTAACTCCATGGGACTGCGTAGCCCAAAACTCAACAGTCATGATATCCGTCGTATGGGCCATAAACTAAAATCCATGTTAGAGCCCAAAGAGCCTGCATTACCCATAGCCGGGACAGCTCATATCACAAACGATGTAACAACAATCTCTAATCAAAAATCTACCGGTTCCCATACCTTTTCTCAGGAACCTAATACCATGGTTTCTGATACCGTTACTGGGAGATCTAAGCCATTAGCTCGACCACAGCATATTATTCACCCTCAAACCGTACCCGTGTATAGCAGTAAATTGATTCGAGGGTTTAATCGCCTGCAACTGTCCCGACAGTTAAGAAGCCATACCCTTGATAGCACAGAAGATACTATTCTGTGGCTCTCCCTACCCAGTGCTGTTGATATGGTGGGTTTATGTGGAGAATCTCTCTCGGTGTACTACTGCGGCGATGATTTCTCCTCCCTTGCTGGAGTTGATCACAAAATTGTCGCCCAAATGGAAGCTGAATTAAGCGAACGTTGTGACCTGATTCTTACCGCTAGCTGCGAGCTGGCAAAGAAATTTCCTGTAGGTAAAACTCATTTACTGGAACACGGAGTCGATTTCCCGCTTTTTAGTACACCGGCACCCCGTCCAATGGATTGCCCGGAAGAAAAGGTTATGGGATTTTATGGCCAACTGGCCGATTGGGTGGATATTGATCTGCTCAATGTGATTGCCGATAGCTTCCCGGACTGGACGATACAAATCATTGGAGCAGTACACACCGAGACCTGGGGCTTATTGAATAGGAAAAATGTCCAATGGCACGATGCCATGCCCCACGCTAATTTGGCGGCATACTGTCAGCATTGGCAGATTGCCATGTTGCCTTTTCGTCACTGCCCACAGATCACTCATTGTAACCCGCTAAAACTGCGAGAATATCTTGCCTCCGGTACGCCCATTATATCGACCCGTTTTCCTGCCGCTGAAAAATATTGCCCGACCGTTACATTGGCAGATAACACTGCAGAATTTTTATTACAGCTGGATCATATGATCAGTGGTTTAGCCACGCAAACCACAGAGCAAAAGGCTCAGGCAGCAAGAGAGCAACAGCGACTGGTTCAAAAAGAAAGCTGGGAGCATAAAGCCCAATTTGTTCGAATGTTAATAGGACAAGAGCTGTTCCCGGTTGATCGTATTGATCAGGTGTCGTAAACATGATGGCCCCGAAGATGGCCGTGCACCCTAGCGGCAGAATGCTGTGTATTGGAATAATATTGTTTGTGCATGTATGTATTTGTGTTTATGTACTTTTACCAAGCAGTGCTATGGCCCAGTCTTCTGCCATCCATTTACCCCTTCATACGCCTCTCCATATACCGACATCAATTAACGCCAAACTGCACTGGGCTTTTGAACAAGGCTTAGAGCACAACTTGAGCCTCAGGGTTAAAGCGGAAAATACCACTACACAGAGTACGCGTATCCTGATCCGTATTGATCATGATTTAAGCCATGATTATTACAGTCGATTTAACCGGGAACAACTGCAAAACCCTGGAATATTCTCCTTTACTATACCTCTGGGTCAACTCGTCGATTCCAATGGGAAAAAGATAAAACCGGAGAAAATACGACATATTTACCTCGTCGCACTGAAAGGCAATATAAAATGGCACTCTGTTGATTTAGTTGAAAACAAGCGCTTGCCAAAAGGATTAATAGCCTGGGACTTTGGCCCTAAAGATCAGCACCTCTCTCCCGGTTTTATTCCTATCGGCCCAGGAAACAAGGCCATATCCGGCCAAACACGGGTACGAGACCGCCCTTACTACGATGCGATGTTAAAAGATGGACTAGAAGGCATGCATCGGATTACGTTGCCTATTCCCAATGGATTATGGAAAGTACGATTGTGGGTTAATGATATCGGTGAATGGGAATACCTACCCCATAGTCTCAATCGTCGTATTCTGCTCAACAGCAAAGAGGTACTAGCAGATAAACTAACAAAGAAACAATGGCTGGAAAGATTCTATCTAAACCGTCCCCAGCTATTATTACCCGATGCTTTGGAATTACCCGAGGAATTACCCAACACCCAGAGTCATGCGGTTCACGCAAAACGACTGGTTCAGCTTCAGAAAGACTTCTGGCAGCAGATGGCCTCAAAACGTGGGCGAATGCTTGAGTTTGAACTAGAAGTGATCCAAAAAGCCTTGGTATTAGACTTTTTTAGTCCATCGCCACAAGGTCGCTTTATCTCAGCTCTGGTAGCAGAACCTATAACCTTAAATACCAACCAAGGAGAAAAAAATCAGCCAGATAAATCCCTTTTTGCCCAGTTTAATCAACAACGGCAACAACACTTTTTACAATCCTGGCCTGTAGTCGCCAATCCAAAACGCTTTAAAAACCTCCCTCCTTTATATCAGAGTGAATCACTATTATGGGCTAAAGGGGAAGAGATCACGTTGCGACTAAAAGTCCCTCGTACATTAGGCTCTCTAAAGAAGATTCAATTGCCCCTGCACAATATCAAACGCTTTCGCTTAACCCCTCAATTGAGACGTGTGGGAGGCCAAGAGAACGCTCTGCAACCTCAGCTCTATCTGCACCCTATAGAAACAGGGGTAGGTACTGAGAAAGAGATTGGCATTAATGCACAACAGCCCTCCCGTTTGGGTCAAAACTCCTATGAACACTGGATTGTAACCGGCCAGGTCAAAAAGGATCTAAATCCATTAGATCCAATCAAGAATACCGCACTTGTTTTCCAAAAAGGGACAATCAAGGTCAATATAGAGATACTTGAATTAACACTCCCTCCCCTCAATAAACCCATCGGAATTTATCTGGATTACGCGCCACACCTAACGTGGTTTGATAAAGATAAAAAGCCCCGTGATTCCAATCAACAAGCAGAAAAACAGGCCTATTGTGACTATCAGTTTTTATACCAATTTGGTTTAACCGGTGTCGCCCCCGCTTTACCAACCCCTTTGCCGCAAAATATGGCCCAATTTAAACGCGCCGCTCAAGCCCCGTTATTATCGGGTTTACAGCCCCCTTTTCCAGCTTATACGCCTATAAAGCGCCTACTACGGCATTATTCCGGGCAAACAAAATTACAGGATGTCGCCTTTAATAACCTGCTAAAACCACTGGAAAAAACACAATCTCTATGGCCAATGATGCTTTGGTCTTTAGCCGATGAACCGGGAGAAACTCTCGACCATGGTATCTATGCCCAAAACCAGGCATTGAACCAATTGAATCAACTATTGGCCCAGACACTTCCCAATCTGAAACGCATGGCTCAGCTTAATAAAAAGGTACACAGTAAACTGGTAGAGGCGTTTGATGCGGTATTAATCAATTACGGTTATCAATTAACAGAAAGGCGTTTGCAGGACTTACGAGACAAAAACGTCGATGTCTATTTGTATAACCTCCCTCACTTGCGATTTGCCGTGGGCAGCTATCTATGGCGAATAAAAGGAAAAGGCTTCTGGCAATGGCATGGACGTATGCCCACCGCACATCCCTTTGATCCTACGGATGGCCGGGAAGATGATGTACAACTGCTACTACCCAATAAAAACGTCTGTTCTCCCCCTGCAATTCACTCAAGCCTATTGGCTATTCGTCAGGGAATTAACGACCACCGCTGGTTAAATTGGCTTATGCAGAATGCAAATACTCATTTTGATTCGGCAATATTGCTAGCAGATATTCGTCGGTCTATCTCTCCAGATTTCCAGAAAGGTTATCTAAACAGCGACAATCTAATCGAAAGTTTTATCAAAAAAATTAAAAATATAGCACTGAATCAACGTTAAGAATCAGCATTCTTCTTTTTATTGAGCCACTTGTCATGTACTGATGTGCCAAGACCTGCACCAATGGCAATACAGATAGAGATCCAAAGCCCTGTATCGTCGGCTAAGTGTCCAACCACGGCTCCAACAACCACTCCCAAACAAGCACCAATGGCTATCGACTTCTCCTTTTCTGGTTCTTTGCCACGCTGCTGTTTCTTAGTCATATGAGATCCTTGATGATGTATAAAGATGCTGAGACAGACATTCGATGGTCATCAGCACCTTCGTTCTAATAACTGTTTATTTAGCTCTCTTTTTCGATAATCAGCTTTCTGTGTGGGAAAGGTATTTCAATTCCCTTCTCATCCAGAGCCTTCTTAATCTGCTCAGGTACTGAATATAGAACATCAAAATAGTGCTCGCCTTGACAGAAAGGGCGAACTAAAAAATCGACGGAACTATCATTAAGGGTTTCAACTTCAACAAAAGGGGCTGGGTCTTTCAAAATATGAGGATGACTATCCAGGACAGTGTTAATAATTTTTCGTACATCATCCGTATTTTCTTTATAAGCGACGCCAAAATGCATATCAACACCCCGAACACTGTGGTGGGAATGATTGATAATTTGACTGCCCCAGATTTGGCTATTGGGAATAATAATCTGCTGATTATCAAACGTATTCAAGATGGTAGTGAATAGATCTATTTCCTGAACATTACCAAAACGACCTGCGGCTTCGATAAAATCACCCACTTTGTAAGGGCGAAAGAACAGCAACATAACCCCTGCAGCCAAGTTGGTTAATGTACCCTGAAGCGCTAAACCAACTGCTAAACCAGCAGCACCTAACAACGCCACGATGGATGCCGTTTGCACACCAAATCGATTCAGTACTGCAATAATCACAAAGGCAAGAATGATATATTTACTGACACTACCTAAAAAGCGGAACAGTGTATTGTCGAGATAGTCATACCTCTCGCCTATTTTGTAGATAATTTTACTAACCTTATTCGCCACTAAAAGGCCAACAATCAAAATCAAAAAAGCGATAAGTACATTGGTTGCCCCCGCAATCAAAACGGGTAAATATTGGTTAACATCCAGCTTATCTATAACGTCCTGCATGACAATGTCCTTTAATAATCTATGGAATAATTTTATTGCGTTTACATAAACAAAAATATCATGTGTTAAGCATACAAACAGATTTTTCTATAAGAAATATCAATGATCAGCCCTATGCAAAATGCGAATTCTTATATCTATTATGCAATTCCATTGATCAGGTCTAACAGTTCAGCTCTTCTAAAGCCACGGAAAAGCCTTAAATAACAATAAGTAAGACCTAACAACACACCTATCACCACACGCTGGCACAGTCTCTGCAATAACCTGAATAATATCTTTCAGGAGAGCTTGTTATGCAATTAGCAGTACAGGCACGTTTTTACAGGATTATTTTTGCGGCGTGGCGTCACCGTTATCTCTTGGTGATCCCACCTCTGGTGATGCCTTTTGTGGGACTGATGATCGGTATGATGTCCCCTAGAGTGTATGACAGCCATACCTCTTTTCTGATTCAGGAAAGCGCTAAGTTAAATCCTTTTCTAAAGGATCTATCCGTTGAAACGCATATCCAACAACGTATTAAAGCTTTGGATACGCTTCTGCACAGCCGTCATATTTTACAGCAAGTAGCGGAACAACAAGGTTTAGTGCCTGAAGGTGCAGACAATGCAAAACGTGATCAAATTATCCGCAGCTTATCCTCTAGGCTAACGGTTTCTTTGTATGGCTCTGATCTTGTCAGCATTAAATACAGAAGCCCGGAAAAGGAACAGATGGCTTCTATTTTAAGCAATGTGCGTGATGTGTTTATTAACCAGCTTTTAGCACCGGAAAGAAGCTCTGTCAGTAACTCAGAACAGTTCCTTCTGAACCAATTAAATCGCCAACGGGCATTGCTGGATCAATCAGAACAGGCTTTATCTGAGTTTAAATCTCAACATGTATTACAACTGCCTGGCTTATTGAATAGCAATGTTTCTGAAGTCGGCAGTTTAAAGCGCTTAATCGCAGAAAAAGAAACTGAGCTTGCAGGCCAACAAGCCGTGATGGAAACCCTGCATACCCAGCTTCTTCGTACAAACCCTATTCTTGGCACTCTGGAAAAACAGATTATTAAGCTGAAAAGTGATCTGGTTAATTTACAAGCCCGCTATACGGATCAACACAGTAGGGTTATCTCTGCCCGTAATAAACTGGATCGTCTGGAAGCTGAGCGTGTAGCTCTTCTGAAGCTAACGGAAGAAATTAACAGCGTTGAAGAACTGGAACGTCTGTGGAGAGCTTCCGGTAAATCGGTTCCCTCTCAACTGACTTCTCAGGGGGCGTACCAGCCATCCTACCAACAAGGCACCCTAATACTGGCCCAGATGCAAGAGATAGAATCGGCTAAGGCACGCTTTACCCGCCTGAAAAGAGAGCTGGCACAGCTTAAACAGCAGCAACAGGAGATGCTCAGCCTGATCAATAGCAGTGGCGATATAGAACAGACCCTATTGCGTTTAAATCGTGATCTTAATGTACAGCGCAAAGTTTATAGCGAGTTATTAGACCGTTATGAGCGTTCGAAAATAACGGGTGCATTAGGGGCCTATGAACAACGGGACCGTATCAAAATTATTGACGAGGCTTTCGAACCCTCTTCTCCCAGCAACCTGCCTAAAGTGATTTTTATCGCTGCTGGTTTAGTGGCTGGTGTGGCCATAGGCTCAGGCATCGCTATTTTGCTGGAGCTCACCGATAGCCGCCTGAGATATATAGGCTCCGTACAAGAGATTGCAGGAGTTCCAGTATTAACACGTCTTCCACGCATTAAAGAAGAAAGTTATGTACTGGATCTGTCTGACTTAGATCTCTTTTCTGACGATGAAAACAATAACCCAATAAACAATGATAACGATCCAACACCACCGGCTATTGAAGGAGAACTACGATGAAAATCGTACAAGTCGTACAACATCTGGCACCGGGCGGTATAGAAACCATGGTGTTAGAACTGCAACGGGTTTATCAAAAGACCGATGAGGTCATTATTATCAGTCTTGAAGGTAGCTACAGCAGTTGTATTAAACGTTGGCCCCTACTCTATGGCCTTAACTGCAAACTGATATTTTTTAGTAAACCGTCCGGCGTGCAGTTAAATCTTCTATTAGAGCTGACCCGTTTATTTAAAAAAATGAAACCGGATGTAGTACACACCCATCATATTGGCCCTCTGCTGTATGCCGGAATGGCAGCCAAATTGGCTAACGTTCCAACGATTATTCATACGGAGCATGATGGCTGGCATTTACAAGCCAGTAAACGCCGTCGTCGGCTTGAAGGGTGGGTTTTAAAGCGTGTTAGACCTGCCTTGGTTGCAGATGCTCAGCATGTAGCAGATATCTTAAGCACTCTTTTTCCAGAGCAATCGCTTAATGTGATATTGAACGGTATCGATACTAAGCGCTTTTATCCTGGCCAACATATTAAATCCCGCAAGCAGCTTGATTTACCGACACAAAAAGTCATCGTCGGTTGTGCCGCACGTTTAGTTCAAGGTAAAGGACACTGCTATCTATTGGAGGCTATGACCCAACTGCCGGACAATATTCATCTTGCTTTGGCAGGAGATGGCCCTTTACGTAACGATCTTACGGCGCAAGCCAGACGCCTTGGCATTATCAATCGCGTGAGTTTTTTAGGTAATGTTGAAACCATGCCTGCCTTTTATCATGCCATCGATCTTTTCTGCCTGCCTTCAGAGGCAGAAGGTTTACCGCTATCTCCTCTAGAAGCCCAAGCCTGTGGTGTACCGGTTTTAATTACAGATACCGGAGGGTGTAAAGAAGCGATCTGTCAAAAAACAGGCATGCTCGTGCCTAGTAAAGATAGCCAAGCCATTGCCAAAGGCATCCTTGAGCTTTTCCAGCGTTTTTCCCAGGAAACCACTTACTCTCCCAGAGAATATGTGTTGGCAAATCATGATCTAAGTAAGGTGGCTCACCAGTATCGGATATTGATGAAATGGCAGAAACCCCTAGCTCAGAAAGGAGTTACGTCATGCTAATATTAGATTCTCTTGTCACACTACCTTTTATTGACACTTTCTCCGTGCAACTGACAGCATCCTTGTTAGCCGCTCTGTTCTGCTTAGTCTTTTTTGGTAGTGTTATTATTTATCATCATTTTATTTACCCTGTCTTAATTGGCGCTTTGGCTCGACGTAAACGTCATCTTAGATTACCAGCAGCTCCTGTGTTATATCCCAAAGAGGAGCATCACGAGAGTGAGCTCGGTTGGCCCAAAGTGACTCTGC
This sequence comes from Oceanospirillum sp., assembly GCA_047518265.1. Lineage (GTDB taxonomy): Bacteria > Pseudomonadota > Gammaproteobacteria > Pseudomonadales > Halomonadaceae > Oceanospirillum. The sequence goes on from JAKZRG010000079.1 coordinate 15,747, forward strand.
TTATCCCTGTTTATAATGAAGGGGCATTGGTAGCAGAAAAAATTCGTAATCTAGCGCTACTGGATTACCCATCTGACCGTCTTTGCATATTTTTTCTCTTTGATGGCTGTACCGATAATTCTGTTAAGGTCGCTCAAAGGACTCTGGAAGAAGACTTTTGCTGCCATCTAAACTGCCAATTGCATATAGATCCTGTTAACCGGGGTAAATTAGCTCAATTGAATCGAGCCATAGATCGGGCTAACACCGAGATTGTTGCTCTATCTGACCTATCTGCATTACTCACTGTTGATTCCTTAAAAATTGCGGCTCAATGGTTTAAGCAGAAACAGATTGGCAGTGTCTGTGCGACCTACCGCTTTCTATCTGATGCTCAGATGCAAGAGCAAAGCTATTGGCAATATCAATGCGCGATTAAGCAAGCAGAGAGTCATCTGGGCTCAACCCTTGGAGCCCATGGGGCATTTTATCTGATTCGGAAATCCCTGTTTAAACCTCTACCAGAAGATACGATCAATGATGACTTTATCCTTCCTTGTGAAATTATCCGTCAGGGATATCGAGTGGTCTATGAGCCTAGAATAGTCGCAGTTGAACTGGAAAACAGCCCTCTGAAACAGGACTTTAAACGTCGCTTAAGAATATCTGCCGGTAATATGCAGCAGAGCCTTTGGTTCTCGGATCTAATCTGCCCCTCCTATGGTATAACCGGTTGGATGTTTTTTTCCTGCAAATGGTTACGCCCTTTTATCCCTTGGTGCTTTATTGGCTGCTTTCTGAGCAGTCTATGGCTCAGCCTGATCTCCGTATGGTTTACACCATTTCTGATCCTACAATGCCTTGTTTATTGCTTAGTAGCATTACAACAAGTGAGCCCAAGCCAGAACAATATTTTAATTAAATTACACTACCTGATTTCCGGTCATATTATCGGTTTTCTAGGCGGTATCTATTACCTTCGAGGCGATTATAAACGTCCTTGGAAAAAAGTCGCTTAAGCATTAGAAGATATTGAAATTCAAATACAACAATATGTGCCAGAGAAATATCTGTTACTGAGGAGAATGACCATGAAATCATCAACTGTCTTAACAGAGAAAAAAGAGAGCAACTGTCACTATATTCCTCGCCATGTGCGCTTGGCTAAGAGACTTTTTGATCTGATCCTAGCATGTACTCTACTGCTTATAACTCTGCCTTTATGGCCACTGATTATGCTCGCTATTAAGGTTAGCTCTAAAGGCCCTGTATTTTTTGTTCAACAGCGTATTGGCGTTGCGGATGCCAGTCAGTTCTGCTTATTTAATATGGTAAAGTTTCGCACCATGGTTTGTGATGCTGAACGAAACAGCGGCCCGGTCTGGGCCAGTAAAAATGATCCACGTATTACCCCTACAGGTCGATTCCTACGTAAAACACGTCTGGATGAACTGCCTCAGCTGATTAATGTCCTAAAAGGTGAAATGTCTATGATCGGCCCTCGCCCAGAACGGGCGGGGATTATGGCCCATCTTGAAAATGAAATACCCCTGTTTAATGAGCGTATGTATGGTGTTTTACCCGGCATTACAGGTCTAGCACAAGTATATCAAGGCTATGATGAAACCATAGAGGATAGCCGTAATAAGCTGGGCTATGATCTGGCCTATGCGGTCTCTTTATCGGGTTTAATGAACTGGTTAAAAATGGATCTGCATATCAGCCTGAAAACTGTCAGTGTTGTTCTGTTGGGGCGAGGACAGTGAAATTCACATTCGAGCACTGAGCCAAAGTTATAATGAGAGAACGATCACAGGATAGGGAATAATATGGAGCAGATTAAGTAATTGAAAAACATAGTGTTAGATTTCATGCTATATAATCAATATGAACCTCTTTTCAGAGGTTCATATTGCATAGCACACAAACATTATAGCGACCCTATATGACACGATTCTTTATCAGGAAAGTTTCAACCCTTGCTCTTCTATGTAGCCTATCGAGTATTTCGCTTGGCGATAGCCTTGATCATCTTCAAATCAGAACCATCGCCATCGCCCCTTACGGCATAAAAGGCACGACTAGTTCTGGTGGTATCTACTATGACATTGCCAATATTCTCGCTAAAGAAGCGGGCTATAGCGCCAATAATACGATCTACCCTTATGCCAGAATTATGGCAGAATTGAAATCTGGGCAGACAGATCTGACCATCATGTTTAAATATAAGGAGCTTAGAGATCACGTTATTTACGTCGCGCCTCTGCCCACTTTAAAGAATGTTGTGATTGGTCTTAATGGAATATCTTTTGATTCGATCTCTCAACTAAAAGGAAAAAAGTTGGCTTACTTAAGGGGGGCAAAATTTAGTGATGCGATAGACAATGATCCTGAAATCTATCGGCAGGAAACCACAGACTTTACCCAGGGGTTAAAAATGCTGATGCGAGGCCGAGTCGATGCAATTATTGGCCCTATGGACCCGATACTCAGTGCGGCTGCCCGAATGAACTGGAGTGAAGCTCTCTTTGGCAAACCCTTTATTGTCTCAGAACGAACACCTTGGGTGCAGATCTCTAAAAAAAGCGCCAAACGTATATCTGTTGAGAAGCTAAAGAGCCTATATGAAGATATTGAACAGCGGGGAGAATTACAAAGATTGCGCCAAAAATATATTGGGGGTATAGCCGCCCCTCTTGAGGCGTCAGATTGAGATATCAGGGTAATGGAAGCATCTCCTCCTTAGCGCCCCATATCTACCTCTACAGCTCTACATATTCATCGCTACTTATTCCCATACAGAGTATAGGAATAAGTACCCTTCATATACTGGAATATCTCTAGTGACGCCCTTAGATACCGGGAATACCGATAGGGCCTGGCAGGTCAGGAACAATGGAGCAGGCACTGACCAAAGCAATCATAGACAATACAAACAAAGCTTTTAAACGCAACATAATCAACATCCTAAAATAAAATTATCAATAAAAAACAGGCTAAGCTCTAAAAAAATGATTACAAACCAAAGGCTGAGCCAGTCCAATCAAAATATGATAAGAAGTTTACCAGCCCTCTCTTCAAAAAAATGTGAACACGTCGGAAAAACAACTGATTTATTGAGGGCTTAAGCCCCCTAAACAAAAACATCTCCACAGGAAGTCATTATTATCTCTGGCTGAGGGTCAGAAATACCTCGCATTCTGCGTTTCATTTTGCAAATTGCAAACATCGGCCTTCATTTAAATCATTACTGCTAATTAACCCTCCCCAATAAACCAGTAACCAATTGTTTTAAAAGAATAAAAGAATCATGGCCTGCTACATGCTTAATAACCGACTAAGACAGTAAGTTATTAAGGAGAGCTACCATGTACCAATCTCATTACACTCTCAATGGCTTTGAAGTATTAGAAGTTACCGGTGAACTGGATTGTGTTGCCGTCGCAGAAGGTAAGGATCGAATGGAACAAGTGCCCAATAAATTCGAGAACCATATTGCCTGCGATCTAAGCCAAGTCACCTTTATGGATTCATCCGGTATTGGTGCCCTAGTCTTTTTATTTAAGCGGTTAAGAGAGCAGAATCGAAAGCTGGTTTTAGTAGGCTTAAATGGACAACCAAAAGAACTCACTACGCTCTTACGGATTAATCGGGCCATTCCCATCCACGCAGATATTCGCAGCTGTATCACTGAGTCAGAAATATCCTAAACCATACCACTCGAAATCCAATGCTAAGATAATCTCAGGGAGGGCATACCATGGAAATGCAACGTTTTATCTCTAAACACGCAGAACAAGAGAAAACACTCGATACAAGAGATATAGCAAGGAAAGCAAAAATAATCTCTAGGTTAAGCCTAATCCTTTGTTTACTCGGTAGTAGCGTTGGGTGTATCAGTTGGTCGGATATTCGAGAAAAACTGCCAAAAGAAGATACACGATACCCTTACTCCATAGATTACGTTCAAGCTAATCGAGTAGCCGATGCTTTAAGAATCGCCAAACTTAGAATCGAGCAACTCAACCTTTCAGGTGGAGGTGATTGTATTCCCGGCAGAATCTATCGTATGCAACAACTGGCTTATAGGGTTCATCGTGAACATCTTAGTGGTCTGGATCAGGATGCTCTTCATAACCTCCGTATTCTGGATCAACAAATTAACGAAACAGAGTATGGACTGCGCTATCTTCAGACCCGTACCACCTGTATAGAAAATAAACCAGATCGACAACTAACCGCTATGCAGCCGTTATTAGATCGTCTAAACGAATATAGCTTTGAATTTGATCGCCAGAAAATGCCAGAACAGATGCAAGAACCTCTGCTCGCTCTGATACACTGGCTAAAAGAACATCCCGTGTATCGAGTGGAACTCACGGGACATACAGATTCTATCGGCACAGAAGCACATAACGCGGGTTTAGCTCTGCGCCGAGCCAATACGATTGCAGCCTATTTACGTCAGGAAGATATTCCTGAGCACCAGATATTAATTAACGGCCTAGGTGAACATGAACCTGTGGCCAGTAATGCCAAGGACAGATCCCGTAGCCAGAATCGCCGTGTTAGCTTTCAACTAAGACTGCTGTTAGAAAGAAATACCCGCAGTCAAAAAGTTAAAAACTGGCCTGGAGTTACGGATCTTTGGGGAGGTTACTAAAATGATTTATTCATCACATCCATCAAGTATTCATAAAAAAATGGCAAGCTTTTGCGTATCTTTGTGTCTCATCATATTGACACTGACCCTAAGCTATTCTCCCACAAGCTATTCAGAGGAAAATAAAGCACTGATTAGCCCTGGGGACATTCTAAAGATTACCTTTTCAGGTGAAGAAGGTTTCCAACAACCCTTCCCAGTTGATCGGGATGGTTTTTTAACACTGCCAGAAGTAGGCCAAGTAAAGGTCAGCGGTTTAACACTAGAAGATCTCACCCAACTTATTCGCCAACAACTGTCTTTTAGCTACCGCCAAACCGAACGTGTTCAAGTCAATCTACATGCTAAGCGTCTATTGATTACAGTATTAGGCTACGTTAAAAATCCGGGAGAAGTGGATATACCCGGTAATGGTAATCTACAGATGGCTTTGACGGCAGCTGGCGGTCTAAAACCCGGGGCTCAGCTAAACAAGGTGCAACTGAAACGTAACCAGAAAACACTAACTATCGATTTTAAACAATATCTGGATTCTGGTGATGCCAATTTGATGCCGCCACTCAAGCCTCTGGATATTATCTTTGTGCCTTCGTCTCCCCTAACGGGCAATGTAGAAGTTGAATTTGATGCGGCTAGTTTATTGTCTGGTGGTGACGCCGCTGAGAAAAAACAATCCGTACGTATTTTTGGCGAAGTCCATAAACCCGGTACCTTTAACTACGATTCTGAACAAAATATTGTTGATCTATTAATGCGAGCCGGTGGCGTTACTCGTTTTGCTAGCGTGGAACAAATTCGTTTGATTACCGATGGTGATCCTCGTCTATTTGACCTTAAAGGCTATCTCGATAACGGCAGTAATACTGCCCTGCCAGACGTAACTGCAGGCTCAACCATCTTTGTGCCTATGAAAGAGGAAGAGGTTAAAACCGGTAACCGTACCGTTTATGTGATGGGGGAAGTATTTCGTCCTGGCGCTTACGAGAGTAACGATGAAGCCACCTTTTTCGATATCCTAGCCAATGCAGGTGGCCCAACACGTTATGCCCGTAGTCGAGAGATTCGAGTCATCCGCCGGGATGGCAACGTCCTTAGCTTTGATTTACAGGCTTATACCGAAGGTTTAAACACACAAGCTATTCCCCGTATTCGTCCCGGTGACGCTATTTTTGTGCCAGAGAAAAATGATATTAACCAAACCTCTTGGTTAAAAATATCACCGGATAATGCCATCCATATTATCGGTGCTGTCACTAACCCCGGTCGCTATGAATGGTCCGATGAGATGACTCTGTTGGATCTTTTAGCAGAAAGTAGTGGCCCGGCAAAAGATGCCGATCTGTCACAACTGAGCATTAAACGTAAAAACAAAGCCCCTATTATTTTTGATTTAAGCGGTTATCTGGAAGGTAAACACCGTCGCCCTCTGCCGCAACTTAAAAGTGGCGATACTCTGGTACTGCCTCGATTACCTGAACTACCAGCAGGAAACAAAGCGGTATGGACACGCCAAGTCAGCGAAGAATCCGTATTTATACTAGGCCAAGTGGGTGTACCTGGTCGTTATCGTTTTACTGGGCAACAGAGCTTTCTAGATGTGTTATCTGCGGCTAATGGCCCCAGCCATCAAGCGGATCTGAGAGAGGTTCGGGTCATTCATCGTAATGATCAGAGTGTTCATATTACCCAATTAGATCTGGCTCTGTACTTTGAAACCGGTGATCAGAGCCTGATTCCAGAACTGCAGGCGGGAGATATTATTTTTCTACCGGATCAACAACTGGCTAATTATCAGAATCAAGCCACTAAATCCGTGCGCGTAATGGGCGCATTAAATAGTCCCGGTTATTACCGCTTTACTGCGGATATGAATCTGATGGACCTGTTGGCACGGGCCGGCGGCCCCACTAATGTGGCGGATATTGAAGACGTGCATATTATTAATCAGGGCTGCTGCTCAACAACGACTAAGCACTTTAACCTGAAGTCCTACATGAACAACCCCGAGTACAAGCTCTTACCCGTTGTTCGCCCCGGTGATAGCGTTTATCTGCCGCCTATTGACCACAGCACCCGCTCTGAGGCCATGAGTATCGTTAGAGATATGGTCAGCGTCGCCACACTATTATTACTGATACTTTAAGCTTTGATATTAGATATCTTTTAACGACTAAGAAAAAGAGATAGACGGGGGAGTTTATTATGATCAGTACATTACCCGTGCATTACGTAGAACTGGAGCATATTTATCAGCAACTGGAGAAACGTCATGCAAAAACGATCGCATTAACCAGCTGCCACGCCGAATGTGGTAGCTCAATGCTGGCCTACACTCTTGCTAAACGCTATCAGGCCGACGGTTATCAAGTCTTACTGGTTGACCTAAACCTACAGCACCCCAACCTAGATCACACCTTAGGACTTGGAAGGCAGGAGTGGCAGGCAGGAAAAGACTGTATGCAATCCATCTGTGCTCCATCCAATCAAGGCACACACTTTTTGCCTGCGCCAGTGGGTAGCACAGCTTCTCTCTCTTTTCGTAATCAAGCCACCTTAATTGAAACCATCAACCAGTGGCTGGAGACCTACGACAGAGTGGTGCTGGATACCTCTCCGTTAAATGCGACGAACTACCGTAATATTCCGTCAGACAGTCTTTGCGCAGAAGCGGATGTATCCCTACTTTTGGTCAAAAGTGGTGTCACAACACAAAACCAATTGGAAGAAAGCTGCCAACAACTGCAAGAAGTTAAAGCCAATCTGCTAGGCTGCATTATGAATGATGTAGATCACCCCTCCTTAGCGGATGAGTTACTAAGAGAAAACAAACGCTTGCAACGATTTTTTCCTCGTATTTCCGCTAAGATAAAGCAATGGATAGATGGATCGTCATTATTGAATCTAAGGGTTTAGGAGCGCTTTATGGGATTTCGCAGTCGACTGTTAATAAGCCTGATTATTATTGAATGCGCCATAGGCAGTGCGTTTTACTATTTACACAGTCAAACTCTGGAGCAAAGTGCGAAAAACAAGGTGCAGGCTCAATACAATAACAGCCATCGGTTTATACGTAGTCTCCTACAATCCCATAGCGGCCCAGAGCTTACTCTAAGTCCAAGTACTATAAATTCAAATACTCTAAATTCAAATACTCTAAGCTCAAATACTCTAGCCTCAGATACCCTGCTTGAAAAAGCTCTCGATACACTGACTGAAGATTCTAAAGAACAGGGTGCGGATAACATTGCCTACATTCGTCTCCGTTCCTCAGATATTCAACCCAACTCCGTAACTCAAGTATTTCTGGAATCTCGCTCCAGAACCTTTAATGATAATTTTAAGCCAGATAAAAACCTGTCTCTAGAAAAAAACTTTTATTCTGTCAGTAATAAAATTAATTTAGCCGAAAAGGATCTTTGGTTAGATATCGCCATTAACCTTTCTCCCACCGTAAAAAAGCTTAACGTCGAAGAGCAAAACCACTTTTATAGCACTCTAGGCCTATTACTGGGCATCGCACTTTTAGGTTTTGGTCTGTTTCGGAATTACGGCAAGGGTATAGGTAGCCTTAATCAAGCCGTCAAAGCGTTGGAATCAGGTCAACTCGGCTACATCATAAAACAGCATCATCTGGCAGAGCTACGCCCAACAGCCGAAGCATTTAATCGTATGTCAGAGCGCTTGGCCCTTATCGCAAATGAACAGAACGATCTCTACCGACATCTATTACAAAAAGACCGTCGCCTAGAACTGGTACTCAACAGCACTGATGAAGGCATTCTTGGATTGAATGCTAAAAAAGAGGTCTGTGTGGCTAATGCTGCAGCCTTAAAGTTATTAGAAATTGACCATGGGCAAGACATTAATATAGAACGCATACTGCCTTTTGATGCTCGCAACGCTCTGGCTGAGCTATATGAAACACAAGCTCCATTTCATTTTGACGATATCAGCATCATTAATGCCCAAGAAAGATTTATCCCAGTAGAACTCAAAGCCTCTCAAATAGGCCTACAGGATGAAACCTTTACCATTATATCTCTGCGAAATTTATCACTGGAAAAGCGTATTCAACGAGAGGTCGAACAGCAAAATACCCTTAAAGCAGCCCTGATGGATGCCAGCCTAGATGCGATTCTCTTAATGGATAATCGAGGCTCTACACTGCATTACAATTTAAGTATGTTTAATCTCTTTAACCGGCTGAAAAATACGGAATCCGAGATCAGTGTATTAAATATACTTAACCTATCGCCTCAGGGAAAAGAAAACACTATCGAGGTATTGGAGAACAACGCCCTTATTAATACTGGGATAAAAACGCTGAAACAAGTCACACAAAAAAATGAAACGCTTTCCCTTGAGTTTAATATTCAAGCCTTTGAGGCCAATGGGCGACTGTTTTATACCCTAATGGTTTCAGATATTACTCAGAAGATTAAGAACCAGGAGCGACTGGAAAAAGCAATGCTGGAAGCTGATGCTGCCAATATTGCCAAATCTCAGTTTTTAGCAGCCATGAGCCATGAAATACGTACCCCCCTCAATGGTATACACGGTTCGATCTCACTATTAGCGAATTCCGAGCTAACCAAGGAACAAAGAGAGCTATTGCATGCCACTGAGATCAGCAGTGATGCCCTAATGTTGCAGATTAACGATATTCTAGACTTTGCCAAAATTGAAGCGGGAAAAATGGAGCTGGAGCGCTCCGAATTTAGCCTACAGTCCATCTTAGAAGAAGCCGCTGTAATTATTGGCCCCAAAGCTCAACAGAAAAATTTGCCCATCGATATTACGTTTGACCCTTCGATACAACACTGTGTGATTAGCGATGCTGGGCGTCTAAGGCAGATCTGTCTTAATTTACTGAGTAATGCGGTTAAGTTCACTGAAACAGGTTCCATTAGTATCGAACTTAAAACTCTACCGCCCAAAAATAATAGAGATACAACCGATGGCGAAGCTGAACAGTTAAACCTTCAGATACTGGTTAAAGATCAAGGCGTAGGGATTGATAATCATAAACAGGCTCTATTATTTAATGAGTTTACTCAAGCAAACCAGAGTGATTCTCGTCGTTTTGGTGGTTCAGGTCTTGGTTTAGCCATTAGTGCCAAACTAGCCCAGTTATTAGGTGGCTATATTGTTTTTTCCAGTGAAAGAAATATTGGCAGCTGCTTTTGCCTCTATTTAAAACTCCCCATAACCGCCACTCCCATCAACCAAATCTCAAGTGGAAAGCTGGATAGAAAAGAGAAGAAGCTGAGCAAACAGCACAGAATATTAATTGTAGAAGACAGCATTACTAATCAAATGATCGCTAGCCGAATGCTGGAAGCTCTCAATCAACAAGCGGAGATTGCCAGCAACGGCTTAGAAGCACTACAAGCGATACAGAAAAGACCCTTTGATCTAATCCTTATGGATCTGCAAATGCCAGAGATGAACGGCTACGAGGCAACAGAGAAAATTCGTAAAGAGCTCAACAATCATCAAATCCCTATCATTGCCATGACAGCCAATGTGGTGACTTCAGATAAAGAGCACTGCTTTGATGTTGGAATGAATGACTTCTTACCCAAACCGGTTCATCTCAATGAATTAAGCGCTACTTTACAGCGTTGGCTAGAGCCTTCAGGGCCAGAAGTAGAAGTAGAAACAGAGGAAAAAAGCAGAGGAAATGCGACTCAAGTTCAAAAACAAGAACCTGTTAATAGCACGGATCAAGCTCCCTCAAATAGTTTCTCGTCAACAAGAGAAGATAACGAGAATACTGATAACAGCCCTTTAGTCTTCTCTGTTCCTGTTATCCAGCAGATGGAAAAAGATATCGGTGCTGATCGATGTCAAAAGATGATCGATATTGTAATCGCAGAATTAGATAAACGTATGGATCTGCTACTGAACCACTATGAACAACAAGAGCTACAAGCTGTTGGTCATCAAGCCCATACGCTCAAAAGTACCAGCGCCAGTTTTGGTTTATTGCAATTATCGGCTTTATCTAAACAAATCGAACATGATTGCCGCAGTGAAGAACATACGAACCTCCCTAGATTGGTTGCTCATCTTGTAACGGCCATGCAAACTGGACAAGAAGCATTAACACACTATAAAAAATCAATGGAGGAAGTCTAATGGAGCGCTTATTCCACCTTCACTTTGATTACAGCCCCCAGCTCCCCCGTAAAGCACGGCATGCAATAAAAACCCTACTATTGCATAGCCCCCTAAGTTTGCCTGAAAAGAATAAAGTGCTATTGGCAATATCTGAGCTTACGGCTAATTTACTGCGCCATAGCGAACAGAAACCCAATCAGATTAACTTAGAGTGCAGCTGGTGCCATCAGTATTTTAATTTAAAACTACGGGATAACGGCTCTGCTCTTCCAGATAAAGAACCTATTTTAGATTTAGAACAAATTTTAGAAAACGATCCTCAAACCAGCGGCTATGGCTTAGCTATGTTGCAATCAGAGTTTGATTATATCAATTACAGTCGCCTGCCTTCAGGCTTAAACCAATGGTTTCTGCAGCTTATTTTAGAGCCTCAAATACTGCAAAAAAACATTTTGCTAGTGGATGATGATCCGATTCAACTACAGATGCTGCAACTCTATCTTGAACCTCATAATATCACCGCTTACAGCTCTCCTTTAGCCGCCATTGATTGGCTGAAAAAGAACCAACCGGATCTGATTATTTCAGATATTCGCATGCCAGAGCTGGATGGCCTGCGCTTTAGACAAAGGGTCAGTGATCTGCCCCATCTGCAGTTAACGCCTTTTATCTTTCTCACTGGCGATGATGATGAATCCTTAGCTCATAATGTCACAAATAACGATATTGATGACTTTATTTTAAAACCCATTAACCGTGAACAGATCAAACGTATCAGCGACCGCGTATTAAAACGCAGCACTGCATTGATGCAACGTACTCATTCATTAATTGATCGCGAACTAAAACATCATCTGCGCAAACAAGTGAGTAATAATCCCAATGACCTCTATCAAATCTGCACTCTTTCTTATAGCGCACACCTAGGGGGTGGCGATTATTGGCTGATTGATAGTGATGAACAACAATTACAAATCATATTAGCGGATGTTATGGGGCATGATATTGAAGCCTGTTTTATGGCCGGTCGCCAACAGGGCTTTTTCCATGCGTTAACCCATCAAAATAAATACCCGTCTCCATACCAATCTCACATCACAGATAGAGATAGCCCAATAAACAAACCTACTCCAGTTGCATCCAAGGAGCTAATGGGTAAACAGTTACTAGCCCGTTTTTCCCATTGGTTAGACCTTAATCAACCGGAACTGTTAACCACCTTACAGCTCCTGTTAAGTGATAAGAGCGAGGGCCAGGATCAACTGTTATTTTATAACGCAGGTTCCCCACCACCTTGGTTACTTACCGCTGAAGGGACTATAGCCTCTTTACCCCAAACAGGATCACTCCCAGGCTTAAGCAGCCATACTGAGTTTTCACCCTTTAAGTTCCAGTTACAAGCCGGTGAAAGGCTTATTCTTTTTTCTGACGGTCTCATTGAAATTTCCAACGATTATGCCGTTCAATCTCAACAGATAAAGAGATTATTAGGGCTATTGATGGACAATGCACAGCAACCATTACAGGTTTTAGCCGATCTTTTAGCCTTAGAAATAGAAAAACAGGAGATCAATGACGATATCAGCGTGATTTTATTGGAGAAAAACATCTAAAATAATAAAAAACATAAGGATGAGTCATGAAAGCAAAGGATCTATCCATTTTAATTGTGGAAGACAGCCCGTCTCTATCCGGCCTGTACCAAAGTTATCTTGAAACAGAACAATTCAACGTTACTGTTGCAGAGACTGGTACAGAGGCTCTTGCCTTACTGGAGAACCAACTTTTTGACGGCGTTTTGTTAGACCTGTTATTACCGGATATGAACGGTATTGAGATTCTCAAACATATCCATCATCAGCACTTACCCACTGCCGCTATTATTATTACCGCCCATGGTTCTGTGGAAACAGCCGTAGAGACCATGCACTATGGTGCCGTGGATTATCTGGAAAAGCCTTTTGATTCCAGCCGTCTACTGACTACTGTGCGCAACGCTCTAAAGAGCAAATTACTGGAAAAACAGTTACGTTCATTACAAGACAGCTATGAACGTAGTCAGTTTGCAGGGTTTGTCGGCCGTTCCATTTCAATGCAACGGGTCTATAGCATTATTGAAAGTGCCGCCCCCAGTAAAGCGACTGTATTTATTACCGGAGAAAGCGGTACTGGTAAAGAGGTCTGTGCCGAAGCCATCCATCAACTGAGCCCTCGTGCCAAAGGGCCTTTTATCGCTTTAAACTGTGGTGCTATTCCAAAAGATCTGATGGAAAGTGAGATCTTTGGACATGTAAAAGGTGCTTTTACTGGTGCCGTCAGCCCACGACAAGGGGCAGCTGAACGATCAGATGGCGGAACACTGTTTCTGGATGAGATCTGTGAGATGGATATGGATCTGCAGGTTAAGTTACTGCGCTTTATTCAGACAGGTACCTTTCAAAAAGTCGGTAGTAGTCAGACTCAAAAAGTGGACGTTCGCTTTGTCTGTGCAACCAACCGAGATCCATTAAAAGAAGTAGAAGCCGGTCGCTTCCGAGAAGATCTTTACTACCGCCTACATGTTATTCCCATATCTTTACCACCTCTGAGAGAACGAGATGCTGATATCATTCTGTTGGCCAGACACTTTTTGAAGATTTATATCAAAGAGGAAAATAAGCAGTTCAAAAGTTACTCACCAGAAACAGAAGTCATTCTGAATAGCTTTGACTGGCCCGGTAATATCCGACAACTGCAAAATGTGATCCGCAATATCATTGTTCTGAATGATGGAGAAATGGTCAGTGCTGATATGTTACCACCACCACTTAGTGATCTGGATATTAATATCGAGCACAAAGTACAGCAACTGAAACAGGCTGAAGCAGCATTGATGCAAACTGCACCACAACAGAAGCCTTCGGAACCTGAATTTACCGTATCTAGAGCGACTAATCCTGAGCCTATAGATTCACAAACCATAAATTCAGAACAAATCGATACATCTCAATCCCACGCACCAGCATGGCAAAGCCCTACATCTACCGGCTTTAAAGCTAAGTCAGTAGAAGATATTCGCCCGCTTTGGATCGCTGAAAAGGAGATTATTGAACAGGCTATAGCACTGTGTGATGACAATATTCCGAAAGCAGCAGAGAAACTGGGAATCAGTCCATCGACAATTTATCGGAAAAAACAAAGCTGGGATGCAATGGAAGAAGAGTGAAAAATAACTGGCGTTCTAAAGAGCATCTGAAAGCCTTAGTAAAAACGGATTAATAAAAAGGCCATTGCACTTATTATCTGTAATAGCTCAGACTTGATCTGACAGTTACCCACTTTTTTACGGTACTTGTCAGATTAAATCTGGGTTAAATTCTTCTCTGCCCAGATTGATTTCCCATCTTCTAATGTTTCTAGTGGTGTTCTTCCACAGCATATTTTCCCTTGATGGGTACGATGAGTGTTGTAGTAGTCCATCTATTCGTCCAGATCTTTCTGTAATTCTTCCAGTGAACCGTATAATTTCTTCCTGAACGCGACTTGATAGAACTCATTCAAGATGGTTCTATGAAATCGTTCGCAGATACCATTCGTCTGTGGGGACATTGCCTTTGTTTTTGTATGGTCGATATCGTTTATTGCCATATAAAGCTGGTAATCGTGCTGCTCGACTCTGCCGCAGTACTCTGTACCTCTATCGGTCAGTATTCGAAGCATTGGTAAGTTGTGATATTCGAAGAATGGCAATACTTTATCATTCAACATGTCTGCTGCTGTGATCGGAGTCTTTGTCGTATAAAGCTTGGCGAATGCAACCTTACTGTAGGTATCTACGAAGGTCTGCTGATAGATCCTGCCAACACCCTTCAAATTGCCCACATAGAAGGTATCTTGCGAACCGAGATAGCCTGGATGATTTGTTTCGATTTCACCACAAGCCTCGTCATCATGTTTTTTACGTTCTAATGCTGCGACTTGTTCCTCGGTTAATATAATACCGCTCTCTGCCACTTTCTTTTCCAGTGCGACAAGCCGCTTCTTGAAGTTCTCAAGATTATTTCTAAGCCATATTGAACGAACACCACTGGATGAAACGAATACACCTAATTTACGAAGCTCATTGCTTGCTCTGACTTGACCATGAGCGGGATAGTCCGTGGCATATTTAAGAACCGCTTGCTCTGTTTCGCTATCAACGCGATTCTTCAAATTCGGTGTTCTTCGGCTTTGATTGATTAATGCATCAATGCCACCGGTTTCAACCAGTTCTTGATAACGATAAAACGTGTCTCTTGATACGCCCATGACTTTACAGGCTTTAGATACGTTACCGAGCTCCTCTGCCAGATTGAGAAGGCCTGCCTTGTGTTTGATGATTGGGTTGCTAGTATGAAGCATGAGAGTTACCTCTTCATTTCTTTGATTTTAGATTCAGCACCTTTAATCAAAGTAGGTAACTCTCTTCTTTTCAAACTGAAGTGTCAGATCTAGTCTGAACTAATACATATTATCTAATAACCACGATAACTAAGTTTACAATGGCCTTTTCATTATTTCCTATCTTATAAATCAATCACTAAAGGATTTTCTATTCGCGCCCAGAACTGGTTACTCTTGCCAAAAACATCGACTGTGATGTAAACGTACTCTATTGCCTGCCCCATCAGTAACTCACTGTCTAAATGCCCTGAATCGTCTGTTACGCCACTCCAGATTAGATCCTGTCCAACACCAGTACCTACTTCGGGCCATGTTCCATCTTGTACCCCCATGTAAATTTTGACCGAAGTATTTGCCGCGGGTTGACCATCTCCATGTGTTGCGGCCAAAACCAGATTAACATTCTGCTTCATGTCAAAAGTAAAGTCCTCAGGGGCCGCCAATTCATTAATACCAGTCTCTGTTGTTTCTTGTACCTGAAAGTCTTGCACTTGAGAGTCTTGTACTTGAGAGTCTTGTACTTGAGAGTCTTGTACTTGAGAGTCTTGTACTTGAGAGTCTTGTACTTGAGAGTCTTGCACTTGAGAGTCTTGCACTTGAGAGTCTTGCACTTGAGAATCATGCACTTGAG
>JAKZRG010000080.1:0-52083 GCA_047518265.1 Oceanospirillum sp.
GAGCCACTTTGCACATAATCTGATTGATAGGCCAATTCCATGGCGTAATCAGTGCACACACACCTACTGGTTCGTGATATATCTCTGTTTTTTTCAGGGAGTGACTTTCTTCCAGATTTTTAAGTGCTTTGATACTCGCATGCAAGTGCCCTGCTCCAGCACCTACCTGAGCTTTTTCCGAGAAAGTACTTGGAGCACCCATTTCAGATGTAATTGCACGAGCCATATCATCAGCCCGACGATTATATTCTTCCAAGACGCGCTCTAATAATTGAAGTCGTTGTTCTTTATTCCATTGTGAGTAGCTTTGAAATGCCTCCTTTGCTGCCGCTACTGCCGAATCAACATCCTCACCCTGCCCCAATCGCAACAACATAATACTCTGCTCTGTCGCTGGGTTGATAACATCAAGGGTGTCAGGTCGGCTACAATCAACCCACTGTCCTTGGATATAGAATTTATCGTTATACATGTTAATCCCTCACAATTTTATCAAACCGAAATATGGCAAATACCCTAGCAATGAAATAATTAGCAAACAACAATAGATGAGTAAATAAGGTAAATATCAGTTCAAAAAATACTGTTAACCCGTTATATCAAAAGAAGAAAATTCTAGGATACCTAATATAGGGAGACCTGCTATGATTCTTTATATAGATATTTCCGAACAGCAGTTCAAAAGCTATTGGCCAAAACACAGCACAGGTTCCAGTCAAAATGCCAAATATACAAGAATAAGTTTGTTCAGATATATTTTCTGTCATCACTGACTCATCATTAGCACCGTTTTAATTATTAAATTAGGGCCTATTTCATGGAAGTGAGTGCAACAATCCGAGCGATTATCTATACGGCGATTGGTTATTTACTGCTAGGTTACATCGGCCAACTCATTGCGATCCCTCCTGGATTTTCAACTATTATATGGCCCGCATCTGGACTGGCTCTTGGTGCAGTGCTTATCTGGGGAGCTAGAGTACTACCGGGTGTATTTATAGGTTCTTTCTTAATTAATGTTTATATTGCATCAGGCTTAGATCTAAACAATCTCCCATTTCTATCACCTTCAGCATTAATGCCAGACGTTTTAGTACCCGCAATCATCGCAGCCAACGCCATGCTGCAAGCCTTTGTCGGCAGCTGGTTGATACACCGTTATGTTGGCTTTCCTTTTGCCTATCAAAGATCACGCCTTGTTGTTCTATTTTTGCTGCTAGGTGCTTTTGCCAGTACGTTGGTTAACTCTACTGCTAGCAATTTGACTCTGTGGTGGCATGGTATTATTTCAAGCGATGCTGTTCTGGTAAATTGGCTAAGCTGGTGGGCTGGTGATGCCATCGGCATAGTAGTTGTTGTGCCTTGGTTGCTGGCTATTTTCCCCAAAATCACCCGCTCTCCTCTACCCAAAGGCAATTTATTATTACTGGCATTAACAGGAATAGCCGCACTAACACTGATGTTCAGTTTATTCGCCACTCGCGTTGAACAACAGAAACAACAGAACGAATTTAAAAATAATTCAGACCTGTTAGCCCAATCTCTTGAGGCTCGTTTACACAATGCTTCTGATGTTTTGTACGGTATGTCAGGTTTTGTTTCTACTCACAAACAAATTACACCAGATCAATTTCGCACCTTCACTCAGGAAGCTTTAGCACGAAATCCATCACTCCATGGCTTATCTTGGAATTTGCATGTATCCGGTGAAGCGTTAGATCTTTTTAATGAGGAAATGAGGCAAAAATACCAAGATTTTCAGCCTGATATTCACTTTCAAACCACCGAAAGAAACTCTCAAGGTCAGTTACAAGCAGCAACAGCGAGAGAAAATCATGTCGTGGTTAGTTTTATCGAACCCTTGGATAAAAACCTTAAGGCATTAGGCTTTGATGTTTATTCTCAAACCGCTCGTAAACTGGCTTTGGATATTGCCTGGAAAACCCAGTTGCTATATCCCACTCAACCTATTCGATTAATACAAGAAACGGGAAGCCAAGCTGGGGTACTAATGTTCTTACCCGTCGCAGATGTCAATGATAAGAACCAAGCACGTCTACGAGGTTATGCCACAGGTGTATTAAGAGTGACTGATTTAGCTCAGCTGGCCTTTGGTGAGTCCTTGCTACCCAATACAGGTATTGCATTGATTGATCCTGAAGCCAGTGCTGATAAGGCAGTCTTATACAGTGAAAAAATCAATGATGATGACCTTGATAATCTGGTACAACATCTGTCAAAAGAACAAATATCAGCAGTATCTCAATATGCCACATTAGTAATTTATCCTATGTATAAACGCCATACGATTCAAGTAGGCGGACGTCAATGGCAGCTTGTACACATTAGTACTAACACCTATATTTATCAGCCTTGGGGCGTTCATCTTCTATTAGCTGGGGGCGTACTATTCTCAGGTTTATTAGGTTGGTTCCTTATTATTGTGGCAGGTCATACCGATGAGATAGAACATCAGGTCACCATACGAACCAAGGATCTTTCTCTAGCCAACAAAAAGCTTATTGAGTCCGAGCAGGTGCAAAATGAAGCAAAAGAAAATGCAGAGGAAGCCAATAGAGCCAAAAGTGAATTTTTGGCTAATATGAGCCATGAGATACGTACTCCTATCAATGGCGTCATAGGTATATTAGACCTGTTGCTGGATGGTGATTTAGACCCTGAGCAACAACAATTAACCCATGTTGCACGAGAAAGTGCCGACAGCCTACTAACCATTATCAATGATATTTTAGACTTCTCTAAAATAGAAGCTGGCAAACTGGATCTTAATCACAGCGAGTTTGACCTTGAAGAGCTCCTAGAATCCGTAGCCAGTAGCTTTGCTTTAAATGCCGAAGAAAAAGGATTAGAGCTATTATGCCCTGCCAACATACAATCACCTTGCAGAGTGATCGGTGATCCTGCTCGTATCAAGCAAATACTGACAAATCTAGTTGCCAATGCTATTAAGTTTACGCCTCACGGCAGTGTTTCTGTTTTCTTATTTAGTGAGGTTCAACAACAAGATATCCATCTGAACTTTAAAGTGACCGATACAGGTATTGGGATGAGTGAAGAGCAACAGGCACTTCTCTTTGAACGCTTTACCCAAGCTGACGGCTCTATCACCCGTCAATATGGTGGAACAGGGCTTGGCTTAGCTATTTGTCAGCAACTGATCACTATGATGGGCGGAACAATCCAAATCAGCAGTTTACCGGGACAAGGGTCTTCTTTTAGTGTCGACTTAACATTGCCAGTAGTCATTTCTGTCGAAGAAACCCAAGAAACTTCGGAATCCTATCAGGATATTAAGATACTTTATCTAAGGCACCCTTCAGCCACTACCGATCTTTTAGAACAATGGTTAGATCATTATCAGATCACCTATACGTCATTGGCGACTGCTACGGATATCACTCCAAACTTAATTTCTAAGAGAAATTTCAATGTCTTAATTGCTGATATGAACATTGCCGAAGCGACATATCTGGAAAAACACTTAGAAGAAAAGCTACCTCATACGCCTCAACAACAATTCAGTAGTCGAATATTAATTAGCCCTTATAGTCAGAAAAATGACGCAAAGAAATCCTTAGAGAGTTTCTTTACTGAATTCTTACATAAACCTCTACCCCATCGTTATTTACTGGCTGAGCTCCACAGAATAAATGCCAATAAACTGGTATTACCACAAAATGAGGGAACAGAGGTATCAAACAAATTTAGAGGCTATAACGCCCTCTTAGTGGAAGACAATGCCACCAATCTGATCGTTGCCGAAGCAATGTTAAACCGTTTTGGCATAGAGCCCAAAATAGCAAAACATGGCAAAGAAGCCATTCAGTACCTGACGAAGGAGGGCTTTGATATTGTTTTT
Source organism: Oceanospirillum sp. (assembly GCA_047518265.1). GTDB lineage: Bacteria > Pseudomonadota > Gammaproteobacteria > Pseudomonadales > Halomonadaceae > Oceanospirillum. Next base: position 3,881 of record JAKZRG010000080.1, read on the forward strand.
ATGGATTGTCAAATGCCCGTAATGGATGGTTATCAAGCGACTCGAACTATTAGAAGTGATAACAGTCATGTTAGAAACCATCAAGTTCCGATTATAGCGATGACGGCCCATGCTTTAACTGGTGACAGGGAAAAATGTCTATCTGCGGGTATGAATGACTATATTGCCAAGCCCATCACCAAAGATGGTATAGAAGCACTACTATATCGCTGGCTACCCGAGCAAAGACCTTCAAATTCGATAGATATTGTGGACACTCCTTCCATTTCACACATGGATATACCCGATACAGTGCCAAGCGAGGCGATTGATTACTCATTAGATAAAACTGCCTCAATCGAACTAGAAAAACAAGATCTGATCTTTGATGAAGAGATGATGCGCAAGCTCTTAATGAATGATGATGAATTGATTGTTAGTGTTATCCAAACCTTTATCGCTGACATCCCCGAAACACTCAGCTTGCTACATACTAATTTCCAACAGAAAAAATATCCTGAGTTCACCAGCAGCGCTCATAAATTAAAGGGAGCTGCTGGCAATGTGGGCGGCATACAATTGAATAAGCTGGCTGCGGAGATGGAACTTAAAAGTAGACAGAATGATATGGATAATGTCCATACTTTACTTGCTCAAGCGGATACTTGTTTTTTAGACCTAAAAACAGCGTTATTAGCTAAACTGGACGAGATTAATCTATGCAAGTAGTTATTGCCGACGACGACGCTACCACTCAAATGATATTGAAAGGTTTGGTAGCAAAAATGGGCTATGAAGTATCTCTTGCGGTCAACGGCGAAGAAGCATGGGATATCGTACAAAAAAACCAAGAAATACATATGCCCTGCTTGATGCTGCTTGATTGGGAGATGCCATTACTGAATGGTCTACAGCTTTGCCAAAGAATAAAGAAACAGGAGTATCTCACACCTCCGTATATCATCTTAGTCACCGCAAGAACGGAAACAGAGGACATTGTCGAAGGCCTTAACAAAGGGGCTGATGATTATATATGTAAACCCTTTCAAGTTTCTGAACTAGTTGCCAGAATTAATGTAGCCAAGCGAACGCTAAACCTTAATCATGAGCTGTATAATGTTCGCCAAGAATTACTTTATAAAGCAACCCATGATGAATTAACCGGGCTACTCAATCGACGAGCAGCATTGGAAATGCTGGAAAAAGAGTTTGCTAGATACCATCGCTATAATAATACATTGCATCTAGCCATATGTGATATCGATAATTTCAAGGCTATCAACGACACTTATGGACACTTTATCGGAGATATTGTATTAAAGGAGATATCCTCTCGTATGGCCTCTATTTTCAGGCCTTACGATATTGTCTCCAGATTTGGTGGAGAGGAGTTTCTGATCGCAGTAAACGATGAAGACTCTTCGGGTAATCATGTTTTTGAACGGCTTAGGCATAATATTTTTAACCATCCTATCGCTATTGATGACAAACAAGAAATACAGGTATCAATCAGCACCGGTCTTATTTCCATTACAAACCATCAGACAGAACTATCCCTACACGAGCTGCTTATCAAGACTGATGAATTGCTTTATCAAGCTAAGGGACAGGGTAAAAACTGTACTGTGCGAGAAGAATATTGATTCGGGGCTAAATAAGCCCTCTACACCGGACATGGATCGATCGCTTTTAGTTGCTCTTCGATAGGTAAGCCTTTTGCGTATTTAAAGCCTTGAGCAACCAAAGCACCCGCCAATTTAGCTTGCTGCTCTTCATGGCTGTTTTCAATTCCTTCAACAACCGTGCTTAAACCAAGATTTTTAGCCAAAAACAGTAAGCTTTCAAATAATGCAAAATCGGCCCTATCTCCAGAACAAAGACGAGCAGTATAACTGCGATCTATTTTCAAACCTGTAATGGGGAATTCTTTAAGATAGGATAAAGAGGCATAACCCGTACCAAAATCATCCAACATAATACTGACACCAGCACTACGCAAACGTAATAATTGCTCAATAACTACTTGATCTTTTTCCAATAAAGCCGTTTCTGTTAATTCTATGCTGACTAAAGTAGAATCAAGGTTATGACTCTTAATACCATTAAGCACTAGATCTGCAACATTGTGATAAAAAAACTGAGCGGCAGAGACATTAAGAGAAACCTTAACGCCGTAACCATGTTGCTGACATAGACGAGGGATGCTTTTGAGAACCTCCTCAATTACAAACTCACCTAATTCCTGTACCACGGGAGACTGTTCCGCAATAGGGAAAAATTCAGCAGGACTAACAAAACCTAAAATATCGCTTTGCCAGCGCATCAGAGCCTCATAACCAATAACGTCCCCTGTATCGATACTGACCTGAGGCTGATAAACCATAAACAATTCATTTTTCTTTTTAGCCTGCTGTAAAGCCTGCTCTAGCTCATAATGTCGTTGTAATCGGGCGTTCATTTCTTCTTCAAAGTACACCACTCTGTTTTTGCCACGACTTTTTGCTTCATTTAAAGCTATAGCCACATGGTGCTGAATATCACTAACACTGTTTGCATTTTTAGGATAGAAAGCAACACCTATGCTAGCCTGCATACCATGTAATGTTTCTAACTCTGCATCAACAGGATTAAACACTGCCATCAACTGCTCATTAAGATTATGGATAGCGTGACGGGATACTTGACCTAATAAAACAATACCAAACTCGTCCCCTCCTAAACGGGTTAAATGAGCATTTTGTCGATAAAAAAACCATTGCTGGCTCCACTCATCCAGTACAGAATCACATTCAACTACTATTTTTTTAAGTAACTGATCCCCGGCATGAAAACCTCGGGTTTCGTTAAACCATTTAAAATTATCCAAATCGATCTGTAATAAAACAATCTGCCCTTCAGGCTCATCTTTAATATAATCATCTATTTTTTGCTGGAAGAAGGTACGATTTCCAATACCTGTTAGCTGATCATAAAATGCTAGCTTTTCAATGTTTTTCACATTAGTCTGAATTTGTACTGCCATATTCTTAAAAGACAATCCCAAACGTCCGAATTCATCACCTTTCTTTAAAATAGACGGTAGCTCCCAACGACCCAAGGCTAAACGCTGAGAGTAATCCATTAGAGCTTGTACAGGCCGACTAATGGTATGGGATAACAAAGCGCTCAAGAGTAAAGCCGTTAGTCCTGAAGCAACAATTAAATAAAGTAAGAAAAAGAGGAACTGTTGCTCTGCATTTTTTAAAACCGACGTGATAGCCCGTTCAGTATCAAAAACCGATTGTTTAACCGGTTCCAAAGATAACCAGAGTAAAATACCACCGACAGATTCCCCTTTATAATAAACCGGCTGATTCATTAATAACTGGTTATCTAGCTCACGAAAACCTGGTTCACCCAGAGAGATATCGACAGGAAGTAAAGGCTCAATAGCCGCACCAAAGCTATCAATACTTGGGGTTCCATCGTACAAAATTTCGTAACTATCATCGTAAACCAAGGACTGCTGTACCAAGGCTGTAGCCTCAATTCGTTTTAATTGCAGATCAATGGCAGAAAGATCTTGTTCACGGACGTGAGATGAAAGACTGGCAGCTAAAGACTCTAATAACACCTCACTGCGTAAAACCACCTCATGGATCAGGGAGTCATTAACCTTCTTTTGACTCACGGTAGAAACAGACTGATAGAGCCGCTGAAGTTCACCGTACACCGCTGCAGAAAACAGTAACATCATAACAATGGCACAAGCAGCAAAGAGAAGGAGGTAACGAGCTCTAATCGGCAGTTTCTTCATTAACAAACGCTTAATAATTTAAAACATTAGTAAAAGGTGTTTACTATCAAATAGATAGCAAATACATAAAGCATATTGGCTATTTTATATTATTTCCCATTAAATACTATTTAGCTTCTGTAACGATTAATGACCGAGATCAAAAGATCGATATCCAATGGCTTGCACAGATAGTCATCGAAGCCCTTCTCAAAGGCATGATCAATGTACTCCTGCTCGACATGACCACTTAACGCAACTATAGGCAACTCTTGACCTGAGGGTTGCGAACGCACCACTTCCAGAACTTCTTCTCCTGATAAACCCTGTAAATTCATATCGAGAAGCATCATATCAGGACATCTATCCAAAAACATGCCAATTCCTTCTTCAACATCAGAGGCTTGACGCAAACAAATATCGCCCAATTGATCCGGAAATTTAATAAGCAACTGCTCTAACAGACGACGACTCACAGGATCATCTTCGACATAGATCAGATCAAACTGGCTATTTTCACTGACGACCTGTCGTTCCCCATTATGTAAAGCGCTATTGCTTGATATTTCGTCAGTTTCCAGTGCCTCTTGTATAGAATTCACATTTAGCATTTCAATAGATGGTGTGATTACAGTTTCTCCTAAGGACAGAGGCAACGTAACGAAAAAACGACTCCCTTCACCCAATTCTGATTCAACTCGGATAACTCCCTTCATCGCTTCTATTAAACGCCGTGTTAGAGCTAAACCATTACCAATACCTTGTGATGCCATACCATTACCGGCCTCAAAAGGAAGAAATAGCTTATCAACAAAGTCCTTTTCGATTCCTACACCGGTATCAACTACTGTCAATACACATTGATTATCTTCACTCGTCAGTGTGATTCGTATCCGCCCTTCAGGACGATTATACTGAATAGCATTATCTAATAGATTATTGATGACCTGAGTTAATCGACGCTGATCTCCTTGTACAACAACAGCCTTAGAAGGCAGATCAATATCAAGAGCCAAGCCCTTTTCATTAATCTGATCAAGATAAATAGCAATAGATTGTTGAACAGCTTCCGTTAGATCTATAGGCCCTAGTTCAATGGAAATATCTTTACCTTCTAGCTGTGCCAAGTCTAAAATATCATCCACCAGCTGTAGCATACCAGTACCAGACAATACAATCTGTTCCAATTGAACAACCTGATCTTCATCGAACTGATCTTCGTCCATTAATAACAACTGGCTAAAACCCAAAATAGAATTAAGCGGTGTTCTGAATTCATGACTCATTCGGGATAAGAAGTTTGTTTTAGCCTGACTGGCTAACTCGGCACGCTCCTTTTCTTGAACAAGGTTTTGTTCTGCCCAAAGACGTTCCTGGTCATTCTCATAACCCGCTAGAATAGTTGCGCAAGTTGCTAGCCAAGGTTCCAACAGTGTTGTATTACTCAACCATCCCCAACGATTATCAACCACCAAAACAAAAGCCATCTGAACCTCATCAGAGGATAATATCGGTAATAACATCAATCCCGGTTGCTGATTATTCCCCGGCAGACAGCAATCAGGCTCTAAAATTTGATCCAAAGAAATTAAATCAGGGGCCAAAGAACGCTCATGGGATTGCCACTCCTCTAAACATGTCTGCCCCCACTGTTTTAATTGTGCTCTACAATCCTCTTTTAACCATTGCTCATTAGTCCCCATCTGCTCATATTCTGCAGCACAACCTAGTTTTTGTTGTAAAGGTTCGGTTACCAAATAAAAACCAAAACTAGCCTGTATCAGAGAGACCAAGTCCAAAAGCTGATACTTCAGATCTGGGCGTTTATCATCACTACAAATAAAACGGGTTTGCATCGTTGATATATAAGTCAATAATCGATTATTGAACTGTTGAATATATTCCTGTTTCTTTCGCTGAGAAATATCACGTACCAATACCAATATCTTTTTTGCGGACGCGCGCGCAAAACGCATTTCCAAAATTTGATGTTGCTGCTGATAGCTGCGATTTACCTCAAAAAAGTAACGTGCGTCCAACTCACTAGAGGGCTCCAATAGGGCAGCGGTTAGCTCCTCTTGAGGCAGAGAAGGAAATAAGGAAAAGATATTTTGACTATCTTCCAAAGACAGGGCTAAAGGCCCACTTTTCGGTTGCTGATAATGGAGTAGTTCAAAGCGTGAATTTAAAACTAACAGCAGATCCGGCAAGGATTCTAACAAAGCCTCGTTTTCAGCTTCTCGGAGCTCTAGCTCTTGCGAAGTTACAGACAATTTATCCGACAACTGCATTCTGCTACGGTAAATATCAGCTTCTAACTTTTTACGGCAGGTGATATCCCGCGCAAAGATACAGACAAACGAGTTAAAACCATCTTGATAAAAACTCATATGAGTCTCAGCAGGAAACGCTGTACCATTTCGTCTGAGCAACCGAGATTCATGCTCTATAGGCTGCCCTCGGCGAACTCTCCCCCAAATCAAATTCCAACCATCAAGACTTAAAGAGGTATCAATGTCTTTTAATCTAAGATCACACAATTCATCTAAATGATAATCTAAAGACGATAATGCTGTTTTATTGGCATAAACTAACCGTCCCTCTAAGTTAACCCATAACACTAGCTCTGCAGCCTGATCCAAGGCTAAGCTTTGTCGCTTTAACTGCATCAATTGATTACGGCTTATCGTGACGTCTTTAATTTCAACTAGAACTCTTTCTTGCAGGGCTTTCTTCCTAGTAAAGCAACAGGACAATAATAACTGACGCCCATTCTGCCCCCAACTCCCCAAATAAAGATCACCCCGAACTTGAGTCAATAAACGGGAAAACTCAGGTGCTGGCTCCCCCTCCTCTGTTTGTAACGTCAAAACAAACTCAAGCAATAAAGTGTGCAACTCTTTAGCATCTACCGGTAAATTGCCTGCGAGAACTTGATGTGCCATGGGATTATGACTGATCAAATTGCCATTGCAGTCCAACAAAAAGAAGGCGCTATCGCCCTGCTCAAAAACAAAATCAACGATTTGTTCCGCATCTACCCGCAGAACTTTTTTCCGGCGCGTATACACGACATGCATAATCAAAGCCGTTAGTGCTGCACTACCTGTAATTAACATCACCCAGTGCATTAAAGTCAGATTACGAGTTAACGGCTGTTTTTTATAGAGTATTTTATATTCTAGAGGAAAACGGCTACCGCTAAACTCTGCACTCACCTGATTACCCAAAGGTTCTTGCCATTCTCCTAGCTCCATCACCAATTGATTTCGAGAAAAAACCTGTAACGACTGCACATCCTGAGTCATAACATTTTGCAACAAGCTGTGCAGCTGTCGCTGGGTACTTATAGCAAAAACCAAAACAGCCTTTACACCGTCCACATCAACAATAGGGGAAGCAATTAGCAACTGAGGTTGCCCCTTCTCATAAGTACCTTGGGCATTACGACTCGCCTGAGGGCTATTGTAGGGCAAGAGCCATTGAGTGCGTCCTTGCCACAGAGGAGAAAACAAGGATGGATACATGGCTATGGGGGACTTTAGACCTAATGCGGCATTACTTTGTGACGCCCGCACATAACCCTGCCGACCAACCAAAGCGTAACCATCAATCCGATCCGATTTTAATAAAGGGGAGAAAAAGTTTTTCAGGGCAAGCTGAGCAGGCTGCTTGACTAGATCTATACGGTTTGCAGGTAATTCATTGAGTTCACCAGCATATCCAATAACCTGAGGAAAATGAGACCAAACCCGAACTAAGTGACGTTGTGCATCCACCCAATCAGAGATCAGTTCATTACTTACTCTAAGTTGCTGTACAGCACTCTCTTGCTTTGCAGATTGCCCTTCTCGCTGCAGTAAAGAAAAACCAAATACTGTAATAAGCACAATGATGCCCAGAATAACTGGCAAAATCCATTGAGACCGAGTTTCCATTTGCATTTTCACACCTTGAAGCAAAGCCTGTAGCCTGAGAAATATGGCCGAATATGTGATTGAGAAAGCTTTATTAATCGCCCTCCAAACCTGACTCTAACAATTTTAAATCCATGTTTTCACAATTATGGTACAAATCCATTTATATTATCGCCTTTAATTCAATATATTAAAGCCCTATATAGAGATTTAGATATAAAGAGCAATCGTAAGTAAGTGGAGGCGATAATGGCTGAGCCGGATGATGATCTGAACTATTTCCTTCGTGAAATGCGCGGTGTTGTTCCCATCAAGAAAACGGACAATGCTAAGACTCAATCCGTAAAAAAAGAGGATGCTAGTACACTGCAAACCCGCCGGGAAGCAGCACAGCAAGAAACCATCGACGATAAAAATTTTCTAACGGAGGAATATGTAGACCTTTTGGGGCCCTTTGATCCTGTTGAGTATAAGAAGGATGGTGTACAAGAGGGTGTCTATAAACGTTTAAAGCAAGGCCGTTACCCTGTGGATGCAGCCCTTAATCTGCAAAAGAAATCCGTTGAACGCTGTCGAACTGAGGTCTTCCAGTTTATCGAAGACTGCCATAAACATGATATTCGAGTGGCAATGATCACCGTGGGGCGAGGAGATAGCATTAACTCATTACCCTGTGTCGTAAAAAGTTATCTGGCTCGATGGTTACCGCAGTTCCCTCAGGTTATTGCAATAAACAGCGCTCAAAAAACGCACGGTGGTTTAGGTGCTATTTATGTTTTACTGAAGAAAAGCGAAAAACAAAAAGCCATCAATCGTGACCGCCATATTAAACAAGGGCGTCAACCGAAAACCGGTTAAACGTCCAAATTAAAATAGTTACATATTTGAAGCGCTATTTATTCCCAAATTAGATAGGGAATAAATAGCGAAGAGTTTTTAAAATAGCAGAACTCATGTCAGTAGTTGAGCATTTAAACGATGCATCTCATCCCTAATCTTTGCAGCCAATTCAAATTCCATATTCTTCGACGCTTCGTACATTTTATCTTCTAGCTTATCAATATGTTTTGATAATTCTTTTGGTGACATTTTATCCGTATCCACCTGATAATCTGCAGCCGTTTCAGCCACTTTTCGGCCTTTATTACTGATTTTTTTACCCGGTATATGAGCCCCTTCCATAATATCAGCAACATTTTTACTCACGGTTTGAGGAGTAATCCCTTGAGCTTCATTAAAGGCAATCTGCTTCTCTCGACGTCGAGCAGTTTCATCAATGGCTTTTTGCATTGAGCCTGTAATTCTATCGCCATAGAGAATAGCCTTGCCATTAACATTACGCGCTGCACGACCAATGGTTTGAATGAGTGAACGCTCAGATCGTAAGAAACCTTCTTTATCTGCATCTAGGATTGTAACCAGTGACACTTCAGGCATATCCAGACCCTCTCGGAGCAAGTTAATGCCAACCAAAACATCAAATTCACCTAACCGCAGGTCGCGGATGATTTCCACTCGCTCTACCGTTTCAATATCAGAGTGTAAATAACGCACCTTAATACCGTGATCAGCAAGGTAGTTAGTCAGATCTTCCGACATACGCTTAGTTAATGTTGTCACCAATACTCGTTCGTTCACAGCCACTCGGTCATTAATCTCAGAGATAATATCATCCACTTGAGTACCTGCAGGCCGCACCTCTATCTCAGGATCTAGCAACCCTGTCGGCCTTACCAGCTGTTCTGCCACTTGACTTTGATGCTCCGCCTCATAATGACTGGGTGTCGCCGAGACAAAAATCATCTGCGGTGAGATCTGTTCCCACTCCTCAAATTTCATGGGACGATTGTCTAGCGCCGATGGCAAACGAAAACCATATTGCACCAACGTTTCTTTACGAGATCTGTCTCCCCGATACATAGCACCCAATTGAGGAACCGTTACATGGGATTCATCAATAAATAGCAGGGCATTATCGGGCAAGTAATCAAAGAAGGTGGGTGGTGAATGGCCTTCATCTCGACCCGATAAATAGCGAGAGTAGTTTTCAATACCGTTGCAATAACCTAGCTCCAGCATCATCTCAATATCATACAAGGTACGTTGTTCTACCCGTTGAGCCTCTACCAATTTATCGTGTTTACGGAACCATTCAATACGTTCTCTTAACTCATCTTGAATACGCTCAGTAGCTTTCACTACAGTTTCACGAGGTGTTACATAGTGGGTCTTAGGGTAGATAGTGACACGAGGTAGTTTTTTTAACTGCTCGCCAGTGAGGGGATCAAAAATGGAAATACTCTCCACTTCGTCATCAAACAACTCGATACGAACGGCTTCTTTTTCCGATTCAGCCGGAAAGACATCAATCACATCTCCCCTAACCCGATAAGTAGCCCGACGAAAGTCCATATCGTTACGGGTATATTGCAACTCAGCTAAGCGACGCAAGAGTTTACGCTGATCGATTCGATCTCCACGATCCAGATGCAAAACCATCTTCAGGTAAGATTTTGGATCACCCAAACCATAGATAGCAGACACCGTAGCAATAATCAGAGAGTCAGATCGTTCCAACAACGCTTTTGTTGCGGATAAACGCATCTGTTCAATATGCTCATTGATGGAGGCATCCTTATCAATAAAGGTATCGGAAGCAGGAACATAGGCTTCAGGCTGATAATAGTCATAGTAGGAAACAAAATATTCCACCGAGTTTTCAGGAAAAAACTCTTTAAATTCGCCATATAACTGAGCCGCAAGCGTTTTATTATGAGCCAAAATAATTGCCGGTCGTTGGGTACGCTCAATAATATTGGCCATGGTAAATGTTTTACCTGAACCTGTTACCCCCAGCAAAGTCTGATGCATCAAACCATTATCTAGACCGCTACACAGTGTATCAATGGCCGTTGGTTGGTCACCTGCCGGTTTAAAGCGCGAATTGAGTTTAAATTTCTTCTGATTTTCCATGATTTACCAGACTAAAAGATTGTTTATTTCATTATTAGCAGTAAAGATATCTAAATAAAGCAGTTACAGCTGTAACATAGGGAAAACACACACTTTTTTACCGTTTATAGTCTTCACGCGGGGCCGTTAACTCCTGTATGATCAGATCTACAAAACGCCTATTTTCTGACTGAAAATAACATTGAGGATATCAGCTTGGACGTACAACTGTCAGGTCGCGTGCAGTCAATCAAACCATCTCCGACTTTAGCGGTCACTAACCGTGCAGCAGAGCTTCGTGCAGCAGGCAAAGACATTATTGGTCTAGGTGCTGGCGAACCTGATTTTGACACCCCACAACATATTAAAGATGCTGCTATTGCGGCCATTAATAATGGTCAAACAAAGTATACCGCAGTGGATGGTACACCAAGCCTGAAAAAAGCCATTATAGACAAATTTCAGCGCGATAATGGTCTTCAGTACGAAGCAAACCAGATTCTGGTTTCCTCCGGTGGTAAACAAAGCTTCTTTAACTTGTCACTGGCTTTAATCAACCCTGGTGATGAAGTGGTTATTCCTGCACCTTATTGGGTATCTTACCCGGATATGGTGATTGTTGCTGAAGGCAAACCGGTTATTATTGAAACCAATGCCGACAGTCGCTTTAAAATCACAGCAGAACAGCTAGAATCAGCCATTACACCAAAAACCAAACTGGTGGTATTAAACAGCCCGTCTAACCCAAGTGGCATGGCATACACTCTGGAAGAATTAACCGCATTAGGTGAGGTGCTGAAAAAGCACCCACACGTAATGATCGCATCCGATGATATGTATGAACATATTCTGTGGACTGAAGAGAAGTTCTGCAACATTCTGAATGCTTGCCCGGAATTGTATGATCGTACATTTGTACTGAATGGTGTCTCAAAAGCTTATAGCATGACAGGCTGGCGCATTGGTTATGCTGCTGGCCCTGCTAAAGTGATTGGCGCCATGAAGAAAGTACAGTCGCAAAGTACTTCTAACCCATGTTCAGTCTCTCAAGCAGCAGCAGAAGCCGCGCTAAATGGCTCTCAAGCCTGCATCGCTGAAATGTTGGTTTCCTTTAAAGAACGCCACGACTTTGTAGTAGAAAGCCTAAATACCTTGCCTGGCGTTGCCTGCCAACCTGGTGACGGCACCTTCTACGCCTTTGCAGATTTCTCTGGCGCGATCGAAAACTACGAAGGTGTTGAAACTGACGTAGAATTCGCCGAAGTATTACTGGAAAAAGCAGGCGTTGCCTTAGTTCCAGGCTCTGCTTTCGGTACTCCAGGTTGCATGCGTCTATCTTTTGCTACTAGCAAAGAGATTTTGACCGACGCCTTAAACCGTCTAGCAAAAGCCCTAGCGTAATTACTACGGTTAGTTAGATGGGCGGCACCATACTCATCTGACCGCATCAAAAAAGCGCATTGCTAACACAATGCGCTTTTTATTTGCTCTCATATTTGAGAGCCGGACTACAACTAATACCAATCCCGATAATTCCTTATAGATGAAACACAAGGAAAAACCGGATCACTATAGGTATATTCAGAAGTTATGATCACTGACAACTTATCGGGAATAGTATAAATTTTTCTTCTCAAACGAATAACTCAGTTAATAGCTCGTCTACCACTAAACCTCAGATTACATCCAGTTATCAGGTGTGATCTCAACAGTCTTGTCGCCACTATTAACCCAAGCGGTACCATCCTGAATAGTGACTTGCAGCTGCATAGTTCGCTCTGTCATCTCGGCCAGCCCCTCCATTACAGCATCAGGAATAGAGAATACTTGCAAATTATTAAAACGAGTTAATTTGCTTTTCGTTTGTTCAAACCAGATAGGCGCAGCACGATCACCGTAAGCATATAAAATGACCTGCTGAGCACGGGAAGATGCTTTTCGTAATCTTTTTTCATCTGGACAACCTAACTCAATCCACAACTCAATTTCATCAGAATAATTTTTTTTCCACACTTCAGGCTCATCATCAGCACTCAGCCCCTTCGTAAACTCCAATCCTTCCACAGCATTGAGAGTCCACGCAAGAATACGCAACATCATACGTTCATCAGTTTCAGAGGGATGCTGAGCAACGGTCAGTGTTTCATCAAGATAAACATTTCGATCCATATCCGACAAACTAATGTTTGCTTTAAATACTGTTGCTTTTAACGCCATGGGAGGCATCCTTATCATTATTCTAAAATGCGGCTGAATATACGGTGCCAAAGCACAAAGTACAATGTTTCATTACCAATACGCTTAGGTCAAAAGGTTTTAATTTTCAAAAAGATAGCGAAACACATGAAAGTTATCAAAACTAAGCACAGTACAGCACCATCATAGTTTATTGATAACTCAATTATGGAAAAAAGAAGAACACAATTTATCGAAAGTTCACCGAAAGGGTTAAAACAAAGTGGAGTGGAGAGCATACCTAAAATCTAGAGAAACTCACCCATAAGCTGCTGAATAGGCATAGGGCGAGCAATACGATAGCCCTGGCCAATATGACAACCACTATGAGCTAAAAACTCTAACTGTTCATCTGTCTCTATACCTTCGGCCACAATAGCCAAACCCAAACCATGACCTAAGCCAATAATAGCTTTAATGATACTTTCGCTATTTTCACCCGCAATAAGATCACGAATAAACGTTTGATCAATTTTAAGGGTATTGACAGGAAAGTGGCGTAAATAGGCTAAGGAAGAGTAACCCGTGCCAAAATCATCAATAGCCAATTCAACACCCAACTGGCGTAAGCTCCCCATCATTTTACAGGCTTCATCCACTTCTTCTATCAGCATACTTTCAGTAATTTCAAATTCTACCAAAGCAGGATCGATACCACTGTCACTAATAATTTGACGAATAACCTCAACCAAACCAAGATTACGAAACTGCCTAACAGAGAGATTAATAGCAATTTTTAGAGGCGTTTCCCTGCTTCTATTAATCTTCTGTGTATCTTCGATAGATTGTTGAATAATCCACTGCCCCAAGGTATTAATTAACCCAGTATCCTCTGCCAATGGAATAAATTCGTTAGGAGGAATCATACTGCCATCAGGCTGAGGCCAACGTAACAGTGCCTCCATACCGATAAGCTGATTACTCTTAAGGTCAACCTTGGGCTGGTAATACATCTGAAATTCATTATTAGCCACGGCATTACGTAATTTCGTTTCCAAACGAACCCGCTCAGCACTGCTACGGTTTTGATCTTCTGAGAAAAAACGATAGCCGCCTTTACCTTCTTTTTTCACCCGATCCAATGCTGCTTGAGCACGCTGAATCAATTCTTCTTCATCCTTGGCGTTATCAGGAAAAACGGCAATCCCCATACTGGCAGACAAATAAACATCTTCACCGTTAACCAAAAAAGGAGCTTCAAAAGCTTCCACTAGCCGGCGACACACGACAGAGGCGTCTTCTGGCTCCCGTAGTTCGCTTAAAATAAAGCTAAAATCATCCCCACCTAAACGAGAGATCATATCGGAATCACGTTCGATTCGTTTTTCCTGTCGAGCCAACAGATCTGTTCGGCGAATACACTTCTTAAGCCTGTTTGCTATTTCAACCAATAAGAAATCACCGGTATCAAAACCAAAAGCCCGATTCATCAGATTAAAACGATCCACATTAAGTAGAATTAGGCCTGTTCGACTATTATGTCTCGCTGCAATATTAAATTCGTGACCAAGACGGTTACGAAACAGAATTCGATTAGGTAGATCTGTTAAGGGATCATAATGGGTTAAACGCTCAAGTTCTTGCTCTGTACGCTTCTGGTCTGATAAATCAGTAAAAATAGCAAAATAGTTAGTAATATCGCCATTATCATCTCGTACTGCCTCAATCGATAGATATTTCATGAAATGACTGCCATCAGCACGACGATCCCAAACCTCACCTTCCCAATAATCATATTGAGATAGCATTTGCCACATCTGATGGTAAAAATCCTGACCATGGCGGTCAGACTGATTTATATCGGTTTTTTTACCTTTAACATAGTCTGCCTGGCGGCCGGTCATTTGAGTGTAAGCAGGATTGGTATAGAGGATAATCTGATCAGCATCTGTGATCATAATGGCAAAATGGGCTTTTTCTACTATTCGATCAACTAGAACGAGACGATTATTAGTACTCTTATGTTGCTGCATCTCATCCTGAAGACGTCGTCGCACCTGCTGAAGTTCCAACGTGCGGTTTTGTATTCTTTTTTCTAGCTCTTGCTGCATCTGCAACAGCTCTGCCTTGTCATCCTTAACATGGGGCTGAGTGTCCATACAGATATCCTTATTCATTCAAAAAGCTATTACTCTAAGAGAACCATACAAAAATCAGGTTCTCAACTGACAAAATATTTAAACATATAGTGCTAATTCATCTATATAGCCTTACATTAAATTACTGAGCACTTATTCTCCAGTAATTTTTGCATTTTCAGTCGCTTGCACCAATTTTGGCAGAGGACGACCCAAGTAATAACCCTGACCATAATCAATCCCTAAAGCCCTTACTTCATCCATAATTTCCTCATCCTCGATAAACTCAGCAATAGTCTTAATCCCTAAATTCTGAGCCAAGGTCACAATACTCTTCACAAAAGCCATATACTTTTCATCTCGAAGCATATTACGAATAAACTCGCCTTCGATTTTGATGACATCGATAGGAAAATGTTTAATGTAATGGAAAGATGAAAAGCCTGATCCAAAGTCGTCAATGGCAAAACTGAACCCTTCCAACTTCAAATCCAAGACAAATTTCTCAAGCAGAGACAAATTGCTGACGGTTTCGCGCTCTGTTAGCTCAAAGACAATACGACTTGGTTCAACAGCATAATCCAATGCTAACTGACGAATACGACCAATAAATTCACTAACGATCAGGGATTTTGGGGATAAATTGATAAACAAAGTCCCTTCATACCCCTGCTCATTGATCTGCTGAAATGCACGTTCAATCAGCATATAGTCCATTTTATGTACCACGCCAATGCCTTCTGCGATATCAATAAACTCACCTGCAGGAACAATTTTTCCATCCTGCTCAATACGCATTAGCAATTCGTGAATTAAAACATCACCGGTCACACTATCAACAATAGGCTGAAAAAAAGGCACGATTCTGCGCTCTTCCAAAGCGCGTAATACCATAATATTTTTAGCACCGACCTCTTTAAATACCTCTGCCACTTCATTCTCATCAGGCACGGCAATGGCGTTACGGCCCATTTTCTTGGCCTTATACATCATATTGTCGGCCATCAAAAATAGATCACGGGGGTTTTCAGCATGATTAGGATATAAAGCAATACCTACAGACGTTGTGGCATGCATTTCAGAACCATCTGGAGCATGCAGCTGTAAGTTTTCCAAACTAGAACGAATACGCTGAGCGACCATATGAGCCTGAGCCTCAGTAGATTCTGGCAAAATCACCGTAAACTCATCGCCACCATAACGGGCTACCATATCTCCAGGACGAACTGAATCCTCTAGAACATGACCAAATTCTTGTAAAAACTGATCACCAAAAGCATGCCCGTGGCGGTCATTCACCAACTTAAAATTATCCATATCCAGCATTAACAAACCAAAAGATTGCTTATGGCGCGTCGCTCGACCAATCTCATAACCCAGCAATTCTTTAAACATTCTCTGGTTATGTAATCCCGTCAAAGGATCACGGGTCGCGTAATATTCCAAATCTTTAGTGTATTTATAAATAGCTTTAACCGAACCCACCAAATTCAGCAGTGTGGTTAAAATACCATCGATAACGATATGCCGAATCGGATCAGTCGCTAAATCAGATTGCACACCAATACCCACTACACCACCGATCTTAGGCGCTTCTAACAACAAAGACTTGGTCTGTAATTCAATATCTTCTGAGGAGAGTTCATGCTCAATATCACTGCCATCATCAAATGCAATATGATGAGTAATACTCAAAATCAGACTTCCCTGATGAAAATGATCATCACCTTCTAGCTGCTGATGTAAAAAGCGCTCAAATTCTATTCGTGTTTTATCGGAAACTTTTTTGTACCAAAAAACTTCCAACTCATAACCCTCTTCTTCTACCTGGAAGATTGTTACCAGAGTATGAGCGGTGATAATCGTATTGATATCAACCAGCAAGTCTTTAATAAAATCCCGCCAATCCCTTACAACATCCGATGTGATAATAAACTTACTTAGAAGGCGGATTTCAAATTCCAGAATTTCCTTATCTACCGCCACATCTTTCAATTTTTCCATCAAACGTCCTACATGTTGGAACGCCTGATTGAACTCATCAAAATAGAAATCAAAACCTGCCGCATCTAATTTTTTAAAATCTTTTACCGTTTCAATCGGTGCCAAACGATCACGAAACTGCTCCATAGAGCGCTTAATCTTCACGGCCAGATAAGCTGACAAACCCAATGCAGCTACCAAGATTAATACTGCAAACAAAACAAATAATGCAATATTGTTCTGCCTCATCTCCGCACTCACAGGCTGAAGGTTCTGCTTAAGATCCATAACCCCCAATACATCCCCTACCTGAGCATTCACATGACAACGAGTGCATTCATCACGAGCAATCAAAGGATAGACGCGACGAACAATATCATCCTCTCGATTAACCTGCTCAACGCCATCCTCAAAAGCTTGTACTAGCTTGAGGTCTAATTTCGGTTGATTAATGGGACCAAATAACGCTTCAACCTTCTCCCCTCGATAGATCTCAATATCATAAGAACTGTCTTCCATTACTGATTTTGTGGAGGCCAAAAACTCCATTAAGTCCTGACGCGTCCAGCCTTGACGCATAACCTGAAACATCGAGTTAAACGTATTTTCCGCAATGGCACGAGAGGTCTCCTCTGCCATCTTCTCAATAATATTTTCATATAACAGCGTCGCCGTTAGCGTCACGCTAAAAAACACCGTAAGAGAAACGGCCATAATCGCAGCCAGAACATAACCCCTAAGTGTTCTGAAAAAACTATGGATCTGCCTGATTATATTCATTTATTTCTCTTCTAAACAAAAGGATCTAACTGCATTTAATCACGAACCTACCCTCAAATAGATGACCTGCCTCAACAGTCATTAACTCAAGTAAAAATAACATTTAGTTATATGCACTCACTGTTCTAATAACAACTCAGAAGGTGAACAACAGTAAATTTCACTTATAATCAACAAACATTCAGAATAAAAAAACTACACATCACCATAAATAACAAAAAAGAAACTAAAACCATGATGTATCAAGCACCCGCTAGCCGAAAACTTGACCGTATCGACCGAAAGATTCTGACCGAACTGCAAAATAACGCTGAAATCAGCAATCTTGAACTAGCAGAACGGGTGGGATTATCTGCATCTCCTTGTGCTCGTCGAGTCAAGATACTGGAAGATGCCGGCATCATTAAAAAACGCGTCACCTTGCTCGACCAAAGCGCCCTAGGGCTTGATCTCACCATTTATGTCCATGTTTGTCTGGAATGCCAAATCACCGAGCGATTGGAAAACTTTGAGCTCAAAGTCATGAATTACGACGAAGTGATGGAATGCTCTCTGATCACAGGGAGTGATGCGGACTTTTTACTAAAAGTGGTTATGCCCGATATGGCCTATTACGAACATTTTTTATTAAAAGAGTTAAATCGAATTGAAGGGGTTACCAGTATTCGTACCAGCTTTGTATTACGCAGAGTGAAAAATAAAACGGATATGCCTCTAAATCATATTGGTTAAACTATTTTTCTGGCTGACTAAAATAGAAAGGCTGCAGTCCAATCTATTCCCCCCAAGTAATTATTTTTTGCTTCACCATCTTATAGCTAGCTTGCTCATTATGAGCAAGCCCTAAACCGACTCAAGCATCTTCTAGAGATTGGCAATATCATTATAAAAAGCCACTTGATGCTTATGACATCAAATGGCTTTACTTATTCAAAAATAAAAAGAGCTACCCCCCAGTCTTAGGCAAATGTCGAGAAAATGAAAGCCTAAAACATCTCTGCTTCTTCATTAACACGAGCATGATCACGCTGTTTTGTGCTCCAATCGCTTTCAGTTACTTTAAAGGTACTGACCATCTCTTGTAGTTTCCCACTCATTTTCTTCAGATCTTCACCAAAACCAAAAGTTACCTGACCTGATTCAAGAGTTTCGCGGAAGTACTCATCCATAACGTCAAAGTTTTTCTCAACCTTTTGGAAATTATCCCCTTGCAAGCTGATGGCTTCTAAGATTTCTTCTGAGCAACTGCGTATATGCAAAATAGCATCATTAATCTCTTCCAAACTGCCACGACTGTCTTCAACCAGCTTCTGACTAGCATGTGCGGCCTCAGCACTCTCTTGCATGATCTTAACCACTTCATGGGTCTCCGTGCGAATAGCTTCTACCATCGATTGCACTTCAGCCGTTGATTCATGAGTTTTACCCGCTAAACTACGTACTTCATCAGCAACGACAGCGAAACCACGGCCAGCTTCACCCGCACGAGCCGCTTCAATGGCTGCATTTAATGCCAGAAGATTTGTTTGTTCAGCAATATTGCTGATCACATCAATAACGCCTTCGATGCGCTCACTACTTTCTCTCAATCGGCCAATAGTAACCTCAGCACTATTTACTCGAGAAGCCAGCTGCTCCATGGTTTGGCTAGACTCAACAACAATATCAACACCTTGTTTTACCCGTTCATAACCCTGTGTGCTAGCAGTAGAAATACGTTCAACAGCACTGGCAGCAGAATCAGCCGCATCACGCGTTGTTGTCATACAGTCACGTACCTTCTGACTCTGTTCGTTCTGCTTCATCACTTGATCTTGAGTATTGGTATTATTATCAGATAACTCATCCGCCATGGGAATCAAGCGCACAACCGATTTCATCACATCTGAAACCGTTCTATCTGTTTTCGCTAAAAAGTGATTAAAAGAGCTTGCTAACTCACCAATCTCATCTTTCCGATCTTCTGGTAACCGTTGTGATAAGTCGCCTTCTCCTTTGCCCAGTTCCTCTACAAGATTATGCATACGTGCAATAGGTTTAAGCACAAAGATATGTAAGCCGCTGACTAATAAAAACATAAGAACAGCCAACAAAGCCGTAAATAACATACTGGCATGCTGGGTTATTTCCGCATTTTGGATCGCCTGAGCTAACGCAGCTTGAGTGTTTTTATCATGCTGTGCCATTAACTGTTCAATTTTTTCACTAATAGCTTCAGCCGCCTCATCAAATGGAGCCATCATCAGGTTACCCGTGGATGGACCACCTGCTACATACCCTTCAGCCATCACTTGGCCTGCAAGGTAGTAATCTTCGAATACAGGTAATAACTCTTTATAAAAAGTAGCATTGTCTGCATCTAGCTGAATAAGCTCTTCCGCACGCTTGCGGAACAACTCTGCCTGCTCTTCTGCAACATCAAATCCATCATTTAAGCCATCTAAACCACGGGTCGCACTAATATCCGTTAACCACTGTTGCACTTGGACAACGGCCATTTGCATATCACGGGCTTTTTCCAACTGAGGTAGACGTTCTTCTGCTAGACGCTCTACGTTATTGATAACCAAAGCGGTATCTTGTCTCAAAAAGATCATCTGTACTAAGAGAAAAACCAGACAGACAGCGGCAAAGATCAGTGTTTTACTTTTTAGGGTCGAGAGCACGGGAAGCCACCTCAATTTATCGTATATGTAGGCATATTACACAGAGCTACATTTCCACACAAAGAATATTGCCTCTAATATACATGTTAAGAATATCTAATATAATCCTATAGTTAGCAAATTCACTAAAATAGAATGATGCAACTCATCTGCAGAAAATAGCCCATTATTTAAAAAACAAAGGGCTATCAATGTTAAAACTAGACTACTGCATATTACTGCGGTACCAGCATCAAGTTAAATGTCATTTGAGGCGCGTCTTGTTGTGCCTCAGGGCACTCCATTAGCTGCTGAGCCACACCACCTTCTGCGAAAACTCGACGCCATTGACGAATACGCCCCTGCTGCAGCTCCAGCAACGCTTTTTCAACCTTCTCTTCATCCCCTTTCAGCTGGGCCATAAACAACTCTCGCTCTTCTGCTCCTAACTGAACGCAGGTTTGCAGCTTCATCTGGCTTCTGTCTTTCAGCATCGCCAGCAGTTTATTGGCATAATCCATTTGGCTAGATTGAAGTTCAGGCTGTAAATTATCAAAAATCACCCCTTCTAGCGGCATTGCCCCGTCTTTCATTAGCTCACTGCCAATATCGGCTATAGTTAGCAAGGCACCAAAAGGCTGCAAGCTGTATTTTAGATAAGCCAACGCTCCTTTCTGACTGGCGCTAAAGATAAACTCACGGATAACCTCACCAGCCCCTACATTCAACTCTTCCCCGCTTTTATCAACAGAAATGCCCAATTCGATTCTGTCTCTGCTATCACGAATCACCGACAAAGCCATTTGTAATGGTGTATTCTGGCCAGCAAACTCACCATCAAGCTTAATATCCAGTCCATGCATCAAAAAGCCCACTTCACCTTTCAGATGCTGCCCCTGCCAATCCAGTTCAATGTCGTTATCCATCACTCCCTGATGGAAAAACACCTCGGCATGGTGTTCACTGTAGGGACTAATAGCAGGCAAACTGAGGCCTTTTTGCGCCCCTTTAAGCGTTAATACTATCGGCTGGGTACTGACCTCGCCATCAAATAGCCAGTGACTCTGACCATCCAACCAGGCATCTAAACTCCATTGAGCCAGTTCAGCACTTGGCCAACGCAGATTCTTCAGTTCAAATAGTTCCAATTTAAACTCAGTCTGAGTCGGTTTAGCCAAGTTATGATCCTGGAACAATACCTGATGCTGCTTTACTTGCAGCAGATCCAGGGTCAGATATAACGGGGGCTCTTGGGCTGGAGTGTTCTGTTTTTCATCACCTTCTGCTATCTGAGTATTCTTTTCTGCTTCAGGTGTATTAAGCTCTGGTTTATCGTTTTCTTCTTTGACAGGCTCCTCTTCCTGTTTAAGCACCTGAACCTGTGCTTTCGCCTCATTTAACACCACCTCGCCAATCTGAGCGTTCATCGGCTTACTGTTAGGGTCAAAACTGACTTGTTGAACCATCAGCTCACTAAGCTGGTAGTTTTGCTCTCCTGACTGCGCCAAGGTATTTTTAAGGCTTATTTGATCAATATCCAGCATCTGCTCAAACAAGATCGCTTTAATCGTTAACAGCTCATTTTGTAACAGGCTACTGCCATCATTCAGCTTTAGGTCTGTAATCTGCATCTGATCGACTTGGGCTTGCGGCCCTTCAAGCTTAGCCGCTACTTTCTCCAGCGTCAGCTGACCCAACTCAGCCTGCTTTCCCTCACTGTTAGCACGGAGTTCTTTCAGTTTAAGTCGGTTAAACTGTACGGTTTTCTGGGCAAGATCTGCTGCAATATTATTGAGGGCTAAAACGGAAATTTGAGCTTTGTGGACCAGAGCAGACGCTTCGATACTGTTTACTTGCAGCTGTTTAATATTTACATTCGGTACAGCAGGCTCAGCATCGATATCATCCAGCGTCAATCGTGCCAGACGCAGCTTGTTATCGGCGTCGGCCACTTGCAGCTTATCTAGGGATAATTGTTTGATACTGGCGATCTGGTCGTAGTGGATACCTTGCAGGTTTAATTGCTGGAACTGCACCTGTTGTTTGGCTTCCGTGGCTAGGTTCATCCCTTCCACGGATAGGTTTAAACTGCCTTGCAGCGGGATTTTCGCTGGAGGGGCCAGTTCACCGCTCAAGTTGTAATTCAGATCAATCTGATCCAGTTGCACTGAGCCCACTTGAACCTGATTCGCTTTATCCAGCCACTTAAGCTGTTTGAGATCCAACTCACCGGTCACACTGGCAAGATCTTCAGTTTTATTATTTAAGGCAACCTGCAGTTGTGCGGAAAGCTCTGTGGAGAAAGGTTTCGGTAATAAAACAAACCATTCAGGATTCAGCTTAAGCTGCTGCAAATCCAGCTGTAGTTGTTGCGGCTGTTTCAGTGCTAACGGAGCAAGCTGTCCTTGAATACCAATTTGTCCTTGAGCAATATCAACACTTAGAGATAAACGACTCTGAGCCTCTGGTTCACGCAAGGCCAAAGAGCCAAAGTCCAGCTGATTGATCGCGACCGTTGGCCAGTTACTCTGCTCTGAGTTCAGCTGAATTTTCTCAAACGTTAGCTGTTGTAGAATAACGTTAGCCGGAGCCTGATTCGGATCTTCAGGTTCCTTTTCTTCAGTAGTTTCTTCAGTTGGCTGATCACTGGCTGCTAGCTGCTGCCATTCCTCCAGAGTCAATCCGCCAAAAGCTTTCTGTTCCCCGTGATAACCTACCTGAAGTTCGTCACCACGCACCTGTAAGGTAATAGGCTTGCCGACTAACAAGCCCCAATTAGCTTGAGCTTCCAGTTGATTAAGCTTTAATGCCGAAGCACCTTGTCCCAATTCTAAACCTTTTAAACGTAGCATTAGAGGGAACCAATTTAACTGGACCTGTTCAAACTTGGCTCGATACGGTTCAGCAAAATGATTAACGGTTGGCGTTAAGACCCAACGACTCAACAACACTGCGCAGAGTAAAAACAAAACAACTAGACTGCTAATTATCCGTTTATGCTTCATCTATTTAAAAACCTTTTACTGATAAACGTGACATACCCAAAGAAAATTTTCCGATATTCTTTGGCATATAACCAGAAAATCTGACCATTGATACTGTTTGTAGAGAAAATGTTGTTTGAGTGCTTATCATATTGAAAAGCTTAACCTTATCGTCTCAATTGCATATTATGTGACTATAGCCCTAAGCGGGCAAAAATGACAAAACAAGGATTCAAAATATGAACAAACTAACCACAGGGATACTTGCTGGGGTTGTTTTAATTGGTGCTAGTGCAGCCTATATGCCAGTGAAAGTGGGCGAAACTGTTCAAACTCAGCTAAAACAAGCCGTACAATCTGTAAACGAACAACCCAGCTCTGCATTTCAAATAGACATTACCGATTATCAAAAATCGGCCTATTCTAGTGAAGTGATCACTCGCATCGCCCTGAAAGATCCAATGCTTCAGGCAGATCAAGAACCAACCTACATTGATATCCAGCATAGTATTAGTCACGGTATCAACAAAGCTAAATTCACCTCCAAAGCCTTGGTAAATGATCAGATTAAAGCTATCGTTGACGAAGAATTTAATGGCCAGATTCCTCTGCATTTTGATGGTGAGTTATCCGCAGACACTGCTATCATTAATACTTATCTAGACGGATTTACCCTTCAGCCTGAATCACAAGGTGTAAACGGCCCTACCGGTGGTGATATCGAGGTAAAACCCGCTATATTCCGCTTGAACTATAACCAAGCAACAAACCACTACACACTTAATGGTGCTTGGAACGGTGCCAATCTCAGCGCCGACAATGAACACCTGTCTCTTGGTAATTTAAAAATTAAAATCACCGGTCAACAATTAAGTGATTATATCTGGCGCTACCAAAGCAATCTAAGCCTGAGCCAGTTTGATTTTGGCAATGAAATCTTCAACCTGAACAGCCAACAGATCAATCTTAGTGATAATTTTGACATTCAGGAGTCTGGTGAGCAAGCCAATACCATTGCCTATAACAGTACTCTGAGTCTGAACAGTTTATCTGCTAAACAATTCCAACAATCATTGATAGAAATGAAACCCAGTCAAATATCATATTCTCTTAATGGGCCAAGCGTGGGCTCAACAGAAGCATTGATTGAAGCCAGCCAGAATGTTAATTCTGAACAGATGACCCAAGAAGATGCACAAGTCATCCTGCCTTTATTCACTAATTTTTTACAAGCACTCAATCTAGATATTCATACTCTAAATTTAGTCACCTCTGACGGTAGTATTAATGGCAATGTCAATCTTAATTTAGAAGGTAGTTCTGAAGAACTGACACAAGCTATGAGCTTCCCCCCATTAATGGCCAATTTTTTAGTACTAAGCAGTGATCTAACCATTAGTAAAAACTTGGTTACCAAGATGATGCCTTTACAATCATTAGCCATGCAATTGTATCAGCGTGATGCTTACAAAGAAGAAGGTGAAGACATGATTGTTAAAGCCCGTTTAAAAGAAGGCCAGCTAACCCTAAATGACGTACTATTTTAAAGATCCGATCTATTTTATTTAACACTCTGGAATGGCGCATTTTTTGCGCCATTTTTGTACCAACACTCTCCAAAAAAAGACTTGTCTTTTTACGACAATAAACAAAAATGCAAAAAATTCCCCTTCGGCTCACTCTGTATTACAATACTGCGCCTTAATCCATCCATCCCGGAGCAGGCATGAAAACACCTCATATCGATGATCCGAAAACTGAAGAACTGGAAACCAACCAAACCAAGAACGGTTTTTTGTGTCTGGTGTCCCGATTGATTATTGATGAGCGCATGCCAGTACGTTTTATGTATAAGACGGTACCTGACCATTTGAATGACACGGGTTGGCGCATGTACTCAGGTTATGAAGATGAAGCATTTCTAGAGGATGAACTGAATAACATGATGACAGTCCCAATGGAAACCATGTGCTCCATTGATGCAACATTAACTGATCTTGTCACCTATAATGCAGGCACTGTCTGGGAACGTACTCCAGATTCTGATGAAGATGGCTGGGAAAGAGTCTATGACTATGTCATCCCATCACCAAAAGTTGATGTAGAGATCACCAATGATCCAGACGAGTACAGTGCCAAGCAGTAATACTTCAGCTCTATAGTGCATTCAGGCTTAAATTCGAAGCCCTTTGTACTTAAGCTGTTACACTTGGAACTCAATTTATTTTTTATGGTCTGATTGCTTTCTCCGATGACATCACATCTCTCTTGGCCCTGAAACGGATACTTAAATAGTATTAGGATAGCCAAGAAAAACCTGCTGAGAGTATAACCAGCAGCACGTGGTGGAGAGTCTTAAGCATCAGGCCATTATTTTTTAGTTTTTCACCGGTTATTAACCGATTATCTCAATAAATATTACGGGACATTTAGAATGAGTCTTGCTGATAAAGTGCTAGCAGTAAACAATGATCTGCCGATCCGTACCGACGCCCCTGTTCACAGTGGTAAAGTACGCTCCGTATACTGGCTAACTGAAGCCGACAGCCGTCGTCTGATCCAAGAAAAAGGCTACGATGTCGCAGAAGATGCTCCTTTAGCCATTATGGTAATCAGTGATCGTATCTCTGCTTTTGAGTGCATCTGGCATGGTGAAGGCGGTATGAACGGCGTACCTGGTAAAGGTGCAGCACTAAATGCAATCTCTAACCACTGGTTCAAACTGTTCCGCGAAAATGGGTTGGCTGACAGTCATATTCTAGATATTCCACACCCGTTTGTTTGGATTGTACAGAAAGCTAAACCAGTAATGATCGAAGCTATCTGCCGTCAATACATCACAGGTTCTATGTGGCGCTCTTACAACAAGGGCGAGCGTGAGTTCTGCGGCATTCAGATTGCTGAAGACCTACAGAAAGATCAGAAATTGCCTGAGCTACTCATTACACCATCGACTAAAGGTATCTTGGAAGGTATTCCAGGCGTACCCGCTGTTGATGATGTGAATATCACTCGTGATGATATCGTTAACAACTTTGAAGCTTTCCAGTTCCGCTCTAAAGCAGATATTGAACAGTACGAAAAACTGTTGAAAGAAGGCTTTGATGTTATCAGTGACGAGCTGGAAAAACTGGATCAAGTCTTTGTTGATACCAAGTTTGAGTTTGGCTATGTAACTGATGCGTCTGGTCAGGAAAAACTGATCTATATGGATGAAGTGGGTACACCTGATTCATCTCGCATTTGGGATGGTGCAGCTTACCGTGATGGTAAAGTTGTCGAAAACTCGAAAGAAGTGTTCCGTCAGCAACTGCTGAATCACTTCCCTGATCCAGATATTCTGCTGAACAAAGAGCGTATGGACGAGCGTAACGCACTAGCCCGTGACAATGCTCTGCCAGAAGCAGTATTAATGAAAGTTTCTGAAACCTACGTTAGCATTGCTGAAAAGATCACGGGTGAAAAACTGACTCTGTCAGAAAACCCAAAAGCAGAAATCATCGACATTCTGCGTGATCAGTATGGCTTGATTGATTAATCAGTAATTACATTGAAGAACCAATGTATAGCGGATTAAGCAATAAAAGGCGAACAGGGTTTACCCCTTTCGCCTTTTTCATTTAACGAAAGACCATCAGGTTAACCACGGCCAACACTGCCATGATCCGAATCAACCATCTGAATTGGCTCAGGTTCATTTTCTGCATCACCCAAGCCCCCATTATGGCTCCCACGATTAAACCAGGAATACCGATAAAGCTGGCTTGAAACGTTTCTATATTCAGCAAACCTATGCCCATCAAGACAGGAATTTTGGCTAGATTTATCAGCATAAATGCCCAGGCTCTCGTGGCCACATAAGCCGACTTATCCAACTTTTGCTCCATTAAATACAGGCTTAAAAAGGGCCCTGCGGCATTGGCTAACGTACTAATAACGCCGGAGACAAGCCCCATTGCTTGTCCAACCAATGGATAACGCATCCACTTTGCAGGTCGGTACTCCAGCCATACACTGAGAGCCAACATAAACAGAATCAATCCAGCGAGCATGCCAGTAAACTGTTCCACACTAACTTCTTCTAGGAGCCATCCTCCCAATAAAATACCGACCATCGCCAAGGGTAATAAGTGCATTAAAACACCGTAGTGAACTCCTTTTCTGTAGCGTATAACAGCCATTAAGTCAGTAATGACGTAGAGTGGAATTATCACGCCAAGTGCTTCAGGACCGGGGAACGCCAGCATCATCAGTGGCAGTATTAACATCCCCATACCACCAGTAGAAAATTTAGAGAATCCGGTAACCACTGCCGCCAATGTAATCCAAACTATATTCAGCTCCAAAATTGATACCTCTCTTTTTCTTATGCTCCTACAATGCTTCACTGATGACATCAATCACAAAGCCAAGCGCTGATAGAGTTGTAAGGGCCTAATGTCTAAAACAATGGCAGCAGCTTACGCCTACTATCAATCGATAAATAATGATATTTTTCTATTAAAGTGAATGATAAAAACGATCATAATAAAGACCATCATCCCCTAAAGAGCCTGACTAAGTCTCTTTAGGGATAGGAGATAAAGGCCAGCCCTAAAAGAAAAATAGTGTGGAAAGGAATTGGTAGAGGTGAAAAATGACCTATGAGCAGTTAAAAGCGTTTGTGGCGGTAGTGGATACTGGCAGCTTTCGAGCCGCAGCTTCTAAGCTACATAAAACCCAATCCACTATCAGCGCTGCTATTCATAATCTTGAAAAGCAATTTTCGCTGCAATTATTAGATCGCAGCACCTATCGGCCCACACTAACCCCTGAGGGCAAGGCATTTTATCAGCAATCACGGCGGTTGCTCGCCGACTCTGAAGCGCTAGAGAGCTTGGGACACCAATTAACAGATGGCACACCGGCTAGCTTATCCATTGCTCTAAGCACTATGAGTGCATTACCGGAGGGTTTAAGCCGATTAAAGCAATTTTCTGAACAACATCCTAAACTCCAATTGAATATCAGTACCCAGCATCTATCAGGTTTATTGGAGCAGCTGAACACTAATCAAGCAGAGTTAGCCATTGGGCCTCATACTGGCTTGAATCAAAGATATGAATTTATTGAAATTTTTAATATTCATCTACTCTGCGTAGCGGCACCAGATTATCTACCGGAAAGCACAGCGCAGCCTGTCAGCCAAGAACAATTACGCCACCGACCTCATATTCTGGTAGCCGATAGTGGTTCTGAACAGACCTTTGATCATGTCAATGTGATACCTGGGGGGTTGCGCTGGTATGTGAATGATTACACGGTAAAACAAGCTTTGTTAAAAGCGGGCTTGGGCTGGGCTAGAATACCTCTGCATATGGTCAGCAATGATTTAGCCGATGGTAGCTTGGCACCCATGCAGGTAGAGAACTTTGCCTCTACCAGTGATGTACCTATTTATCTCATACGGCTGCGGGAAAAAACCCCTAGCCAGTTGGCTCAAGTACTATGGCAGATGTTTACAGAACACTCATGCAAAGAGACATCCTTGATAGGGACAAATTTTATTTAGCCTTAAATCACCTATAGGTAAGCTGTCGCCGTTTAATATTGTTTTCGCTTTTGTTTGAGTAGATACATCATCTGATCTGCTTGTTTTAGCCAGTGCTCCAAGGGGTTATTAAAGTCTGTAATACAAACGACTCCATAGCTTAAACCCGTTCGTTTGGGGCTATTATCAGGTAGTTGGTCTTTAAACTGAGCTTCAATACGAGCGCAGACTTTTTCCATCGCTTCTATTTCGGCTGTTTCCGCTAGTATCAGAAACTCATCACCGCCAACACGGGCACAAATATCGCTACTACGGATATTATCCTGAATACTCTGGGCAATTGCCTGCAAAGCATGATCCCCGGCTTCGTGTCCAATTTGATCATTAACAGCTTTTAAACCATCCATATCCAGATAAATCAGAGATAGCTGATTATCATTGCGTCTGGCTAATTGAATACGCTGCTCTGCAACCGTTAAAAAACCTCGTCGGTTAAAAAGTCCTGTTAACTCATCGTTCAAGGCCATCTTACGAATACTTTCAAACTGCTCTGCAAGCAGTAAATCTGTTTGCACCAGATCTCTAAACTGTTCAATCAGTTTTATGTAAGTATCGTCATACTGAGTGACTTGAAAGTCCATAACGCAAATAGTGCCAAACGGATCGCCATCAGGCCAAAAAATAGGAAAACCTAAATAGGAATTAAAGCCATCCTGGGTTACTTCAGGGTTGCTCTCCCATTCGGGATCGGCGGTGGCATGATTCACATACAGTTGTTGTCGGGTTTCAACTATTTTGCGACAGAAGATATTTGTTTCTAGAGGAATGATACAACCTTCATCATAGGGGTTTTCGATCTGTTGACTAGCGATGGTTGCTCGAAAGCCATTCGGAGTATGCTGAACAATAAAAGCAGCAGGGGCTTTAAAGAGATCAGCCATAAGATTAACGGTACTCTGCCATCGATCTAACGGCACTAAATCATGATTTTCAGACGTTAACCATTGATATTTAAAAGTCATGTCTGCACTCCGTTTTTTCTTATTGTCCTTATAGATTAACAGAGCACAGACAAGATAGGTATGACAGACCTAATCAAATGATCAATTCATTTCATTCAATAATCACGGTCTTTAAGATCGAACTAAACCTTTAAATCAATTTGCTGAACAGTACCCACTCCTCCTGATTCCTTCAGAAAAACGCCTGAGCTGCGCAAGACACCCTGCTGCTCATTATCTGAAGCTTTATTCAATGAAAACTTTGTATCAACATTCCCTAAGTAAATAGCACCAACATCCTTATCTAACAAGGCATAAAGTTCGCCATTACCTTCAGAATCTGGAACCCAAACTCTCAGCTGACTGAAGGCACTATCATCTTCATCTAAAAAACCATCGCCATCTTCATCTAAGTGCCTAAGATCTTCAAAACCATTACCACTTTGCGCACCAAAAAGTTCAGTGCCATCATTAATCTGGCCATCACCGTTTCGGTCCAAAGCTAAAAAGCCAGACCCTGATGTTAGCTGGGCTAGACTGTCTATTTCACCATCACTATCAATATCAAAACGGAAAGTTTCATTATCCTTTAAACCAACACTTGGTGCATCGAAGTTAATCACCAGAGGATCTTTTAATGTTCCCTGTACAGCAGTTATCACCTCTTTTGATTGAAATGAACGACTCAAACCCAACTCAAGTTGTAGATCAATCTCTCGACCATCGGAAGTGGTCACATGGCCTGTTGCTCCAAAGCGCGTATATTCCTCTTCATGATAAGTCTGCTCCGAATGGTAATTGACCCTCCAACCGTATTCAGGTTCCTCTTGCTCACTAGAAACAGCCTCTCCTCCCCCATGTACAGCTTGTTCCATTTTATTGGCTATTTCACGGAGCTCTTCTGCATTTTTATCAATTTTATCCATTTCATCTTTATCAAACACTTCGAACCGAGCACCAAACATCTGCTCCATCATGCGAACAAAGACTGCTAGTTTTAATTCTTCTACATTTTCAGGAAACTCAGAGTCATCATCGACTTTAGATGTTTTAGCAACGCTATCCGATGTACGATCAAACTTATCTTGTCCATTTGCAGGCGCAAAAGAGAGCCCAAAGCCGTTGCCTTGACCATGCCTGCCTGGAAATTGAGGTAAAGGTTCTTCACCCTTAGCTATTACAGCATGCATGCCCAGAGAAACCTCAGCTGATAACGAACGACTGTTCATTTCTATCGTACGCTCCCCATCAGGGGTGCGCTCAAAGTAAGTCGCATTTTGCTTTGTTTCCGAGTAGCTTCGGGACTCGTGGGTAGATATAAATGAAATTTGTCCATTATCAACTTTCATAACATCACCTGCCAATTAATAGAAGTATTCTAGACCTATCGGCAATAACCAAAATTAATTGAATGAGACTTTTTCATTTCAATTAGAATCAATCGGACAAATAGTACTCTACGGTTGACACCACTCGGATTTTTTTGATATGAGGATTATTTCTGTCTCGCTCTGAAATGCTAAATTGTCCCTGACGAGCACTCTTTATTTTCCCTAAGCGGCTATTTGAATCCTCGGCAAACTTAGCTGCAACAGCTCGTGCATTCGTTGTTGCCTCCTCAATCATAATCGGTTTAATCTCATTTAAACGGCCAAAGAGATACTCCGGTAAAGCGTCGTAATTATTACCGATAAATACAATGCCTTCTTTACCCAATACTGAAATTTGATTCATTAATTGTCGTACTTGATCAACCTTAGCAGAATAAACCGTTACAGTTTGCACTGCTGTATAGCGAAACGGAGCTCTTTGACCTCCACCATACTGCTGGGCTGATTTATCGGTAATAGCAGGTGCGGACAAGGTAATTTCCGATGTAAGAATACCTGCCCGTAAAAGAAAGCTTTGAATTTTATCCGTTCTAGTCTGAATATCACCATACAACTGTTCCAACTGATTGCTGGCCACTGAAAACTGTATAGGCCAGATAACTGTATCAGCAGGATATTCTTTTTCTGATAAGCCTTTAACTACAACAGTACGCTCGTACTCTTTATAGCGAATAGCCCCATCCGCCAACAGATAACCTAAGGCGAGTAAACCGAGCATAATAAATACCCCCAGAATAGCTGCCGCCCCTTGGCTTAATCCAAAACGCTGCTCCATCACTTCAGTCCTTCTTAAATGAAATAATTGATACCTTGCATATGTAGCCATATTCTCTAACGACTAACCAGAAAATATCAAAATACTTTTGGATGTATACATGCTGCAACCAACTCTTTTACCCAGCACAGTAGTCGATTACTATATGTTTTAACAACAGGTCGTTAAATGTAAATTACGCTGATCTGGCAACGATATTTTCTTTGTAATAAATAGTTAAGGAATCACTATGTTTAAGAAACTACTGGCTAGCGTAGGCATCGGCGGCGCTAAAGTCGATACCATTCTAACCACCGAGATTGTCTGCCCTGGCGATAACATTAGCGCCAATATTGTCATTATGGGGGGGGAGAGTGAACAAGAGATTTCAGGCTTGGATCTGGCATTAATGACCCGCGTTAAAGTAGAACGAGATGACACCGAGATGGTGGTGAATAAATCACTGGCCCACTGGCATATCGCTGACCAGTTTGTCATTCAGCCTGGCGAGGTAAAAGAAATTCCATTTAATGCGACGTTGCCTTTCGAAACCCCTATCAGCAGTAATGGTGCACGTAATAATCAAAGTAGAGTATGGATTGCTACTGGTCTTAATATCGATATGGCTATTGATGCCAATGATAAAGATGCTTTAAATGTTATTGCCACCTCAACACAAAATAAAGTACTCCAAGCTATGGATAACTGTGGCTATAGTCTAGTTAAAGCAGATGTTGAGGAAGGACAGTTACGAGGCAATGGCTTTGTATCTACTACAGGTTGCTATCAGGAGCTAGAGTTTCGTCCTAATAAGTTTGCCCTATTCGGATTAAGTGAAGTCGAAATATCCTTTGTTGCCACTATAGATACTACTCATATATTACTTGAACTAGATCGTAATTTTGGCGGTGATACTTACAGAAGCCTGAGTTTATCCAATGGTATTAGCCAAGAAGAGGTTACGGCTCAGATTAAGGGACTTTTAGGCTAAGAAGCCTCTGAAGACATGCTTTCAAACAATCAGAGCCTAACAAACGGTAACAATTAAATGCCTCTGACCCCTTTAGTTATTAATTTAACAGCCGCTATTATAGAAGCAGATCTGTAAAATCTATAGGAGAACTACAATGGATGTTTCAAGTAGTAGTGCAGCAAGCAGTGCAGCTCAACAGGATCCAATGCTTGGGGTTCAAATAAAATTGTTCAAATCCGCTCAGGACACAACACAGCAAACAATAAATACTCTTCTGAGTTCAATTGGTGCTGTGCAACCTGCCCCCTCGGTTGAACCTCACTTGGGTAACAAGATTAACGTTCACGCCTAGCCTGTTGATCTGCTAAGGAGGGCTTAGCCCTCCTTTTTTGAAGAATAAAAATCAAACCGTTGGGAGTTCAAGATCCCTCGTATCCAGTGTTCTTAAAATATGAATATGCGCTAATTCTGGCATCATCAGATCAAGTTCAGGTTGATCCGTTAAGGCTGTTTGGTCTTGAGCCAATAAAACCCGAATCACAGGTCGTGTTCTTTGATCAGGATTTATAGCAGTAACAACGGCTACTTGCCCGCTGTCTAACTCCACCAAGCATCCAGGAGGATAAACACCCAGCGCCTGAATAAACTTTTCAACCAAGCGACCATCAAATAGCGTATAACGCCAACGGTAAAGTTTAGCCAAGGCCTGAGTAGGGCTAGAGGTAGGACTATAGAACCGCTCTCGCGTCATAGCTTCATAGGTTGTCGTGATGCCTAGTATTCGTGCAAAGAGAGGTATGGCCTTCCCTTTAATACCAACAGGATAACCAGAACCGTCATATCTTTCGTGGTGGCAAGCAATCATATTTTTCAGCCCTTCCATGGGAGAAAGTTCATCATTCATAGCAACAAAACTGACACCATCCATAACATGCTGTTCAACAATTGCTCTTTGAGATGGGTTTAACGGACCCTGCTGAGCCAATATATTATCAGGTACTCTCAACATACCAATATCATGTAACAAAGCCCCCAACCCTAGCTCATGCAATTGATCCTTACGAATGCCTAAGTGTTTCGCAAAAGTCAGTGTTAAAATACAAACATTGACTGACTTTTCCGCTAATGTTTGCTCTTTTTCTTTTAAGCGAGTTAGCAATAACAAAGAACTCGAATCACCCATAACATCCTGAGCCAAAGTTGTCACAGATTGACGTAGTTTTGGGCTATCGACGGCTCGACCAACTCGTATATCTGAAAAGATATCTGTCATGTGATGAACAGTTTGATCAAAGTCCTTTTCAGCTTTTTTTAACCGTTGCCGAGCAGGAGTGTCTGCTGCTTCTACCGGTACTCGCCCTCCATCTAAAGAGGCTTGTTTTGATAACTGCTCTGAAGCCCCCGCATCAGCAGATTGCTCACTATCATCTCGCCCCTTAGCAGAATAAGAGGAGTCTCCCGGTAATTTTCGCTGAACCCTAAGCTCGACCGATTCTTTAGCCGTATCCGAATATTGCTGCCTCAGATGATTGGTTGCCGCTAAATCTGATTCGTTTAAATCAATAACAATATATTTACAATATTGCTTAATCTGCTGTATATCTTTTTCATTCTTAATTGTGAAAGCACGGCGCCAAAAAGGGGATTTAAGCCAGCTGATATCCAGCTCTATGACTCTCATCCCCACACGAATATCATCTATTAGTACTTTCTTTTGCATAGGGACTTCAAACTAGGAATAAACCTGCTGTCCGGGCAGTTCTTCTTCCGCTAGTGTATTCATCAAGCTATCACTCCATCGAAGCGCTTGTTCATAATACTGCTGAACATAATCATTAGACATATAACAATCTGTACACGCACGACACCGTTGTTGACTATACTTTTCAGCACATTGAGCAACAGCCATATAAGTCGGCACACCTTGCCCATCAAAATCCTGTTCAAAAATCTGCTGCAACTCTTCAGATAGCTTCAGCTCTGCTACCATTTGTTCTACCGGACGCCCAAGTGCAGCAGCAATAGCAAGCATTGTTCCGGCCAAGAATCCCGTATCAGAATTCAGTCCCTCAGCGTCTCCAGCCAAAGCCTCCGACATATGAGCAACAATAAACATTTGAGCAATAGAAGCATCCGATTGATTAGCCACCCGAGTAACAGATATAAGCATTAAGAATGCTTTTAAACGGACTAAACCTACCATCATAATAGCCTGTCGAACGGAACCAATACGAATATCTTTTTTCAAACATAAGTTGGAAGCATAACGCATTAGACGATAATAAAGCCAAGGGTCTTTTTTAATAATCTCTTCTAACTCAGAAATCGCTATAGAAGGGTTCCCTAGCCTGCTAATCAAGCTGAGCAATTGAAGATGAGATGATAAAAAAGTCTTGCCGGATACATTCTCTGGTCGGGCGAAGAAATACCCTTGGAATAGATCAAAACCTTGTTGCTCACACCATAACCACTCCTCATGAGTTTCAACTTTTTCAGCTAATAAGAGTACATCATATTGCTTTAAAATCGGCCACCATTGTTCTACTTCAGCCCTGCTAACAGCCATTAGATCGATTTTAACAATATCAGCGTACTGCAGAAAAACCTTACTCTCTTCCGTATAGATGAAATCATCAAGAGCAATTTGACAACCTTGTTTTTTAAGATGCGCAATCTTACGTAAATTATCCAGTGTAGGAGGGATATCCTCTAATAGCTCTATAACAACTTGCTCTCTGGGTATCGCCCAATCTTCAACCCAATCCAAGGCTTGCTCTGGAATATTAATATAAAGTAACTTACCTGTTTCAATAATAGATTCTCCCTGCTCCAACATACTAGAAACCAAAACTTGAGCAGTTGCTAAAACAGGATTTTTGACGACGGCACTGGAATGCTCAACATTGTCTCGATAGAGCAGCTCATAGGCCACAACATTGGAATCACAATCCAAAATAGGTTGTCGAGCAAAAGCGTAGGATGAATCTTTTGGATGGATAACCGGAATGGTGGAACGCATAACCAACCTCCTTATCAACAGTTTAAAGGTGCTGCAACTATTCTCTAGGCAAAAGAAAGCCTTCCAACAATAAAATTATCGGACAAAATGATTTGAATATTTACAGGCACCTTCCCTCTGGCGCGATACTGATTCATCCTGAATCAAAGGGCATACTATATGAATGGTTATAAGAAATACAGAGTAAATATACCAGTTTATTAAAAATTCCCAGCTACACTAAGCTTGACACACTTCATATAAGGCAAGGCATTTGTCATGCAAAAGACAATAGAAGTTAAAAGCCTAAAACCGGGGATGCAGGTTGTTGCATTGGATGGGGAAGGGGCCTCTCTTCCTTTCTTAGCACAGAAATTTGTAATTGATAGCCCCGACGATGTCATACAACTGATGAAATACTGTGAACGCGTTGTTATCGAAATAACATCAGATGAGTCAACCAGCCAGATTAAAGAAGAAAAAATAAAGACCTATATAAAAAAAGAAGCAAAAAACAACATTAAAGAGACAATACCAATCGTAGAAAGAAGGCAGATATCCCTACCAAAAAAAACCTCCCAAAAACAAAAAACACCAGAGAAAACCCCACTACAAAACAACCAAGAAAAAAAACACCAACAACGCATCGTAAAAGACAGAATTAATGCTTTAAAGGCTAAAGTGCCTGTTGAGTATGCACAAGAAAGCTTTTCTGAAACCCTACATGAACTGGACCACTTATTTGCAGATGTCAGGGGTGGAGGAAAGATCCACAAAGAAGAGCTGGATCAATCTATTAACCATTTACTTATCTCTGCCATTGCACAACCCGATACTCTTAGTTTTATCAGTCAAGTAACAGGAAAAGATAATTCATTGGCTAGAAAGTCTACAGATGTTTGCATCTTGAGCTTGCTCTTTGCTCGTTATTTAGGCATGGAAACAGACCAATTACGCATTCTTGGCCTAGGAGCCCTATTACATGATATCGGCATGCTAAAAGTCCCAGAAACACTTTTAAAACAGACGGACGTATTAAGCGTTGGACAACGGCTTATTATTCAAAAGCATGTAGAAGATGGCAGAGCACTTGTGGGACGTGTCGATGGTTTAAAAGAAATAGATAGCATTGTTGCCTACCACCATGAGCGCTTTGATGGCATGGGCTACCCCATAGGCTTAAAAGGAAAGAAAATACCTTTAATGGCTAGAATTCTTGCCATTACAACAGCCTACGAAGCGATGACTCGCAATAGACTTTATCATGCTTCTGATAGCCCAACTCATGCTCTAAGCAAACTCTATAAACTAAGAAACTATAACTTTGACGGAGCCTTAGTCACGCACTTCATTCGAGCTATTGGCGTATACCCCGTTGGAACACTTGTTCAGCTCAACGACCTGAGTATCGCTATCGTCGTCACCGTACACCCAGATGAACGCTCAAAACCTATAATAAAACCCATTTTAACAGTGGAAGGGGGTACAGCAGAGGGCAGTGAAACTATTGATTTATGCCGTACAGAAAAGCTTCATATATTAAGAACGGTAGAGCTTGAAGAGTTGTCGCCCAAAAAAATTGCCATATTAGAAGCTCAACTGCAGCAAGACCAGCTTCATTAGAATATAAATAGATACAAAAACAAGCCCTAAACAAAAGCTCTCGACAAACAGAGAGCCATACCCTCCACCTACAAGCCAAATAATATGGGAATAATTTTTGAGCATATATTACTGTATTTCCCGGCAAAATTGCTGGGAGATACAGAGCACTTAAAGGAAGCTAAGGTACCAGCGTCCAGTTACCATCACGTATTTCCAGCATATTAAAGGCGGTTAAATCAAGCCCTAAATGATCCTTGGAAGTCATATTAACCACCCCTCCCGTACCTATGTAGTTTTTTGTTGACTCAAGTGCTAAGCGAACTTTAGCTTTATTCGTTGTTCCTGCCGCTTTAATCGCATTAACAGCCAGCATTAAACCATCGTAAGCGTGACCACCAAATGTTGATACAGAATCACCATATCTCTTCTCAAATTCTGTTTTATAAGCCACTACAACCGACTTTTGAATATTTCCTTCAGGCAATTTTTCAGCTAACAAAAGAGCTGTAGCAGGTAATCGCACTCTCTCAGAAGCACGCCCCGACAACTCGATATACTTATCAGAGGCTACACCGTGAGATTGATACAAAGGAATATCAATACCCAGCTCCTTATAATTCTGAGTGACAACAGCAGGTCCTTGACCAAAACCAAAGTTCAATATGGCATCAACACCGGGAGTATTTTTAATACGTGTTAACTGAGCTTTCATATCCTGATCTTTTGGCCCATAAATTTCATCAGCAGCCAATTCTAAATTATAGTTAGCAATGACACTTCTTGATTGAGCCCGCCCTGATCTGCCAAAACCACCTTTACCCGATATCAAGGCCACCTTTTTAAACCCTCGGCGCTGCATATCTTCAAACACTTTTTCAGCTGCCATACGATCAGTATGAGGTGTTTTAAAAACCCACTTTTTCACGGGATCAACAATAGCCACTGCACCTGCTAACGAAATATATGGAATCTTTGCCCATTCAACCAAAGGAATAACAGCTAAAGAAGAGCCTGAGGTGCTCCCACCTACAAGAATATCAACGCCATCAATTTCTACCAATCGCTTCACAAAGGTACGGGCTTTGTGAGCATTACCACCGGTATCATAATGAACAAGCTCAACCTCCTTACCTAGCAGTCCACCTTCAGCATTGATTTTATCGATATAGAGCTGCATAGTTTTCAGCTCAGGGTCGCCCAAAAATGATGCGGGGCCTGTGACGGATAAAAAGGCACCTATCTTAATGGTCTCAGCTGCCTGAACAGAACCCATTAAGGTGATGGAAACAACCAGAGCTTTCATGCTCTTAACCGCTATATGCTTTAGCATGCTGTTTTCTCCCAGAATGTAGTGTACTTTCAACGCCGCATTATTTCTGATTGTTTCTGATATGACTAATAGAACCTCACATGCATTGCGACTAATTTACACCAAATAGTCACAGAATCTGTAAGGTTTATTTTATATAAAAAAAGCGACCTTGAAAAACAAGGTCGCTTTATATCGAACACTAGAGAATCACTCCAAAATGAAGAGCATCAACTATTTTTCGTAATCTTCACTTTCATCCCAGAATTTGCCATCCAGCAGCATTTCGACGCGCTCTCTAGCCGCACCAAAATCATTCACACTGTCTTCATATGCATCTCGAGCAATGGTATAACGCTCTACACCATCCGTTTGGATCCCTTTCCAGAGATCCGCTTGCGCTTTACGACACTCTTCAAAAAAGCGATCCGCAATTAAGCGTCGACGCATATAAACTTTAGCGGCTTCTTGCAAGCTGAGAGTTAGGTCATTAAAGTCAGATACCTCTGGCCGTTTTTGAGTGGTGAAGTCACCTTTCAAAAGCGCCCACATATCCGCCCAATGTTCCTCTTCGCCACCAAAAGGCTTATAGCCAAACTTAGCCAACACACTGGCACCTTGTTCAACCAATTGATCTGGAGATGGAGTTATCATAGCAACCTCTAGTCTATCAACAATATAAGTGTTTTCGATTAAGAGCCGTAACTCACACGCATATCGTAGTTCGCTTCAACGCCTTGAGGCAGTACAAATCCGATATCTTTTAGACGATCTTCCAGTAGTTCAAGGTATTCAGCTTGCAGCTCTTCAGGCTTTTTAACCTTAATACCATACTCATAATACTTATCAAACATTTCGGACTTACCATCACCCGTAGAAGGGCGACCATAGAAACCCAGACCAATCTGCATAAATTTAGCAATACGCTCTTGCATAAATTCACGGGTTTTCTCACCACCAAATTCAATACAACGCTTAGAGGCCCATACACCAAATGCCAGGTGACCGTACTCTTCTTTATGGATACGTACGTTCACTTTAGCCCATGGCAGGTAAGAACAATCGCGATACTGGCCTAAGAACGCAACCGCTGCAGGCGTTACAACAGTAGAGAACAGCGCTACATCTTCCCAGCACTCAAAGAAAGTGGACCAATTTTCTTTACGGAACCCATTGATAACATTTACTTTGCTAGGGTCAGGGTTATCAGGGTTAGAGGCTAGCTCATGTAATCGAGCATCCACATCTACATCCAGATCGCGCAATAAGTTCCAGATGTAATAACCGTGTCCCATCTCTTCCATTACTTTCTTAGACAGACGGTATGCTTCTTCCGGACGAGGCGCAAAACGATGGTTTTCAGCAACTCGCTGTGCACCAGCATATTCTGAATCAGCTTGGAACGTCATCAGGTTAACCAGCAACTCTTTATACTCTGCCGGTAACACGTCGCCTTTATCATATGTCTTCATGTGGGTTTCCTCTAAGTTCCCTATAAACAGTGCCCTATAGTTATAATTAGACACTACTCATCAAGATAATTTTTATTGTTAAACCGACTGCACCTGTTCCATGCCTCACACAGCCCAAAGCGACACAGAACACAGCCAACACCTATACGATATTGTATCGGATGATACCCTGTCAACATTTCAACCACATTTTTTGTATCATTTTAAATATCAGGAATTAGATTACCCTAAAAGCCCACAGCCCTTGCCTGCGTACACCTGTCACCGTACAATCAGATCATCATCCATTTGATTCCACGTGTTACAAAACAATAGACTCATGCCAAATAATCGTGCCGTTCAACAGCTAGTAGAAGGATTTTGTCAGCAACGCCCCATTCGTGCTGGCTCACTAATCATCACTGTTTATGGTGATTCCATCGCCCCTAGAGGCGGGACGGTTTGGCTGGGTAGCCTGATTAATATCCTAGAACCCTTGGGCCTAAACCAACGTTTAGTTAGAACATCTGTATTTCGTCTAGCTAAGGAAGAATGGTTAACGTCGGAGCAAATTGGCCGCAGAAGCTATTACAGCCTGACAGGGTCAGGTCGACGTCGCTTTGAAAAAGCCTTTAAGCGGGTTTATGCCCCTGTTCTTCCTGAATGGGATGGCCGCTGGTGCATTGTCTTAACCAGTCAAATTGACGCAGAAGTACGCAAAACAGTAAAAGAAGAATTAGGGTGGTTAGGTTTTGGCAATATAGCACCAGGAGTGCTTGCCCATCCCACAGTGGATATGACAGAACTGCAAACCACACTAAAAGATTTGAATGCCCTAGAAGATGCGATTATTTTTGATACCTATAAACAGGATCTTATCAATAGCCGGCCTCTTCGTGTTTTGGTAAGAGATTGTTGGAATCTTGATGATCTATCTGAAAGCTATAAACAATTTTTAAACAAATTCAGACCTATTTGGAATGATTTAAAGAATGCAGATCAGCTAGATCCGGAAGATTGCTTTCTAGTTCGGACGCTACTGATCCATGAATACCGCAGAGTCTTACTGCGTGATCCACAGCTACCGGAAGAGTTACTGCCCAGCGACTGGGAGGGCACTGCAGCACGCCTTCTTTGTCGCAATCTCTACCGATTAGTAACAGAAAAAACCGAACAGCACCTATCCAGCAGCCTAGAAACAGCAGAAGGCCCCCTGCCTGATGCTTCACCCTCTTTTTATAAGCGCTTTGGCGGCTTATAAATTATTTTGCTGGAGTAGATTAAATGAGCATTAGCATTGCAATCGTTGGTAGTGGCCCATCGGGCTTTTATTTGGCCGACGTACTATCCAAAAAGGTTGAAAACAGCCAAATTGATCTAATTGACCGTCTACCTAGCATGTTTGGCTTGGTACGAGCAGGCGTTGCACCGGATCATATCGGCACAAAGAATATTTCACGTCAGTTTGAACGCACCTTAGCCCGAGATAATGTCCGTTTTTTGGGCAACGTGGAAATAGGTCGTGATGTTAGTTATGACGAACTAAAATCTCTATACGATATTGTCGTTATTACTATAGGTGCTCTAGAAGATAGAGACATTGGCATTGAGGGTAGCGATCTGGACGCCGTGTATGGCTCCGGAAGCTTTGTTGCGTGGTATAACGGCCATCCGGATCATCGCAACCTATCTCCCAAACTGGACGGAAAATCTATTGCTATTGTTGGTAACGGGAATGTTTCTCTGGATATCGCCCGCATTCTGGCCAAAACACCAGAAGAGATGACTGGCTCTGATATCTGTCAGCATGCTCTTGATGCTATTGCTGACGCCCCAATCGAGGACGTCTACCTCATCGGTCGTCGCGGCCCAATTGAAGCAAGCTTTACACCTCCCGAGTTGGGCGAGTTTGCTGAAATGGCCCGCTGCGTACCTCTAATTGATGATTGTGAAATCCCTGCAGAAGTCGGGGAAGGTTATGATCCTAGGGATACCAAGAGTCGCCAAAAGAACCTAGAAATTCTTCAAACCTACGCTGACAACCAGGCAAACAGTAAACCTCTGCGCCTACATTTCCTATTTTGGCATTCACCAAAAGCTATCATAGGTGCTAATGGTCGTATTGAAGCCCTTGAGCTGAATAAAAATAGCCTGCAAGATGGCAAGGTTGTCGCCACGGGAGAAACAGTAACCATCAAAACAGACACCCTAATCACTGCAATTGGCTATCGTAGTAAAGGGATTCCTGGCATGCCATTTGATGAGGATCGAGGAATTGTTGCTAATAATGACGGTGTTGTAGAAACAGGTGTTTATACCTCGGGCTGGTGTAAACGCGGACCTAACGGCGTAATCCCAGCAAACCGGGCAGACTCCATGGCCGTAGCTAAACGTATTATGGCCGACTTAGAAACCTCTCCAATCAACGAGCCTAAATCAGGCTGCACAGGCATGGACAATCTACTGATTGAGCGCAGCATTCAAGCAGTTACAACAGATGATTGGCAAAAAATCAATCAAGCTGAAATTGAACGTGCCGCTGAAGATAAACCTAGAGAAAAGTTCACCAGCATCCAAGAGATGCTAGACGTATTAGCCTAATATCCGTCACGACAATATGTGACTAGTCAGTCTACACTATACTGAAGCCGACCTTGTGTCGGCTTTTTTTGTTTATTATCCTCTACCCCCTTCACGTTCAAAGCTCTAGCTAACAGATTTTCACTGCATTCATATTTCACTATTTATTCCAATAAGGTTTTTTATGCCTCTATCCAATACAGTCTCTCGTCGGCTTGCTCATACCCGCACTGTCACATGCCGCGCTTATACCCGAGAAGATGGCTTATGGGATATCGAGGGTCACATGACAGATATTAAAACCCAAAATATTGCCAACCAAGATCGAGGGGGTTACATATTTGCAGGAGAACCTGTGCATGAAATGTGGCTGCGAATTACAATTGATACAACACTTAATATTCATGACGCTGAAGCCAGTACCGAGTTCGCCCCTTTTTCGATGTGCAATGTGATTACACCAGCATATAAGAAACTCGTAGGCCTTAGCATTGGCCCAGGCTGGAATAAAAGAATCAAAGAGCTATTAGGCACCGTATACGGATGCACACATCATACTGAACTACTAGGCCCTATGGCGACAACCGCTTACCAAGCACTCTACCAAGATCTAAAAAACCAGGAAGAAACGAGTAATCGCCCTCCCGCCATTATGAATACCTGCCATACTTTGGCCTCAGACACACCTATAGCAGAAAGATTATGGCCAGAGTTTGCAGACAAATCGATAAAATCTTCATAAGATACTGCTTTATTGAGAATAAAAAGAACAGGGGACCTCTATGACTAATAGCATCATAATTGCCGCACAGCGTTCAATTGATCAGCAAGGTGACCTGGAAGCATGTTACTGCCTTATCGAACAGGCACAGATTCTAAAACTAAGCATCACCCATCTTGAGATTGACCCTCTTAGTGCTGACTGGAATAGTCGCGTAAAAGATAACCATTTTCGAAGCGGTTGCGGCCCCATAGAAGCATTATCCGTTGCTAACCGCATGATTGATCAGCAAGAAACAGACTTAATTGTTATCCATGGCCGTGATTTTTTACGCTCCGAATACAGTAAAGAAGAACGTCATAAAAAAATGGCCATCTATGGCGACCATACCATCCCCGAAGCCTATACCTTATTAGCAAAGCATTTCTGTCAAGCTCAAGGAATAAGCTTGGATGAGTTTCAATCATTAAGAGATCAAGTATTCAATAATCTACAAGATACTGCAGAGAAAATAGGCCACAATCAACCAGACGAGCGCTGGTTTGCCCCTTTAACAGAACTCTTTCGTGGTGTTGATTGTGCCAATCCGCTTATCGACTTTGAAGGCATCGTAATCCTCTGCCATCCCGACTTTCTACAACAGTTGAAACCCTTAATCAGCCCAATTGAAGTGAAGGGTGTGGGCATTGGCATTGCAGATAAAGATGGCCCCGAACATGCAAAAGAGCTAGCTAATTATCATGCTTTGGAAAAAGCGCTTCATTATGCAAGCATTCAATCAGGTATCGAATTGAATAAAGCGATTCGCTCACCAGAAGTACGGCTAGATGCCTACACTTGCTATCCAGTGGTTCCCTTATCCTTACTATTGACCTCTGGTGCAGCCAATAACACTGAAGAACTGGAACAATTAATAAACAGCAAACCACTCACACAGACCGGGGGAATGAATCTGGCAAGAGGCCCTTGGAATAATCCAGCCCTTAATGGCTTGATAAGTATGTGTGAGAACCTACAGCAGGATGATATTGGAAGCCTTGGCATAGTACATGGCAATGGCGGTTTAGGTTACCGGCAAGGTATTGCTGTGCTTAGTAAATAATGATATTAAGCGAGTCTGAGCGACAGACAACTCTGTCGCACAAACTAAAAAGACCAGTATACAAAGTATCGAGATAAAATCAGAAAGGCCCTCAAAGGGCCTTTCACATCAGAATAACTTATACCATTCCCGATAAATTATCAGCTAATCAATCCATGAAAATACTGAGCTTGGTTAAAGCTTTTCCTTATTTTTATCTATAAGGAATTATCGGAATTGGTATTACACCCTTTCTTTTCCCTCTAAAGG
Organism: Oceanospirillum sp.; assembly: GCA_047518265.1. Lineage (GTDB taxonomy): Bacteria > Pseudomonadota > Gammaproteobacteria > Pseudomonadales > Halomonadaceae > Oceanospirillum. Next base: position 48,873 of record JAKZRG010000080.1, read on the forward strand.
GCCAACAACTGAACTATCAAAGGCAGAATAAAAGCACTTAGCATTCCGGTTAACCCCATAGCTAACCCTGCAAATGCTCCAGCTACCGAACTAATGGTAAAGCTTTGTGCCGCACCTATACCATGAGCAGCTAACCCCATCGTAAACCCTTGAACACTATGATCAGTAGTTTTCAGCAAACGAAATAAACTAGGGCCGATAACACAACCAATAGCCCCTGTCAGCAAAACCAAACCTGCAGTTAATGACGGATAACCCCCAATTTTCTCTGAAATACCCATAGCAATAGGCGATGTAACCGACTTAGGCGTTAACGAAAGCATCGTTTCACGACTACCCCCCATAGCCATTACAATAGCAATGGTTGATATAGCTGCCGTAACAATACCTGAGACACAGGCCACAATTAACGGCCAAAACATTTGCTTAACTCTGTCCAGATGATCAAACAAAGGAATTGCCAACGCCACTGTCGCGGGGCCTAACAAAAAATGTATAAACTGTGCCCCTTCAAAATATTGCTCATAGGACATATCTGCCAGCGTCAAAAAACCAACAATAAGTGCGATAGCCACTAGTACCGGATGAACAAATGCACTCCCTCGTGCCAAACGATTAATTCGACAGGCCACCAGAAACCCCATAACAGTGACAATAATACTTAAGATAGGGCTGGCAGAAAGATAAACCCATAGATAATCCAGTTCACTCATGATAACCATCCCCAACAGCAGACTTTCGAGCTAACTTATTGAGAATTAAGCTGGTCACGATCATCGTAATTGCCGTACTTAATATCAATGCGGTTAAAATGATCAAACCATCTGCTGCAATCAACTGATAATGCACCATCAAACCCACGCCTGCGGGCACAAACAACAAGGCTAAATTAGATAACAACCCCTCACCCGCCTGACGCACTCCTTGCGGAACACCGCCATTAATCATCAAGCCTATCAGCAAGATAACCATGCCCACCACAGGACCAGGAAAAGGTAAATCCAAATAACGAACAACAACCTCCCCTATAAACTGACAAATCAAGAGAACTAAAAAACCAAACAACATATGACAACCAGACCCAAGTAAATGACGGGGCGCTATTGAAACATCTCCAACAACCAAGTCAACGGTAATAGGTCTAATATAAGCAGTGGTCCAACCAGTTTTCACACTTAGAAACACAAGAAACAAATATCACAAGAAGCATGAGATCAAGGTTAATCAAAAATATCGAAACAGCTCTAAGTTAGATGCCTATTTCACATTATCGTCATCTTTCAGCCTCAAAGTAGAGAGACAGAAAGCCCAATACATACTCAAACAAGAATATTTCGATACAAACTGGTTTGCTGTCGGAGATATTGTAGATTGTCTGTAAAGAAGCGTTTGTTTGAGTGCTTAGATCGATGAGGATTATGTTATGCCTAGCATCCATTACTCCACCAGCCATTATTCCGGCTCTTTCTCTGGTTTTACTTGTAATCTTTGCTTTCGCAAGCGACCTCGCTCTGATTTTTATCTACCTCAGGAGCGCATCTATTTGGATCATTGCCGAAGCTGCACCTCTATTCAGCAAAAGCGAAACCGGCAATTAAAAGCTGCCTAATCAAACAATTAATTCATTCTGCAGGCACAAGACCTTCGTCATAGAGTAGGGTATCATTAGCGCCATAATAGGATGCCAGCCATCTTTTATGGTTGCGCGCGATTCCACTTAAAGTGATAACAGACGCAGACGAATTATGATTATTAAACCAAAAATTCGTGGTTTTATTTGTACCACAACTCATCCCACTGGCTGTGAAGCTAATGTTCGTGAACAGGTTGCTTACACCAAAGCTCAGGGACAAATCAAAAATGGACCTAAACGCGTTTTAGTTATTGGCTCATCCAGTGGTTACGGTCTTTCATCTCGTATTGCTGCTGCTTTTGGCTCTGGCGCTTCTACATTGGGTGTATTTTTTGAAAAGCCTGCTTCTGAGAGAAAAACCGGTACAGCTGGTTGGTACAATGCTGCAGCCTTTGAAAAAGTAGCTAAAGAAGAAGGTTTATACGCAAAAAGTATTAATGGCGATGCTTTTTCCCATGAAGCTCGCGCTAAAACCATCGAACTGATCAAGCAAGATCTGGGCGATATTGACATGGTGATTTACTCTCTGGCATCACCAGTACGTAAAATGCCTGACAGCGGTGAAGTGATTCGCTCTAGCCTGAAGCCAATCGGTAATCCATATCGCTCCACGGCTATTGATACCAATAAAGATGTTATCACTGAAGCTGAGATCGAGCCTGCCACCGAGCAAGAAGTCAAAGATACGACAACAGTAATGGGGGGAGAAGATTGGGAGCTATGGATTAACGCTCTATCTGATGCAGGCGTTTTGGCCGAGGGCTGTAAAACCGTTGCTTACTCCTACATCGGCACCGATATTACCTGGCCTATCTATTGGCACGGCGCATTAGGCAAAGCCAAAGAAGATTTGGATCGCGCTGCATCCGAGCTTAATCAAAAACTGCAGGCCACAGGCGGCAGCGCTAATGTTGCAGTATTAAAGTCAGTTGTAACCCAAGCCAGCTCCGCTATTCCAGTGATGCCTCTATACTTAGCAATGGTCTTTAAGATCATGCAGGCACAGGGCCTACACGAAGGCTGCATGCAACAGATTCACCGCATGTTTAGCTCTCAGCTTTTCAAAGATGATGCGAGCGCTCCAGCACTGGATGAAACCAACCGTCTACGCTTGGATGATTGGGAGCTACGCGACGAAGTACAAGATGCTTGCCGCGAACTTTGGCCAAGTGTAACCACTGAAAATCTGTTTGAAGTAACAGATTACCAACTGTATAAGGATGAATTCCTGAAACTGTTTGGCTTTGGCGTTGAAGGCATTGATTATGATGCCGATGTTAGCCCTGTGGTCGATTTCGAACCTATTACACTATAAGATTCGAATACGAAGCCCCTTCTAGCTTCAAATCCCAAAGGCCCAATACATATCGGGCCTTTTTTATACCTAAAAGAGAAATTTTAGCTATAGTGTTGAAGGCTTGAGGGATAAAATCAGGCAACATCGAGTAGGGTGAGGCGTTACCGCCTCAGCCCTCTCACAGAACCGTACGTACGGACCTCGTATACGGCTCCTGCACTCTTCACTTCCCTCCCTTCCTATACTGGTTCACTGAAGGAGCAAGCCATCCCGTTCGTACT
>JAKZRG010000081.1:0-9382 GCA_047518265.1 Oceanospirillum sp.
CTACTAAACGATGTATCCATTGCTTTACAGGAGATGGAATGGCACCTGTTTGCCATTACTTTTTTATTTGGTGTGCCCTATACCCTACGAGCTGGTGGCCATGTCCGTGTGGACCTTATTTATGAACGCCTTTCTGCCAATGGCCGAGCCTGGATCGATCTGTTTGGCACTCTGATATTCCTCCTCCCCTTTTGTTTACTTGTGGCTTGGTTCGGCATCGACTTTGTCAAGGAAGCCTATGAACTGGGTGAAACCAGTGGCGACCCAGGAGGCCTAAGCCATCGCTGGATAATTAAAGCCGCTATCCCTGTCTCCTTTACTTTTATGGCAGCCAGTGGACTGGGTTTATTACTCAATTCTGTTAATACCCTTCTGGGCTATCACTCATCTATTTACCACAAAACAGAGCTTTAGGAGGCTGACATGATCGGTATTGTAATGTTTGCAGCCGCACTGTTTTTGCTGCTGCTGGGTTTTCCCGTCGCTTTTACCTTTGGTGGTGTGGCGCTAATATTTGGCGTATTTGCTGAAGGCATGGATATGTTTGCCTTTATGCCTTTCCGTATTATGAGCATTATGCAAAATACGGTTATGATGGCGATTCCATTGTTTATCTTTATGGGTTTAGTGCTACAAAAAACCCGCTTGGCTGAACAGTTACTGGAATCAATGGGCACCCTATTTGGTCAAGTACGTGGTGGTATTGCTATCTCGACTATTTTAGTCGGTGCTTTACTGGCCGCATCAACAGGTGTTGTAGGCGCATCTGTTGTCGCTATGGGTCTTATTTCATTACCCGTAATGCTGAAATATCAGTATGACAAGCGTTTAGCCTGCGGCACCATATGCGCCTCCGGCACGTTAGGCCAAATTATCCCACCTTCCATTATCCTAATTATTTTGGGTGATGTGATGGGCATCCCTGTTGGTGATCTCTTTCAAGCCGCTGTTGGCCCAGGTTTCTTACTAATTGCCATCTATATTGTCTTTATTCTGATTTATACTTGGCTGAAACCCGAAGCCGCTCCAGCAATGCCCATTGATGATTCAGTGGATCGTAAAGTACTTTATTTCAGAGCCATTAAAGCTATTTTCCCACCTTTAGCACTCATCCTAGTCGTACTAGGTTCTATCTTTGCAGGGATAGCCACACCAACGGAATCTGCTGCACTTGGTGGTGTAGGTGCCGTGATACTTTCGATCTTCTATGGTCAATTCAACTGGAAAATGATTTTTGATAGCGGTTTAGAAACCATCAAAGTCACTGCGATGGTATTTGCTATTCTTCTCGGCGCAACAGCATTCTCTATGGCCTTTTCCTATACTGGCGGTGAAGAGATTGTTGAAGAGATGTTACTGAGCCTACCAGGAGAGAAATGGGGATTCTTAGTTCTCTCCATGTTGGTCATTATGATACTGGGTTTCTTTATCGATTTTGTAGAGATCTCCTTTATCATCGTACCAATTCTGGTGCCCGTAGCTGAAATGCTGGGTATCAATATGACATGGTTTGCAATTCTTATTGCGATGAACCTACAAACATCCTTTCTAACACCGCCCTTTGGTTTTAGTTTGTTTTACCTTAAGGGAGTAGCGCCTGAAGGTATTACGACCATGGATATCTACAAAGGTGTTTTACCCTTTATTGCACTACAAACTTTGGTTTTAGCTTTACTTCTCTTTTTCCCTGAATATTTAGGTTTCTAGCGTCTAAAAGAGCATTTCTACGGAAAACTAACACTTTCCTTGGCTACTGCGCGTTTGCGTAGTAGCTTTCTTTTTATTCATTGGCGTCCCTCTTTCTATCATTGGCACCCTTCTTTCTATCATTGATAGTCCCTTTACTCATTTTTTCAAGCTCGCCTAGGTAAAACTACCGAGGACTCCCCCCGATAAACTACGTAATCCGCCGCTTTTTTATTTAAAGCTTCTTGCCGTACCCTCAACTTCCCCTGACAATGAGCCAAATCACTCAATACAACGGGATACTGAAACCCCGATGGCAATGATATGAGCTTAAAAACAAAAATTCTGCTTCTCGCCCTGATACCTCTAGTCCTAGTCGCTGCCAGTATTACCTTTATCAGCGCGCAACAGGTTAAAAGCCTGAGTGAAACAGAGATCGAGATATTTGAACACAATCTATTGGAATCCAAGCGAAACGAACTCAAACATTACGTCAGCCTTGCCTTAAGCAGTATCGGCCCTATTGTAAATAACCCTTCGATGGAAGATGAGCTGGCTCGTACTCAAGTAAAAGCGATTCTGGATGCAATCACTTATGGATCGGATGGCTATTTCTTTGTCTATGACCAACAAGGTAAGAACTTGGTACATCCCGTGCAGCCTGAATTAGTAGGCAAGTATCTGATTAATATGCAAGATGTCACCGGTAGCTATGTCATTCAAGAACTGCTCAGTATTGCCAGTAATGGTGGCGGATACCATCACTATATTTGGAACAAACCTTCTAATGGTCAAGTCTCGGAGAAAATCAGCTATGTGATTGAACTCCCTAAATGGGGCTGGGTTTTGGGTACTGGATTATATATTGATGATATTGCGGATGAAGTCGCCAAAATCCGTTTAGAGGTAAAAAACAATATTCGTAGTACTTTTTTTACTGTATTGGCGATTACCTCAACAACCGTCTCGCTGATTATTATTTTTGTGATTCTGTTTAATGTCCATGAGCATCGTTTAGCGGACTCACGTCTAAAAGAGTTGGTGCATAAAACCGTACAGTATCAGGAATCTGAACGTCGCCGATTCTCACGTGAATTGCATGATGGCATTAATCAGCTAATGGTTTCCGCAAAATTTCGCATCGAATTGGCGGCTAATAAAGCTAGAAAAGTCACACCAGATGTCGAAGAGGATCTCGATAAAGCTACCCAAGTATTGAATGAGGCCATTCAAGAGGTAAGGCGTATCTCTCATGATCTACGCCCAAGTGTGCTAGATGATTTAGGACTTATTCCAGCGATGACCACCGTACTCTCTGAGTTCCGTTTAAGAACTGGCATCGAGGTTTCTCAAAATACCCCTCCCTGTAAAATGCGTTTACCGGATGAAATTGAAACCACTTTATATCGTATTACTCAAGAAGCTTTAACTAATATCGAACGACATTCAAAGGCAAAACAGATCACCGTGGCCACGGGGTGGAACGGTAATACATTCCATTTGTCTATATCTGATGATGGTAAGGGCTTCAATGTTCGCGAGATACTACAAAGCCGTCAGGGCATAGGCTTGCAGAATATGAGGGAACGGACTGAATTTCTAGCCGGTGAGTTTATCGTTGACTCTGCGCCACACCAAGGTACCCTAATTCGGGCTGAATTTCCTATGCATAGTTGGCAACCGCTCTTGTCTAAAGAGCAAGTATCTAAGGAACAGATATCTAAAGGGTTACAACAGAACGTATAAAAGCAGGCAAATAAATAGAACTCACCAATAAGTAGAGCACATTATGATTAATATCTTACTGGTCGATGACCATCCACTGGTGCGCGATGGTATCCGCGCTCGACTTGAGTCAGAGGAAGGCGTCTCAGTTATAGGTGAAGCCCAAAATGGCCAAGAGGCATTAGACTTTGTGGCCCAAAGGGCTCCAGATGTTGCTTTAATGGATGTCAGCATGCCTGTTATGAACGGATTGGACGCTACGAAGATATTTAAGGAACAACACCCTGATATTCGAGTTCTAATTCTGAGTATGCATGATAGCCGTGAATATATATTGCAGCTTATTCAAAGCGGAGCGTCAGGCTATATTTTAAAAGACGTCAGCTCTGATGAACTCATAAAGGCTATAGAAACGGTACATCAAGGCGGTACTTATTTTAGCTCCGGTGCATCCCAAAGCTTGTTTAGTGCAGATCAGCCTCAGACACAAACAGAAGAAGTTGCGGCATTGACACCTCGTGAAGCCACGGTACTTAAACAACTGGCAGAAGGAAAAAGCAATAAAGAGATTGCCAGAGTTTTAGACATCAGCGTGCGTACAGTAGAAACTCATCGCCAGAATATTAAACAGAAACTGAATATTCATACCGCAGCGGGCTTAGCGCGATACGCTATTGAAAACGGCTTAGTGGATTGATATCAAACCCTAGCCCAGTAACAATTGGGCTAGGAGAACCTATCAGAACTTCAAATAATTAGAAATACTAGTTGGCCAAACGCATCGTCGCCCCAATATTTCTGGCTGTTTGACGAATATTATCTTCTGCATTATCCAGTGCGTCTTGTAGCTCACAAACGCCAGGTACCACACTAAAGACCGCATCGATACCGTGGGAATATACTTTCTCATATCCCTCACCCAAGCTGCCTGCTATAGCGATCACCTTGCAACCATACATTTTAGCGTGCTCTGCGACACCAACGGGGGTTTTACCAAAGATGGACTGGCCATCGATGCGACCTTCCCCGGTAATTACCCAGATAGCATCTCGACATAGTTGATCAAAGCGATTCAAAGATAACACCAAATCCACGCCCCGACGTACTTCTGCTGACATAAAGCCAATCAAAGCGGCGCCTAAACCACCTGCAGCACCAGCACCTTCAATATGATCAATCTCCTTATCTAGCTGGGCCCTGACCAAATCGGCAAAATGCTTTAAAGCATCATCAAGCCTAACTTGTAGATGAGGATCGGCACCTTTTTGCGCACCAAAAATCCAGCTTGCCCCCTTAGAACCGGTCAGTGGATTATTAACATCACAGGCCAGTTCGATATGGCAATCCGCTAATCTGGGATCTAAGCCTGATATATCGATCTGTTCTAACTGTGTTAATGCTAAGCCACCTCGTTCTAGCTCAGCTCCTTTTTGGCCCTTTAGACTCACCCCCAGTGCTTGTAACATCCCAGCGCCTGCATCATTAGTTGCACTGCCACCTAAGCCAACAACTATATGTTTAATCTCCAAATCTAATGCCTTAGAGATGAGTTCACCGACACCGAAGGTTGTGGTTATTGCTGGATCTCGCTGGTCAGCCGGCACTAAATCAAGCCCCGCTGCACTGGCCATTTCGATGATGGCTGTTTTTCCACCACCAAGAACACCAATACTTGCCGTTACAGTCTCACCTAAGGGGCCAGTAACGTCATAATCAATTTTTTTACCATCTGTTGCACTCACTAAAGCATCACAAGTGCCTTCACCGCCATCAGCCATTGGAAGAATAGAATATTGGGCATCGGGTAAAGATGCAGCAAACCCTTCTTTAATCGCCTCAGCTACTTTTTCAGCAGAAAGACTTTCTTTAAATGAATCCGGTGCGATAAGAAATTTCATATTCGATCTCAAGAACCTTGTGAATGATGCATTTACTCAGTAACCTCAACATACTGTCTTTAGCGGAATTGTTACAGATGTTTTTTACCCGTATATTGCCAAACGCTTCACTTTTTAAAGCAAAACTTTTTGGATCAAGGTTCTTTAAGGAAGGTTTCTTTGAAAAATCTTCTGGAAGCAAATGCATTCCAAAAAATACAAGCCATAAAAAATTAGCACATACATTATGTCTCTTGCTCATTATCGGGTTTAGTAATTTTGCGCTTGCAGAGTGTAATGACTATAAATCGAAACAACTGGCGGATGAGGGATCTATTGCTTTTTTAGGCAAGGGCACTGAGATTTTTCAACAAGCCACTGTTTTAAAGCGGCATCATCCAAGCCACCAAAAAGAAGTGGCCAGTTATGCCAAGGCTGGCGGCCGGTATTACACCATGTTTTTTATTATTAACAATGACTGTAAAGCTTTTTTTATTAAGCGTGCCGGGCCTCGTTAAAATCAATGCAATTTATACTCGCCTTTCTAGCTAACGTATCCTGATTGCGATTAAAAAGCTCAATACCCATCAACAAAAACGCAGCCTTATGGGCTGCGTTTTTGATTTCTACGTAAAGCTTTGTAAACCTCAGGCAAGATTACCAGAGGCTGTACTCAAAGACAGATACAATCACACTGTCTTCATTTCAGGCTTTTTCTTATAAGGAATCCTAAAGATCATGACATAAAACACAGGTACTGCGATTAAGGTCAGTATCGTCGCAAAGCCCAAGCCAAATGAGATAACAACGGCCATACCTTCAAAGAAAGCATCAAACAGTAAAGGAACCATCCCCAAAATAGTCGTAATCGCCGCCATACAGACTGGACGTACACGACTCACCGCAGAGTGGAATACTGCCTCATAAGGCTCAACGCCGTTAGATAACTCATAGTTAATCTGATCTAAGAGCACAATGCCGTTTTTGACGATCATACCGGATAGGCTTAAAAAGCCCAGTAACGCCATAAAACCAAATGCAGAGTCCATAACCAGCAAGCCAGAAGACACCCCGATTAAAGCAAGAGGCACACACAACCAAATCACAATGGATGCTTTTAAAGAGCTGAACAGCAACACTGTGATAATAAACATAAACAGATAGCCCAGAGGTAGGGAGCTGAATATATTTTGTTGCGCATCACGAGCACTTTCGAACTCACCGCCCCACTCCATTTCATAACCTGGAGGCAATTTTATGGCTTCGATCTGAGGCTGAACCCGCTTAAAGACAGCATCTGTGGTTTCATTGCCCAGAATTAACGGATCACCCATAACGGTAATCGAACGCTTACGATTACGACGCTCAATAATAGGGTCTTCCCAAACCAGATCAAAACCAGACACTAAACTGCTTAACGGCACATAGCTCTGGGTCGTTTGGCTGTAAACCTGAAGATCTCGTACTTGATCAATAGATAGGCGTTCCTGTTCAGGAGGCTGCATAATAATCGGTATCTGTTTCGCTCCTTCTCGATAGACACCAATCTGAGAACCAGAGAAGTTCATTAACAGTACCCGATCAATATCTTTTTTCGTAATACCTAACCGTCGCGCATGGGATTCATCAAATTCTGGACGTAACACTTTAACTCGTTGACGCCAGTTATCCTTAATGCCTTCAATACCACCGTCTGCTACATAAATTTCTTTAGCTTGCGCTGATAATTGTCTTAAGACTTCAGGGTCAGGGCCAACAAAACGTGTCTCAATCTTGGAACCTGAACCAGGGCCTAACATTAAGCGCTCCAGCTTAAATTCTAAATCACCGTGGTTGGCTGATAGGTATTTATGTAAGGATTCAATCAGATCAGGGATATCCTTACCGTCATTAGCACGAACAACAATTTGACTGTAACTACTGGATGCCTGTTCAGAGTTATAGGTTAACAAGAAGCGTAACATTCCCTGCCCTGTCGTCGATGTAGCGTATTTAACCCGCTCATCTTTCATAATAAAGGCCTGAACATCAGCTGCTCGTAGGTAAGTATCCTCAATATGACTGCCTTCTGGCAATTCTAACGAAACAAAAAACAGTGGTGTTGTTGAAGGCGGGAAAAAAGCTTGTTTAACAAACTGAAAAGCATAACCCGCTGAGAACAAGCAACCTAATAAGATAACAACGGTCAACCAGCGATAATGCAAAGCGCCGGATAACAGCCATTTGTAAGCGACAAATAAACCACCTTTATACGGGTCTTCTATTTCATGTTCCTGTTGAACCTCTTCTTTGAAGAACAGATCACAGAAAAATGGTGTCAAAGAGATTGCAGTAAACCAACTCAGCAAGAGTGAAATCATCAGAACCTGAAACAGCGAGCCAACAAATTCGCCTGTAGAGTCCGGTGATAAGCCGATAGGAGCAAAAGCGACAACAGCAATAATAGTGGCACCTAATAAGGGCCATTTGGTTTGTTTAACCACACTTTCAGCGGCTTCAAGCTTACTATAACCACGCTTTAGACCGATCAGTACTCCCTCGGTCACAACAATGGCATTATCCACCAACATACCCAGAGCAATAATCAAACCACCCAAGGAGATACGTTGTAGATTAATAGCCATATAATCCATTACGATAAAGGTACCTAGAATGGTCAATAGCAGGATAAGACCAATCAAAATGCCTGAACGTATTCCCATAAAGATCAGCAGAACAACAATAACGATGCCTACGGCTGCGGCTAAATTTAACAAAAAGGATTGAACCGATTTGTCCACTTCATGGGACTGGAAGTAGATTGTATTTAACTCAATACCGACGGGCTGTTGATATTCAAGATCAGCAATACGTTGTTCTAATACCTTGCCTACTTCAACAACATTAACACCTTTAGCAAAAGAAACCCCCAGCAATAGAGCCGTTTGATCGTTAAAGTCTACCTTTTGCTTCGCGGGTTCCTTATAACCTCGACGTACCTCTGCAATATCACTTAAGTAGATCGTTTTGCCAGAGACAGGGCTCGGTAAAAGTATATTTTCCAGTTCGCTAATATCTCTAAACTCACCTGTGGGGTGAATACGAATATATTCAGAACCGACCTTAACGCGACCAGCATTAGAGACCGCATTTTGACTGCTCAGTAATTCATCAAGCTGTCCCGTTGTAATACCCAGTGCAGACAATTTTGCACGAGATATTTCAATAAAGATGCGCTCTTCTTGTTCACCGGCAATCGCAACCTTACTAACACCAGAAACCAAAACTAATTCACGACGAAGAAAGTCCACATAAGACTTAAGATCGCTATAGCGGTAACCTTCACCTGTCACGCCCAACAGAACACCATAAACATCACCAAAATCATCGATGACAGCAGGTGAACTGGAGCCTTCCGGTAAGGAGGGTTTAAGATCGCGCATTTTTTTGCGCAACTCATCCCAAATCTGGTTAAGCTCATTTCCTCGATAGGTATCTTTAACCGTAAGCTGAACCTTGGAATATCCTGCCTTTGTCGTTGAGACTATCTTATCGACGTAAGGCAGATTCTGAATCGCACTTTCAATCGGAAAAGTGACCTCTTCCTCAACCTGTTCCGGTGTAGCACCAGGATAATAGGTGATAATTAGCGCATCTTTAATCGTAAATTCGGGGTCTTCCAGCTGACCAAGCTTTGTAAATGCCAGTGCACCACCTACCAGAAGAATCAAGGTCACCATCCAACTGGATACTTTTTTCTCGATAAAATACTTTGCAATACTCACTTATAGTCCTCGCTCTTTTACCCAAGGACGTACTACCATACCCTCTCTCATGGCATGGACACCGGCAGACACCACCTGATCACCTTCCTTTAAACCGGAGACAATCTGTAATTGATCCCCTTGAAGCTCACCAATAACCACATCACGTAGGTTCAATTGATTATTCTCAGGATTGTAGACCCAGACAGAACGCTTTTGACTGGATAAAGGCTGATTTTCTGGTGCAAAAACCGCTTCCACTGGCACTAACCAATACTGAGAATCCCCTAGTAGAATATTCGTATTTACCTGCACCTCTGCAGTCATACCCGGCAACAACAAGAGCTTATC
>JAKZRG010000082.1:0-33693 GCA_047518265.1 Oceanospirillum sp.
TCCTACGCGTTACTCACCCGTCCGCCGCTCGTCAGCATCTAGCAAGCTAGATCTGTTACCGCTCGACTTGCATGTGTTAGGCCTGCCGCCAGCGTTCAATCTGAGCCATGATCAAACTCTTCAGTTTAAAATCTTTCGATAACCGATCATTCAATAAAGAACAAAAGACTATCTAAACTTGGCTCAAGGCATTAAAACAACACAAAAACAATTACGAATAATTATTTCGTGTGATGCTTGCGACCTTGATAATCTTGTGACTTTTCCAAGACCATCACGGCAAGCGCCCACACGAATTATCTGACTGAATTTTTAAAGAGCGGGCTAAGCGATGAACTCGTCTCGCTTAACCGAGGAGCGCATCTTACAGCAATCTACCTCTGGGTCAACACTTATTTGAAATTAGATTTCAAAGGATTTTCAAAAAAATATTTGAAAATCAAAGTGTTACCCGACTGCCGCGAAGCTTGTCCGTGACAGCGAGGGCGTATTATACGCAGCAAGAACCAAAGCACAACCCCTAAAAGCGAAGTTTTGTAAAATAATTACAAATAAACGCTTTGCTTCTCAACGACAATAATTGAAGAACTAAGAACCCTTACTTTCTCCTGACACTTTACTGTCCTCTCTCCTGTACAACAGGCTTCCACCTATTCCACTAATTAACCAAGAAGATTTCATATGATCTCTCACCTAAAAACCAGAATACTCATCGCCCAGCTAACACTGCTTCTCTCTATTTTTAGCAGCCAATCTCACGCAACCAATACCGAGGTTGATGGATATCTCAACCCTGTTGAAGATATGCGCTATTACATGGAGCAATTAGATCGTTTACCGGAACGCCTTGGTCCTATTTGCTGGGCATCTTATGAAGTACATAAAGAAGGCAAGCACGAACACGCTCTTGACCTTATCCATGGCTGTGCTGATAGAGGGCTTGTAGCCACCATGCTAATGCTCTCGAATATGTATGAAACCGGTATATTGAATAGCGGTGAGAAGCCTAAGGTCTCAACACTGTGGTTAAAACGAGCCGCTGAGACAGGGGATGATCGGGGACAATATTATTATGGACTAGCACTATTAAGAGGTTATGGCACATCTAAGAATGAAGCTTTAGGCAGGCAGTGGATTCGATTAGCTGCACGCCAAGGAGACCCTGACGCTTTAGATCTTTCATCTCATTGGCAATAAATAACAGCATTTCTTACAAATAACTTACATCCTCCTTACTTTAACCTGACATCTACACGGAACAACCTTATTAACCTAGACCTTAATAGCCTAGGAGCTACAACAAATAAGGAACACCGTATGTCTTTAACCACAGATTCTTTAACCAGCGATGATCGCTCTCGCAGACAAGCCCTCAAATTTATCTTAGGGGCGGGAGCAATCCTTCCCTGCGCATCAGCCTTAGCTCTACAAAAAAGCGGCCCGGCACCTGAGGTCGATAAAGCGTTCCAACAGAACATATCCGATTTGATCAAAAAATCTGCTGCACAAGTTGAACGGATTGTCCATTTTTCGTTAACTCCCCAGAACCTACCTTGGTCACAAACCCTAGGGAAATTAGAAGCAGGGCAATCTGTTACTTTCCTTTTAAATGGCCGCTGGTGGATCGTAAAAGAGATGGATCTATGGGTAGAACCCGGTGTGGCATTTCATGCCCGTGTATCTGGCGGTTTATCTTACAACCCGATGCAAAATACCGGCACCATGATGGCTGATCGCTCTGGAACATTGGAAATTGCTCGCTCAGTTGGAGAGTTCAAAAACCAGAGAGGTAAGCTTTTCACCCCTCTTGAGCAATATATACAATCCGAAGGACATATCGAGGGTGTTGCCATCGTTTGGCAAGACGACCCCATTGAAGGCCTGACACAACTTTCAGCGCAGGGAGATGTCGATGGCTTAATCAGCGCCGAGCTTAATCGAATGCATAGCCAAAAACAGCTTCCTGCTGGCTGGCATTATATGTATATGTTTGGTGATGGCGGTATTTTCAGCCATCAGGATGACGGCCATATTCACTGCCGTACTCATAAAAATGTAGGTATTCTTCAATACCCTATCGAAGTCCCGCTCCAAGAAGGTTTAGAGTTATCTTGGAAATGGATTGTCGAACAATTACCCGCAAACGTTCCAGAAGACGCCGCTTTAAATCATGACTACCTTTCAATAGCGGTAGAATTTGATGATGGTAAAGACCTTACCTATATGTGGAGTTCATCCCTTCCCGAAGGAAAAGTATTTCAATGCCCTTTACCACGCTGGGCTGAAATTGAAACCCATGTTGTGCAACGCAGCGGTACTGAAAACCTAGGCAAGGATTTACAAGAGAATCGAGATATTTACAGCGACTATAAGGAACACATTAATGGGCAAGCTTCACAGATCACTCGTATCTGGTTAATTGCAAACAGTGTTTTTCTGCGCAGCTCAGGACAATGCTCCTACAGTGATATAGCACTCGTGCAGAATGACTCCCGTATTCAAATACTTTAAAGACACAACTCAGCCTCTTTTGATGCTTAAAACGAATCCATCCTCTAAAAATACGGCCTAGAGGATGGATTGTTAAACGACAACAGGCTCAGAAGAGTATCACTTTAAGGCTTCTCTTCTATCGCCATGATTACAACAGTGTATTTTCAATCTGAGCTAGACACTGATGAATCCAAGCCATAAAACGCCCTGCATCGGCACCATTAATCACTCGATGATCAAAAGAAAGGCACAAAGGAAGCTTGGTTGCTGGCTGAAAGCTGCTGCCATCCCAAACCGGTTTTATTTCAGAGCGAGCGACACCTAAAATGGCCACTTCAGGGGCATTAATAATAGGTGTAAATCCTGTACCTCCAGTTGCCCCTAAACTTGAGATAGAAAAGCACCCACCTTTCATATCGTCTGCCGTTAACTTACGCTGCTTGGCCTTTAATGCCAGCAAGTTAATATCTTCCGTTAACTGAACGATACCCTTTTTATCCGCATCACGAATAACAGGGACAACTAAACCCGCAGGTGTATCAACTGCAATACCTATATTGACGTAGTCTTTATAGGTAACGCTCTCACCATCACTGCTCAGGGAACTATTAAACTGAGGGAAACGACGTAAAGCCTTTGCCACAATCATAACAATAAAGGGAAGAATGGTTGGTTTCTTCTCTAGCCCTATAGATTCTGGTTTAATCTTTTTACGATAGGCTTCCAGCTCGCTAATATTGACCTCATCCATTAAGGTAACGTGAGGAACATTTAGCCAACAACGCGTCATATGTGCGGAGGTCGCCTTCGCAATACCAGACAATGACTCCTCTTTAATCTCTCCAAATAAGCTAAAATCTTGGGCAGGTATTTTAGGAATACCAGAGCCAGCCATAGGGCTTTGAGAGACAGAAGGTGAAGGCATTGCTTTTAGCTGATGTTTTACAAATAACTTAACATCATCTTTTAACACTCGTCCCTTCAAGCCTGATCCCTGAACCTGCCCCAAAGACACACCCAATTCACGGGCGAGCTTTCTTGTAGCGGGCCCAGCATAACTTCTTTGCCCTGCAACACTAGGTTCTTGTAAGCCCATCCCTTGAAAAGCCGGTGATTGCACTGCACCTGATAGATCTTGAGCCAGCTCACCTTCAATACGGGCGCCTTCTTGGGCCAGTACTTCCACGGTAATTCCAACTGATTTTTCTTGAACAGAATCAGAGGATATTAGCACTTCTACACTAGAAGCCTCTCCCTTATCTGCCGTTCGAATCTTAGCCAGAGGTGTACCCGTTTCCGCTTGCTGGCCAATATTAACCAGCCAAGCTTCTAGCACACCGCTCACGGAAGCAGGCACTTCCATAGACGCTTTATCAGACTCCAAGACCAAAATAGAATCACCAGCCTGAATCTGATCTCCAATTTCGACACAGTATTCGATCACATCGCCAGCACCATCCGTTTCTGGCATCAGCACCGTTTCAGTACTCTCAAGAAAAACACTTGCACCTGAAGGTACAGCGATATCATCCTTGTTTATGTCTCGATCAGAACTCGAAGACTCATCAGAAACAGCATCGATCAACCCTGATATGTCTTTATCGCTTTTGGATTCTTGCTCATTGTCTTTTGATAAGCGAATCTTAGCCAGCGGTGTACCTGTTTCAGCTTGTTGACCGATATCCACCAGCCACTCTTCAAGTGTGCCTTCTATCGGTATAGGTACCTCCATAGAGGCTTTATCAGATTCTAAAACCAGAATAGAATCCCCTGCTGAGAGCCGTTCACCAATCTCAACACAGTATTCAATCACATCCCCTGCGCCGTCCGTCTCCGGCATCAGAATAATTTCTGTTGTCATAACATTCTCCTGATACCTTACAGATAAGCTGGATCTATTTTCTGGATAGGAATATTCAATGCATTACGAGCTTGATTTAATACATCTACTGAAATCTGATCTTTTTTATACAGATCAGCCAGTGCAGCCCAAGCAATATATCGAGCATCAACTTCAAAGTGATCACGTAATGTTGAGCGACTTTCACTTAAACCAAAGCCATCTGTACCTAAAACCACCAAGCCATCAGGGAACCAGCGAGAAATGCCATTTGGCAATGATTTAACAAAATCACTAGCCGCTACAAAGCTACCGTATTCACCATCAAGCAAACGCTCTACTGCATTTAACTGCGGTTCATCTGGATTCAGCATATTTTGTCGTTCAACCGCCAGCGCATCTCGGGTTAACTGGTTATAACTGGTCACACTCCAGATATCGGTACTACAGCCGTACTCTTGCAAGATATCTGCAGCTTTCAGCACCTCCTGCATAACACTTCCACTGCCTAACAAATGGACTTTATGGCCCTCTGAATCATTTTTTCTAAAACGATACATGCCTTGTAAAATACCCTGTTCAAGCTCTCCAAGACGATCTGCATCTTCCAGATCTACCGGTAATGCTGGCATCTCATAATTTTCGTTATATAAGGTGATGTAATAAAAGATTTTTTCATCCAGCTCATACATCCGCTTAATACCGTCACGGATAATAACGGCCAGTTCATAAGCAAAAGCCGGGTCATAGCTGTACATATTTGGCACAGTCGCCGCTACAGCATGGGAATGACCGTCCTGATGCTGCAATCCTTCACCGTTTAGCGTTGTCCGGCCCGCCGTACCGCCTAAAAGAAAGCCTTTTGCCAGACTATCAGAACATGCCCAAATCATATCCCCTACTCGCTGGAAACCAAAAATAGAGTAGAAAATATAAAATGGAATTGTCGGCACACTATAGTTGGCATAGGCCGTACCGGCAGCTAAGAAAGAAGCCATCGCTCCAGTTTCACAAATTCCTTCTTGTAATAGCTGGCCATCTTTTGCTTCTTTGTAAGGTAATAAGCTACTGGAATCCACAGGCTTGTATTTCTGTCCTACAGAGGAATAGATACCATACTGATTAAATAGAGACTCCATACCAAAAGTACGCGCTTCATCAGGAACAATAGGTACGATATAACGACCATTTTCCTTGTCCTTCATCATACGCCCCAGCATACGAACAAAGGCCATTGTCGTGGACTGCTCTCTTTCTGAGCCTTGAATCGCATCTTTAAACAAGCTTAATTCTGGCGCTTTCAGGCGTGGAAAGTCAGCTTTACGAGACGGTAAATAACCACCTTGTTGATTGCGCTGGCCGTGTAAATACTCCAGTTCTTCACTGCCTTCTTCTGGTAGATAAAGATCCCCATTAGCCAAGGCCTCATCCGACAACGGAATACCAAAGCGACGGCCCATAGCAATACGCTCATCAGCAGTCAGAGTTTTCTTTTGATGCGAGGTATTTTGTCCTTCGGCAACGGCCCCCATACCATCGCCTTTTACGGTTTTCATCAGAATGACCGTTGGCTTGCCCTGAGCATTTGCCGCACGTTCGAAGGCCGCATAGATTTTCTTACGATCCTGCCCACCACGACGAATACAGCGGATCTCTTCGTCGTTTAGCGTCTTCATCAGTTCGGCTAAGCGAGGGTCATTTTCGATCCAATGATTACGTACCGTTTCGCCATCAGAAACGGTATAGAACTGATAATCACCATCGACTGCACGATCCATACGTGCCTGTAAAACACCCTCTTTATCGCGAGCAAAGAGTTCGTCCCATTCACTGCCCCAAATAACCTTAATCACATTCCAGCCAGCGCCACGGTAGCTCCGCTCCAACTCTTGAATGATCTTACCGTTGCCCCTTACCGGGCCATCCAGACGCTGTAGATTACAGTTCACCACCATAACCAAGTTATCTAGGTTATCTCGGGTCGCCATATTAATGGTGCCCAATACTTCTGGCTCATCAGACTCACCGTCTCCAATAAAACACCAAACTTTACCGCCATCGGCCGCCTTCAAGCCCCGATTCTCCAAATACTTCATAAATCGAGCTTGGTAAATGGCTGACGGTGTCGATAAACCCATTGAAGCCGTTGGTCCCTGCCAAAAATCCGGCATGCGGCGCGGGTGAGGATAGGAACACAAACCACCACCTGACTGCAGCTCACGACGGAAGTTCGTCATCTTTTCCTGAGACAAACGTCCTTCAACATAGGCTCTAGCATATAAACCAGGAGCAGCATGAGCCTGCACCAGCAACTGATCACCGCCGTATTGATCCGTTTTATTGCGAAAAAAGTGATTAAAACCCACTTCAAGCATGGTTGCAGCAGACAGATAAGTGGCAATATGCCCACCGACACCAGTACCAGCATCATTGGCTTTTAATACCATAGCCGCTGAATTCCAGCGGATGATATTTTCAATCTTCTCTTCTAATCCAGCATGCCCTGGGTAGGCGGGTTGTTCCGCCACTGAAATACTATTGCGATAGGGCGTGTTCAGTGTCGCTTCGGTCAGGTTTATATTCTGACCCAACATATAATTTTGTAGTAAACGTAGAATATCTTTACCACGGCCCTCACCTTGGCCGTGTAATACATCATCCAGGGCTTCAATCCATTCCTGGTTTTCCTGAGCCATTTCATTGTCATTATCGGGCTCAGTAATCGGGTTTCTTGTATTCATAATTATTTCCCAAAGTACTCAACAACAGGATAAGGAAAGAGGCACAACCATCTGGTATTACAGGGGGATACTGTCTTTATTGTTTGGCTTATTGGCATCTATACAATAAAAACAGTGGCAAATACCGGATGGAGGCCCCTGCAAGAAGTCCCTTTTGAGGACATTTCCTTTACAGCTTTTTGAGCTGTAACAAACCAATAGAGGTGGATCACACAGTGCTTTAGCTTGTATTTCTAATTTATCACCGGGGTATTGGTGTTAAATTTCAAATCATTCACTATTCATCTGTTGTTGTAGTGACTATCATCAGTTTTAATCTGCTTTTTGATTAGAATCTGTATCTAATATTGAAAACTGCCGATTACTCACTAAACCGGTAGCCTGATATTTTCCCTATAGCCTTAATGATTAAGCTTCAAATAAAGACTCTTTTGTTTTTCAATTCTCATTTATTCGCCACGGTAAAATTAAAGTACTTGAGACAAAAAACTGTCTAAACGAGGGTGAGGACGCTGATCGAAAAACTGATCTGGTGCCGCATCGACTAACAACTCCCCTTCTTCCATAAATAACACCCGATCCGCCACTTCCCGAGCAAAGCCCATTTCATGAGTCACCACCACCATGGTCATGCCGTCTTTAGCTAAACTCTTCATCACTTCAAGAACCTCGCCAACCATCTCTGGATCTAAAGCCGATGTAGGCTCATCAAACAGCATAATGTCCGGCTCCATAGCTAGAGCTCTGGCAATTGCCACACGCTGCATCTGCCCACCAGATAATTGGGAAGGATAGTTATCCATACGTGCCTCTAGCCCAACTTTGCATAAGAGTTCTTTTGCCAATACTTCAACCGTGTCTTTTGGCCGCTTAGACACTCGAATAGGTGCCAGCATGACATTTTCCAACACACTCATATGAGGGAATAAATTAAAGTTCTGAAACACCATTCCCACTTCTGCTCTTAAACGATTGATATCCGTATCAACTCCATACATATCAATACCATCAACAATAATGGAGCCTGTAGTAATGGTTTCTAGTTGATTAAGCGTGCGTAGAAAGGTTGATTTGCCAGAACCGGATGGCCCGATAACAACCACCACTTCTCCTCGATGAACCGTTGCTGATACTTCTTTTAACGCATGGCAACCGTTGGGATAAAACTTATCGATCTCTGTCGCAACGATCATGTCGTTACCTTGATAATGATTAGTCACTGCTTGCCATCCTTATTTCCAGCTGATTCACCATCCAAGACAAACTCCCGGTCAGAACCAGGTATAACAAAGCCACAGTGAACCAAACTTCAAAGGGCGCAAAAGTACCGCTCACCACTTCACGTCCTGCTTTTGTCAGATCCGTAATGGAAATAACAGAAACCAGAGATGAATCCTTAATAAGAGTAATAAACTGTCCCGCTAAAGGTGGCAGTGTTCGTTTAAAGGCTTGGGGTAAAATGATGTACATCATGGCCTGTACATAGTTCATACCCAAACTTCGGGCGGCTTCCATCTGACCTACAGGCACAGCCTGAATACCGGAGCGAATAATCTCCGCCACATAAGCTGCAGCAAACACAGATAACGCAGCAACACCGGCCGTAAATCGATCCAACCCCAATACCGTGCCGATAAAGAAATAGAAGATAAAGATCTGTACCAACAAGGGCGTGCCTCGTACTAACTCCACATAAATCATCGAGAGATGTTTCAATACAGGGTTATCAGAGATCCGAGCCAAACCAATAAAAAGACCTAATACTGTGGCAAAAATTAATGAGACGACCGAAATTTTCAGCGTCATCAATAAACCACCCAATATGGGGCCAAAGTGCCAATCTTCTAAGGTTGCAATGACATCACCTTCGAAGACCTGATCACCATGGACAAATTCAGCATGGGTAAATTGTTCTAGCTGAAAGACGGTATCGTCTTGATCGGCACTGACTGCCATTTTTCCACTTTGAGCACTCAGACTAACCACGCCATCAAAAGGCGCGACTATCGCTTCCGGTTCCGTATTAATCAGATAGGGGGCTATCCGTTCCCAACGCCAAGTGTAATGAATACTCTGACTTGCCTGATAGACCGCGATCACCATGCCGGCTAAAATAACCAACAAAAGACCATGCCAGAACAGATTATTCGTTCTGCTTTTTATCATATTAAAACCCTGCTTATTCTCGGGAAAGAAGCCTATGAAGAATGAATTCAAAGGCCTCCTCTGAACTGGAATTACTGAACTTTCTTCAACCATGCGTCATTACTGAACCACTTTTTATACAGACGCATATAAGTGCCATCGCCTTTAATCTGGCGCAGGAAATTATTCAGATAGTTGAGAAAATCAGGGTCACCTTTACGAATCGCCCAACCAAGAGGCTCATAGGTAAAAGGTTTATCCAGATGGATTACACGCCCCTTGTTTTGTGCAGAGAAAATGGCATTAGATGGGAAGTCATATACCAGAGCATCCGCTTGGCCATTAGCCACTTCTAAAGCACCTTCAGCCTCAGATTCAAACACTCGAATATCCGCTTTGGGCAACATCTTTCTAGCAGCAATTTCACCACTTGTGCCCAGTTTTGCAGCGATGGTGAAGTTTGGACTATTCAGATCCCGATAGCTTTTTACCGAACCTTTTAAGGAAGGTTTAATCAATAAAGACTGACCCACCACGATATAAGGATTAGCAAAGTTAACCTTTAAATTACGCGGTGACGTGACCGTCATACCACCGATCAGAATGTCACACTTATTTGTCAAGAGAGCAGGAATAATACCGTCCCAAGCTGTATTTACAGGGACATGTTTTACACCGATCGATTTAGCCATTTCCTTGGCAATATCAATATCAAAGCCAATATATTTGCCATTTTTAGCCTTCATTTCGAACGGCATATAGCCTGCTTCAAAACAGACCCGTAATTCACCAGACTCCATGACTTTATTCAACGTCGATTGTTGCCACAGATCAGGAGAACCGGCCCAAGACAGCATCGGGGTTACGGACAGGACGACAGCGGCCAATAGTTTTTTATTCTTATTCATTACGCTTACCTTCTTATTTATTGTTTTATTACTGCTTTATGGGGATATCCCCATACACCACTTATTTATAACCCAATAATCAACTCACCTTGAACGGGCACTTGATTCATAATGGTCATGGCATTTGGGCTTTGCTTCAGAGCGGTCTGACGCAGAATTTCAAACTGTTCCGGAGTACCATCGCCCACCACATCAATGCGATAATTCAACTCAGAAAACGACACTGGAGCCTCTGGATCTAAATCTAAAAAACCGGACAGATTAAGCTCACCTTTTACCGTTACTTTTAGAGATTCCAGTTGCACTTCCATCACCGAAGCTCCCACGGCAAACCCCACAAGGATGCAAGCACCCACACCAGATAACAGATACTCCTGAGGATTAGGGGCATGGTTGCAACCCAGCAGTTGACGGGGCTCATCAATTTCCCAGCTAAAATCACGGCTGACCGTATGAGTACCCACGGTCATCGGTAAGGTCTGCACTTTTGATCGCGTGCCGCTCTGCCAATTCAGCTCTACACCGTATGCCGCCATACCTTCTTTAGGGCTTTCTTGAATCTCATGAACAAATTCACTCAAACCAGCTACTGAAATACCGTTGCGCATTATGCTTCTCCCAATGAATAATTTTGTATAAGGAACCGTGAACTAGGCCGATTCGGCTATCTGAGCTTGATTTGAAAAGTGAATTTGCACCAAAGACAAGGCTTGATCAAAATCCTGAATAAGGTCATGGCTATCCTCAATACCAACAGACAGACGTACACAACCCGGATTAATCCCCATTTTTAAGCGTTGCTGTCGCGTATATCCCGCATGAGAGGTGTTAAACGGCAAACTAACTAATGACTCAACGCCTCCCAAGCTTGTGGCTTGCTTAGGTAGTTTCAGGTAATCCAGTAGTTTCAGGGCTGCGGCATCACCGCCTTCAATTTCAAATACAATCATGCCACTGTTATTTCGCAGTACTGTTCGGGCAAGGTCATGATCGGGATGAGAGGGTAAACCTGGGTAAAAAACTCGCTTAATTGCCGGTTGTTCCTCTAACCAACCCGCTAGATCTGTTGCAGATTGCTCATGGGCTTTCATTCTGATCGGCAGCGTTTTTAGGCCTCGTTCAAATAAGAAACAAGCATGAGGGTCAAGACTGCCACCGTAAGCTAATAAGCGTGGCCAAATCATATCGATCAGCTTACGACTCCCCATTACGGCGCCGGCAATTAGATCGCTATGACCATTGAGGTATTTCGAAGCAGAATGGATCACAATATCAGCGCCCATTTCCAACATTCGACAACATACAGGAGGCAGGAAGGTTCCATCGATCACCAATCGAACCTGATGACGTTGAGCAATTTGGGATAAACGCTGGACATCTGTCAGTTTTAATAGAGGGTTCGTCAATGCTTCAAAATAAAGCATTTGGGTTTCTGGACGAATGGCTGCCTCAATGGCCGAAAAATCTCTGGGGTCGGCATAACTGACCGACATTCCCATGGTAGGCATCTCCTGATTAAACAGATTGTACGTGCCACCATAAAGCTCATTGGAAGCGACGATATGAGCGCCTTTATCCAATAAAGCCATTACCGCTGCCGTTATTGCGGCCATTCCAGAGCTGAACACCAAGGCAGATTCAGCACCTTCTAACGCCGCTAACTTATTTTGTAACGCCCATTGGCTAGGATTACCGTAGCGGGTATAAATAAAACGATCTCTGGCATAACCCTCTTCAACTGAACGATATTGCTCGTCATTTAATAAAAAAGTTGAAGATTGAAAAATCGGCGTACCCACAGCCCCGGTTTGCTCATCGTCCATCGTTCCTGCATGAACCGCTGTCGTTGAAAATCCTGCATCCCGATAATTGCTGTGAAGTAAGGACGGGCCGGGTTGCCGACGACGCTGTAAACTCGACGCCCATTGCGCACCCTCTACTAGCGCTCCCTGAGCAGCCGGATCACCCTTAATTTGTTTGGCATCTCTAGTCATGCTTCTAACCTGTGTCATGAATGTACCCACAGGTAATAGCAACGCCAGTGCCAATCAGTAAAATTATATATATATCAATAAGTTAAGACAATAAAATCAAAAAACACTAACAACACCGTCATAAAAATATGACAAAAAAAATCTCTAAATAGTGAAATTAACCAACAAACCCCCTATATACTGGGGCAGGACAGTAATCGTCATCAATTTATTACACTGTCATAAATCAATGACAGAAAACCAAACACCTGTAAAAACACGAGACGTTAGGAGAACCCTTTCATGCGCTTTGTCATCAAATCACGGGATAGATTGGGTATTACTCAGGAGATTTTATCGGTATTTTCCAAACAGAAATGGAACTTACTAAGCATGGAAATGTTCCTCCATCACACCTATGTACAATTGGATCTGAAGGATGGCATCAAACTCAGCGATGTTAGACAGGAATTGGTTCACGTTGAAGGCGTTACAGAAGTGGTTGAAGTGGATTTAATGCCTGGAGAACGCCGAAGCCAGCACTTAGATGCCGTGCTCTCCAAGCTGCAGGACCCTATCCTTGATATTGATGATAAGGGCAAAATATTACTGGCCAATGCAGCTGCCAATGTCATGCTAAAAAAAGAAGATCAAAATAACATCCAAGGGTGCTACCTAACAGAATTCACCGATCAAACAATGGATACATTCTTGCCCGAGGCACCGCTGTCCGTCTGTGTAACCCTTACTGGGCAATCCTTTTTAGCCGACATTACGCCTGTTTTTTCTTATAACAAAGAAGACAAACAGATCTCAGGAGCCGTCTTGCTACTCCAGAGCGTCCGTCGAATAGGGCAACAGATTTCAGCTATCACACAGGTTCCAGCGGATAATTCAAGCTCTCTGATAGGTAACTCAGAAGCCACACAGGAACTACTTAGATACTCAGAACGATTTTCTCATCTCGATCTCCCTGTACTTATACAAGGGGAAACTGGTACAGGCAAAGAGCTACTCGCTCATATTCTTCATGACAGTGGCAGCCGGGCTCAAGCCCCTTTTATGGCGATTAACTGTGCCGCCTTGCCTGAAAACTTGCTTGAAAGTGAATTATTTGGCTATGCCCCTGGCGCATTTTCTGGTGCCCGAAAGAACGGTAAACCCGGCCTCTTTGAACTGGCCGATGGTGGATCTGTGTTTTTAGATGAAATTGGAGAGATGTCCCCCTACCTTCAAGCAAAACTACTAAGGTTTTTACAGGAGTATTCTTTTCGACGTATTGGTGGCAGCAAAGAAGTCACCGTTGATGTTCGCATCATCAGCGCAACACACCGGGATCTTCTCAATATGGCTCACAACCATGAATTCAGAGAAGATTTGTTCTATCGACTTAATGTTCTCAATCTTAAGGTTCCACCACTTAGAGAACGCCAATCTGATATACCTGCGTTAATTAAACACTTTTTAATTCGAGCGTCAGAACAAACGGGTCGTGAGATACCCCAAGTATCAGAAGAAGCCATGAATAGCTTAATACAGTACCCATGGCCGGGGAATATTCGAGAATTACAGAACACTCTCTTTAGAGCCGTTGCCATGTCAGATAACGACCTATTGGACACTAATCATATTGCTCTTGATGCCCCTGATGACGGAGAAAAAAATACGATATCCTATTCAAATGTTGATAGCCTAGATTCAGCCCTCGGTCATTTCGAACAGGAACTGTTACAGTCTCTTTATCCTCATTACCCATCATCCAGAAAGCTCGGGCAGCGCTTAAAGGTTTCTCACAATACCGTGGCTCTTAAATTAAAAAGATACGGCATCACAAAATAATACAGAGAAAGCAGTGCGTTGCTAACCATAGACAGAATGTAAGTGCGACATTCTGCTACAGGCGATCCACTCCCGTTTTCAAACAGTTACAGGCATAATGAGAACATTAATCACCTTCTAATAACCTTGATTGGCTATTAACCAAAATAGAGCGCCTCATTTTAATGAACCAACAACCGTTACCACTCTCTACTCCGGGACGAAACCTTGTTCGGTTAACGATGGTTCGCGGCATTGCCTGGACAGGTTTTTCTCTTGCAGTGATCGCTGGCACTGAAATTCTGCAAATTCATTTACTCGCTGTCCCTCTCATCATGATCATCATTGTCATGGCTGGTTTGAATATGCTGACTTGGTGGCGCTTACATAAACCCTACCCAGTGACCGATTCAGAGTACCTCTTCCATCTATTGGCGGATGTTATCGGCCTAAGCTTGTTTTTTTACTATTCCGGCGGTGCCAACAACCCCTTTATCTCTTATTTTCTGGTTCCTTTAACCATTAGTGCTGCAACGCTGCCTTGGATTTTTACCTGGATTATTGCCGCTGCCGTATTGAGTGCTTACACCTTTTTAATGCAGTTTTATATTTCTGTACCGGAGCTGAGCCATTCAGACCATGTGGGTATTAATCTCCACCTGCTGGGGATGTGGCTAAACTTCTTACTTTCTACCGGGCTAATCACCACTTTTGTATTCAAAATGGCTCATACCCTAAGGGATAGAGAGAAAACTCTGGGTGAAGTACGTGAGAGGGTTATGCGAGATGAGCAGATATTAGCGGTCGCGACACAGGCAGCAGGTACCGCCCATGAGCTGGGCACACCTCTCTCTACTCTGGCGATTATGATTAAAGATCTCTCTAAGGATTATGCAGATGATCCTCTATTACAAGAAGATCTTGCCATTATGCGAGAGCAAGTAGATAGCTGTAAAAATAAGCTTCAGCAACTCACCAAACAAGCCGATAAAGATCAGCAGATCCACCAGAGCCAAGTAAGGATTTGTGATCTATTAATTCCGATTATTGATCACTGGAAGGTTCTAAGGCCCGGCGTAAAGTATCAGCTCAACAGCCCTGACGAGAAACCTGTACCTTATGTTTCATCTGATCAGACATTAGAGCAAGCCATATTAAATCTACTAAATAACGCAGCGGACGCCAGTCCAGAAAAGGTTGATATTAATGTTTTCTGGAAACATCAACAGATGGTTTTACAGATTAAGGACTATGGACCCGGTATTTCTCCAGATGTAGCGGAACAATTAGGTGAAACCTTTATCTCAACAAAGGAAGAAGGCATGGGCATTGGCCTGTTTTTAACCCACGCTACTATTAATCGCTTTAATGGTACCGTTAAGCTGTACAGCCCGAAAGAAGGTGGCACCATCACTCAAGTCACTTTACCTTTACTATCAGTAGATGAGGCTGTGGATTAGCACTCGGCATAAACGCTAAACATGGACTTTGCCACTTACATAGCACTCAATGACAAGAGATTTAAAATGTCTGAAGTTAATTTTTTAATTGTCGATGATGACCCTGTCTTTTCACAGGTACTCGCCCGCTCATTAACGCGCCGAGGCTATAACACTCTAATTGCTGAATCTGCTGAGGCGGCCATCCCTCTTGCAGAAAAACATAAGCCCGACTTAGCCACCGTCGATCTAAAAATGGATGGCGATACCGGGTTATTATTATTGCCTAAACTGCTAGAGATAGTGCCAGAGTGTAAAGTGGTCATTCTCACGGGCTATTCCAGTATTGCTACTGCGGTTGAAGCCATAAAACTGGGGGCGGTAAACTATCTATGTAAACCTGCTGATACTGACGAGGTTTTGTCGGCTCTGAACCAAGAGGAAGCAAATCCCAAACAGGCCATTGCTGAAAAGCCCATGAGCGTTAACCGGCTCACTTGGGAGCATATTCAAAAGATACTGACAGAGAATGACGGTAATATTTCTGCCACCGCCCGTCAGCTCGGCATGCATAGGCGTACATTACAACGAAAATTACAAAAACGCCCTGTACGTGAGTAATACTACCAATCTCGATAATTGCTTTAGATAGAAAATAAAGAAAAACCAGACCGTTCTAATTGTACTCAAAGTTGTTATTACGGATAACTTATCGGAAATGTTACAACTGATGACGTCAAAACAAAAAGGGCCCTGCAAGCTGCAGGGCCCTTTTAGATTCTCTTTTCAGAGTAACCTGTAAACGCTTAGATCAATGGCTACTTGCTATCCGCAGGCTCAAGATCAGCTGGCATGCCATCAAAGAAATCCACTTTGCCGGTGCTTAAATCATACTCAGCCCCTACAATTAGCATACCATCCTCTTCAACCAGCTTTTCCAACAGCGCAGAGCCATGACGCAGCTTATCAGCAGAAGAGCGAACATTTGCTCTCACCGCCGCTTGGGAAAGCTCACAGCCATGCAAACCAGCAGAAATTAAAGTCTCAACTGAAGGACGAACACGATCAACAATAGACTGAATCCCAACGGATGTGGATTGTTCTGGGTTTTCCAGTTGATTAATCGTGGCACTGATGGCGCCACAATGAGAGTGACCTAAAACAACCACTAGGCGTGCCCCAAAGTGTTCCGCTGCAAATTCAATACTACCCACTTGAGACGGGGCAACAATATTACCTGCAACACGAATAACAAACAGATCACCAATGCCTTGATCAAAAACGGTTTCTGCAGGCACACGAGAATCTGAACAACCCAAAATAACAGCAAAAGGTTCTTGGCCATCGGCCATTTCCGAACGACGAGTATGACTCAATAAGGACTCTAGACTACGTACATCAGATGTAAAACGCTGATTGCCTTCTCGCAGACGTTGTAAACCTTCTTTAGCAGATAACTTATTATTTTTGCTCATATATTCTCTCAAAACCAGTCAATTAAGCCTTTCAGATTGTGATTAAAATACAATCTATAGGGCTTAGTCCAAAAAACCAAGAAAGAATTCCCTTGGAAAGAGAAATATTTTCCGAACGATTAATTTAGCTGTAAATCCTGACCGCTCAATATCACCCAAAGTCCCAAGGCGATAAATATAGTGCTGGCACCTAAACGAATCCATTTTAGAGGCATTTTATCAACCGCAAGATGACCAATAGCAACAACAGGTACATTGGCCAACAACATACCCACTGTTGTTCCCATTACAACCCAGAATAAGCTTTCAAATTGAGCGCCAAGAATCACCGTAGCGACCTGAGTTTTATCACCAATTTCCGCAATAAAAAACAGTACTAACGTTGCAATAAAAGCACCGTATTTTTCTACAGCGCTCTCTTCATCGTCGTCTATTTTATCGGGAATTAAAATCCATAAACCGACCGCAATAAAGGAAAGAGATACAACCCAGGTCAACCATTCTCCTTGCAACCAATCAGCCGCAAAAGCGCCCAACCAAGCAGCCACACCATGATTGGCTAACGTTGCCAAAAGAATGCCCCAAATAATAGGCCAGGGTTTACGAAAACGGGAGATCAAAAGAAAGGCCAGTAGCTGAGTTTTATCGCCAATTTCAGCTAGAGCAACAGAAAAGGTAGAGAAAAGAAAAGCATCCATTAAAAATTCCAAGGGCCGGCATAACGTTTCTCTATGACATATCACTCCATACCGGCCCGGTTTAGAGTGCTATGTCACAGGTCTCGTCAGGCCTCTGTCGTCATTTTCTCAACCAAATATGGTAAGTAAAAATGATAACAGGCTGTTTACACCATGATCATGAGGATCAATTATGTTGATGCAAACCTCTTAAAGAGAGACTACTCCCCCGGACGCAAGAATCATAACAAACCAACAAGACAGTGTCAGTGTCTTTATGCTTTATACAAGATATGCCTGAAGAGACGTCGACCTTGCCCTAGAAGAAAACCTACTTCTCGTCAAAATAGCGATGATAATCAAAGTTCTTGACCCACTTGGGTTTAAAAACCATTAAAGAGCTCAATAACATACCGTTAAGTACTGCTTCTGGCGGTAAAATCATCGGCAAGAACAATAAATATTCGCTGCTAATACGGTAGAAGTCCCAACTATTCGTCCCTAGCCATAAACCTATCATTAGCGTTAAGCCTGATGAAAATGCAGCAGCCCCACTGGTAAAAAAACCTCCGACAAAAAACAAAGTAAAAAAGTTATCCGGTAATTTTTTATCCGCTAGCTGAAATAGAATATGACTAACAACCACAGGGACGATAGCCGTCGTCAATGCATTAACACCAAACAAATACCAAGGTGTTTTACCGGTCCAACACAATCCTACTAAGGCTAAACTGCTGGCGATAATGGCCAAAGGCCAGCGGAACATAACCGTTAGTGTTGTGGACATTAAAAAGTGGATACAGACTAGAGTCGTAATATCCGCCTTCATCTGCCATAAAAGCGCAACAAAAACCGTAGCACCTAAAAAAACATGTTGAAATGAAGGCTCTTTTGATAGCTCTTTCCAATTAGCCTGTTTAAAAGCCAAAATAATTGCAGCTAAATAGATAACATTAGCCACCCAAACCCAAGGACCATCAATACCAGATGAGGAAAAGTTCATACCATTGAAACCTATTTAAAATATGCCGCTGTTTTACGCTTATCTAGCTAACAGCTCAACACCACCAAAGGCGTATATTTAGTATGGTTAAATTACCAAAGCAGATAGGAGAAAAAATTGAGGCTAGACAAGCAATTGCACTTACGAGACAAAACGATACTACTCAAATCACTCATTTTGAATAGCAGATAACAAAACGAAGGCTAAATGATAAAGAAAGAACTATCTTAGGTGATCACAGAAAATACAGAGGTAACTGGATAATAAACAGCAGACGAAAAAAAACCCCCAATCCTTGGAGGCCTTCTACATTCGATAACAGCCAAATCCATTGACTCGCATCCATTGCGCTTTTCTACATTTCCCCGAGAGACTTAATAATAAAATAAGCACCAAAATAACAACAGACGCGATTGCCTCCCCTTAATGTAAGATATTGCTTACAACCATTACAGTGCAACGTTTTAACCCGGCAAGAACGCTACCCAGTAACAACAGATTCAGTAAGTCCATTAACGGTGTTCAGCAAAATCCCTGACGACTTTAAGAATATCGGTTAGTGTAATAATTCCAACGAGATGTCCCGAATCATCCATAACAGGAAAACGTCGTCGACCATTACGAATCATTTTCTGGGCAATCGAAACAACATCCTCATCAACGCGAATCGTATCGACTTCAGCAGTCATATAGTGCGCAACCTTATCGGCAGAATCATCATAAAAGCTGCCTTTGATCACATTTTGCAAACAATCTCTTTGAGAAAGAATCCCCACCAACTCACCCATCTCATTAACAACGGGTGCCCCAGAAATTCGATATTCCAAAAGCTGATCTATAGCCGTAAAGATATTCATCTCAGGGGTAAATTTGATTAGCAGGTCGGGTAAATAATCGCTAACCCTAACGGACTTAGTCATAGCCGTGCCTCCATACATCAGAAAGGGTGCGGAGCATTATCGAACTCTGCACCTCTTTCTTAAGTAAAGAACACGATGGGGAGATTGCCAGTATTAATCTATAAAAATCAGTCGAAGATCACAGTTTTATTCTGATGAACTAACACTCGATCTTCCAGATGCCAACGTAAACCTCGGGCCAAAACTGTCTTTTCAACATCTTTGCCTAAGCGCACCATATCTTCAATGGTATTGCGGTGATTAACTCGGTGAATATCCTGATCGATAATTGGCCCTGCATCCAGCTCTTCTGTTACATAATGACAGGTGGCTCCAATCAGCTTTACACCACGTTCATTAGCCTGATGGTAGGGTTTCGCTCCCGCGAAAGAAGGTAGGAAGCTGTGATGAATATTGATAATACGCCCAGTATATTTCTCGCACAGATTCGGTGGCAATATCTGCATATAACGAGCCAATACAACACAATCAGCCTCAGCTGCCTCAACAAGCTCTTCCACTCGATCAAAAGAGGGCTGCTTGTTGTTCTTATCAACGGGTACATAGTGATAGGGAATACCGTGCCACTCAACCAGTTCACGAAAATCCTCATGATTGGAAATAACACAAGGAATATCGCAATGTAACTCACCACTTTGCCAGCGATGCAAAAGATCCACCAAACAGTGAGACTCTTTGCTGGCCATTAACACAACCCGTTTCTTTTCATCGGAGTCAGAAAGATACCACTCCATCTCAAATTCACGGGCAATAGGTGCAAACGCAGTACGAAACTCACTCAGACCAAAAGGCATAGAATCAGCACGAATTTCGTGGCGCATGAAAAACCAATCCGCTGAGTTATCTGAATGATGATTTGCTTCGGTAATCCAACCACCGTACATTGCCAGAAAATTACTGACTTTCGCTACAATACCCACACGATCAGGGCAAGAAATTACCAGGGTGTATGTCCGTTCCATATCTGCTATTAACCTAAGTTTTTTCAGACAGTTATCTGTCTTAAATATATTTCTTAATTTGAATAAGTCATGGATTCTACAACATTCAATGCCCCATGCATTAAATAACCCTATATTTCATTCAAAAAAACGGTCAACCGTTCCTCCCTCTGCTATGTAAACACTCCCTAAATAAGTAATAACATCTAGAAAAAAGAAAAAAACATCAATTATTCGGGTTTATTGAACTTTCTTCTAGATTAATTAACTAATCACTATAATTCAGTATAGTGACATCCGACAACAACAATGTTATTGCATAAGCAACAATTATTTACAAAAAATATTCGATAATCATTCTCATTTAGAATCGTATTTATAGTAAACTTGCTCCTAAATTAAAACTCAATTTCGTAGGCAAGGCTTAGCAACAAACCTTGCCTACAACTAGGTTCAATTAACGAAAATTAATGAGATAGAAGAATGGGCGGAATAAGCGAAGCGTTTAATAACCTCAGGGTTAGCCGAAAACTAGCACTGGGTTTTGGTTTAATGATCTTACTATTATTAATCACCTCCTTTGCGGGCTATCAGGGGTTATCCCGATCCGACAAAGGCTTTGATCAATACAGAGAACTGGCAAGAGACAGTAATTTAGCCGGTCGTCTACAAGCGAACCTGCTTTTTATGCAAACGGAATTTAAGAGCTATCTGATTACTAACAAACCAGAAGCTCTTAATCGCTATAGAATTCGTTTGCAGGCAATGAAGGATTTCCTGCGCCAAGCGCAGCAAGAGATCCAAAAACCAGAAAGAGCCTCTTTGATTCAGGAAATCCTGCCATTAATCGACGAGTATGAGCAAGCCGCCAATAAGATCACGGAACAAATAGAGATCCGTAATAATAGAGTGGGCCAGGTTCTCAGTATTAAGGGCCCTGAAATGCGTAAAATCATCACTGAACTACGCCAACACGGTTATCAAAATGAGCTAAGTGGATTAAGCCACTATGCTGGTAATCTACAAGAAAGTCTTATATTAGGTCGTTTTTACCTTCTAAAATACTTTGATACTCAAGATATTAGTGACTATCAAATTTCTCGAAAACAGCTCAGTGATATTCTTGATAATGATTTAATCAAAGTACGTCAATTAGAGCTTAGCAATCAGCATAAAGCAGAGCTTCAGCGCTTCTCTCAGTTGCGTCAAGAGTACCTGATTGCCATGGATGAAACCTTTAATGCTCTAAGCCAACAACAGCAACTGGCAACCAACGCCTTAGAAAAAGCAGGGCCTGCCATTGCAGCTAATATTGAAAAAGTGAAACTTTCTGTTATTGCCGACCAAGATGTTCTAGGCCCAGATTTACAAAATAGCAACGAAGAAGCGAAGCAGTGGATGGGAATCCTATCTGTTATCGCCTTAATAACAGGTTTAATCAGCGCAACTTTATTTGGTCGTCAAATCACCTACCGATTGCGCAGCGCTGTACGTGTTGCCGAACAAATTGCCAAAGGTGATCTACGACTTAAAAAACAAAACTTTAGTAAAGATGAAATAGGCCATCTGCAGGATACTCTGTATCAAACAGGTCAAAGTCTTAAAGAAATGTTAAAAGCTATTTCTGCAGCCAGCCAAAATATAGGCTGCACCTCTGTTCAACTGACGGCTTTAACGGAAGAAGCTAAAAAAGGCACTCAACAGCAACTACTGGAATCCGATCAAGTTGCCAGCGCCGTTAATGAAATGACAACCAGTGCAGTAGAAGTGGCTAATAGCACTCAACAAACCGCTCAAGCAACAGATGAAGCTCGTCAAAAGGCCGACAGTGGTTACGATATTGTTAGCACTACCCTGAAAAATATCCAGCAACTGCATATGAGTGTTAGCCAAACAGAACAACGCTTAGAAAATGTGCATCAAGAGACCAAAAATATTGGCAGCATTATTGATGTTATTGAGAACGTTGCAGAACAAACAAACCTACTGGCACTTAATGCAGCGATTGAAGCGGCAAGAGCGGGCGAGCAAGGTCGTGGATTTGCCGTTGTAGCAGATGAAGTACGTTCTCTGGCTCAAAGGACTCGACAATCTACCGGTGAGATACATCAACTCATCGCACGCTTGCAAGAAGGCACCAATGAAGTCGTTACTGAAATGCAGTCAGGACGAAAAATTGCAGATACTAGCTTAGAACTGACTCAAGATGTTCAACTAACCCTTGAAAGCATCACACACTCAATCGCAACCATCAACGATATGACGATCCAGATTGCCAGTGCAGCAGAGCAACAGAGCAAGGTTGCCGAGGAGATCAATCAAAGCACGACAAGTGTACGCACCATTGCAGAGCAAAGTGCTAATGCGGTAACCGATACCGTTTCATCCAGCCAGAGTATGAGAACAACAGCAGATGAACTCCAAGTTTTAGTCTCACGTTTTAAGCTTTAACCCCTGAGATATGGCTCTTTTAGAGAGGCTGATGATTGTAACTATAAGCTTATAACTTATTCTAGAAACAAAAATTTGCTCTACCAAATAAGCCATCAAACTGCCAGAAAGGGATTTCTGGTCTATTTCCGACAACATGACGCACCAAAATAAAGCAGTAAAAAAATTCGTGCACCACTTATAAGCAAAACATTCGAACGCATGTAGAAAAGAGTTAACACAAAGATACAATAAACCTATAACCCATTGAATTAAATATATAAATATCAAAGCATTCTTAAATGGCGTGTTTCCTGCTTATTTAGAATATAAAGAAAAGTCTAAAACGAAGATGAATCAGAAATAAACGTCATCTATAAATTTGAGTCGTTACACCAAGCATCTAAAACATTTATGTCACCACACTTGATCATCCCAGAACAAATTAGAGACTTAGGGGTTAATCCGAAACGGATCAACCATTTTAAGCAGCGCTACCAAGGTAGTTTTGCCGGTCACACGCTACAGAGCCATTACCAACCCATTATCTCGCTTACCCATCAGCGAGTGGTGGGCTATGAAGCTCTGATGCGACCATATAAAGAAGAGCAACCTTGTTCTCCTCTCGATCTCTTTGCCCAATGTAAAAACAATTTGGCAATCACTCGACTGGATCGTTTGAGCCGAGCCCTTCATTTGCTGAATTTTAAGATGCTGGAAACGGACGGACGCTGGCTTTTTCTGAATATTCGAGGTGAAGAGATCAGAAAAAGCAACATGGATGCTCAAAGGGTTAAGCAAACCTTAGCTTTACATGGCTTCCAGCCCCAGCAAATCGTATTAGAGATTCTTGAAGATGCAGTGCATGATGAAATGCTATTAGCAGAATTTGTCCAGGAATTTCGTAATACGGGGTTTTTAGTGGCTATTGATGACTTTGGTACCGGACAGTCTAATTTTGATCGTATCTGGAAAATAAACCCCAATATCGTCAAACTGGATCGCTCTATGATCCGTAATGCGCAACAGCAGCCCAGAGCACGTAGAATATTTCCAAGATTGGTCAGTTTATTACGGGAAACCGAAGCACTCGTTCTAATCGAAGGTATTGAGAATGAAGAAGAAGCATTACTGGCTATGGATACAGAAGCAGATATGGTTCAGGGTTACTTTTTTGCTAGACCGAGTCTAACAGGCGCAGATAGGCCTGATCTTCCGCTTCAAATATCCAAACTGCATCACAAATACTCTAAACAACAGAAAACAGGCCGCCAAGTATTCCATTCTCAATTAGTCACTTTTGAAACCATGTTGATGGCTTGCGCCGACCTGATTCGTTTAGGTCGCTCATTTGAGGACAGCTGCAAGATGTTGATTCAACAACTGGGTTGTCGGAGAGTATTTCTACTGAACGAAGAGGGCTATCAGGTCACTCAAACCATTGCCAGCAATCAAGCTAAGCCTGATTCACATTATCACCCTCTTCAACAGGCTCAAGGTGCTAACTGGGCTCGCCGTCAATATTTCCAACGAGCGATAGAAGCCCCTGAACGAGTTTATATTTCCCGTCCCTATTTAGCACTACCTGATGCCAGTATTGATGTCACCTTCTCCATGGCATTTACCGTTGGTAATCAAACTCTGGTGCTATGCTGCGATGTGGATTCACGCAGCGTTGATGCCGCCGGGAATCTGTTACAAAAGGGACAATTGATCATGCATATGAATTAATTCGAACATTTTAGTAACCCTACTTTACCTACAGTAATTGTCAGATTTATTATCACGGTCTAAGATGCAGTTTCATCAGGATGAAACAGACTTAGACTATGACGGCCGTTATTGATACTGAAAACCAACCATTTCCACTTGTGATTCGTCGACTAGGTATAGATACCCATCAAGAACCCATCGTTTATCTGCGCCGTAACAGCCATGTCTGTCGGGCAGAAGGTTTCGCCACTGCAGCTCGTGTTCAAGTCAGCAACGAGCATCAACAAATCATCGCCAGTTTACATATCATCGACAGCGATATATTAGCCCCTGGAGAGATAGGCCTATCCGAATCTGCTTTTAACAGCCTAAAAGCACCAGAACAAAGCATCGTACATGTTTGCCATCCGAAACCAATCGCCTCCCTAACTCATTTAAGGCATAAAGTGTATGGTCACACCCTTGACCCAAACCAGATGCAAAGCATTATTGAAGACATTGTGGCGGGACATTATGCCGATGTGCATCTGGCAACGTTTATCACCGCATGTGCAGGAGATAATCTAACCCAGGATGAAATCACGAACCTAACTCGGGCCATGTTAGAAGCTGGTGACCGCTTGGATTGGCATCAGGATTTAGTCGTCGATAAACACTGTGTTGGAGGGTTACCCGGTAACCGCACCACGCCTATTGTTGTCAGTATCGTGACCGCATGCGGCGCTGTTATGCCCAAAACCTCTTCTCGGGCCATTACCTCTCCTGCAGGTACCGCAGATACCATGAGTACAATGACAGAGGTTGAGTTGGAATTACCTGTATTGCAGCAAGTCGTCAATCAGGAAGGTGGCTGCTTGGCTTGGGGTGGATCAGTACATTTAAGCCCAGCGGACGATATATTAATTCGCGCGGAGCGGGAACTGGATCTGGACAGTGAGGGCCAGATGGTAGCCTCTGTACTGTCTAAAAAGATTGCCGCAGGCTCCAGCCATGTATTGATCGATATTCCTGTAGGCCCCACGGCTAAGGTTCGCTCACAATCTGCGGCGGATACATTATCTCAACTATTAATAGAAACAGGTAAAGCACTGGGTCTAATCGTAGAGGTTATTTGTACTGACGGTAGCCAACCAGTGGGCCGAGGTATAGGCCCCGCACTGGAAGCTCAGGACATTATCAAGGTGCTCAAAAGTCAAGCAGATGCTCCCTCAGATCTGCGTCAACGCTCTCTATTATTAGCTGGAAAACTCCTGGAAATGGCAGGTCTCGCAGATACGGGCCAAGGGCTAAATAAGGCAGAAGAAACCCTTCTCAGTGGTAAAGCCTGGGATAAGTTCTATCAGATATGCAAAACCCAAGGCGGCTTTAAACAACCACCTGTTGCCCACTATCAATATTCTTGGTGTAGCCCGAAAAAAGGCATCGTAAGTGAAATTGATAATCGTAATTTAGCCAAATTAGCCAAGCTGGCAGGGGCACCCGAAGATCTTGCTGCGGGTGTTACTCTTGAAGTAAAACTCAATCAATCCGTTAGTCGAGGCGAAACACTGCTTGTTATACACGCAGAAAGCCCTGGGGCACTCAACTATGCCATTGAGTTTTTAACCGACTGTACTGATATTATTAAGATAACCCTATGAATACATCAAACCAAGCACCTTTACTCTTTGATCTCAATGATGGCAGCACACTAGCGAATAGCCTGTGCGATCTCCTCCAAGCGGAGCTGGGACAACTGAATCAACGTCAGTTCCCAGATGGGGAAAGTTATTTACAAGTCTTAAGCCAAGCCAGTGGCCGTAACGCTATTATTCTTTGCACACTGTACCAACCGGATGAGAAGTTTTTGCCTCTTATCTATCTGGCAGAAACCTTACGTGAAATGGGCGCGAACAAAGTTATTCTAGTCGCCCCTTACCTAGCCTATATGCGTCAAGACAAACGTTTTAAATCCGGCGAGTGCATCACCTCCCGTCACTTCGCCTCCCTAGTCTCCCGTAGCTTTGATACCTTGGTCACTGTTGACCCCCATCTGCACCGTTATAATAGCTTGGATGAAATTTATAGTATTCCAAGCACCGTTGTTCAATCTGCTGAAAGTGTCGCCCAATGGATCACACAACAGATCAAACAGCCCCTGTTAATTGGCCCAGATAGTGAGAGTGAACAATGGGTTGCCGAAGTCGCCAGAATGGCTAAAGCTCCTTTCGAAGTGTTATTAAAAGAACGCCATGGTGATCGAGATGTTAACGTCTCATTACCCCATGTAGAGGATTATCAGGAACATACCCCTGTATTAGTAGACGATATTATCTCCAGCGGCCGTACCATGTTAGAGACCATTCAACATTTACAAAATGCAGGTATGGCACCTGTAGTCTGTATTGGTACACATGGCCTCTTTGCCGATGAGGCATATCAACAGATGCAACAGGCTCATACCGCTGATGTCGTAACCTGCAATACGGTAAAACACAGTAGTAATGGTATTGATATGGCACCCGCGTTGGCTGAGGCAATTAAGCGATATCTATAGGCTTGTTAAGGAAAGAGATAATTATGGGTTAGTTAAACCCTAACCCAGTCCATCTGTACAAGATTACGTTC
Source organism: Oceanospirillum sp. (assembly GCA_047518265.1). Classification (GTDB taxonomy): domain Bacteria; phylum Pseudomonadota; class Gammaproteobacteria; order Pseudomonadales; family Halomonadaceae; genus Oceanospirillum. Next base: position 27,124 of record JAKZRG010000082.1, read on the forward strand.
GTAGGTATTAAAAACCATACCCACCTCAAAAACCTGTTGCCCATTGCCTTGGTATTTTTTGGCATACTCGCGCTGTTGAATTTGCTCTAAGGCTGGATTGGGGTTTTGTTTTTGGTAGTCTGTTGAGGTATCACGCTTAAACTCTATGACGTAGATATTATTTCCTAGAATAACGGTCATATCGGCTTGGCCATGATGGCTAATATCTTCTGGGATGATAGTGCCATTTAAACTGGCAAAAAAAGCATAAAGTACGCTGGCGTAATAACCCTCACTATTAGGTAGATCGTTGCCTGTGAAATTACGCCAAGGAATACTAGCAAACAGTCGGGTAATTTGCTGTTCCAACTTAGCAAGGTCAGCATTTTTCAATAATTGATGAAGTTCTTTGCGCCACTGCATGGAAGCGGAATCCACTTCAGAATAAGCTTGAATAAAATGGGTATTAAGCGCCGAGCGTACCTCTCTATTCGGTATTTTTAGTCGATAAACCTGTTCATCAAAATCGGTGACACTGATCTGATCAATGGTCAGATACCCCGCTTGAAATAACAGGGTGATGGGGTCGATGCGCTCAACATCAAAGGAATCCAGAATATCCTCACCAACCTCTATATCTTCCAAACTGGGCAGAAAGTACTGTTTCTGCTTAAATAGCTTGAGCAAAAAGGAGGGGCTACCGGTTTCAAACCAATAATTACGATAAGAATAATCTTTACTGATAAACAGCAGGATATCATAAGGGTTATAAACAGCCTCACCACAAAAGTTATACCCGTTGTACCACTCTTTTAACTTGCTCCAATCGACACCCTGTAAATGCTCAGAAAACTCTGTTTTCAGATTCTGCTCGGTATAGCCGCAGATAGTAGCGTAGCGTTTATCCAGAGTAATATCTTCTATCTGATTAATGCCGCTGAACAAACTGACTTTTGAAAACTTAGTCACTCCGGTCATAAAAACAAAGTGAATATAGGCATCCTGCCCTTTCATGACCGAATAGAGATTTTTCAGTGCCTCCCGGACTTCCGCTGCTTTTTCGGCATGGTCGATTTGATCTAATATGGGTTTATCGTATTCGTCGATCAATACCACTACTTTTTGACCGTACTTTTGATAAGTTTGAAAAATTAGATCGGCAAAACAGCCCGGTAGATCAAAACGTGTATCATACTCAACGCCCAAGCGACGTTGATTGAATTCAAGCAGGGTAAAAATCCGATTTTCCAGCTGCTCTATGGTTCGCACCGCGCCATCTGCAAAATCGAACTTTATCACTGGATATTGGGTCGACCAATCCCACCGATCATCAATATACAGTCCTTGAAATAGGGTTTGATTGCCTTCAAAAAGCTCTTTGAGCGTGTCGAGTAATAAGCTCTTACCAAAACGGCGGGGACGAGACAAAAAGTGAGCCTTTCCTGAGTCGACCATCCGGTGGAGCTGTTCCGTTTTATCAATATAGATATGCTGTCCATCACGAATCTGGGCAAACGTCTGTATTGCTATCGGAAGTTTTTTCATTACATGACCCAATAAAATCTCAAAAAAGCTTTAAAATAGTAATACACCGCCAGACAGAGAGGATAAAACATAGCCCATTTAATAACTTATCATGGCGGTTATCATTACATTACAGTGAACATTAAACCATCTTTGATCGAAACAATACCCTAGGCGAAAAGCCTGTTACCAAGGCAGTACCAGTTACCACCACTAACGAACCGATCAAAGTATGCCAACCTATCACTTCATCCAATGCAACATAGCCCCACAAAACGCCAAACATAGGTATCAGGAAGGTCACGGTTAACGTCGATGCTGCACCGATATCAGCAACCAAACGAAAGTAGAGCAGATAAGCGATACCACTGCACACAATACCTAGGGCTAAAACAGAGCTCATTACCGTGGTACTGGCCGTAATATCAGGAGCCGCATACATCGGAAAAAATGACAGCAGAGGCAATAAAATAAGGCTCGCCCCCCACATACTGCCATAGGCATTACTGAAGGCCTCCACTGAAACTGCACTACGTGTATAGGTTGTTGCTATACCATAACTACAGGCTGCTCCCACTGCTGCAAATACGGCCCATAGTGAACCCGGCTCTAAAAGCGCACTATCAAAGCCCACTAAAATAGAAACACCTACTACACCTAAGCACATACCCAGCATCGCCTTTGGTGTAAGTTTTTCTTTATACCAAATAGCCATAATCAAACCACCCCAAATTGGTGCTGTGGCATTCAAAATGGACAACAAAGAGGCTGTTAGTGTTTGGGCGCCATAGCTAAACAGAAAAAAGGGTAGCGCTGAGTTAAAAAAACCCAGAATGAAAAAATGCTTGTAATGCTTACGAAACGAAACTGACTTGCGCAAAAACCAAGCCACCAAAGTTAAAAATAGTGCAGCCAGGCCCACACGAAATTCAACCAACCAAACGGTACTGAAAGTCGAAGCCGCTATACGCATAAAAAGAAATGAACCACCCCAAATGGCCGCTAGGCTAAACAGGTGGAAGATACTGATCGCATTCATAATCGCTCACCCAACAGAAAACTTTTTCTATAATTTGTAATTTCTTGATATTTATCGCCACAAGTAAACAGTAATACAGTTTATCCGTCTAGAGTATCAAGTAATCACACTATGCCAATGAGTTTATAGTAGGGGCGCAAGACAAGCTGGCTGGAAACGGAACTGAGGTTTTGCTCAGAAAAGCAGAAATAGTGAGAAGATACTATGAGGTTACACCAGATAAGAGAACCCTGTGGATTAGGTTAATCTACAATCCAAATTAAAAACCCGACCTTAAAAGGTCGGGCTAATGATTATTAATGATCCAGAATCTGGCTCAAAAAGGCCTGGGTACGCTCAGACTGAGGGTTATTGAAGAATTCATGGGGCTCATTTTCTTCAATAATCTGACCTTTATCCATAAAGATCACCCGGTCAGCAACGGTTTTGGCAAAACCCATCTCGTGTGTGACACACAACATAGTCATACCTTCTTCCGCTAACTCAATCATCACATCCAGTACCTCCTTAATCATTTCAGGATCCAGTGCAGAAGTGGGTTCATCAAACAGCATCACCTGTGGATTCATGCACAAGCTGCGGGCAATGGCCACACGCTGTTGCTGGCCACCGGATAATTGCCCCGGATACTTCAGAGCCTGCTCTTCGATCTTTACCCGGCGCAGGTATTTCATCGCCAGCTCTTCCGCTTCCTCCCGAGGTGTTCTTCGCACCCAGATCGGTGCTAAGGCGCAGTTTTCCAACACAGTTAAATGTGGAAACAGATTAAAGTGCTGAAATACCATACCTACTTCCCGACGAATGGTTTCGATATTTTTCAGATCGTTATTCAACACTGTATCCGCCACAAGAATATCGCCCTTCTGGTGTTCCTCCAGACGATTGATACAACGGATGGTGGTGGATTTTCCTGAGCCCGATGGCCCACAAATCACAATGCGCTCCCCTTTACGTACCTGTAGGTTAACGTCTTTTAATACGTGGAACTGGCCATACCATTTGTTCACCCCACGCATTTCTACCATTAATTTATCTTCAAGCTGACGCGTATTACTCATAATGTCTCCAGAATCTCTGCCGGGGCCTTATCAGGCGCCATGTCCGGTATGGAAGCGTTTTTCAAGGTGCTGACTGTATTTAGACATTCCGAAACAGAAAATCCAGAATACAAAAGCCACAAAGGCATAACCTTCAGCGGAATAACCCAGCCATTTCGGATCGGTCAGACCAGCCTGAACAATGGCCAACAAATCAAACAGGCCAATAATCAGCACCAGACTGGTATCCTTGAATAGGGCAATAAAGGTGTTTACGATGCCAGGAATCATCAGTTTCAATGCCTGGGGCAAAACCACCAATGCCATCATTTTCCAGTAGTTCAACCCTAAGGCCTCGGCGGCTTCATACTGGCCCTTAGGAATCGCCTGCAAACCACCCCGAACAACTTCAGCCATATACGCCGACTGGAACATCACAATACCAATCAGAGCCCGTAATAGTTTATCGAAGGTGACTTCTGCCGGTATAAACAAAGGCAACATGACCGATGCCATAAACAGCACCGTGATCAAAGGCACGCCCCGCCAAAGCTCGATATAAACGACACAGAAGCTTCTAACGATCGGCATCTCAGAACGACGCCCCAGCGCCAACAGCACGCCAAAGGGCAAAGCTGCCACAATACCAATAATGGCTAATACCAGAGTCAGAGACAGGCCGCCCCATTTATGGGTTTCCACCACATCCAGACCAAAGCTCCCGCCATAAAGCAGGAAGAAAGCAATGACGGGATAAACAAACAGAACAAAAATGGCCATCAAACCTTTATACGGCATCTTCGGTAACATCAACCAAGCGAGCTGAACCACCAAAAGAATAAAGGCCAGATCAATACGCCAGGTTTCTGCTTCTGGATAGAAGCCATAGAGGAACTGCTCAAAACGGGTTGTCACAAATACCCAACAAGCACCACCTGAGGTACAGGCCTCACGACTATCACCAAACCAATCCGCATTCAGAAAGGCCCAGCTAATGGTAGGCACTAATAAAGTAAACAACAGGTACAGGGTAAACAGCGTCAGTACACTATTGGTCACACTGGAAAACAGATGCCGACGCATCCAGCCTATGGCACCTGTGGTGCTTTCAGGCGGAGGCAGATCGGGCAGCATCTCATGACTGACTTTACTCAGATCATTCACAATTTTTCTCCTGTCCGTTTAACGCTCAACCAGCGCCATCCTGCTGTTAAACCAGTTCATAAACCCGGATACCAACAGACTCAATGTTAGATAGACCAGCATCGTCATAAAGATCACTTCTATGGCCTGCCCCGTCTGATTCAACGTCGTACCGGCAAAAACCGATACTAAATCGGGATAACCAATAGCGGTGGCCAATGAAGAGTTTTTAATCAGGTTGAGATACTGACTGGTTAACGGAGGGATAATCACCCGTACCGCCTGAGGAATCACCACCAAACGCAGGACTTTACCTTGGCTTAGACCCAGTGCATTAGCCGCTTCAGTCTGCCCCTTTGAGACAGCCTCAATACCGGAACGCACAATCTCAGCAATGAAGGCTGCCGTATAGATACTCAGCGCCAGCCACAAAGCCGCAAGCTCCGGCAAGATAGTCATACCACCACGGAAGTTAAAGCCCTTTAAGACCGGCTGCTCCCAACTTAACGGCGAGCCGGCTATTAAAAAAACCAGCAGAGGCAAGCCAAGTACCAAACCCAATGACGTCCAATAGGCGGGAAAGCGCTGACCGGTTTCATCCTGGCGCTTTTTATTCCAGCGAATCAAAAAATACGAGGCAATAGCCGCCACTAACAAGGCGAGCCAAACCACACCAAAGCCATCTTCCGGCATAGGTTGTGGCATATAAAAGCCACGCACATTCAGATAAAAAGTATCCATAAGCTCGATACTTTTGCGCGGTGACGGCAAAGCTTGCAGTACCGCAAAGTACCAGAAGAAAATTTGGAGCAGCAAAGGGATATTTCGGAAAATCTCAACATAGGCGGAAGCGACTTTAGAGATCAACCAGTTATTAGATAAACGTGCCACCCCCATCAGGAAACCCAAAATAGTAGCAACAATCACACCTAGCGCAGAGACCAAAATAGTATTTAACAGGCCAATAACAAAGGTGCGGCCATAAGTACTGGTTTCCGCATACTCAATCAGCGTCTGAGTAATACCAAAACCCGCTTGTTGAGATAAAAATGCAAAACCTGTGGTGATACCTCGGCTTTCCAGATTATGCAGGGTATTTTGAACGATCATACCGATAAAGCCAAAAACCGCTATTACCAGTAAAAACTGAAATAACAGAGCTCGTTTTGTCGGGTCATGCCAGAAGCGCGTCTTGGCTTGAGGGGCTCTGGACGACGGCGACTTGTTGGCATCTGATTGCATAGAGAGAACCTCCGTAGAAGAACACAGAAGAGTCAGCAGGTATCGGACTTGGCTTAGCACTACGTTCTGCAGGGATAGAACGCTCGATACCTGCTGCGCTATTTAAGAAATAGCGGAATTAGCGGATAGGCGGTGCGTATTGTAGGCCACCTTGATTCCACAGTGCGTTCAGACCACGCTCAATCTTCAAAGGGGACCCCATCCCCAGATTACGATCAAAAGCTTCGCCGTAGTTACCTACTTGCTTAACAATTTGATAAGCCCAGTCATCACTCAGACCTAAGCCAGAGCCCTTGATGCCCTCTTTACCAACAAAACGATCTATATTCGGATTAGAGGCTTTCATCTTGCTACCAATATTGGAAGAGGTCAGTCCCATCTCTTCTGCGTTAACCATGGCATACAGAGACCACTTCACAATATTGAACCAACCGTCATCCCCCTGACGAACCACTGGACCCAAAGGCTCTTTCGAGATAATTTCAGGCAGTACCATGGCACCACCCGGATTGGCCAGCTTAATGCGCAGAGCATAAAGCTGAGATTGATCAGAGGTCAGTACATCACAGCGACCTGCTTCAAAACCTTTTACGGTTTGATCCGAGG
>JAKZRG010000083.1:0-2509 GCA_047518265.1 Oceanospirillum sp.
GGTCAGTCTTTCTTCGAAATAAAAAAAGGTAAAATTGTTGGGATGCTGAAGGATGTCGCTTACCAGGCCAATACCCAGGAATTTTGGAATTCATGTGATGCCATTTGTGATGAACGGTCCTGGGAACTAGGCGGCAGCTATTACGATGGAAAAGGTCAACCAGGTCAGAGTAATGCTGTGAGCCACGGTTGTTCTCCGGCAAGATTCCGTAAGGTAAATGTGTTAAATACCCAAAAGCAGATATGATCCTCAGCAAATCAAAATCCAGAAATATTATTGAGCGGGCTTTGTCTTTTTCAACGGCTGATGAGATGCGTATTAATTTGGGTGGCGGTCGTTCCGGGAACACACGTTTTGCGCTGAATTCAATCACCACCAGCGGTGACGAAGATACGCTTAGTATACGGGTGCGAGCTTACTTTGGAAAACAACATGCTACTGCCAGTGGTACTGAGATCAGTGATGAAGCGTTAAAGCGTGTTGTCCAAACTGCAGAAGATGCCGCTCGTTTTGTACCGGAAGACCCTGAATATGTCCCCGAACTTGGACCCCAAAAATACTTACCCATAAAACCATATTTCCGCAGCACTGCTGCAGCTTCGGCAAAGCAGCGGGTCAACGGTGCCCAGTCATCCCTGCAGCCAGCACTGGAAAACAATCTTTTGAGTGCTGGTTTTTTTACCAATCGATATGGCTTTTCCGCTGTGGGCAACAGCAATAAGCTCTTTGGCTATTACCGGGCCACTAATGCATCCTTCAGTGTCACAACCAGAACTCAGGATGGTACTGGATCAGGGTGGGGTAGTGATAGTTCCCGCAATATAGACCAGGTTGATTATCAATCAGCAAGTAAGCGCGCTCTACAAAAGGCTCAAGGATCTAGCCAGAGCAAAACACTTGAGCCTGGTATTTACCCGGTAATTATGGAACCCCAGGCTGTAGCGGATTTTATCCGTTTTGGTTCCTACGCCATGAATGCCCGTTCTGCCGATGAAGGCAGAAGCTTTTTTTCCAAAGCAGGGGGTGGAAATAAAATTGGAGAACAAGTGGCCGGAGATAATATTACAATGCGTAGTGATCCAACCCACCCGCAATTACTGGGCGGCCCCTTTGGTGGTGATGGACTACCGGCAAAAAAGAATACCTGGATTAAGGATGGCGTGTTACAACAATTGTACTATGATCGCTATTGGGCCAAAAAACAGGGTATAGAACCAACTGGTTATCCATCCAATATTATCATTGAAGGTAAACAGGGAACGCTGGATGAACTGATCAGCAATACTGACCGTGCGGTCCTGGTGACCCGCTTTTGGTATATTCGCTTTGTGGATCCACAAAGTCTTCTATTAACTGGTCTTACCAGAGACGGCACATTCTGGGTAGAGAATGGGCGTATCCAGCATGCTATTAAGAACTTTCGCTTTAACGAAAGCCCCATGGCTGTGTTGAATAAGGTTACGGGGATGTCCACGCCGGTCCGCATAGGTGGATCGATGGTGCCTGCCATTCGTGCTTCCGAGTTTAATTTTGCCAGCTTGTCAGACGCTGTTTAGACATTTTATAGCCGTTCGCTACGCTACCTGACTACCCGTAAATTCACCACTATTAGTTTTTAAGATCTGAACCAGATGCTATCCATATTAAAGAACCGTACCTTTTTATTACTGTTTTTGGGCAATACCATTTCCCTGATCGGGTTTGGGTTCAATTTGGTCGGTGTCAGCTGGCTGGTATTGGAAGTTACTGGTTCAGAACTGGCTTTGGGAAAAATTATGGCCATGGCTACCGTTCCAGGCGTAGTACTGGCCCTTTTCGCCGGTATAATTATTGATAAGGTCAATCGCAAGTGGCTGCTGGTAGTACTGGACCTTTTCCGAATGGTTGTGGTAGGCACTTTTGTGATACTGCTGATCCAGGATCGTTTTTCCATGACCGCTTTGTTTATTACGGTGTTGCTAATGGGAACGGGAAGTTCACTGTTCTGGCCTACGGCTCAGGCTTTTGTCCAGGAACTGGTAAGTGCTAAGGATTATTTTCATGCCAATGCTTTATTATCTGCCAGCTACCAGGCCGGATCGATTTTGGGGGCCGGTATTGGCGGAGTGGTAATACACTTTTATGGAGTGCCTACGGCGCTGGCGTTCAATGCTTTGACCCATCTCATTTCTGCCCTATTGATCAGTGCGGCGCCTTTCAGGCGACAGGTAGTGCACCACGAAGTAGAATCAATTTGGCAGTCGGTGTCAAAGGGTTTCATCTATTTCAAGGAAAAAGTTGGTGTATTGATTTTGGGGCTTACTACCATTCTGGCTGATGTGGCGATTTGGGGCGCATTATCGGTCCTGACCATCACCATTTCCAAGGAAGTCTTTTTGGCTGGCAGCTTGGGCTACGGACTGATGGAAGGCTTTTATGGTGTGGGCGCACTCATATCAACCGTTGCTGTTGGCTATATGACCCGGTTCTTGGGTCGTGGTCGCGCCTTGTTGCTCTGCTATGTGGTGGC
>JAKZRG010000084.1:0-58222 GCA_047518265.1 Oceanospirillum sp.
AACATATCGTAGGCTTCTTTGGCATTTAGGTTTTCAGCCTGACGCTTGGAGGCACCGGTATCTAATTTGGCCAGAATCTCAGCCAGTGTCGTACGGCCCTGACTGAAGTTTTCACCGTTTAGGTAAACCGATGGCACGGCCATAATATTACGTTGATCAACTTCATCTTGATTTAATGCGCCATCGATCATCACATGGTGAATATTAGGATTTATCACCGCCATCATATTCAGTGCCTGAACCACATCGGGGCAGTTCTGACAGCTTAGGGAGATATAGGTCTCAAAGTGATATTCACCGTCCAGATTGCGAACCTGTTCAATCACCTCTTCATCCAGTTTCATTGGATGGCCACCGCTATGCAGTAATGCCAGTACCAGAGAGGTGAACTCATGGCCCATGGGAATACCAGAGAAACGCAGTTCGCTGCCTTTTTCTACAGAGCGCACGATTAAGGTGGGTTTACGTTCGTCTAGGTGTTGTTCACTGGGCGCGACAATACTGACTTTGTCGGATAGAGAGGCGATATTGGCCGCCAAAGCGGTTAATTCTTCTGCTTTTGCACTGTTATCGGATACGGTAATCAGCTCAACCGGGCTTTTCAGATTCTGCAGATAGCTTTGCAGTTGCTGTTTCATGGCATTATCTAACATGGAAACTCTCCTGTTTGCTTAGAGGTTCACTGGAAGTTGGCCGCTGAATTGGCTAAACAGACATACCAGTGCTTAATGCTGATTGGTGACGGGGTTTGATGCCCCCGTATCCGTTACTTGAATATTTGTCTTTTGGAATCGCTATGGAGCACCTCCCGACGGGAGGTCTCCATAAGAGCACAGGGATACGGGTTTAGATTTTGCCAACCAGATCCAGAGAAGGTGCCAGAGTGGCTTCGCCTTCTTTCCATTTTGCTGGGCATACTTCACCTGGGTGAGCTGCTACATACTGAGCCGCTTTGATTTTGCGCAGCAGATCGTCTGCATCACGACCAATACCTTCAGCGGTTACTTCAATTGCCTGGATCACGCCTTCTGGATCGATAACGAAGGTGGCGCGGTCTGCCAGGCCCATGCCTTCACGCATCACACCGAAGTTGTTGGTGATATTGCCGGACTGGTCGCCCACCATGAAATAGTTGATCTTACCGATAGTGTCAGAGCTGTCGTGCCATGCTTTGTGAGTAAAGTGGGTATCTGTAGATACAGAGAAGACCTCGACGCCCATCTCTTGCAGTTCTGCGTATTTGTCAGCGACATCGCCCAACTCAGTAGGACAGACAAAGGTGAAATCTGCTGGGTAGAAGAAGAATACTGACCACTTGCCTTTGACATCGGCTTCCGTCACTTCTACGAATTCGCCTTGTTTAAACGCAGTAGCCGTAAATGGCTTAATTTCAGTGTTGATTGCTTGTGGCATGGTGGTGCTCCTATCTCTTCTCTTTAACGATCAGTGTTGATCTGTTTTAACGTCAAGGTTGGCTTGTTGAGCCACCCTGTTTCGTTGAGTTCGAGATAAGTTTATCGAGTGCATATTTAAAGGTTAAATCGATTGTTCTTTTGATATCGATAGGCTTTGACTATCAATAGACAAGAGTGAGTAATAAGTAACGTTGATATCAACGCCTCAAGTTTGCGCCAAGCCACAGGATGGGGGAAAATGGCGCTCCATTTTCTGATCATACGATCGGACAATACCTTATGCTTGTAAAAGCACTGTGGTTAAATTCTTTGTTAACGGAGTGGCGAGTCCTTTGAGCTCTCACAAGCTGGCAATTAATGGTTACGGTCGTATCGGCCAGTGTGTCTTACGGGCCTGTATTGAACGGGCGGACTGCGCTGATCTGCAGATTGTTGCCCTGAATGAACTGTCCGATCTGGACACGATTACCTATTTGACGCGTTATGATTCCACCCATGGACGCTTTCCGGTTGATGTTAGTCAGTCGGAGCAAGCGTTGATTGTCGGTGATCAGACGATTCAGGTTTTGCATCAACCGGAAGCGAATCAATTACCGTGGCAGGATCTGGATATTGATCTGGTGATGGAGTGTTCTGGTTCCTTTAAGGATCGAGTCACTGCTGAACAACATCTGGCCAGCGGTGCTAAGCGTTTGATGTTTTCCCAACCAGCAGAAGCGGATGTGGATGCCACCATTGTTTATGGTCTAAACGAAGGTGATCTAAGGGCGGAACATACGATAGTCTCTAGTGCGTCCTGTACCACCAACTGTGTGATCCCTATTTTAAAGCTGATCGATGATCATCTGGGTATTGCCCATGGTGTGACCACAACGATTCACTCCGCCATGAACGATCAGCCTGTGATTGATGCTTACCATCAAACGGATCTGCGTCTGACCCGTGCGGCCATGAGCTCTATTGTGCCAGTGGATACGGGTCTACCAAAAGGTATCGACCGCTTGTTGCCTCATCTATCCGGTAAGTTTGAATCTCTGCACTTACGGGTGCCAACGCTAAACGTATCGGCCATGGATATGACTCTATGTGTTAAAACCGATACCAGTGCGGAGCAGATCAATCAGATTCTCTCTGAAGCGGCTAATGGCCCCTTGGTTGGGCTATTGGGGTATACCGAAGAGCCCCATGCCTCGGTAGACTTCAACCACGATCCACGCTCAGGCATTGTAGATGGCACGCAAACACGAGTTTCTGGTCAGCGTATGGTGAAGCTGCTTTGTTGGTTTGATAACGAGTGGGGCTACGCCAATCGCATGTTGGATGTGGCCCTGGCTTGGCTAAACTGCAATAACAAACCTGACTGAATATTTTAGGTTGCCCTGATTGGCTTAATAGTCATGGCAAACCAGATAGAACAACGCGCCCGACAAATTTAAACGTACTGAATTTTGTAACTGTAAACGGTAGGAATAATCCCATGTCCGTATTAAAAATGACTGACCTGAAGTTAGCTGGTAAACGTGTCTTGATCCGTGAGGATCTGAACGTACCGGTTAAAGACGGTAAGGTAACTTCTGACGCTCGTATCCGTGCTTCTCTACCTACGATTGAACGTGCATTGAATGCTGGCGCTAAAGTCCTGGTAATGTCTCACCTAGGCCGTCCAACGGAAGGTGAATACGCTGAGGAATATTCCCTAGCACCGGTTGCAAACCATATTGCAGAGCTGCTGGGTCGTGAAGTCCGCCTAGAAAAAGATTACCTGAATGGTCTGGAAGTGGGTGAGGGTGAGCTGGTTATTCTGGAAAACGTCCGTTTCAACAAGGGCGAGAAAAAAGATGAAGACGATCTGTCCCGCGCTTATGGCAATCTGTGTGATCTGTTTGTCATGGATGCTTTTGGTACAGCACACCGTGCACAAGCCTCTACTCATGGTGTAGCACGTTTTGCGCCTGTTGCTTGTGCAGGTCCTCTGCTAGCAAAAGAGCTGGACGCACTGGAACAAGCACTGGCAAACCCAGCCAGCCCTATGGCGGCTATCGTCGGTGGTTCTAAGGTTTCGACCAAGTTGGAAGTACTGTACGCCCTGTCTGATAAGTGTGATCACCTGATTGTGGGTGGTGGTATCGCTAATACCTTTATCGCAGCAGCAGGCTACAATGTGGGTAAATCCCTGTATGAAGCGGATCTGATACCCATTGCTAAAAGCTTGATGAACAAAACAACCATCCCGGTGCCGGTTGATGTGGTTGTAGCAAAAGAGTTCAGCGAAGATGCTGAAGCCGTAGTGAAAAAAGTCGACGAAGTATTAGACGACGAGATGATTCTGGATATCGGCCCAGAAACAGCAGCACAACTGGCAGCACAACTGAAAGAATCCAAGACAATTCTTTGGAACGGCCCAGTAGGTGTCTTTGAGATTGATCAGTTTGGCGAAGGCACTAAGACGTTGTCTATGGCCATTGCTGAAAGCGAAGGTTTCTCTATCGCTGGCGGCGGCGATACGCTGGCGGCCATTGGTAAATATGATATTGAAGACAAGGTTTCCTATATCTCTACCGGTGGTGGTGCTTTCCTAGAATATGTGGAAGGTAAAAAACTGCCTGCAGTAGTCGCACTAGAGCTAGCGGCTAAACTGGTAGCAGATGATACCGATCCATGCTGTGGCAGTGGTTGCTGCGATTAATCTGTCATTTTAAGACGGATAGAATACTAAACAACTGTCAGAAAACAGTTGAGAACCGGCAAGGCTAACGCTAGTCTTGCCGGACTTATTTTCCGGGACACGGTTTCTGCTTATTTCTAAATAGAAATATCCTATTTTAAATAGACAAATACCGGGTTCTGATACTCGTTTCATACATCCAAAATCGATTTTAAACGATTTTCCGAGGGATATTGATCATGGCTTTAATCAGTATGCGTCAGATGCTGGACCACGCTGCAGAGTTTGGTTACGGCGTACCGGCTTTTAATGTAAATAACCTTGAGCAGATGCGCGCGATTATGATCGCAGCGGATAAAACTGACTCCCCTGTTATTGTGCAAGCCTCTGCTGGCGCGCGTAAGTACGCAGGTGCTCCCTTCCTGCGCCACCTGATTTTGGCTGCTATTGAAGAGTTCCCGCATATTCCGGTATGTATGCATCAGGATCACGGTACTAGCCCGGCGGTATGTCAGCGTTCTATCCAACTGGGTTTTAGCTCGGTGATGATGGATGGCTCTTTGATGGACGACGGTAAAACACCTGCGTCTTACGAGTACAACGTTGATGTGACGCGTCGCACCGTAGAAATGGCCCACGCTTGTGGTGTTTCTGTTGAAGGTGAGCTGGGTTGTCTGGGTTCTCTGGAAACCGGTCAAGCCGGTGAAGAAGACGGTGTTGGCGCAGAAGGTACTCTGGATATGGATCAGATGCTGACCGATCCAGAAGAAGCCGCTGACTTTGTTAAGCAAACCGGTGTTGATGCACTGGCTATTGCTATCGGTACGTCTCACGGTGCTTACAAATTCACCAAGAAGCCTACTGGTGATGTACTGCGTATTGACCGTATCAAAGAGATCCATGAGCGTATTCCGGATACTCACCTAGTAATGCACGGTTCTTCTTCTGTACCTCAGGAATGGCTGGCAGTGATCAATGAGTTTGGTGGTGAAATTCCAGAAACTTATGGTGTGCCGGTTGAAGAGATTGTTGCGGGTATCAAGTACGGTGTACGTAAAGTGAACATCGATACCGATCTGCGTTTGGCGTCTACTGGTGCGGTTCGTCGCTTCCTAGCGGAAAACCCATCCAACTTCGATCCACGTAAATTCCTGCAAGCATCTACTGATGCTATGGTTCAGGTGTGTGTTGATCGTTACGAAGCCTTTGGTACTGCTGGCAACGCAAGCAAGATCAAAGCAGTATGCCTAGACGATATGTTTGCCCGTTACCTGACAGGCGAACTGGACCCAAAAGTAAAATAAGCCATTTTGCTTTTAGCTAGTCCAAAGAAACCCGCGTAGAGATACGCGGGTTTTTTGTTTTCTCAGCTCTGATTTTACTATTTAAACTGCTCGTAATGCCCACCGATGGCAAAGATGTAGATATATTGATCGTCGAACTTATAGATTAAGCGATCTTTTTGGCTGATCCGCCGCGACCAAAAGCCTGATAAATTATGCTTGAGAGGTTCAGGTTTACCGGTTCCTTTGGTTGGATCATCTCTTAGTAGTTCTTTTAGTATCTTGCAAAGAGACTTATGCAGTTGTTTATCTTTGGCTCTTAATGTTTCGTAGATCGTCCAGGTATTACCTTCAAAAACCAAGGATTTCATCCAATTCCTCACTTGAAGGTTGATGACCTGATTTCTGATGGTGCGTTTTCTGAGAATCTACAATCTGCTGCATTAATTCCTGATTTTGCAGCACATAAAGTGTTTCCTGTTCTCTCTCCCAATCTTCAGCGCTGATGACTACAAAGTCTTCACCTGAGCGGCGTGAAACCTTTAAAGGTTGATGATCTTGCACGACATTTTCAACGTAGCTTTTCAGGTTGTCTCGAAACTTATTAACGCTAATGCTATCCATACATAATGCCTATTTTCGTACGGTATTTCCGTACATCTTAGGTGCAAGGGTAAGATAAAGCAAACAAGATGAATGCGGTTGGCCATATCGTTGATGCATTCTTTGCTTATCTCCCCCCTAGTAAGACGTCTCGTCGGGATATTGCCGTTGTTGTGCATTATATTTGCAAGCCGTTGGTGCGGATACTATCCAGCATACTGAGTGATCTATAGCGTTAAACTCCAGTCGTAGTCATTAATATTCAAGTGAGACTATTTTGAATCTGATTCTGTTTAGCACTCGTAGAAAAGGTAATGAGAAAATGTTTTTAAATTTGATTATTCAGAAAGGGGAGTTCTGATGATACATCTGGTATGTGGGCCTATTGGTGCCGGTAAGACCACTCTGGCCCATCAATTGGCCAAGGAGCATGGAGCGATACGCTTTTCTGAAGATGAATGGTTAAAGCAGTTGTTTGTACCGGATGCGCCGGAAGGTTTAATGAATGAGCCTGCCGAGGTAATTGCGACTTGGGCAATGGATAAGTATCAGCGTTGTCGCGGGCAGATCTGGTTAGTGTTTCAGCAGTTGTTACAGCAAGGCGTGCCCGTGGTATTGGATGGTGCGGCGGCTAATAAAACTCAGAGAGATTTGATCCGACAAAAAGCATCAGATCATGGGGTAGGCTTTCAGCTACATTATGTGACGGCTGATCCTGAGATTAGAAAAGCACGAGTGCTGGAGCGTAATAGCGTGCAGGGTGAAACTTATTCACTGGATGTGACTGAGAGTATGATTGATTTAATGGAGGCTTTTTTTGAAGCACCAGAAGATGAAGAGCTGCTTAATGCTCATGTGATTGAGAGCTAACTTTGTACAGTGTGAAAATAAAGCTAAGCAGTGAGTGTTAACTCAGTATGAATTGGGATGATTTAAAGTACTTTCTGGCCGTGAGTCGTGCAGGCTCTATCCGTGGTGCTGCCACAACGTTAGGAGTTAACCATGCAACGGTTTCCCGACGGATCAATAGCTTTGAAGACTCTCTGGACGAGCGCTTATTTGAGCGTAGTGCTAAGGGTTATGTTTGTACAGAAGTGGGGCAGGAGATCTACCGAGAGGCGGTACACTTAGAGGCTAGTCTTGGTCGTATTGAGCGCCGTGTCGTAGGCAAGGATAAAACCATGCAGGGTTTTATCCGAGTTACGTTACCGGATCTGTTAGCTCATGGTTTATTAATCTCAGACTTTGCGGATTTCAGTCGTCTTTATCCTGATATCGAACTGGATATCATCGATTCCAGTCAGAATCTCAATCTTTCCAACCGGGAGGCAGATGTCGCCTTTCGTTTATGTGAACAACCACCTGATCACTTGATTGGTCGTAAACTTAGCACGATTCATCGAGCGGGTTATATTGCTCGTAACCATGCAAAGTCCTTTTATATAGAATTTTGTAATGACTCATCGGAGGAGGGTGTTCTAGCCAAAGATTCGCAGAACATAAATGAACTAAGCTGGTTGGGCTGGACGGACAAAATGCGTCGCCCCGGAGGGAAAATTGCTCGGGATTACCCACGTTTAAAATCAAAACATAATATTCTCAGTGGTTTGTTACAGGTTCAGGCCTGTAAAAATGGCATGGGAGTGGCTGTACTGCCTTGTTTTTGCGGTGATGCTGATCCCGATTTGGTGCGGATACCACCTTTCACTACAGAGGCTCAATATGATCTCTGGATCTTGCATCATCCCGATATGCGTCACAATACGAAGATTCAGACGTTTGTGCGTTTTATGGTGGATCGTATTCATCAACAAAGAGCTTTGATTGAGGGTGAGCAATTTGATATCGATGCATTACAAACGAATGGTCTTTATCTGGTAGAAAGTGGCTCTACCTAAGCTATTTTTAGTCGGTATGCCTGATGTTCCATGCCTCCTGGTAGTATGCCGTCCAAAGGTTGATGCTTTTCCAGTTGAGAACGCACTTTGTGAGCGTAAGCACTGTTATCCAATCTAGGAACACGGGTAAGGTCGGTCTGATAATTAGAGGCTTCATATTCTTTTTGAAAAGAATCTATTTGATCTTTTTGGCGTAAGTTTACGGATAGCTCCGCAATGGCTTCAATACTATTTTTCTGGCTAAAGCGAGTGAAGCCGCGATAGGTAAAGTGCTCGTTAATATGTTGATCGCTCAGGCCAATAAAGTGCTCCATCAAGGTGTAATAAATAGCATTAGTTTCTGAACTGGATAGTAACAACTGAATTTTAGTGTCTTTCAATTCCGGTAATAAGCTGTGTTCAGATATATCGATAAAGATCTCTACAAACCAAAGCTGATCATCAAGCTTCCGCAGGCTTTTTAACTCTAGCCTAGCGCTGTCATAATGAATCTTCTCCAGTGTTTCAATAAGGTTTGAGCGCAGTGTTTGCTCTGAGCTTTCTTCGACAGACTGTTGTAGTAAATCGGTATGTCGGGCCATTAATGGGAGATCATGATGGTTATTAAAAGGAGTGCTTTTTCGACCATCTAGGGTTAGGCAAAATAATTCACGTATTTCGTGTTCCCGAGATTTTTTCAGTGCAAGAAAGACTGTCTGAATAATTTCTGATGTAGGTAGCTCAGGTTCCACGCGCCACTTACGGCCATACACTATCTTCTGTGAGCTATCCTTTCGAGGTTTATAATTATCATAACCAATAATACCTATCTGGATATATATGCCCGCTTGATCCTGACAGACAAAAATGGGATAGCGGTCATCATATTCAATATCCATAATGATTTGGTTAACGGTTTTATCGTTATGGTTAAACTTTAGGTAGTGCTGAGGAATGCATTGTGCACCATTACTGAGTTGTGCGGGCGGTGCATTTTTAAGAGGGGATTCTCCCTGCAATAGTCCCTGTAACAGTGTTTGTTCCGTCATCTTGTATCGCTCGTATCATAAAATAGACAGAGTGAAATATATCTCGATGTTATTGTGAGAGGGAGTCACAGTATTTGCACCTGAGATGCGCAAAAGTGCACCAGTCCTATTGCATCGAATGTGTCATGAATACGACATAATTTTTGTTCAGAATAGCTCGGTTTTTATTTAGATTTTACTTTGGATCAGATGATTCAGTTGTTTGTCTGTGTCTGATGTTGCTTATAAAGAGGAAACTATGAAATCCGTTATAGAGGTTTTTTGGCGCTTTTTACTCTTGGGTTGTATCAGCTTTGGCGGCCCTGCCGCTCATATCGGTTATTTTCGTAGCACCTTTGTAGAAAAACTGAACTGGTTGGATGATGGGGCTTATGCTCGTTTGGTGGCTTTAAGTCAGTTTTTACCGGGGCCGGGTTCCAGCCAGATCGGTTTTGCTATTGGCTGTCGTCAAGCGGGAGTGGCGGGTGGTCTTGCCGCTTTTATCGGTTTTACTTTGCCTTCATTTGTTCTGTTGACTCTGTTGGCGATTTTTACTTTTAATCAAGCAGATGCCAGTAGCTTGGATGGCATTATTCATGGCTTGAAGCTATTGGCTGTTGTGGTTGTGGCAGATGCTTGTCTGGGCATGTACAAAAACTTCTGCCAGGAACGGTTCTCTACTTCTATAGCCGTTGCGACAGCGGCTGCGCTATTACTTCTGCCGGGATTATGGACCCAGGCTTTGGTGTTGGTTATGGCGGCGGGTATTGGTGTTTTACTATCTGGTAATACTTCTTTGATTAAACGAGCCCCGTCAGAAATAGCTAATACTAATCTTGGTCTTAAACAGCTAATGAACTCCAAAGCACTTTGGCTATTTGCGCTGCTGTTTTTGGTTTTGCCGTTGTTATCTCTGTTTGGTGCCTTGTTTACGGAGTTGGATCTTTTTTCTCGATTCTATCAGGCGGGGAGTTTGGTTTTTGGTGGTGGTCATGTGGTGCTGCCATTGCTACAGCAGTTGGTGGGTGAAAGCCTGGGGGCGGATCGCTTCCTATCTGGTTATGCAGCGGCACAAGCGGTGCCGGGGCCTATGTTCACCTTGGCGGCGTTTCTAGGGGCTAATCTATTGGCTGACAGCCCTTGGTTAGGGGCCTTGTTAGCTACCTTGGGGGTTTTCTTGCCGGGGTTGCTGCTGGTGTTGGCACTACAGCGTCATTGGGAAGTGTTGGCCAGTAAACCTAAAATGGCGGGTGCTATCTGGGGCATTAATGCCGCGGTGGTTGGTTTGCTGTTATCGGCACTTTATCTGCCGGTATTTAGCAGCGCTGTCTTATCCGGTTTTGATATGGCGCTGGTGCTGATGGGTTTTTACTGCTTGAAAGTATTACGTTGCCCTTTGATTCTATTGGTGGCTTTGTTTATTGCTTGTGGCTTTATTTTTGTCTGAATAGTGCCAGTCCCGACCATGACTTATGGATAAACAATGATAGAACGTTTGAATTAAGCTCTGTCCATAGGGGCTCTGATAACTTGTTGGGAATGGTACAATCTAGTTTGATTCAATTTTACATAAGGGTTGTCAGGCAATATGAATGAATTTATCCACAACCATTTTGGCGCCATTACCTTTGTACTATTTTTGTTGATGCTGCCGTTTTATATCAAAAAGGTGCAGGGGTACTCGAAGGCCAGTCAGAAGAAAACTAAAGCGCGTAAGCAGAGGCTTAAGCGTTAAGGATTGTTATTGGGCTATTGAGATATGCTCAAGATAGTCTACAAGTCTTTGCTTGTCTTTACTCATAAGGGTTGAGCCTGAGCAATGATCTGTGCTCTAAAGCTTTCAGGCAGAGCGTTAGGTGTTAAGACATCGACCGGCACGTCCAGTAGTTGCAATAATTCATGACGTATGGCCCCAATATCAAATAGGGTGGTTTGCTCTGTAGGGTCTACTAACAGGTCTAAATCGCTACCTTCTTGATCTTCTCCTTCTAGTACAGAGCCAAATACCCGGACATTGACGGCATTATGTCGAACAACGATCTGCTTAATGGTCTCTTTATGTTGAGCTAAAGCGATTGATGGTTTCATTGTGTACCTCTTGCTATTAATGGCTCTTAATTTAGGTTACTACTGAGATTAATTTTTATCGACCTGTTGATATATACAGTGTAGGGTTTTTCGACTATCGTTGTCGCTCTAATTGTAGGGGAGGACAGGGCGATGGCAGATAAGGCTTCTGAAAAAATGCTTATGAAGGACGGTTTAAATCTAGCCGCTATAGAGCATTTAGCACTGATTTTTACTCGTGCCTGGCCGGAATTTTCAACACAGCAGTTTATTGATCTCGCTTCAAATCAGCTGGATACATTGGAATTAAAACAGCGTATTCAACAGATTATTCAGGCTCTAGGACAGGTATTACCCCAGCCCTTTAACCAGACTGTTCCAGTGTTAGAGGCTTTTTCCCAGCATTGGCAGGTAGCAGATCCTGAATCTTCATTACGAGGCTTTCCCGCTTGGGCGGTCACGGATTATGTGGCAGAGTTTGGTCTGAATCATCCTGAACTGGCGTTGCCTCTGTTAAAAAAGCTAACTCCTCTGTTTTCTGCTGAGTTTGCTATTCGGCCTTTTATTATCCAGCACTTTGAAACCACCTATGAGTATCTGCAACAGTGGCAGCATGATGAGGATGAGCATGTGCGCCGTTTGGTCTCGGAAGGCACACGTCCGCGTTTGCCTTGGGGACAACAATTACCGGCACTTATTCATGATCCTTCGGCCAGCTTACCTCTGTTAGATCATCTGGTAGATGATGATAGTGAGTATGTACGTCGCTCCGTGGCGAATCATCTGAATGATATAGCGAAGGATCACTCTCATGTGGTGATAGAGGTTTGTCGCCATTGGAATGAAGTCTCTAGTGTCAAAAGAGATTGGGTGATTAAGCATGCCACGCGGACCTTGGTAAAACAGGGATTACCGGAAGTCTTTCCTTTATTGGGTTATGACTCTAAGCCCAAGTTAAAAGCCCAGGTGATGTTGGAGCAAGATAATGTAACGCTAGGGGAGTCGCTGAGCTTTAGTGTGCACTTACAACCTGAAGTAAAAGGCAGTCAGAAGCTGGTACTGGATTATGCCATCCATCATGTAAAGGCCAATGGAGAGCTAAGCCCAAAAGTGTTTAAGCTAAAAAATCTGAGCCTGACCAAAGCGCAAACCCTACAGAAAAAACACGCCATTAAAAAAATCACCACCCGACGCTATTACTCTGGTGAACATAAGTTGGAATTATTGGTGAATGGCCAGCCTGTGGCGGAGCAAAACTTTTATCTGACCGTGCCGGACTAGTCATTTAATGCGGTCTTTATACCCCGACTATTTTCTCGCTATGACATTTGAGCTGCTGATAAGGGACAAGTACACTTACATGCCCAAACAGAAATATTCCGATATCCTTTGGCTGATAGCCTGAGAATATGGTGACTATTTGTAGAGAACGTTTTGTTTGGGTGCTTATTCTTTTGATCACCCTGTGGATAAAACAATGTCATTTGAGAAATTACGCGGTCTGGTTTATTCAACGGAAACTGGACGTATCTGCCCGGATTGCGAACAACCGGTGGATCAATGTACCTGTAAACAAGCGGACGATTCTGTGCCGGAAGGTGATGGCATTGTGCGAGTCAGTCGGGAAACCAAGGGCCGTAAGGGCAAGGGCGTGACGCTTATTAAAGGTGTGCCTTTACCCGCCAGCGAACTGAAAAAGCTGGCCAAAGAGCTGAAGGCCCGTTGCGGTACCGGCGGTGCGATCAAGGAGCATGTGATTGAGATTCAGGGCGACCAGCGGGATCTTTTGGTACAGCTTTTGACCGATAAAGGTTTTAAGGTGAAAAAAGCCGGTGGCTGATTGGTTTCTTTATATTATTGAAACCGATGGTCAGCGTTTATATACGGGCATTACTACCGATGTTTCCCGTCGATTTGAAGAGCATAAAACCGGTAAAGGCGCGCGCTTTATGCGTGGTCGTAAGACCTTTACCCTGAGACATCAACAGAAAGTCGGTAATCGCAGTTTAGCCTCTAAGGCGGAGTATGCTTTTAAGCAGCTCAAGCGCAGTGAAAAACTGTATTGGATTAGTCATGGCTCGATTCCCTTTCACCCGGAAACGGGAAAATTGATGTCAGAATTAGAGATTTCAGGAGTTAATATGAGCGATACAGAACAGCAGACAAAAGATCCTCGCCCTTATGGTACTGAAGATGCTTCTTTTCAGGCCGCAGGTGGTGAAGAGGGTATTAAAAATCTAGTGGATGCCTTTTATCAAGCCATGGATACTCTGCCAGAAGCCAAGCGTATTCGTGATATGCACGATGAGGATCTGACGGTATCTGCTGATAAATTGTATCGCTTTTTATGCGGCTGGTTAGGTGGCCCTAAACTCTTTCGTGAGAAGTATGGCCCTATTGCGATTCCAAGAGCACACGGCCATCTGGATATCGGTTTTGAAGATAGAGATGCCTGGATGCGCTGCATGGAAGAGGCGCTAAAGACTCAGGATTATGCTGAAGACTTTAACGCTTATCTGATGACTCAGTTGATGGTACCGGCTGAGCGCTGTCGTACACGGGATTAAACCGGTACGCCTTCATCTCTCATGCGAAACCATACGGCGATGCTGTAACGGGTTGCTTGAGAGGTGACGACTTCATGGGGAAACTCTTCACTTAAAAAGGCTGCCACGGTACCTGCTTCAGGTTCTACTTTCACCAATGGCTGGTCCGATAGCTTTAATGCTTCCGCTATATTCTGTCCCTGCTCCCCGACTTCTGGATACAGTAAAAACTGCCCGCCATTATCACTTTGCCAATTGGGGTTAAGATAAAACACCAGAGTCATAATACGATTGCGTTGACCTCGGAAGCTATCTAGGTGTTTCTTATAGAATTGACCCGGTTCATAGATGGCGTACATGGCTTCAAAGTGATCCATGCCCAAAAATAAACGACGATTAACCGCTGTCATCAGCTGTTCCAGTAGACTGTGGAAAGCCTGTTGTACCGGGTTATCACCTTCTAACCAACAGATACGATCCGAACGTATATCGTCCCGTAATACGAGTCCCTTTTCCCGACCAATACCGGCTTTATAAAATTGCTGCTGTTGGTCCAAGCGCTGCATATCCGCTCTGAGTTGCTGTATCAATTCAGGTGATAGGATATTTTCCATTACGACCCAGCCAGTTTCGTAGAGGGATTGGCAAATAAGATCCGTTTGCTGATCCGATAGGTTAGCCGAAATGGCTGGCTGGTCTTGAATCAATGGTTGGGAATCGGTCTGATCAGGAAGAGATAGATCCAGATCGCTCATAAAAATATCCTCGGCTAACAACGGGGTAGAAAATGACAGCAACGCAAAATCAACACAGGCTTATACCCTATGTAGGCTTAGGGGCAAAGTAAAATCAGGCCTATAGTAATTGATTGAGCTCGGCCAGAGTTGTACCGCAGCAGGCATCCAGTTTTAAGGTTGCTAGGTTATCTGCACGAGTAACCCCTTGATTTAACAATACGATGGGTCTGCCTAAAGCTTCTGCTTTTTTACAGAAGCGATAGCCGGAAAAAACCATTAGGGAGGAGCCGATGACCAATAGGGCGTCCGATTGTTCCAGGGCATCTAAAGCAGAATCGACGCGAACCCTGGGTACGGTATCGCCAAAAAACACCACATGGGGTTTTAAAATGCCACCGCAACCGGAGCAAGCAGTCAGTTGAAAAAGATGAAAATCATCTCGTTCTAGATCGGCATCACCATCGGGAGCGACGGTTGCGGTAAGTTTGGCAAATTCTGGATTGAGTTGGTTCAATTGTTCACAGATCTGATCTCGACTGTAAAGGTTTGCACACTGAGTACAGATCACTTGATCGGAGCGACCGTGTAAGTCGATGACCTTTTGACTACCGGCTTTATTATGCAGACCATCGACGTTTTGGGTCACTAGTTGTTGGCAGATACTTTTTTCTTCCAGCAGGGCAATAGCATGATGAGAGGCATTCGGTTGGGCATTACGCATCACCGGCCAACCAATTAATGAGCGGGCCCAGAAGCGCTGACGGGTATGTTCATCCTTCATAAAATCCTGATGCTGAACAGGAGGGTTACGCTTCCATTCTCCCTTTTTATCTCGGTAATCGGGAATACCGGAATCTGTACTGATGCCTGCGCCTGTTAGTAGCATTAATCGAGGGTGTTGTTGAATAAATTGAAAAAGCTGCTCAGAAGCTGAAGGCATAGTGCTTACCTATGTTGTAGGCTTATTAGGCTAGCCTATTTATGTATCAATATTATTTTATTTGGGTTAAAACTCTATTTTACTTTTGAGGTCAAAGCAAAGGCTGCAAAGAGAATCATAATCATCAATAATGCACGGGTCGATCCCGTTCTTTAACAATGGCCATCATGAAAACTAACAATAATAAGCTATTGCAGGAAAAAGCTCTGTTGATTGCGCGTAAGGGCTTATGGCGCTTTATTATACAGGCAACGCTACCTTCTGTACTTGGCTCAGCACTTCTATGTTATATGGGATATCTGCTGTTTGACGCCAGTTTGTTGGAGTCAAAAACAGCATTGATTACACCGATCCTCGCTTCCTTGATTATAGCCCCTTGGGTTGCTTTTTTTAGCTATCGTCTGTTTACAGCCTTGGCTAATGAACATGCCCGTCTACAGGATGAGGTTCTAAGATGTCAGTTGCTGGAGCGAGAGCTTAGAATGCAGGCCGATACGGATATGCTGACGGGCCTATCCAACCGTCGAGCATTTTTTGATGAAGGCCACAGGCGTTTAAATAAAGGCCAGCAGACACTGGTGCTGATTGATCTGGACTTCTTTAAATCAATCAATGATAAATACGGTCATGATGTCGGTGATCATGTCTTGGTGAAAATGGCTCAGCTGTTATCGGATAATTTTGAGCCCGAGGCTTCGTTAGCCCGTTTGGGGGGCGAAGAGTTTGCCTTTCTATCTTCCCTTGAGCCCGAGCTATTGATTGATCAGTTGCAACAGGTTAATCAAATGCTGGTCAGTACGCCTATTCAGATTAAACAGCATAAGGTTGAACTGAGCCTAAGCGCAGGTGTTGTCATAGTTGCTCAGAATGGTGATTTACAAGATGGCCTAATTACGGCAGATACCTGTTTATATGAAGCGAAGCGTAACGGACGCTGTCAGATTCATACAGTTTAATAAGTCTGATATCAAAGGAGTGATATATGGAATATTTTTTATCGGTTATCTGGGAGTTTGTTGCTAATAATTCGTTTGCTGTGCTGGTTATTATTACCGCTATTATTGGCCGTATGACCAGGAATCGAAGTCAGACAGTCGTTAGTTCAGTGTTATTAGCTACATTAGTGTACGGGATAAAATATGGTGTCTCCCTGAGTGTGATTCCGCCTGTGCTTATTTTTTTTCTTGTTGCGTTAGCTATTACTTATGACTATCGAACGAGTGGTTGATTTCCTTCTTTTTATAGCAAAATAAAAAGCCCGGTAATCATGGGATTACCGGGCTTTGTTTTCTGCAAAAACTAAAAGTACAGGTTGGCTATTAAGCCTGTTGTGCTTTCAGTTTCAGACGGCAAGCGTGCAGCAGCGGTTCGGTGTAACCACTTGGCTGAGTGGTGCCATCAAATACCAGCTTACAAGCCGCTTCAAAGGCAACGCCATCAAAGTTAGGCGCCATTGGCGTGTAGGTTGGATCGTTAGCGTTTTGACGATCAACGACACCAGCCATACGCTTCAGCGTTTCCATTACTTGCTCTTCAGAGCAGATGCCATGATGCAGCCAGTTAGAGATATGCTGGCTGGAGATACGCAGAGTTGCGCGATCTTCCATCAGACCTACATCGTTAATATCCGGCACTTTAGAACAACCCACACCTTGATCAACCCAACGAACCACATAACCTAGTAGGCCCTGTGCGTTGTTATCCAGTTCATTCTGGATCTCATCCGCAGACCAGTTAGGATCTGTTGCGACTGGAATGGTCAGGATGTCGTCCAGAGAGGCACGATCACGGCTCTTCAGCTCTTCCTGGCGAGCAAATACATCAATCTGATGATAATGCATAGCATGCAGAGTAGCGGCTGTTGGTGACGGAACCCATGCGGTATTTGCACCGGACATCGGGTGACCCACCTTAACTTTCAGCATGTTGGCCATTTGATCAGGAATAGGCCACATGCCTTTACCAATTTGAGCACGACCACTCAGGCCGCACAGCAGACCGTTATC
Source organism: Oceanospirillum sp. (assembly GCA_047518265.1). GTDB lineage: Bacteria > Pseudomonadota > Gammaproteobacteria > Pseudomonadales > Halomonadaceae > Oceanospirillum. Next base: position 17,168 of record JAKZRG010000084.1, read on the forward strand.
CACGTTCCAATCTTCGTAAGCAGAGATCCAGGCAGAGGCTTTCATGTCGCCCTTACGGATCATTGGGCCTGCTTCCATAGAGGTATGGATCTCGTCACCGGTACGATCTAGGAAACCTGTGTTAATAAATACCGTACGGTCTTTGGCTGCACGGATACATTCTTTCAGGTTAACTGTGGTACGGCGCTCTTCGTCCATGATGCCCATCTTCAGCGTGAAGCGAGTCATACCTAGAGCATCTTCGATACGGGCAAACAGATCATTAGCAAAAGCCACTTCTTCTGGGCCGTGCATCTTAGGCTTAACGATGTACATGGAACCTGTGGTGGTATTACGGAAAGGACCGTTACCTTGCAGATCATGCAGAGCGATCAGTGAAGTACACAGGCCATCGATGATGCCTTCTGGTACTTCATTACCGTCTTTGTCCAGAATAGCGTTGTTGGTCATCAAGTGACCTACGTTACGCACAAACATCAGGCTGCGGCCTTTCAGAGCCATAGCGGAACCATCTTTAGCGGTGTATTCACGGTCGCCATTGATAGTACGGGTGAAGGTTTTACCACCCTTGTTGACGTCTTCGCTCAGATCACCCTTCATCAGGCCTAACCAGTTGCGGTAAACCACAACCTTATCGTCAGCATCTACGGCAGCAACCGAGTCTTCGCAATCCATAATCGTGGTCAGAGCGGACTCCATCACGATATCTTTAATGCCTGCGCTATCTACTTGACCGATCTGGTGATTACGGTCGAATTGCACCTCGAAGTGCATGCCATTATTGACCAGCAACACCGCTTCTGGATCTGCAGCGTCGCCATTAAAACCGACAAACTGATCGGCATTGGCTAGAGTAGTTTCGGAACCGTCTTGCAGAGTAACCACCAAAGCGCCGTCTTTAACAGCGTATTGAGTGGCTTGGGTATGATCGCTAGTTGCCAGAGGTGCTGCGTCATTCATAAAATCACGGGCAAAGGCGATAACCTTAGCGCCACGGGCTGGGTTATATGCACCGCCCTTTTCTGCGCCACCTTCGTCAGAGATCACATCAGTGCCGTACAGTGCATCGTACAGGCTACCCCAGCGTGCATTAGCTGCGTTCAGGGCAAAACGTGCATTCATTACCGGTACAACTAACTGAGGACCTGCCATGGTGGCCATTTCAGGATCAACGTTCTCAGTTGTCACCTGGAAATCATCACCTTCAGGTAACAGATAACCGATTTCCCCTAGGAAGGTTTTATAGTCTTCTAGGTTAAAGGCCTGGCCTTTACGCTCACGGTGCCAGCCATCAATTTGTGCTTGCAGTTGTTCACGCTTCTCCAGCAGCTCACGGTTACGTGGTGCCAGATCGTGGACGATGGCATCAAACTGTGCCCAATATTGATCAACGTCGATTCCTGTGCCGGGAATCGCATCGTTATTAATAAAATCAAAAAGCGTTTTTGCAACACTTAGGTTGCCAGTCTGAACGCGTTCAGTCATGGAAATGTGCCTCTAACTTTGTTTTTAGCCGTCACGCACCGAATATCCCGTGTGCCGGCGGGAAAGTGCGTACGTGTTGGTTATCACATGATGTGCATCATGCTTAACCCGACAAAGATACCTGAAATGAGGGGTTTTTGTCCCTAGGAGTAAGCCTAATGAATGAGATAAGTGCGACGGACAGGTCACTTTGAGTCGTAAATTAAGAAAAAAATCATAATTAGCCCCTCAAATATTGTCTTACAGGCATATATTTATAGGGATGATCTCTTGTATTCAACAAGGCCTATTTCTAAGTGATGCCAATACAGGTTGGTATAAAACCCATCCTGGTGAGTGATTGGAACGGGTAGGAATAATTTCATTCATTGATCTCAGGAGTGAAAACTGGAGGGCATATGTTTCGACACTGGGCACGATTAATTCTGTTATGTCTGCTGCCTGTGACACTGTTATGGCATCAGCCTATTTATGCCGCTCAAATTCAGGTGAGCTTTATTAATCCTGGTAAACAGGGAGAGCGTTTCTGGGATATGGTGACTGCGACGATGCAGGCGGCAGCTGATGATCTGGATATTAGGTTAACGGTGTTTTATGCCGAACGTAATCGAGTACGTATGAAGGCGATAGGGCGTGAGCTGTTAAACAGGAAGGAGCAACCGGATTATCTGGTATTAGTTAATGAAGAGCAGTCTGCAGAGGCGTTGGTGAAGCTTGCTAATGAACAATCGGTACCCACTCTGTTGTTGTTGAATGATTTTGTTGGTGCTCAGGCAGAGCGTATGGGTAAGCCTAGAGAGAGATACCTTCATTGGTTAGGCAGTATTACCCCTGATAATTTCAGTGCGGGTTATCGTATGGCCGATAGGATTATCCGGCAAGCTAAACAGCAGTTTGGTACGCCGGTACATCTATTGGCTATCGCTGGAGATAAGGTGACCCCTGCTTCTATTCATCGGAATGAAGGCATGTTGAAGCGGGTGCAGTCTGATCCTGATGTGATACTTGATCGGCTGTTATACGCGAATTGGAATGCGAAGGATGCCGAGGTGATGACTGAGCGCTATTTGCAATGGGCAGGACGTAATAGCATTCAGTTACGAGCATTATGGGCGGCTAATGACCCTATTGCTGAAGGAGCTGTTAGGGCTTTACGGAAGCAAAAACAAATACCGGGGGAGAAGGTGTTTTTAGCGGGCCTAAATTGGTCTCCGGAAGGTTTAGCCATGGTCGAAAATGGTGAATTATTGCTTACAGATGGCGGGCACTTTCTGGCTGGAGCTTGGGCTATGGTGTTGCTGCGAGATTATCATGATGATTTTGATTTTGCCCAGCAAGCATCACGCATTCGCTTTCCGATGTCCGCCATTGATAGAGGAAATATCGATAGCTTCTTAAAAATCTTTTCCGATCAGGATTGGACAAAAGTGGACTTTAAGCGTTTTAGCCGTAGACATAATAAGCAATGGTTGGAATATCCTTTTGGGCTGGAGCATTTATTAGATGCTGTATCCCATTAATCAAATGTGTTTGTAATACCGTAGCTGGGTGTGTGATAGGAAAATTTTAAAGGAGCTGACTTTATAAGGTTACACGTGATGAGGTGGTCTGGGTATGTTTCCGGAGAGCCACTTCTTTGGAGGTTTTTTGTCTTTGCTATCGATACGTTCACTACACGGCAAGCTTCTACTGGTATTGATACCCGTCGTGCTGATTATTGCCTTGATAATGGTCGGTTTGTTCTCCTTCTTGTCCATTGAACGTTTTGAGAAAGAGTTACAGTCAAAAGAGCAGGCTTTGTTGGTCTCGGTATCTCAGGTGATGGCCGAGCCTCTATGGAATTATCAATATGAGGCGTTAAATCAGCTGGTACTTGCGGTTATGACAGATCCAGATGTGCTAAGGGTTCGAGTCTCTGACGAAGGTAACAATGACGTACTGACGGTGGGTCAAATACCTGATAATGAGCGAGTGGATCAGCTGCAGCAGGTGATTCTTTATCAAAATGCTCATATTCAACAGTATGCCGGTACACTGGAGATTAGCTTTGGGCGGCAGCGATTAGAAGCTCTGTTATTGCAGCGAGTGTTGCAAGAGTTGTTATTGATCTGCTTGATGACTCTGGGGATCTTAGCGTGTGTTTTAATTATTAGCCGTTACATTATTCGCCAGCCTTTGGCGGAGTTGCTTTCAGCCATGAGTCAGAGTAAAAGTACAGGACGGTTACAGCCCGTTTACTGGGATTCTGATGATGAGATTGGCCAGATTATCCATGAATATAATCTTTTACAGGAATCCTTATCCGCTAAGGATGATGAGCTGAGAGTCAGCCGTGCACGGCACCATACCTTATATCACAATACTCCAGCTCTTATGTTTAGCATTGGCAGTGATGCTAGAGTACAGGATGTTTCTGATTATTTTTGCCAAGAGTTATTTTTATCACCAGATAGGGTGATTGGTACGCTATTTTGGCACTACTTATCCGGTGAAAATTCGGAGCAGGTCAAAGTACAGATAGAGCAGGCCCAGCAACAAGAAAAAATTGTTCGCGATCTAAAGGCTAGTTTTTCTCAGCCCAGTGGCGAAATTGATGTTTTGATTACTGCAGTACCTGAGTATGACGAACAGCAGCAGTACAGTGGACACCTAATGGTGCTATCGGATATTACTCAGCTTAATCAGGCTTATCAGGTGATTGAACGACAAGCGAATTTCGATACATTGACGGGATTGGCTAACCGTAATTTTTTCCAGCGAAAAATCGATAAGTTATTTGCTGAAAACACATCGGTAAAATTATCTTTGCTTTTCATCGATCTCGATGGCTTTAAGCAGGTAAATGACACACTGGGACATCTTATCGGGGATCAGCTATTAATTGCTGTGGCAAAACGTATGTCTGGAGTGGTGCCTGAGTCTGCAATTGTTGCTCGATTGGGTGGTGATGAATTTGCTGTCTTAATTGATGATAATGGCCAGAGCCAAGATCTTGATGTGTTAAGTACAGATATTTTGCTGCAGCTGGCGACGCCCTTTAAAATCAATCGCCATGATGTGAGAATTTCCGGCAGTATTGGTATCGCTTGCTCACCGATGCATGCAGCGAATCCAACGGAATTACTACAATATGCCGATATCGCTATGTATCAGGCAAAAAATAGCGGTAAAAATGCGCATTGCTTTTATCAGGCTCTTGGCTCTGAAAAAATAAACTCAGTACAAGGATAAGTATGCCGTCTGATCAATCATTTTCTCTGTCCTTAAGCTCGTATTTTTTGCCCCAAGCGCAGATCTCTTCTTTGGGGGAGCCTTTTTCTGCGGAGCTCTTACGACAGACGTTGTTGGCGGAATTAGAACTATCGGATACCTTGCTACAACATCAAAAGACTTATCAAACATTTTATGGTTTGCATGACCTACCGGCATCCCATTATCAGCAGGGGTGTTGTCGATCTTCTCGCTATGAAGTGATCTATCAGATTTGGCGACCATTATCGACCGTCGATACTAAGGGAACTTTCTATTTAGTACACGGTTATTACGATCATAGTGCATTGTATCGCTATCTAATTTCAGGCTTGTTAGAGCAGGGTTTTGTTGTTGTTGCTCTCGATCTACCTGGCCATGGGCTGTCTTCCGGCCCCAGGGCATCCATTATTACTTTTGAACAATATACTAAGGCTCTTTGGCAGGTGATACAGCTAACTTCTCCACAGTTACCGGAGCCATTCAATTTAATAGGGCAAAGCACAGGCGGAGCTATCTTAATCGACTGGTGGTTGAATAGTGGCTACCAAAAGCGAGTAAACATCCAGAAAACAGTATTATTATCACCTCTGGTCAAGCCTTGTAATTGGCAGCAGGGACTGCTGAGTTATTATCTTTTATCCCCTTTTATTTCTCGTATTAAGCGAGGCTATTCAAAAAATAGTCATAACGAGGGTTTCCTCGGTTTTTTACAAGATGACCCGCTACAACCAAGACATCTAGCCGTAGATTGGGTTGGTGCACTGAAAAACTGGATTCCTCGTATAGAAAATGCCAAACCGGTATCAAACTCTGTTTTGATTCTTCAGGGAGGAGAGGATAAAACCGTGGACTGGCGTTTTAATACGCGACTCTTGGCGCAAAAATTTCCCCAAGCCCAAATTAGTTATTTTCCAGAGGCCCGGCACCATCTCGTTAATGAATCTAGAGATATTCGGCAACAATGCTTCAATCGGCTATGGCACTTTCTGTCTGATTAAGGGTATAACCTACGTACTCATGTATTTATCTGATCAGGAAAGGATCTCTTGTTGTTTGCTTTTATTGCTATCTATAGACCTCTCTCTCAAGTGTCGCGGATATGTCGAACGCTTTTGGGCCTTCTCTTGTGTGTCTTTTTGCTTTCAGGCTGTAGTACATACGGTGAAAGCGTTAAAACCGTTGTGGACGATACTCGCCAGCAGAACTATCTTGCTGCGGATCGGGTCGCAAAAGACAGTCTCTCTCCTATAGGAGCGGATCGCCTGCTTTATTATCTGGAGCGGGGCATGATTGCTCATCTAGATAAGCGTTATCAGGATAGTAATACGTTGCTAGAAAAAGCTTACGATATTGCTGACTCTCTTTACCGAACTGATATTAAAGATGTACTGGCTTCGGCAATGACACATCCTGGTAATGCGACTTATAAAGGCCAGCTCTATGAGCGGGTTTTCCTGCACTATACCAAGATGCTGAATTATCTGATGTTAGCTCAGGAGAGCGCTTCTCGGAAAAAGCTAGAGCAGTGGTTAGATGGCGCTCGGGTAGAGAATAGGCGCCTTCAGTTACTACTGGATGAGCATGTCTTTAAGGTTGGAGATTATCGAGAAGCTAAAAACGAAAAGGAAGAGCTGTTTCAGCAATTTACCAAGGTGTTTCGCCAATTAACGGGGGCTTCTTTTGATCCAAACAAGTTGCTGTTTAGAGATCAGGCGTTTGCTCACTATGTGATGGGGGCCATGTATGAACAATACGGTGAGTTGGATAATGCCCGTATCAGTTATCAAAGAGCGGCTCGTTTATACGAAGAGGGTTATATCGAGCAGTATCATTTAGATCCTGAAATGGCAAAACAGGCTTGGCAGGATACGGTACGTATTATGCAAAAGGCCGGAGGTTATCAGGATCGTTGGCCGCAATTAGTCAAAGAAAAGGGTCTAAAGAAAAAGCCGATTTATCAACCTGAAATGGCTGATTTATTAGTTTTACAGCATGTGGATCTGTCACCTGAGCGCAAGGTGTTGAATATGCATCTGACCATCAATAAAAACAGTAAACAGTTGGTTTTAAGACCTATTCCTCTCGGCTCTCGTCAGGAGAGAAAGGAGCAGGCGGCTTGGTTTTATTTGCTGCATGCGGATAAAGGCATCTATAACTTAATCCGAGATTTTTATGATGGCTCTATTTTTAATAGCGAAGGGCTCTTCTTTAATAGCCAAGCAACCACACTAGCTCCTATTTGGTCGACCATAGAAAAAACAGGGTTAGATCAAACCTTGGGGAATCCTGGTATTCGTGTGGCCATTCCTTATTACCCTGTACCCTATGAACCCGTGCGTAAGTCTGAAATCAATATTGATACCTCTCTGCCGTCTCAGTCCGCTAGCCCTCTAATAAAAGCGGACTCTGTGGCTATGTTGGGTTTGCTGCAACAGGTCATGGCCTCTCAGGGAGAATTGTATAGCGCTATGGCACGGGAAACACTAAGGAATATGGCGGTTCAGGAGGCGTTAAAAGATTTGGGTAAATGGGCTAAGCTGGGCAGTAAATTATTAACAGCATCTACCACAGGTGCTGATACTCGTAGTTGGTTATTATTGCCCCATAGTATTCGTTTACAGCGGCTGCAATTACCAGCAGGTAATCACAGTATAAAGCTCACCAGTTATTTGGCTAATGGCAAAAAGATAGAGCAAAACCATCAGGTTGAATTAACCGCCGGTAATTTAAAAATATTGAACTTGCGGACTTTTGTTCCTGTGAATAAAAAACCGCAAAAATAAGAACAGCGTAAAGATAAGGAAAGTAGATATGCGAGCCATGGTGAAATGGGGCAGTGCTTTATTATTAGGTAGCAGTTTGGTTCTGACGGGTTGTGGTAGTAATCAACCTAGAGTTGAACGGGTCGATGTTAATCAGGAGATCGCTTTAACGGATCGCTGGAACGATGAAGATTCTCGTCTGGTTGCTAAGGAAATGATGCAAGATATGCTCACATTTCCTTGGTTGAGTCGTTATAAAATGGCTATGGATGATTCTCGCCGCCCGACAGTGGTCGTGCACTCTATTCGTAATAAAACCGATGAACATATTCCATCGGATACCTTTATTAACGATATTAAACGAGAGTTGATCCGTTCCGGTGAAGTGGACTTTGTAGTGAGCGGCGATGAACGTGATCAAGTGCGTGACGAGCGCAAAGATCAAGAATTGAATGCTTCCAGTGATACTCAGGCAGCCATGGGGCAGGAAACCGGTGCTAACTTTGCCTTGTCCGGTACTATTAATGCCTTTGTTGATCAGCTGGGTGATACCAAGGTGAAGACCTACCAAGTGGATCTGAAACTGATCAATATGACCTCCAATCGGGAAGTTTGGAACGGCCAGAAGAAGATGAAAAAGAAAATGACTCGTTGAGAATGAATGATCCATCATTCTGGCTTGTGAACTCCAGAAGGCTTAGGGAAGTGGCGTCATGAAATATAACAATATAGGTCTTAATAAAGGCTCTGCTCGTTTATGTTCGGTACTTTTAGTGGCGTTGTTGCTCTCTGCTTGTGCGGGACGTGACGTTATGAAGTCCGAACGTGTTGTTACTGAACGCCCAGGCTGGATTGAGCAGCTACCTGAGCGTTCCGGTCATGAGTATGGTGTGGGGAGCGCCGATGTTTATGGCAGTGAAGCTGATGCCATTGAACAAGCGAAAGAGCGGGCTCGGGCAGATCTAATTCGCCAGATACAGGTTACTGTAAGCAGTGAATTTAGTAGTCAAAGTGACCTGAATATGGTGGATGGCCAGAGAAATAGCTTTGTAGAGCAGGTGAATGAAAAGATCAGTAGTCGGATTCCAGACGTTGAGTTACCGGGATTAAGTTGGCAAGCCCAATGGCAGGACCCCAAAAGCAGTACATTCTATGTATTGGCTCACTTGAATCGTCGAGCGGCAGAGCAACAATTGTCAGAGCGTTTATCGCTATTGGATATTGACCTAGCGGATGCCCAATTGCCGGATCAAGGGAGCCGTTTTCAAAGGGTACAACAGGCCTTGCCTCTTTTGTCTCAGTTTGCCCAAAGGGATAAACTGGTTCAACAGCTGAGCTTTATTGCTGAAAGTGGTTTTGTGCGCTTTCAGTTAGATGATGAGTTAAAAGAGCTGAGGCAAGCATTAAATCGTTTAGTGGCTTCATTGCGTATTGAACTGGCGCCTAAAAACCAACAGGCTAAACAATTGGTGACGGGACTGGCCGAAGGCTTAAGCCAATTGGGGTTAGTACTGAATGACCAATCCTTGAGACAACCTGATCTCTCATTAAATTATTCTTTGCAGCTGACCGATAAAACGGTTAGTGGAACCTACTATGTGTTTGCCCATACCCAATTACAGATTCGGGATCAGGATAATCAGATTTTAAACGGTTTCGAGCGAGAGGCAAAAGGTGTTTCCGGCTTTCCAGAGAGGGCACAGCAGGCGGCTATACAACGTTTGGCTAAGATATTAGCAGAGAATGTGGTTGCTACCTTATTTTCTCAGTAATTATTCCGCCTTTTATTTGTTTACATAGTTTAACACAGCTTATACTTACGCAATATTGGAACTTGATGAAAGATAATAATAGGAATTTTTATATGAAACGGCCCGTATTAGTTCTTTTGTCTGCGATGACTCTTTCATCTGCAGCACTTGCAGTACCTGCTGGTTATTATATTGGTGGTTTTGGCGAAGCCAACTTTACTGATAGTAAAAAAGATGACAAACAACGTTATGACATGATTGAAGATGGTAAAGGCTTAGGTTTAGAGCTGGGCTATTTTTATGATTCACGCTGGGGTGGCCGTGTTGAGTGGGCTAACCTTGACTTTGATAATGCCACCGGTGGCTCCGACGTTGAGGGTGACCGCTACGGTATCGATGCATTGTATCGTCTTAGCGAAGAAGGCCCTGTATACGCTCTGTTTGGTGTTAAGCACCTGGAAGCAGGTAAAGGTCATACCGCTGCTAATCTAGGTTTAGGTTTGGATGCCATGGTTACCGAACAGGTTTCTCTGTTTGCTGAAGGGGCTGTTTACGCAGGGTTGGATAAATCCTTTACTGATTTTGGCGCTAAATTAGGTCTGCGTTATCACTTCGCTGAAAACACGCCTATGATGGCAGAGCCTGCTCCTCAACCAGAACCACAGCCTGAGCCAAAACCAGAGCCGGTGCCAGTGGATAGCGATAATGACGGTGTAATGGATGATGAAGATCTTTGTCTAGATTCTGATCCTAAGTATGCGGTTGATGCTAATGGTTGTGTCGTTTTGGAGAGCTATGATGTTTCCATCGATCTGCAGATTCCATTTGCGAATAACTCAGCGGTTGTTCGTGATCAGTATCGTTCAGAGATAAAACGTGTTGCTGACTTCCTGAATGATTACCCTCAAGGTGAAGTAGAAATCGCGGGTCATACTTCAGCGCGTGGTAATGCCGCTTATAACCTAGATCTGTCTTCTCGTCGTTCTAAGGCGGTTGCAGATATCTTGGTGAGTGATTATGGCATTGCTGCTGAGCGTGTAAGCCATAAAGGTTATGGCGAGACTCAATTGCTAGATAACAGCGAGACAGCGGAAGCAGATCGTATTAACCGTCGTATTGAAGCGGTATTTACGGCTACGGAACAACGTAAGAAACTACGTTAAGTTCTAAGCTAAAAAAAGGGCCACCTAGACTTATTTAGGTGGCTTTTATTTTAATGTTAATTTGTTTTACTTTTACTTATTTATACCAATCCCGATAACTCCTTATAGATGAATAATAAGGAAAAATCGGATCACTCTAGGAGTACTCGGATATAGTTATCACTGAGAACTTATAGGGAATGGTATTAGATGGCTCGGTTACTTCTAAATTTTCTTTGTCTTGGTTAGGGAATTTTTCAATGAAACAGAATCTATTGATTGCTCTTACTGTAGTGGTTATAGCCTCTACGGGGTGTGCAAGCCCAAATAGCAGTTTGATTGATCCTCATACGTCCGTTATGCCAAAGATTATTTCAGTGCCTGAGCGTGATGCAGATAAAGATGGTGTGGTTGATCGACTTGATCAATGCCCGGGTACGCCTATCAGTTATGCTGTAGATGATGTGGGCTGTCATATGTATGAGCAGTTTACAGCGGCTATGGAGCTGGAAATCCGATTTGATAATGATTCTTCCGTCGTAAAGGACGATTTTTTATCTGAAGTGAAAAAAGTTGCTGATTTCCTTAATGAACATCCAGATACTCAGGTTGAAATCGGCGGTCATACTTCTGCCCCTGCTTCGGCGGAGTATAACCAGGCGCTATCTGAGCGCCGTGCCAAAGCTGTGGCTGAGATTCTAAAATCAAATTTTTCTATTGCAGAGAATCGTGTCTTTTATAATGGTTATGGTGAATCTCGTCTGAAAGATCCTAGGGATACTCAGGAAGCTCATGATACTAATCGCCGCATTGAGGCGATTATTTATGCTGTTGAGCAGCGTGCGGTTTTGAGGGAAGGTTATCAGTATAAAGAGCAGAGCGAAGCCGAAGAAAAAATGGATAAAAGTGCTCAGGAACAGATAAAAACTGAAGAAAAACCTGATAGCAGTACTCTGAGTCAGGTAGCCGAAGCGGAAGAAAAAGCTGATAACAGCGCTCAGAATCAGGCAGAAGAGCAAGCAGACGCTACAGCAGATGAATAGATTGGTATGAGTTATTATTTTCTGCCATAGAAAACGCCAGATAATCTGGCGTTTTCTATATGACTAGATAGATAAGCCTTACTTAGCTCATATCTCCAAAAGGATTATCCAAGTCTAAACTCACACTTTGTTCGTAACCCGGAATCCGGATCTCATGTTCAGATATTTCTAACTCCGGGCCTTCCAGAACAGGTTGATCACCAAAGTGGTAAACCAATTCGAACTGACCCGCATCTGCTTTTGTCAGATAATCGGCAGCTTGTGCTTGTTGCTGTTTCACCTTTTCTTCCCAGGCACTGATCACTTCTGCACCGTGTTTTTTCGCCAGCATCTTAATCGTGACTTCTGGTGAGAAGATAACGCCAGTGGCATTATTACCACCAAAGCCCTTGGCATTAATCAGTGCTGTATCCATACGGCGTTCGGTTAGATCAATGGGTTGCTGTGAAAAGAGCAGATTGCTTTGATGGACATCGTCTGCCACTTGTTCAGTGGTTGCGATACCTGGAATCATGCCATGAGCCCAAGTACCTAGAGCGCTAATAGTTTGGTCTCCCGCAGCAGTACCTTGCGAATGACCGACATAGCACTTAATCGCCGCAACAGGCCAGTTCTCAATATTAAAGGCTTTAGCGACCTGGTTTAGAACATGGGATTCAGTCACTCGATTCTTCGGTGTACTGGTACCATGGGCATGTACATAGCTGTGCTGCTGTAAAGACTCTTCACCCAGTACCGATCGTACCAAGGCTGCTGATTTAGCCAGAGTGACGTAGTTACCGATACCTGGGGCGCTAATGGATTTTTTAAAGCCATCGGCATTTACAAAGACATCGGCTACAGAACCAAAGATCTGTGCACCAATTTCTAAAGCTAAGCTATCATCTGTTAGCATCAGATATTGAGCGCCTTCCGCCATGGTAAAACCACAGTTTTCAGCAAAAGGACGGCAGGCCTTCTGATAGTCTTTATCGGTCAGCTTTTCCAGGGCATCAAGAGCCATCAGGCTGGCATCATCAGCTAAAGCTCCCATCACCCGGAAACCTTCAATGATTTCTGGTGTTACAGGCGCATCACTTGTACCAACAACGACTAAACGACGACGGCCGCTGCGAATATCGCTGACGGCAGCTTGCAGGTTATATAAAAAGCTCGCACAAGCTCCTAGATGTCCAGCTGTTGCACCGACACTGCCTAAAACATAGGCATTAATAAAGTCAGCTGGCATCTGTCCATAACCCAGTGGCATCTGTTTGGATGTTGCTCGTTTACCGCTAGTAAAGCTTTGCAGTAAGCCGCCCCAACCAAACTGATCCAGTTGACCAATGGAATTACCGGCATAAACGGCCATTTGATCCGGCCGTAACATCGCCTTTATTTGATCCCAATCTAGGCCCGTACTGCCTAGCATATCAGAGGCTGCAAAAACCGCCATCTGGAGGCCGCGAGGGTGGTGTACTGAGCGATAGAAAGAACCGGGATTAAAACCTGTTGGCATCTGGCCAGAACTTTGTACCAGAGCTTTGCGTTGATCTGGGATTAAAGCATCAAAAGCGCCTTCAATGACCACTTCAACGTTGCCACCTTCTCGCTCAGAAACGCTCCAGTTTGCTGGAATCGTTTCTGGTAACTGGCGACGGCGAACGCTAAAGCGTATTGCGCCCTGTTCGGGATTAATATTGAGTTTACTATTGGCAGGAATCGCCTCGACATCAAACACATCAGGGTGAGTCTTCCTGATCAGGCTATTATCCAGTACCTGTTGGCGAACCTGTTGGGCGGCATCTGTGGCATTAAATGTCTGACCGTCTTGTGTGGCCCACTGACCGTCTTTTTCTGTCAGTAACCCCATCATGCAAGCCAGACTGATGAGGGTTTCTATTTGCTGATTTTCTGTCAGGCTGTTTAAAACGGTACGGCGAAAACTCTGAAAACCTGAGCTACGACCTGCGGCATTAACGCCGCCAAAACCAATAATTACCGGTAACTGTGACAAGCCCCACTCCTCATAACGGTGACGCAACGATGTATTTTGCTATGAAAAAACGTTGGAATGGCTGAGAGGTATTACACGACCTAATCGCCAAGTAGACCCGGAATGTTAACACTTAGAATGAGACCCGGCTATGGCTGGCCAGGCCTGTTTCCCCTGATTTTGCCCAGAGTTTTACAATATGGAAAATGCCAACGAAAGAGTTCGCTTTCAATACCATGAATTAGTACTTGGTAGGCTCGACCTAAAGAGACAAAATGAATACACTGAATAGCTTGCTGCACTGCGGAACTAGCTGAAGGGGAAAGAGCATGATTCGGGTTGTATTTAATCAGAAAGGTGGCGTCGGTAAATCCAGTATTACCTGTAACTTGGCGGCAATCAGTGCCAGTCAGTCGTTTAAAACTCTGGTGGTGGATTTAGACCCTCAAGGAAATTCTAGTCATTACCTTCTTGGTCAACCCGTGCAGTCATTAGATGATACGGTGTTTGATTTTTTTGAGCAGTCTCTCAGTATATCTTCTCAGCGTAAGCCTATAGATCAGTTAATACAGGCGACTCAATGGGAAAATCTCTCAGTGTTGCCAGCCCACAGTGAGCTGGAGTCCCTGGAAGCAAAGCTGGAGTCTCGTTATAAAATTTATAAATTAAAAGAGATGCTTCAAGATCAACTAAAGCATTTTGATCGAATTTTTATTGATACGCCCCCTGCTCTTAATTTCTTTTCCCGTTCTGCGCTAATTGCTTCGAATCGTTGTTTGATTCCCTTTGATTGTGATGCTTTCTCTCGACAAGCATTAACCCAATTATTAGATTCCATAGCAGAGATGCGTGAAGACCATAATCCTGATTTGGACGTTGAAGGCATTGTGGTCAATCAAATGCAGCCGCAAGCAAAACTGCCCCAGCAGTTGGTGCAGGGGTTAATTGATGATGGGCATCCGGTTTTACCCGTACACTTGATGTCATCGGTCAAAATGCGTGAATCTCATCAGTTGAATAAACCTTTGATCCACTATGTGCCGAAACACAAGCTAACAGGACAGTTTGTGGCGTTATTTAACGCTTTAACGTGATTAGCGTCTTAAGACGAAATAGCGTTCTCATTTTTTGTGGTAGAGAACGCTGAATGGCTAAACGGGTTGTATCTTTATTCAGTATTATCAGGCCGTCGCAATAGGCCGCTGGTTATCGACAATCCATTCGCTCCATGAGCCCGCATACAGTCGAGGTTCTCTTAATCCTACGGCGACACAGGCCAAAATCAGATGACAGGCCGTCACTCCTGATCCGCAATAAGCGACAGGGTCAGTGGTATCGAATACGTTCAGCTTTTTTCTCAATTCTTCTTTGGGTAGAAAGAAGCCTTTTTCATCCAGTAACTCAATAAAAGGCAGGCATTGGGCGCCGGGGATGTGACCCGCAATCGGGTCGATAGGCTCGACTTCTCCAGCAAAGCGTTCCCGAGATCGGGCATCGACTAAGTTTGGCTTCTGCTGAGCGATCTCTTCTGCACTAATTAGGCGCTCGGTTTGCCAGTGTGGTGTAAAGGCTTTTATTTCAGTGTCTTCTCTTTTCTTTGATTCGCCGTGCTCGGTTGCTAAGCCTTCCGCTAACCAGGCATCAAAGCCGCCGTTTAATACCCGAACCTGGGTTAAGCCGGCAAAACGTAATAACCACCAAGCTCTGGCCGCAGCCATGGAGCTGTTGTGTTGGTCGTAAACCACTACCGAGCTGTTTTGTTGGATGCCCCATTGTTCGAATGCAGCTAGTAAACGCTGACTGGAAGGCAGGGGGTGACGCCCTGTAATGCCAGGTTGAATAGGATCGGACAGTTGACGATCCAGATCAGCGTAAACTGCTCCAGGAATATGTTGCGTCAAGTAGGCTTGATGTCCTGCGTCAGGTGCAGGCTGAGAGGCCATCATAAATCGACAATCTACAATAACCGGTGCTGAGCCACGGGTTAATTCTTGTTGCAACGCTTGTGCGCTGATTAGTGTTGCATCTGGCGTACTCATCATCATCTCCTTGAAACTTAAGTTCAGAATCTCTCTCGATAACCGTATGTGGGTTTACCGACAACTTAAACACTTTATTTGCTTTTTTCTATCTCAGAGCTGTTTATCACCCTAAATTTTACCAGCCTGCCTATAGGTAGGATTTTCTATAAAAATGAGTATTTTTGTTAGATATATTACATTTAATGAAATTTACGATTCATAACGTAATCCTTGATATGTAAGGCCTATAGCTTATTTATTTTATGTAATTCCATTATTGTTGTTTTATTTTTTATGGCTCTATGGTTGAGATAATAGAAAGGAAAGATGCTTATTGTTGGAGCTCTTTTCTGGATCGACTTTTGGGCTTTTTGACAGCAAGTTGTTACAATTCGCCGCCTATTTTGTGTGTTTTTAGCTTATTTCGATCTTTTTGGATTATTTATTTAAGACGGCTCTTAAGCATGAGTCTTTAAGCTCTTTTCAGGAGAACAGAATGAAATTTATTGGTGCCCATGTCAGTGCCAGTGGTGGGGTATTTAATGCTCCAATCAATGCCAAGGAAATCGGCGCCAACGCGTTTGCTTTGTTCACTAAAAACCAGCGTCGCTGGCAAGCTAAGCCTTTGGATGATTTAACGGTGCGTAAATTCAAAGCCAATTGTCAGAAGTTAGGCTTTACACCAGAGCAAATCCTGCCTCATGACAGCTATTTGATTAATCTGGGTCATCCTGAGACTGAAAATCTAGAGAAATCCCGTGATGCATTTTTAGATGAGATTCAGCGCTGTGAGCTGCTCGGTTTAAAATATCTCAACTTCCATCCAGGCAGTCATCTGAGAAAGATTGATGAAAAAGCTTGTTTGACTCGTATTGCAGAATCCATTGATTGGGCGCTGGAGCAAACCCAAGATGTTATCGCTGTGATTGAATGTACGGCGGGGCAGGGCAGCAATTTGGGCCATAGTTTCGATCAATTGGCGGGGATTATTGAACAGGTAAAAGATAAAGACCGTGTGGGTGTTTGTTTGGATACCTGTCATATGTTTGCTGCGGGTTATGATCTGCGTACAGGTGAAGCCTGTGATGCTACCTTTACGGATTTCTCTAATACCGTTGGTTTTGAACACTTGTTCGGTATGCACTTAAATGATTCTAAGGGCGGCTTAAATAGTCGACTGGATCGTCACCATAGTTTAGGTAAAGGTGAGATTGGTTTAGAAGGCTTTCATTGGATGATGCAGGATGACCGCTTTAACGGTATTCCTCTTGTTCTGGAAACCATTGAACCTGAAATTTGGGCTGATGAGATCCAAATGCTACGTCGTTTTGAACTGGGTGAGGCAGCCTAATGCAACATCGTGATCATGGTAATGTCAGCTTTGGTAACTCCCGTGAGATTCATACCACTCAGGATGGCCCTCATGATGAGCTGGCTATCAGGGTTAAAAAGCACCTGCAGCAGCCGTTTCAAAAGCCCTATCAGGAGCATAATGTCCAGGCATTTCAGGCCGCTAATCAGTGGCTGGCGACACAGAATAAACCCTTAATTTTGGATAGCTGTTGCGGTGTGGGTGAAAGCACTCGGCAATTAGCCAAGATGTTTCCCGATTACGCTGTGATTGGGGTGGATCAGTCAGAAGACCGTTTAAGCCGGAAGCTTGGTGAGTTGCCGGATAATGCGCTGTTGGTGCGGGCTAATCTGTTGGATTTCTGGCGTTTAGCTGCTAATGGCGGCTGGCAGCCGGAACGACACTATCTCTTATATCCAAATCCTTACCCAAAGAAAAGTCAGTTTAAGCTGCGTTGGCACGGTGGGCCTATGATGCCGTTTATTGCCAAGTTGGGTGGTATCTTTGAGTGTCGTAGTAATTGGCAGATCTATGTACAAGAGATGGCCATGGCAATGACATTAGCCTGCTCACCTGAGCTATTTGATTTGCCGGAAGAAGAATTATCAATGGGCTTGAAAGAGATCTGTGATCAGGTCGGCTCTATTAACCCGGAGCCTGTGATGACACCTTTTGAGCGTAAATACTTAGCCAGTGGTCAACAGGTGTTTTGTTGGGCTATAGATAATGCTTAGCGTTAATTGATTTCTTCAAGGCAGGTTGGGGGTGTTTTAGCCCCCTTCAAATCTCTTTCTCTATACGGCCTTCTCATGGCTGCCATCTTTTAGATTATTCATTCTCTCCTATCTGTCTTTTCTATTGTAGAAGTCCTGTATGTCTCAGCCATTGTTCTGCTTTTATGGCTTATTTCGAGCATTACCGATGGGTAACATAGTGTCGTTAGCATTTACCTTTAAACGGTAAAGTTTTGGTCATTTCAATGTAATTAATCGGTCATTTAATAAGCAGGAAGATTTCTTCTTAATGGATCATTAATTATGTCCGCTTTAAATTTCAACGCTGTAGCCTGCCGTATCTGGTTGGTTGTTCTACTTTTCGCCCTTGGACTATTTGCCACTGCATGGCAATCGTTGATGGCTGTCAGTAGCTCGGTAAATACCAGTTATGAAAAGGCAGCTAAAAGTATGGTGCAAAGTGCTATGAATATCCCTCAGCTCTATGAACAAAAGGTTCTTAAGGGTGAGTTAACAGAGAGCCAAGCAAAAGCGCAGGCGTTGGCCCTTATCAGCCATTTAAGATTTGATAATGGCAATTATGTTTTTGTGCATACGAATGATGGCCGTGCTTTGATTATTCCAGCTAAACCGAGTTTGAATGGTAAAAATCTGGAGCAGCTACAAGATCCAAATGGGGTTTATATCGTTAAAGAAATTCGCCGTAACGCTCAACAAGGCGGTGGTTTCACTCAGTATTTATGGCCTAAGCCCAGTAATAAGAGTGAGCTAATGATAAAAAGTACCTATTCTGAGTTTTACCAGCCATGGGGTTGGGTTGTGGGGTCAGGAATTAATACTCAAGCGATGAATGATCAGATTTCGACGGCTCGAAATAAGTCTTTATTTGTTATTGCTCTGGTGCTTGTATTTGCAGTTGTGGTTGTCTTTTTTCTGGTACGTAGTATCACAGGGCCACTAAACGCGACAGTCTCGGCTATGGAAAACCTGGCTTCAGGTAATGCGGATCTCACTCGGCGTATGGAGGAGCCTAGGCTAGCTGAATTAAAAGCTTTGGTTGGGCACTTCAATCACTTCGTCGATAACTTGCAAACTCTTATGGGTAAGATTAAGGGTTCTAGTCAGAATTTAGGTTCAGCATCGGCTCAAATGGCTGCTCGTATTGAAAATACTCATGCCGCAGTAAATCAGCAGCAAGAAACCAGTTTATTGTTGGAGGGTGCTGTATCTGAGGTATTGCAAGGCGCGGATCAAATTAATGCATCTGCTAATGCAATTTTGCAGGATGTACTGCAGGCCAGTAAGCAAGCTCAGGAAGGACAGAGCGTTGTGAATACAAGTATTCAAGCTATAACGCATTTGGCAGAGGATATTGGTCAGGTGAGCTCTGATGTTGAATTGTTAGCGGAGCGGGCAGGTAATATTGATAAGGTCCTGGAGGTGATTCTGGGTATTGCCGAGCAAACTAATCTTCTGGCACTTAATGCAGCAATCGAAGCGGCTAGAGCCGGTGAGGCTGGCCGTGGTTTTGCGGTGGTTGCTGATGAGGTAAGGACGCTGGCACAGCGAACTCAAGATTCCACCAGTGAAATTCGCAGCATTATTGAAGGTTTGCAGCAAGGAGCCAACCATGCTGTATCAAGTATTAATCAGAGGGCCAGGACAGCAGAGCAGGTCGCCCGCGAAGCGGTTAGTGCAGGTGACACTTTATCAGGTATGACAGAATCTGTTTTAAGGATTGAGACCCTCAATCAACGTATTGCTACTGCCGCAACACAGCAGCAACAGATTATGCGTCACTTTACAGTGCAGGTTGATGCGATTCGTGAGAGTTCTACTGAGGTTGCTCAGGATACAGAGGAGAGCCAACAAGCATCAAAACACGTTTTATCTGTATCTTCTCGTCTCGATCAGCTAGTCAGTCGCTTTCAGATCTAATAGGCTCTATCCAACCGAATGACTAAGATAGTTAGCTATGAATAAATCGACTGAGAAGCATATTGTTGTATTGAGTGGTGCTGGGGTGAGTGCTGAAAGTGGTATTAAAACTTTCCGTGATTCCGATGGTTTATGGGAAAACCATCGAGTAGAAGATGTGGCAACTCCTAGTGCCTGGCGTAAAGATCCTGAGTTAGTATTGCGTTTTTATAATGAGCGTCGACAGCAAATTTGGCAGGCCCAGCCGAATGAGGCTCACAAAGCGCTGGCGCGCCTAGAGACGGGTTACCAAGTGACTATTATTACGCAAAATATTGATGATCTGCATGAAAGAGGTGGTTCATCTAATGTGATGCATCTGCACGGTGAGATTTTTAAGGCTAAAAGTGTCTTGGATGATGGCCTTCTATATGACCTGAGTGATGATGATATTGCTCTTGGTGATCTGTGTGAAAAGGGTGGGCAGCTGCGCCCTCATATCGTTTGGTTTGGCGAAGATGTACCTATGTATCCTGTGGCCCATGAAGTAACGCAATCGGCTGATCTGGTGATTGTTGTGGGAACGTCTTTGCAGGTTCAACCGGCTTCATTTCTGGCCAGTGCTGCGCCATATCATGTAGCACGTATTGTTGTTGATCCTAAAGCAGAGGCGGATGTCCCCGCCTTTTATCTACGTCAGAATGCCGGTCAGGCTATGCCTAAGCTGGTCGACTATATTCTAACCAAGGGGTTTGACGATCTATCGGGTATTGAAGCATTATAATACCCGTATATAAGGGGCTGCTCCCATTTTGATCTTTTTTATACAAAGTACCCTTCCTAAGCACCCGAACAAAGCGTTCTTCACTAAAAGTATCTATTTTCCCTCATTGTAAGCCTGATCGCACCGGAATACTTTTGTTTGGGTATGTATAATCCACTAATCTTAATAGACCCAAATCAAATGTGTGATTAAATACCCATATCGGCTGTAATATTTTTTACAGTGAATATAGATAAGCACTCAAACACAATCTTCTCTACAAAAAATGGCCATACTCCCTAACTACAGGCCGCTGTGCATCGGAATATATTGGTTTGGAGATGTTTGTGAATAGAGCAGGAGGCTGTATGGCTGGCTATTTAAATCATTGCTGTCATGTTTTTTTAAAGAGTCGTTTAAGGTGTGTACTGAAGAGGAATCGGCAGGTCACGAAGATGTGGTTTTGTCTATTGGTCGTCAGTTTCTCAGCGGTTCTTACGACGACAGCAAAGGCCTCTCAGGAATGGATCTATGGTGTTATTCAGGGTGATACGTTATCTGAGTTTAGTGAAAAATATTTGCGCTCAGATATACCTTGGGAGCATGTCCAAACTTTAAATAATATAGCAGATCCTGACCATATTACGCCTGGCAGTAAAATTAGAGTTCCTCTGGCTTGGCTAAGCACTCGACCAACTTCTGCTGAGGTGATTGCATTGCAGGGCGATGTACAACTTAGGCGTTTGCCCGAACAAGGTTCACAGGCCTCTCCATTGTTTCGACAATTATCTTTAACGGATCATTTAATTCTTGGTGATGTTATTACGACGGGAGCCGATAGCAGTGTGGCCATACGCTTTGCAGATGCTAGTTCAGTCACTGTTTTACAACACTCGGAGTTGATTTTTGATCATCTGAGTGAGCACGATGAAACGGGTATGGTTGATTCTAAGCTGCGCTTAAACCAGGGCACAGCAGAATCTAGCGTGACCCGCCAATTACGAGGTGTAGCGCGCTTTGAGATTCATACACCATCTGCAATCTCAGCCGTTCGGGGAACCCGTTTCCGTACGACCTATGTTGAAAACGAGGATGCCGCTCGGGTAGAGGTTTTAGGAGGAGGCGTTGAGGTGAAGGCTGAAGGGGTGAGTCAGCTTGTGCCTGCAGGTTTTGGTACGAGAGTTAAAAAAGGTGAGGCTCCTATTAAACCCAGAGAACTTTTACCGGCCCCTGAAGTAAAGGCTTTGCCCGATGTTATTACTCAGGTTACGCAGAATGTGCGTTGGTTTCCTGTTTCTGAGGCGTCGTCATATCGTATTCAGTTATCGACTTCTGAGCATTTTAGTACGCTGATTTGGGATCAGTTAACCGAGAATAATGAGATCCTTTTGCCTGATATTGCAGATGGCGATTATTTTTTACGCGTAAAGGCCATTGATTCATTGGGTATTGAAGGTCGAGTTGATCCCCAGCCTTTAACATTAAATACCTATCCTTTAGCGCCTACTCCTATATTGCCCTCTGATCACGACAGTGTGGTGAATAATGATTTCCAGCTGAGATGGTCTCTTGTATCTGATGCTGAGTCTTATCGTTTACAGATCGCGAAGGATCAAGCCTTTAATCAAATATTAATTGATGAAAAGATGAACGGTGAGCGTAGTTCTGCTGTGGAATTTGATCGCAGTGGCCGCTATTTCTGGCGAGTGGCAAGTATTGCTATAGACGGTGAGCAAGGCGAGTTCGGTGTAGCTTCCCCCTTAATGGTGACTCGTACTCATCAGATAAAACAAGGTAACTGGCTGCACGATAAGCAAACTGTAAAAGTACAGTGGCCCGGTGAAGAAGGTGAGCTATTTTATATTCAGTTGGCAGAAGACCCTGAATTTAAACAGCTCATAGTGCAAGATAAGATGGATAAGGCACAACTGGTATTGCCGCGCTCGGCTAATGTTCGTTATCTAAGGATTGCTTCTGCTGGAGTTCAAAATGAAGGTCAGTGGGGGGCTGTTCAAACGATTCCTCCGAGCCAAGGTTACGAGCCTGTGCCACTTATTAGCTGGTTTATAATGGTGTTATGACATTGAAAGGCAGGCGGCTGGGAGTTAAATCTTTATTACTGCTTGTAACAGTTCTGGTGCTATTTGCACTCCTGATATCAGGGGTGCTGAATAAGAGACTGGATCTGTATTTCTATGATACCTGGATGGGAATGAATTCGACTCCAGTATCAGAGCAAGTTGTTATTGTTGCTATCGATGATAAGAGTCTTGCTCATCTGGGGCGCTGGCCTTGGAGTCGTCATCAGCATGCAGAAATGATTGATAAGCTGACTCAGTCAGGTGTTAAATCTATCGGATTTGATGTCATTTTCTCAGAACCTGAATCTTGGCAGGCAGATAATCGTTTTGCACAGGCTATTAAAAACAATGGTCGAGTCGTGCTGGTATTGGCGCCAGAGAAAAGTGGCGTTGGTGCCGCTATTAAAGAGCTGCTGCCCTTACCTGATTTAGCGATTAGCGCTAAAGGGCTGGGGCATGTTGATATTGAATTGGATTCTGATGGGCGCGGAAGAAGAGTCTATCTTTATGGTGGTTTGGGTGACCCTCACTGGCCGTCATTGAGCCTCGCTTTGGCTAGGGTAACAAATCCCGATATATCTTTGTTCAAGGATAGTGAGTCTATGGTTAAGCAGGGAGAAGGCTGGGTACGCAGTCATCCTCGGCTGATTCCATTTTTTGGTGCTGAGCATCAATTCTCCCATTACTCCTATGTAGACGTGTTACAGGGGCGGATTGGCCCTGAAGCTTTAAAAGGTAAAACGGTTTTAATTGGTGCGACAGCCGTTGGTTTAGGGGATGTTTTATCGACACCTATGGGGCGCATGTCAGGTGTTGAACTGAATGCCAATATTGTAGAGGGATTATTACGCCAGAAAAAAGTAACTAACCTGGGCAGAGGGGTGGGGTTGTTATTGACAGTCCTCTTGGCTTTGAGTGTCTTGCTATTGGCTTGGAGCATACCTAAGAGGTTCTATTACACAATTTGGCTTCCGGGCTTGCTTATGCCTTTGGTTTGCTCTTATCTATTGTTTTCAATGGGAATGTATTGGTTTGCACCGGCCAGCAGTCTGTTATTACAAGGACTGATTCTGGTGTCTTTAAGTGGCTATCGCTATCAAACGTCAATTCAAAAGATCCAAGACCTAAACCAGCAGGTATACCAACAGTTAAATTTTGACCCTCTTACTCATCTGCCTAATAAAAATATGCTGATACAACAAATTGGTGATGCTATTTTTCAGGCAAATCGCCAGGAAGAGCGTTTTGCTTTATTGGTGATTCAATTAGGAGGAATTAAGGCGGTTAATGATCGTTTTGGTTTGCAGGTAGGAGATCAAGTGTTATTGACTGCAGCAGAGCAGATTCAAAAAGCCGTCAGTTATCAACATCCTGTGGCGCACTTAGGAGGCTTAGAGTTTTCTGTGCTTTTGTGTCAGCAAAAGGATGATGAGCAAGTTCATTATATGGCTAGCCGTTTAATACCTCTGCTACAACAATCCTATGATGTTGAGGGTGAGGATTTTTATCTGACACCGTGTATTGGTGTGAGCTTTTATCCCGATGACGGTAAGGAAACGGAAGTCTTAATGAGTAATGCCTATACCGCCATGCATAAGGCGAAGAGAGATAAAAAATGTGACCTGTATTTTTACTCAACGCAATTGAAAAAGCAGATCGTTGAGGCTTCATTATTGGAGAGAGATCTGCGCCAGGCTTTGGCTCAGCAACAGCTAGAGGTTTATTACCAGCCTCAGGTCATGGCGGGTAATGGAGAGATTATTGGTATGGAAGCCTTGCTCCGCTGGCACCATCCTGAGCGAGGTTTTGTCTCTCCAGCGGATTTTATTCCGATAGCGGAACGTACAGGAATGATTGTATCGATTGGTGATTGGGTGCTATTGCAGGCTTGTCAGCAGGCAGCCTATTGGCGGCAAGAAAAGCAGTTGGATATTCGTATTGCTGTTAACTTGTCCGCGATCCAGTTTAATGAGGGAGGGTTGGTGGCTAAGGTTTCCGATGCCTTACAACAGACTAACTTGCCTGCAGAGTTACTGGAATTAGAGGTTACAGAGTCAGCCTTGATGAATGATCTGCAAGATACGAAAAAAACGCTGGAAGCGCTTAAGGCTCTCGGTGTGCAGATCGCCATCGATGATTTTGGCACAGGTTATTCTTCTCTTAGCTATTTGCAAAACTTCCCGTTGGATCGTATTAAAATTGATCAGAGTTTTGTGCGGGATTTAACGTCTAGCTCTGAAACGGTAGAGATTACTCTCGCAATTATTTCTATGGCACGGGGCTTAAAATTAAAGGTGATCGCAGAAGGGGTTGAAAACCCGCAACAACGGCAATTTTTGCAGACGCAGGCTTGTGATGAGTTGCAGGGTTATTTCTTTAGTCGACCTCTACCAGCGAAAGATGTCGCATTATTATTAGAGCATAAGGCCTTAGGGGAGGAGGACAAGTAGTCGACTTTCAGCATTTGTATAGAATAGTTGAATACATAATGTTTTTTGCTCTTCTAAGGCTGGTTTTCGCACTGTTACAGTGTAAATAATTACCGATTTTTTAGACATTGCAGTACACTTCCGGCCTCTGTTTTAGCGGGTACTACTGATGTCGAAACCTTTTTCTCTCCCTATGCCACCAGCTCCAGAGGCGGAGCGTAAGCCTTTTGCTGCGCGAGGTTCTCGTGTTAATCGTTGTACAGGTTGCCTGATGGCTCAGACGGCATGTATCTGCGATATCCGGCCAGAGAATGTACCCTGTCGGGCGAAATTTTGGCTGATTATGCACCCTGAGGAGATTTATAAGCCGACTAATACCGGTCGTTTATTGGCCGATTGCTTACCGGATACTCGGGTGTTTTATTGGTATCGCACTGAACCAGATCAGGCTCTGTTGGACCTTTTAGCTGATCCGAGTTACCAGCCCTTTATTATCTTTCCAGATGATATGGAGGATTATGCTCATCGGGTGGTGCAGTTTGAACCCGTGATGACTCCCCAGCCGGAAAAAATCCCCGTATTCATTATTCTCGATGGTACTTGGCGTCAGGCGCGGAGGATGTTCCGCAAGAGTGCTTATCTCGCAGAATTGCCAGTTTTGCCATTGAAGACCGATCGTTTAACACGTTATGCCCTGCGTAAACCTGCTAGTGATCAGCACCTATGTACCGTTGAAGTCGGTATCGAATTATTGAAACAGGCAGGGGAAGCGACTGCTGCAGAGGCCGTTGAAAGCTATTTCGATAGTTTTAATCGACGTTATGCAGAATCACGGGGAATGCGTACTGAGATTAAACAACGGCTGGGAATTGAGTGATTTTTAGCTAAGTTGTGAGTTGATATTTTTGTTTGCATGATCAATAGAAAAGAAAAAAACGGCTTTGACGTTAATCAAAGCCGGCTTTAGCACTGATCTTAAGGTATCAGAACATCTATTCTTGGCCGTCTAGGAAGCGCTCAGCATCCAAGGCAGCCATACAGCCAGTACCTGCAGATGTAATTGCCTGGCGGTATACATGATCCATTACATCGCCTGCAGCATAAACACCTTCGATGCTGGTTTGAGTGGCATTACCTTCCAAGCCTGAGTTGACTTTCAGGTAACCGTTTTCCATGGTCAGCTGACCGGCAAAAATATCAGTATTTGGTTTATGACCAATAGCGATAAAAACACCCATGGTGCTCAATTCTTGAGTTTCACCACTTTCAGTTCCTTTTAGGCGCAAGCCGGTAACACCTTGCTCGTCACCTAAAACCTCATCTAAAGTGTGGTTCCAGATGATATCGATGTTGCCGTTTTTCGCTTTCTCGAACAGTTTATCCTGTAATATTTTTTCTGAGCGTAGGCTGTCACGGCGGTGAATCAGTGTCACCTTTTTGGCAATGTTGGAGAGATATAGAGCTTCTTCAACCGCTGTATTACCACCACCGACAACGGCAACTTCTTGATTGCGATAGAAGAAACCATCGCAAGTAGCGCAAGCGGATACACCTTTACCCATAAAGGTTTCTTCACTTGGTAAACCTAAGTACTGGGCGCTAGCACCTGTGGCAATAATCAGTGCATCACAGGTATAGGTACCATTATCACCCTCTAAGGTGAAAGGTCGCTGAGTCAGTTCAACTTTGTTGATGTGGTCAAATACAATTTCAGTATCAAAGCGCTCAGCGTGTTTGCGCATATCTTCAACCAGTTGAGGACCTTGAATGCCGTCAAATGCGCCAGGCCAGTTATCAACATCAGTTGTGGTCGTCAGCTGACCACCCATCTGCATACCTGTGATGATGACTGGTTTGAGGTTAGCGCGAGCAGCATATACTGCTGCGGTGTAACCTGCAGGACCTGAACCCAGAATGATCAGTTTTTCGTGACGGCTTTCGCTCATTATTCTCTCCTACTGAACCCCATAAGGGTTCTGTCTCTCTGTATTAGGGCAATATATTCTTTATCTGGCATCAATATAGGGGCGGCAAGATAAAATGCCAGCCCTAGTCTTATATCAAAATGCTATTTCGTCAGTCTGAATGGAAAATTTCAACAGAGACGAAAGCTGCCCTAGGAATTTGTCCGTCAGCATACTGGCTAAGAGAGCGTTACTCTAATGGTTTTTTTATTTCTTAATGATAGGTAAAAGCAATTGTTGGATGCTTGTAGCATTTTTAGGTAGGTAGCAAAAGTCCCACAGCCTGTGCGGGACTTTAAACAAAAATATAACAACCATTGTCTTTGGATAGGTTATACCGGTTGGTTGGTGCCATTAACCGGTTGCATATGTATAAGCTCAGGAGTCGTCCTCCCGTTTCAATTCAACGCTAAGCAGTTCACCCTCCATATTTACTCTAACAGAGACATGAATGGGAGCGCAGCAAGTCTGGCAATCTTCATAATAGTCCTGATCTCCTCCTGTGGTATCTACCGCAGTTTCTAGTGCAGACCCGCAATAAGGACATTGCCCGTGTACCGCTGTGAGCATCTCCTCTAACATAAAACGCTCCCTCCGGATCGCTCGAACGCTCTGGCAGACGGTTAATCAATTGCCCGCCAGAGTATATATCACGCTAGGTTATGCTGTTCTTTTTCCTGTATGGCTGTAGTGAAAGGAAAAGATATTTTCTGATGGTATTTAACCAACGCCGGGTGGGCGTTTTTATAGTCAGTCACTATTCACTTCACACAATTAACTATAGCTAAGATTTGTCACTCTGCAGAAAATATTTCAGTTTTGTGGGTCATGCATCAATAGAAGGGGTTAGTCGCTACTGAGTAAGAGTTGGAGTTGTTCCTCTTGCAGTTGATCAATGATCCACAGAAGTTTATCAACAGCTAATGGTTTGGTGAGGTATTCATTAAAACCGGCTTGTAAGCTTTGTTTAATGAAGCCTAGTGCATTTTCTGCGCTGATGGCAACTATGGGGATGGTAGCGGTTCTAGGGCTGGCTTGTAATATTTCCAGTACTTCATGGCCATTCAAATCTGGCATATGCATGTCCAGCAAAATCAGATCGAATGATTGTTTTAGAGCCAGCTCTATGCCGTAACTAGCATTGGACTCTGTAAATAGTCGTATATTGTGACGTTGCTGTAATACGCCCTCCAGTAGGCGTAGATGGATGGGGTCATCATCAATACAGAGAATGTTAAAGCAGGCGGGTAGGGCCTTTTTTTGATTATTTAGTTTGCTTTCTGCTACGGGAAGTTCAAGCCAAAAGGTACTGCCCTTGGGTTGGCGTTCTTTATGGCCCATCTTTCCCTGCATCATTTCTGCTAAGCGTTTGCAGATGGCAAGACCAATACCAGTGCCTTCTGTTGGGGTATTGTCTGCACCTAAGCGGTTAAAGGCTTGGAATAGTTGGTGCTGTTTTTGTTGGTCGATGCCAATGCCTGTATCTTCAACTTTAAAACAAAGAGTTTGTTGTGGGGTTGGTTGAATGCTGAGAAATATTTCTCCTTGATCCTCATTGTATTTTATTGCGTTCGACAGCAGATTGGTCAGAATTTGTTTTAGGCGTGTTCGATCTGCTAATACTTCGGGTAGTTCTTCTTGATGGAGGGGGATATTTATTGTTATTTGGCGTTCGTTGGCCAGGGGCTGGATGGCCGATATAGACTCTTGTATTAATTGCTCGGCAGATAAAGCTTCTGTCTGTAACTTAACTCGTCCGGATTCCATACGGGCTAGATCAAGAATATCGTTGATTAAGACTAGGAGGTGTTTGCCGGAGGCATGGATCTCTTCTGCTCCTTCCTGTTGATCCGAGTCGAGATTGTCATCTAGCAATAATTGGCTGAAACCCAGTATGGCGTTTAACGGTGTACGAAGTTCATGGCTGACACTGGCAAGTAGTTGAGATTTAGCTTGGTTGGCCTGTTCAGCTCTGTCTTTTGCTTCAATAAGTGCCTGCTCGGTTAAGCGCTTATTAATTCCCATGCCTAAGACATGAATGATTCGATGTACAAAAGCTTTCTGCTCGTCACTTTTAATAATGGTTTTGGGTAGGTACATAACCAAAACCGCGGGCTGGTTATTTTGTGTTAAAGGGACAGCATATAGTGTATGGCTTTGTTCGATTTTGCACATAGGTTGATCATGGCTGTCTAAAGGGAGTTCACATGGGGTGCCCTGTGCAATGACCTGTTGGCATAGATTCAGTGTCATAGGGATTTTATAGCATTGATTACTTCGACAGCTGCCGTGCTGTACGAATGTTTGTAATCCAGCAGATGTCAGTTGATAGAGGCTCAATAAACTCCATTTCCATTGATGATTCAGGTTTAGCTGGCTTTGACATTGATTGAGGAATTCTTGCATGGGAAGGCTATCTAAACAAAGTGCCATCAAAATGCTGAGAGATGATTCTTGTTGAGCTTTTTGTTCTAGCAATTGTTGTTGGTAGTAGTTTTCACTTTGGTCTTCGTAGAAGGCAACATAATGAGTAAAGTGCCCCTGCTCATCCGTAACAGCCGTGATATTGACGTGATGCAGTGCTTCCCCTGTTTTTAGGTTATGCCAAAGCTCTCCTTGCCAGTGTCCATCCTCATATAACGCGAGCCACATCTTTCGATAACGCTTATCATTTTGTTTGCTAGAGCGTAGCGTGCGAACATTTAAGCCTTTTAGTTGATGCATCGCATAACCAGACATCTGACAAAAAGCTTGATTGACCTTAATAAAGGCGCCGTTGCGATCCAGTATTGCTACGGCTTGTTGGGCATCAAATGCGGTCGCCAAGAGCTTGAGCTCTTCAGACACATCCATATGAGTTGAGGTGACGAACATGGTATCGGCCTTTACATAATTTGTACGTTTTTTTACTTAGCGTAACATTTATTTAAGCTATTTCTTTTTCTGCTGAATTTCAAGTTTGAAAAAGATTTTGTCATACTTTTTTTGTGGGCATTGCGGGTATTGGTGAGGTGATTAGAGGAGAGTTTTAATTAGTATTTGTTTATGTGCTATTTGTTCAGGTGATTTATTTAATTTAGCTGGTAAGAAGTAAGTATTATGTATAACCGTTTGGTTCTTAAAGGGTTATTGGCTAAATACTGGTTTTATGCATAGGGTGGAAGAGGGGGGGATTGGTGACTATTAGGTCATTCTTTTGTTGTTAAGCGGAAGCTGATTTGGTATTTTTCTTTCTGCAGCAAACGAAAAAACCCGGTTTGCCTAAGCAAACCGGGTTTTAAAATGTGGTAGCGGGGGCCGGATTTGAACCGACGACCTTCGGGTTATGAGCCCGACGAGCTACCAGGCTGCTCCACCCCGCATCAGATGGGGCGTATTATAGGCATCTGTTTTTGAATGTCAAATATAAAATAATAAAAAATTACGAGCAACGCAGGCCTCGATTCAAATCCTATATTGGCTGTCATGGTGATGTCACCAAATGATCGTAAATATAGGGGTGTGAACCGCAAACAAGGGAAGCAGAGGGATTATAAATGAGTAAAAAAATTGCCTTAGTGACGGGTGGTACAGGTGGTATTGGTACCGCAATTTGTCGTCGTCTGGCAGATGATGGTTTTCAGGTTGTTGCCGCTTATACAAATGAAGAAAAAGCAAAAGCTTGGCAAGAACAACAGAAAACAGACGGTTATAGCTTTGAAATTAGCCAAGTTAATGTGGGTGATTTTGAGTCATGCCAAACAGCTTGCAAGGAGGTTGCTGAACGTTTAGGCCCTATTTCAGTTCTGGTAAACAATGCGGGTATCACCCGTGATGGTTTTATGAAAAAGATGAGCTGGGAAAAGTGGCAACAGGTGATTAATGTCAATCTGGACAGTGTTTTTAACATGAGTAAAGCCTGTCTGGATAACATGTTAGAAATGAAGCATGGTCGTATTGTAAATATCTCGTCTATTAATGGTCAGAAAGGCCAGATGGGCCAGACGAATTACTCTGCGGCAAAAGCAGGCATGCATGGCTTTACTAAAGCTCTAGCACAAGAAACTGCTCGTAAAGGCATTACGGTTAACACCATCTCTCCGGGTTATATCGCGACTGATATGATCATGAAGATTGATGAGCCTATCCGTAACACCATTATGGATGGTATTCCTGTTGGACGTTTTGGTACGCCAGAAGAGATTGCGCGTTCAGTCTCATTCTTAGCGGCTGATGATGCAGGCTTTATTACAGGTTCTAATTTGGCCATTAATGGTGGCCAGCACATGAGCTAATAACATTTAGTTAACACTTTGAAGCCGGAATCGGGGTTTTTGCTACAAATCCTCCTGATTCCGGCTTCTTTATTCTTATATTTACAGAGCTTCTTGTATAATAAGGTTTGGTCACATAAATTTACTATTTATAACGACCAATATCGTTCATTTATTATTAAGGTCTGGGTTAGTGGCATTGAACTTATCCGAACAGCAGGCAGCATTTCAGTTTAAGGGCGGAGCGTTAACGGTGACGACTCTTGAGCTTTTTACTGTTGATGTCTTTTTAATTGAAGAAGAGCTGCAACAGCAGACTCGTAGGGCGCCTGCTTTTTTCAGTCAAACACCGGTTGTATTGGCTTTTGATAAGTTATCTACTGATAACACTGTGGCGTTAGATCTGATAGTGGCTGCTTGTAAGCAAGCAGGGTTAGTGCCTATTGCTGTACGTTGTGCGCAAGATACTATTAAGCTATCGGCTCAGGCCTTGGGGTTGGGCTGGTTTCCGCCTCAAGGAGAAAGACGTTTAAGGGATGTGGCGGAACAGCAAGTTGTCGCTGCACGAAAGCCGGCCCGGATTGTTCGTAATACTGTGCGTTCCGGTCAGCAGGTTTATGCTGAGGGTACTGATCTCGTGATTTTAGGTTCGGTCAATGAAGGCGCTGAAGTTATCGCAGATGGTAATGTCCATATCTGGGGGGCGTTGAGAGGCCGTGCTATCGCGGGTGCTCAGGGAGATCAAGTGACTCGGATCTTTTGTCAGCAATTTAAAGCAGAGTTAGTTTCTATTGGCGGTATTTTTCAGACTTTTGAGGCCTATGATTGGCCTTCAGCCCAAGAAACAGCCATAGAGATTTATTTAGAAGATGAACGGCTTGTAGTGCATGCGTAGATACAAATTACTCAATGACGGGAGTCTGTAATTGGCTAGGGTAGTGGTAGTAACCTCCGGTAAAGGTGGTGTGGGAAAAACAACCAGTTGCGCATCCATAGGTACCGCTTTGGCGATGCAGGGATTTCGTACCGTATTGATTGACTTTGATGTTGGCTTAAGAAATCTTGATCTTGTGATGGGTTGTGAACGTCGAGTGGTTTATGACCTAATCAATGTACTTTCTGGTGAGGCTAAATTATCCCAAGCGTTGATAAAAGATAAGCGGGTTGATGGCTTATACATGTTGCCTGCATCTCAAACCCGAGACAAAGATTCCTTAAGCCAGGATGGGGTTGAGCAGGTCATCACAGAATTAAAAGACGATTTCGATTATATTCTTTGTGACTCTCCTGCAGGTATTGAAAGCGGTGCTTTGTTAGCCATGTATTTTGCGGATGAAGCGGTGATCGTAACGAATCCTGAAGTGTCTTCTGTTCGTGATTCGGATCGCATTATTGGACTCTTGGATTCCAAGACTCTGATGGCCGAGCAAGGTAAGTCAGTGCCCTCTCGATTGTTAATTACCCGTTACAATCCTGAAAGGGTTGAGTTATCTGAAATGATGTCAGTAAAGGACATTGAAGAGATTCTAGCGATTCCTCTGGTAGGGGTCATTCCTGAGTCAGAGGCAGTATTGAAGGCCTCTAATCAGGGGATACCGGTCGTGCATGATACTGAAAGCGATGCAGGACAAGCCTATGATGATATGACCGCGCGTTTTCTTGGTGAAGATAAGCCCATGCGCTTTCTAGAGGTTGAGAAAAAAGGATTTCTAAGCCGTATGTTTGGAGGTCGGCGATGAGAATGCTTAAAAATTTATTTCAACGAGAACAAGATACTTCGGCAGATGTGGCGCGTGAGCGCTTGAAATTGATGTTGTCCCAAGATCGAATGCAGCGAAATCAACCTGATTTTTTACCGCGTCTACAGAAAGAATTGGTTGAGGTTATTCGTCGATATACGCATTCGGCACAAGATGATATCCATATTAGTTGTCATGCCTTGCCCCATCGTTCTGAAATCGAAGTTAATGTTTCCTGGCCTCGTAATACGCCTTAACTGGCAGAGGCCTCTATCTGAAAAGGACTTGGACTTTGAGTTCACAGCCCACACTTTTTTGGCACGATTATGAGAGTTTTGGTGCCGACCCGCGTAAAGATCGCCCCGCTCAGTTTGCAGGTATTCGTACGGATCTGGAACTGAATGAAATAGCGGCCCCGGTTGAATGGTTTTGTCAGCCCGCAGATGACTTTTTGCCCAGTCCTGATGCTTGTTTGATTACGGGTATTACACCTCAACAGGCGCAACGAGACGGTTTGCCTGAGGCTGAATTTATTGCTGAGATTCATAGAGAGTTAAGTCAGTCAAATACCTGCTCCTTGGGGTATAACACGTTGCGCTTTGACGATGAGCTGACACGTCATGCCTTATATCGTAATTTTTATGATGCCTATGGGCGTGAATGGCAAAACGGTAATTCTCGTTGGGATCTGATCGATGTGGTGCGTACCGCCTATACGTTACGTCCTGAAGGGATTCAATGGCCATTAAATGATGAAGGTTTACCGAGTTTTAAGCTGGAGCACTTAACGGCGGCTAACGGTATTGAACATGTGGGTGCCCATGATGCGGTGTCAGACGTTCGAGCGACTATTGCTATGGCACGGCTAGTACGTCAGTGCCAGCCTAAGTTGTTTGATCATCTATTTAGTTTACGTGATAAACGTAAGGTCTCAGATCAACTGGATATTATGCAGCGTAAGCCTGTTCTGCATGTGTCTGGTATGTTTGGTGCCGCCAGAGGTAATGCCTCTATAGTTGTGCCGTTAGCATCTCATCCAAGCAATAAAAATGGTGTGATTTGCTTTGATCTGATGAGTGATCCTTCCGTGCTGGCCGAGTTAAGCGCAGAGCAGATCCAGCATCGTGTTTTTACCGCCCAAGCTGAGTTAACGGAAAGCCGTATTCCTCTGAAAGTTATTCATCTGAATAAGTGTCCTGTTGTCCTACCTGTATCAATGGTTGATGAGTCTGTAGAAAAGCGCACAGGGATCAGCCGGCAAACCTGTGAACAACACTGGCAAGTATTAAGCGGTTTGGGTGATTTGACTCAGAAGTTACAGCAGGTTTTTGCTCAATCTAATTTTGATCAGAAGGAATATGATCCGGATTTGATGCTGTATGGTGGCGGCTTTTTCAGTCCTCATGATAAGAGCCAGATGGAAATTGTACGTTCAACTGAATCTGAACAGCTGGGTGAGTTGTCCCTACCCTTTAAAGATGAACGCTTGGAAGAGATGTTATTCCGTTATCGGGCGCGAAACTACCGGGATTATCTCAGTGGCGAGGAACAGCAGCGTTGGGATGAATACCGTTGGCAGCGTATTAATGATGTTAATGCCAGTAATATGACGCCGGAACAGTTTAATCAGCGTTTGGTGGCCTTGAGCCAAACAGAGCTATCTTCCAGAGATCAGTTGATTCTGGAAGACTTGGTTTTGTATGTTGAATCTTTGGTGCCTTCACATCTGTTTTAAATCCTTTTGTTACTCTAATTAGTGGCCATTGCTTAATCATTGAGCTATTGGTCACTCTTTCTCTCCTCGTCTTTTCCTCTATGAGATATATTCAAAAAAGCATGTCCCCAATAAAATAGGACAAGCGGTCCGTGTCTAATCGGTTATAACAGCGGATTCGAAAGTTAGAGGGGGATCCTATGTTTTTACTGCAATCCAGTGCATTAGTGGTTTTGGTAACTTTTTTGGTTGCTCTGGGGCCGCTATCAACTGATATGTATCTACCATCTCTGCCCACCATGGTGCGATTTTTTAATACGGATGTGGATCAGGTTCAGCTGACACTGAGTAGCTTCTTGGCTGGTTTTGCATTGTCTCAGTTGATCTATGGTCCTTTAGCAGATCGCTTTGGTCGAAAGCCTGCCATTGTTTTTGGCATGTTGTTATTTACGCTTGCCAGTATTGGTTGTGCTTATGCCGAAAGCATTGAAGCATTAATTGTTTGGCGCTTTTTGCAGGCTTTAGGAGGTTGTGCTGGTCCTGTTTTAGGGCGAGCTATGATTCGAGATATTTACCAGCCCCTAGAATCTGCACGTTTATTGTCTTTTATCGGTACGGCTATGTCACTGGCTCCTGCCTTGGCGCCTTTTTTGGGCGGGTACTTGGTCATTTGGTTTGAATGGCAGTCTATTTTTATATTTTTAGCACTATATGGAGCTTTATTGAGCCTGATGTTTGCTTTTAAGGTGCCTGAGTCCTTAGCAAAAGATCATAGGCAACCTTTTCGTTTTAAACCAATGCTGAATAACTATGCTCAATTATTGAAACATCGCCAGTATATGGGCTATGTCTTCAGTTGTAGTTTTGCCTATGCCGGTATGTTTGCTTTTATATCAGGCTCCTCATTTGTTGTTGTTGATTATTTTAAGGTACCTGAGGAGTATTTTGCCTATTTCTTCTTAGTGGCTATTGTTGGTTTTATGTCTGGGTCATTTTTTGCTGGGCGGTTTTGTCATCAGATAGGTGTGGGGCGTTTATTGTTTATTGGGGCGGGTTTTGCTGCGTTATCAGGTTTGGTGATGTGCTTGGTCGTCTTTAATGAGTGGTATCAACTCTTCTATGTTATTGCGCCTATGTACTTTTATACGCTTGGAGCAGGGATGGTAATGCCTCAGGCAATGGCGGCGGCATTGGCGCCTTTTGCTAAAATGGCGGGTACAGCATCAGCGCTATTGGGTTTTTTGCAGATGACAACTGCTGCTGTAGTGGGCGTAGCAGTGGGACATTACCATGATGGCACACCCGCTGTGATGCTAAGTGCGATTGCTTTGATGGGGGGGCTGACTCTGAGTGCCTATTACCTGTTTGTGGTAAAGGCACCCATTGCTGTTAAATGAGAATTTTCTGGCGGACTAAAGGCTCTATATAGAGCCTTGCTGTCAATCTTAATGGATAGGGGGAAGTTTAGCTGCAAGCTCTGAAGCGCTAGAAAAGCGCTCATTACTGCTGTTGTAACTGACCGTTAGCTGACCATTTTTCCCTTCAATGATAGCCTGTTGAAATAGAGTGCTTATCTCTTTCAAAGAGATTGCTTGCACTGCTTGGGCCAGTAACTCTCTACGGTTAAAGTCAGTATATTCCAGAGCCATATCACGCCAATAGCGCTGACTGCGAGCCTGTAGGTGATCATCCTTTTCCAATAGATTGGCTAGAAGACCGGCTTTTTGTTGATTGAATTCATTTTCAGACATTTGAGTCAGTTGTTTGGCAAATTTCTGCAAGAAATTATCACTGCGTTGACCTATATCTTCTGATGTGTGGCTTGGGGATTGAACGATCAGGCTAAGGCCGGGTGTTTTCAGCATAGGGTGAAAACTGGCAAAAACAATATAGCCCAGTTGTTGCTCGGTACGCATTTCGTGGTAATAAGGACTTTGCAATAGCTGAGCGATCAGCATCCAGTTGGCTTGTTCCTTGATTGAGTTATCCACACCCTGATAGTAATTTAGGTAGGCGTTATCGTTATGCTCAATTTCTGGTTGATGCTGTAATTTTTGTTGCTCTAATGAAAGAACGGTAAATCCTGGTACGTCTTCACGGTTAAGTGTGGGCTTTAGATGTTGCTTAACCTTTCTTAGGTTAGCTTGAGCTTCTGCTTGCGTTAAATTGCCCACGGTCATGCTGTCGATGTAGAGCTGGGCTAAGAACTGTTTTCTAAATGTTTCTAGTTGAGGCAGGGTGACGTCTTCAATTGCTGCGAGTAATTGCTTTTCGTGCCAATCTGGGGACATTAATACAGCAGAGGCCTCTCCCATAACTTGATGGTAAAGGGGGGATTTATCGGCATTCTTCCAGCGCTTGATTAAGCTTTGACGTATCAGAGCATAGCTTTCACTTTTGATTGCTTCTTGAGTAAGAATATTGAGGAGCTTGTCCAGTAATAGGCCTTGTTTCTCATCGTAGCCTCCAAGCTGTAGTGTCAGGCCTCGAACATGTTTGTAAACGGTATAGTCTAGGCCTGCCAGTTTTGCTGGGTAGGCAAACTCATTGCTCGCCTCTTTTAGCCAGCTGGCCAACATCTGGGTCATGACCGAGTTTTTAACGGACTGAGCACTCAATGGTGATTGAAGGCTAAAATACTGTTGCGCTTTAGGGGTGGCAAACTCCGTATCGTGTTTAAACCATAAGGCGTAACCTTTTCCTTGGCTGATATCTTTTGGAATATCTGTGCTTTCAGCCATTTTTAAATGCAGGTTTTGTGCAATAAATGGATTTGCGTCAGGTAGTGAAAAAGTATCTGGGTTGATGGCCTCAATGCTATTCGGGTTGAACTCGTCAACTCGATACTCACCGTTAAACCAAGGTGAGACTCGATCGGTCTCTAAATCAGGGCTGATTTGAGTGATTAGCATGTTCTCTGGTTGCAAGTAGTTTAGATAATCTTTGATTAGATTCGGGCTAAACTGTTCCATAGCATAAGGTGCATGCAACACCTCTTCTAAGGGGTAGCGAGGCATGTTGTAGGCTAAGGAGCTGACGTAATGGATAGGTGCTCCTTGTTCTACAAAATCAAATTCTTGTTCGGAAAGCGCACGTTGTTCGTCGAAGCGCCAGGCCTCAATACCCTGTTGTTGCAATAGATTTAGATAGCCGAATACAGCATTAATAACTTGATCTTGTTTTTCGAAGCCCGTTTCTGTCAGGCCTATTCCGATAGAGAATAAACTGTTTTCTCGTGTGCTAATCCCTCGTCCTGCAGATAGACCCGTAGCCCAGCCCTGCTGCTTTAGATAAGAAAGCAGGCTGCCCTTTCCTTCGTGGCCAATTAAGCTGGCCAGGTAACTGGTTGGTTTTTCTCGGAAGTAACTTGATGTTTCAGGTATAGGGAATTGTAGTTTCAGTTCATGGCGTGCTTTGAGAGGCTTAATGCCAAGCTTTTTAGGCAGACTGTTTTTAGTAAATAGGGGTTGTTGAACTATTTTTTTCGGTAGGTCTCTATTTTCTACGGAACGGAACAGGTTGCG
This sequence comes from Oceanospirillum sp., assembly GCA_047518265.1. Classification (GTDB taxonomy): domain Bacteria; phylum Pseudomonadota; class Gammaproteobacteria; order Pseudomonadales; family Halomonadaceae; genus Oceanospirillum. Next base: position 55,068 of record JAKZRG010000084.1, read on the forward strand.
AGCCAGTTGTTCAAGTTCATCCAGTGACTCGTTACCCAGGACGACCAGTGACATACGGTTGGCAGAGTATTGCTTTTGATAAAAAGAAAGCATGGCTTCCCGAGTGGTCAACTGTTTGTCCTTAAGGGTGTCTAGGCTACCTGTGCTGAATTTACTATAAGGGTGTGCAGGGTTTATGACCTGTTTAAGAATATCGAACTGTCGACGGCCGTCATTTCGTAGCTTTGATTGATACTCGGAGTGAACGGCGTTCATTTCCCGTTTAACGTATTCTTCGCTAAATAAAGGCGCAATAAAAAATTGGGCAAAGCGGTCTAGCGTTGGTTCTAAGTATTCACTGTCTACTTCAAAGAAGTAGTTGGTATCTTCATAAGATGTGAAAGCATTATGGCTGCCGCCATGTTTACTGATAAAGCTCTGATACTCTCCGGCCTCTGGGTACTTTTCAGTGCCCAAAAATAACATGTGTTCTAAAAAATGAGCCAGACCTGCAAAATCCTCAGGGTCGCTACCGCTACCTACGGCCACGTTCATAGCTGCAGCGGCTTTATCTGCTTCTGGGTCTGATATCACGATAACAGGAAGCTGATTGGGAAGTTCGAATGAGCGATAGTTTCGGTCATCATTCTTGCTCTTTATGATTTCTGCTGTGTTTTGCTTTGGCATAAAAGTACACGCTGTTAAAAAAACGAAAAAGAATAAGGTAAATACCGCTCTTATCGATGCAGGCATCGGGTTCCCTCTTTGATCGGTTCTGCGATAGGTTGTCTGGCTTTGACTCTGTATATAGGAAGGGGTTCTATTTAATTCCTATTGTTCAAAGCGAAAGCGCTTACTGTTGGGTTCAGAGACTGCTCTTGAAGCATTGTCAGGATTATTAACCAGGGCTGATACTGGATAATAATCCAGATGCTGTTCAGCTGCAGGTTTAAGAAAGCTTTCAGGTTTATCTAGATTGTCCGAGTTTAGCCATTCCTCGACACTTTCTTCTGTGATTACCACTGGCATACGTTCACTAATGTTATGAATAAATCGATTACTTTTGATGGTCAGTAATGCAAAGGTTTCATAATAAGTCACATCGGAAGTTGGGTAGCGAGTCCAGATGCCGGCCAAAAAGAATATTCTATTCTCTGGGCGTCGTACGGCATAAGCCTGCTTCTGTCGGGTAAACTGTTTCCACTCATAATAGCCTGATACAGGTATCAGGCAGCGTTGTTGCAGGCTTTTTTTGAACATAGCTTTATCTTGCAGTGTTTCACAGCGAGCAAGATAAGGGCTGTTTTCCAATACTTTTAACCAATGAGGGGTATAACCCCAATAGGCTTTGCAAAGTTCTATCTCATGGCGCCCTTGTTTGATAATGCTAACAAAGTTTCTTGGGGCTATATTGTAGCCTGTAATCAAGTCATCCTTTACGATCAATGGCTTGCTGATAATAGTATCTGTATTGAAGGGGGTTACTATAATTCGTCCTGTCATCAGGTGCTCACCTGGTTGCGTCCGCCACGTTTGGCTCGATAAAGAGCTTCATCGGCAGCTTTTAAAACGTGTTCTGGTGTTTTATTGTCCCCCGTACGTTGGGCGACGCCTATGCTGATAGTGACAGATACGTCTACAGGCTTGCTAGTGTTTTGTTTTTGATTCTTAACAGGAATCTTTCGTTGGGCAATAAGCTCTCTTATGTCTTCTAAGTGACCCAGGACATCATCTTTATTTTTCCCAAGGAAGACAATGGTAAATTCCTCGCCCCCATAACGAAAAGCTCTTCCACCACCTGATACCTTTTGAATCTCCTGAGCGACAATTTTTAATACGTAATCACCTAGATCATGACCATAGGTGTCATTGAATTTCTTAAAATGATCCACATCCAGCATGGCCAATGTATATTGCCGACCTAGTTTTGCTAGTTGTTCATTAAGCGCTCGCCGCCCAGGTAAATTTGTCAGCTCATCTTTAAAGGCCATGTGTAAGCCTTCATGGATCATACTGCCCATTAAAAATAAACCAGAGGCAGCCATAAGGATTACGAGATAGCCGGGGTGTAGTAGTTGTTGAAAAGCAAAGAATAGGCATAGCAATGAAAAAAGCAGAGCGGAGTTGGTTTTTGTTGGCTGTCTGCAGGTTTTAATAAATACAAAGGTAAAGGCTAGGATAAAGTTTATAAAGGAAAGAGGAGATATGTTAAGCCAGCTTGGGTAGTCCAAAGGCCAGACCATTAGGGTTAGTGTTTCGAGAGCCGGTAAATATTGATAGTTTGATAAAAGTACGATGACTGCAATTTGACTGGAAAGAACAAATACTTTGCTCAGGATATCTGTTAGGAAACTCCCTTTTTCTGACCAATAAGCAAATAGAGCAATATTAATAGGTCCGAGAAAAGTTGCTGCATTAAAACTGAATTCAATAGTGAAATTATCCCAATAGCTTATGTTCGGGTTGAGTAGGTCGCCAAGTAACCAGTAATTAAATACCAGGATAAGCACTGTCATGAATATGCGCAGTCTAGCGTATACGATGCTCAGTAATGCGGCTAATGAAAATATAATGTAGGGGATAAAAGCAATAAGGGATTGCAGGTTCTTTGGCAGTAACTGGTAGGCGAAATGGGATGCCGCAATAGAGCATAAAAGAAAGGTCAGTGGAATTAATGTGGATTCTTTGAGTGATAGCATAGTTCTAGGCACGACAGTTTTCCTTGATCTGTAGCCTGTTAGATTAAAAGCTTATGAAGGGAAAACAAGCAGTAATTAGAGTGGTCTTTCGTTATCGGTGTAACTAAATGTAGTTTTTTTACAGAATTAACTTTTAGCCCTTGTGCTTTGATTCTCCCTGCGTATAATACGCCCTCGCTGTCACGGACAAGTTCTTCGGCAGCACGTTAATACCTTGTTTTTTCAGTACTTTCTTTTGGAGCTTCTGAAAAATATTTAAAATAAAGTGTTGACGGCGAGGTTTGCTTCTGTATAATACGCAGCCTCAGTTAAGCGAGACGAGTTCATCGCTTAGCCCGCTCTTTAAAAATTCAGTCAGATAATTCGTGTGGGCGCTTGCCGTGATGGTCTTGGAAAAGTCACAAGATTATCAAGGTCGCAAGCATCACGCGAAATAATTATTCGTAATTGTTTTTGTGTTTTGTCAGTACACCTTGA
>JAKZRG010000085.1:0-90361 GCA_047518265.1 Oceanospirillum sp.
TGCAAACCATTCCCACCATAATTTCATAGTCGCCTCTCGGTTTTTGGCTTGACTTTGTTTGTGGTGAATTTAAGTCCAGACCATAAACTTGAGAGGCGTCAAGTTATACCGTTATTGCTGAGAACTTCGCACTGTCCAGTATATATGTTGTTTTTGAAAAAGAGCTTATCGGCTGTAATTGTAATCTCCTCGGTTATGTTTGTTGGTTGTGCTAGTAAAATGACACCTGAAATGATGAAGATTCGTTCTGTTACTGATGCCTCTAATTGTGAATTTATAGCTAGCTTGTCCACTGAAACAATACCTAGAAATCAGCTGGAGTATGTAAAAAGAGGGACTCATAAGGCCGGAGGTAATGCATTTAAAATTCAGAGTACTTCTACAGAAGTCGTTTCTGGTATGACGCTAATGATGACAAGTTATGAGTCCTATAGCTGTAAGTTTTAAGTTCTATTGACGTTTATTACAGCCCTAATTGTGTTAATCCCCACTCCCCTCTTTTTTGCCCCTTTGTTCTATCTCATAGGTTCGAGTGGCCGATTTAGCAACAGCCGCCGTCCGTGGTGTCGGCAGCTGTGTCAAACGGCAGACTAGTGCCACAGCCATCAAAAATACCGTAATGCTGATCCCAGCTACCGATAAATTCAAAATGATCGCGGAAGCGGCTGTCGTGTAGCATGCGATAGGTATTGCCACATACTGGGAATACTCGGCCACGGTCGATGCGGTGATGTTTATCCAGCACAAAGGCTTCTGGGTTGTGGGGGATAGTGCCTTGGTATATCACGGCTTGGCCGTAGTCTTCACAATGGCTTTCCAGTTCCGGCAGTTTAAACAGCCGGTAGGTGGCGGAGTAGAAGTTGATATGGCCTATTTTCTCTTCAATGTCTGGGTTGTCGATGGCCAGAGGGCGATCTTCTACCAGTCGAGGGTCTAAGAAACCGGCAGATTTGGCCAAATTATGGAAATCATTCCAGTACAGAGCGCCACTTAGACATTCCCCGTAAAGAACTGGATCTTCTACCAGTACTTGTGGCACTCGGCGGTCGGCATAAACGTCGGAGAAATAAAGCTCACCGCCGGGTTTTAGCAATCTATAGGCTTCGCGCAATACCGCCGGTTTATCGGGTGACAGGTTGATCACACAGTTAGAGACGATGATATCGAAACTCTCATCGGGTAAATCCAGTTCATCCAGTTGCTCGATATAGCCCTTTAAAAAGCGAGTATTCGATTTCTTATAACCAAATTTCTGTTGATGATATTCTTCATGTCGACGGGCAACGTCCAGTTGTTCATCAGTCATATCAACGCCGGTGACACTGCCGTTTTCACCGACCAAATGAGCCAGCGCATAGCAGTCACGGCCTGAGCCGCTACCCAAGTCCAGTATATGAGCACCCTCTAGTAACTGAGGCGCAACTAGACCGCAACCATAATAGCGGGCCATTACCTCATCGTGGATCAATCCCAGTGTCTTTTTCAGGTAACGGGGCAAGTTAGTATCGGTACAGCAGGCATCGGTCTTTAGATCCTGAGAGCTTTGTAGCACCTTGCCGTAATAGTCTTTGATTTGATCATGCATAACGTGTCTCGATATTCCTTAGAAAGTGTTTTGGAAGAGGAAGCTGGAACCTGTTGTGAATTAAGCTACATAAGGAGCATTTTGTTTTTTTCTTAGATACATTGAAACAAAGAGCCTGCAATATCGCAGGTTTTAGTGTGTTGTAGATTAACAGTACTAGGAGAGGGGCTACTTCGGTAAAGGGCTCTTCGTGTTACTTCAACGCTCCTTCTCATTAGCCCTCTCGCAAAACTAAAATACAATCGTCTGCGATGCCATATTTTGCACGAAGTGAGTTTAAAACCGAATAAGGTTTAAACGTATTTTCTGTTGTAAGAAGGGGGGCTATATAGAACCAAACTAAATTGTAATCTCCAAAATAACCGTAAAATGCTTCAAGTAATGCATAATACTTATCTTCTTCAGAGACTAATTTTGATGTCATATGATCAAATATTACAGAGGAAAAAACTGAATTGTCATCCGACTCAGATATCCTCTCTCTATAAGATTGGCTATCACTGGTTAGCCTGATTTCAAAGCTTGATAACCTATCTGATAGACTACCTTCTCCTTCTGCAGCTAGTATCTTTTTTTTCTCTTGTAGATCCTCACGAACCAAATTTTCCAATAGCTCTGGGATTTCTTCAGAGTCAATTTGCTTGTACTTTTCAGGTAACTGAGAGTGAAAGTTAGCGATAAGCATTTGGCTATTAGGAAAATAGCTGAAGACTTTGGCAATTTCTTCATCACTTAAGTCCTCCATAAATAATGCATAAAAGTGCGAGCTATCAAGCTCGGCATGCCCTTCACAGAAATCGACCCAGTTATCGATAATTGGCTTCATAATGTAATTTATACTCTATTGGAAATAACAGGGTGTAATGAATTTGCACTGACTAAACTTCATATGGGATGGGTGCCCATAACCCTCTAAACGGAAAGTCAGGTGCAATCAATCTCCATTCACCATTACACTTTTGACATCTAAACCATCGTTCTTCGCCAGTTCCAGCCTCATATAGCTTATCCAAAGGCTGTTCTTCCTGAAGAAAGCCAGTATCTAAGATCAGTCGATGATATCTAAGATATTCACCGGTATCTTTAAATCCACCGTTTATGCGTAAGTTGAAGCATTCGCAAGACATTAGAATATATCTCCTTTATCTCGTTATTAACGGTTGTCTGGGTAAACTTTTTTAGTATTAATCTGTCATTTATCTTGTCTTATAGGTAGTTTAAACCGAGATACTATAAAGGAATGACTCTACATTATGTCCCACCATGATCTGCCTCTGGTACTGGCTGGCCCGATACTGCGCCGGTTAACTCCCTCTCGTTTAACCTTTTGGTTAGCCACTTCTCAGCCGGTTTTGTCTCAGCTGACGCTGGAGCCTGAGCAAGGGGAGCCGCAGTTTTTCTCTTCCGATGAGTTATCCACAGCGACTCGTGAGCTGGAATCGGGCCAGAGGCTATTTTTCTATCTGATTGATCTGCCGGTTAAACAGGCGTTGCCACAGGATTGCTGGATCGGTTATCAGTTGGAGCTTCAGCCGTGCTTTGGTATTGATAATAATCAGCAGGACGAGCAGGCATTAGGGCAGCCCTGGTTAACATGGCAACAGTGGGCTCCAGATCTCTGTTATCCCGGTCGGGATATGCCGGGTTTTGTCTTAAAATCTAAACTGGATCAGCTATTACACGGGTCTTGTCGTAAACCCCATCATGTCAGTGGTGATGGTCTGGTGCGTGCGGATCAGCATTTGGCGGAGCAATTGGATCAGCCTGAGAATTGGCCGGGGTTGCTGATGATGGGGGGGGATCAAATCTACTCCGATGATGTAGCAGGGCCTATGTTGGTGGCGATTCACCGGTTGCTGGAGCAGTTGCAGTTGCCAGTCGAAGCGCTACCAGAAGCAAGAGTCTCCGATACTGCTGAGTTGTATCAGGATCAAAGCCAGTATTATCACCGGGAGAACTTACTGCCTGTTACACAGCCGGGGCGAGATGTGCGGCGTCGGTTGTTTGAGGGGGTACGTAAGCCGGTCTTTACGACGGATACAGCCCATAACCACCTTGTCTCCTTGGGTGAGGTGTTGGCTATGTATCTGTTGGTTTGGTCGCCAGCCGGTTGGCAAGGTTTGTCTTTGGATATGCCGGTTGAGCTTGATCCTGAGATGGCAGAGCGTTATCGACATGAGCAGAAGGAGGTGGAGACTTTCGCTCAGCAGCTGAGTACAGTTCAGCGGGTGATGGCTCATCTTCCTGTGGCCATGATATTTGATGATCATGATATTACCGATGACTGGAATCTGACGGCGGGTTGGGAACAGACCGCTTATGGTCATCCTTTTTCCCGAAGAATTATTGGCAATACGTTGTTGGGGTATCTGATCTGTCAGGGTTGGGGCAATGCACCGGAGCAATACCCTGATACGTTAATGCAGCAGGTTCAGCACACTCTGAAAGAACCCGGTTTGAAGAAACATGATCAGTTGATTACGGATCTGTACCGTTTCTCCCATTGGCATTATCAGTGGGATACTCAGCCTGTTTTGATGGTATTGGATACCCGTACTCACCGTTGGCGTTCGGAAAAAGGTTTGAATCAGCCCTCAGGTTTAATGGATTGGGAGGCATTAACGGATCTGCAGCATCGTTTAATCGGCCATGAGGCGGTGGTTTTGGTGTCTCCGGCACCTATCTTTGGTGTAAAGCTTATCGAGGCTGTACAAAAGCTATTTACCCTATGCGGTAAACCCTTGATGGTGGATGCGGAGAATTGGATGGCTCACCCGGGGGCGGCCTATACCATGATGAATATGTTCCGCCATGCACAGACCCCTCGGCATTTTGTGATTTTATCCGGTGATGTGCACTACTCTTTTGCTTACGATATTGAATTGAAAGGCGATAAGCGAGGGCAGGATATTTGGCAGATCACCAGTAGCGGTATGAAAAATGAATTCCCGAAGAAGCTGTTAACCGTCTTTGATCGACTGAACCGCTGGTTATACAGTCCTAAGTCTCCTCTAAACTGGTTCACCAAACGGCGCAAGATGCGCATTATCCCACGTAAGCCAGATTCGGCAGATCCTGGAGAACGTTTGCTGAATGCTGCGGGTATCGGTTTGGTTGAGTTAACGGCGGATGGACGGCCGAAAAAGATTGTACAGCTTTGTGCGGATAGGCCGGATATTGAATTTCACCCCCGTGAGCACGAGGCTCACTGGGAGTAGGTTGTTCTATTATTACTCTGCTATTAGTCGAGTCATCTGTCCTCGATTCTCGATAAGGTGATGGAAGGCTCGACGCATTACTGTACAGGGTTTAAAAACAGCTCAGGGTCAACATAAACACCGTTTAGGTTGACGCTGAAATGCAGGTGAGGTTTCTTGATGGGAGACGCAAAGCTCTTACCAAAGATAATCTCTTTCCCGCTGCGGCCAATCTTGCCAATCTCTTCCCCACGGCTGATCCATTGTCCCGGTCGAATACGGAAGTTCACGGCATCAAGATGGCTGTATTGGGTAAATAAGCCGCTACCGTGATCAATGACCACGTGTTTACCTTGATAGAAGAGGTCATCAATCAGCACGACTCGACCATTGGCTGGGGCCACCACTCGCTGTCCCGCCAGATCAACACCGTTATGGTTATAGATCATCTGCTGGTTATAAAACATCCGCTTACCAAAAGGCTTTAGTAGGCTGCTACCATTGGTCGGGTGTAAAAAGGCTCTTTTGTCGGGTTCGCCACTTTGCCAGCGTTTGACCAGATTCATCAGGGTGTTTTTATCTTGAGCAATGCGGTTCTTCTGGCCTGGGGTAAGGCCTGTGCGTAGGGGTTGCTTGCTGGCAATACGCTTGTCGCCGCTGTATTCCGGGTCTAAGACATCGATATAGATATTACGGCTACGACCACCGGGCTGACGAATATCGATGCTGTGTTTCCCGGCGCCTAAATCTTGTCCTAAACCAATCCAAGCGACCCAGCGATCATCACTGCGGCTGTTGTAGGCGCGATTAGCGGTATAAACCCGTTGTCCACGGAAATAGACTTCAGGTACACCTTCGCCAATGGAGTTCGGCAGTTCGATAACCACTAAGCCACCGGGAACGGGGTTACTTCTGGGGTTAAAGTCTGCGAAGGCAGGCAGGCTAAGAAATGCGGTGATAGCGGCTGTGGCAGTGACGGAGGCCAATAGACGGGCAGGCCGAAACCGATGAATGAAAGGTTTGATCACGCGCATAATATTCCCCTGTGTTAACTCCTGATCCACATTTTAGCGTAAATAAGCTGAACTATGTGGCCTTGTGCTGAACCTGACAGATCAATTGCCCTTCTGACAGTCTGGCGGTAACGGTATCGCCTTCCTCGACCTGTTGATGATGACGAATAATGTTTCCTTGATCATCTTCAACAATGGCATAACCTCGTGACAAGGTGGCTAATGGACTTACCGTTTCTAATCGATGGCTTAACTGTGCCAGTGTCTGATTCTGTTTAGCAAGTTGATTTTGCACACTTTTATATAATCTTTGCTCTAAGGCTGATAAATCCTGTTGGCTCTGTTGCTGTAGTTTTTCTGGTGAGGCTTGTTTTAAGCGATGTTCCAACTGCTCTAGAGCCTGTTGCATCTGTTGTTGCTGGTGTTGCCAGCCCAGCGTTAATCGTTTTCCTTGGCTGACCAGTTGATCCTGTTGGCGCTGGATAATCTCTTTGGGATGGCGTAGCTGATTGGCCTGTAGATCCAGTTGTTGTTGTTTCTTTAACAGCAGGTTTTCCATGGCCTGAGTTAAACGCTTTTCCATCTGCTGTAACTGACGATCTTGTTGCAGTAAGTCTTGATAGCAGCGCTGATAACGGTGATCCAAATAATCTAAACGCTGTTGTTGATCCTGTAATAGTCGCTGCATCTGTTGTTGCAGCTTATTTTCGCTTTGGGCTAACCAGTTTTGCCATTGATTGAGATCTGGGCTAACCAGCTCTGCTGCCGCAGATGGTGTGGGTGCTCTTAGATCGGCCACATAATCGGAAATAGTAATATCTGTTTCATGGCCCACGGCACTGACAATGGGGATCAGGCTGGCAAAGATAGCCCGTGCGACCCTTTCATCGTTAAAGGCCCACAGATCCTCCAGACTGCCGCCACCACGGCCAACAATCAGCAGATCTGCTTTATCGTGCAGATGAGCCAGCTCTATGGCACGGGCAATGGCATCCGGTGCATCAACACCTTGCACTACGGCAGGGTAGATAATGACCTCGGCCAGAGGAAAGCGTCGATTCAAAACCGTCAGCATATCTCGTACAGCGGCACCCGTGGGGGAGGTCACTAAGCCAATGACATCAGGAATCGGCGGTAAGGGCTTTTTAGCGCTGCGATCAAACAGGCCTTCTTCTTTTAAGCGATGTTTAAGGGCTTCAAAGGCACGAATCAGAGCCCCTCGTCCTTGCTCTTCCATGGTCTCTGCTATCAGCTGATAATCACCTCGCCCCTCATACAGGCTGACTCTGGCGTGCAGTTGTACCTTGTCACCGTTTTTTGGCTTAAAGGCCAGCATTTGAGCTCGATTACGAAACATGGCGCAGCGCACCTGACTCTGTTCATCCTTTAAACTGAAGTACAGATGACCGGATGCCGGTGAGCTGAGGTTGGATATTTCACCCTGTACAACGATCAGAGGGAACTTTCCCTCTAATAATTGACGTACCTTGCGGTTCAGTTCCGTCACGGTAAAAACAGGTTGGCCAATACTGCTGACAGGTTGGCCAGCGTTATTGTTTGTTGGGTCTGTATTACCGAGAGGTGAGGAAGATGAGGGCATAAATATTTCGCTTATTCCATAAAACCTAGCAGGGGTTTAGTTTAACACTGGATTTTGTCGTGGTTTTCATCAGAAAGGAAGAAAAGCAGAAAATACCACTCATTATACAGAAAACAGTAAAAGTTATGGTTGATCAGGTTTACGAAAAATGATTCTTACGATAAAATAGCAGGTTAATCTTCTTTTATCCTCACTGTTCAGCAGGCTCGCGGAATATGTTACGTATTGCTCAAGAAGCACTCACTTTTGATGATGTTTTGCTGGTTCCAGGCTACTCCGATGTTCTACCGAATGACGTTAGTCTGAAAACCCGAATTACTCGTGATATCAATCTGAATATCCCGCTGGTTTCTGCGGCGATGGATACTGTGACGGAAGCCCGTCTGGCCATTGCGATGGCTCAGGAAGGTGGCATCGGCATTATCCATAAAAACATGACCATTGCTCAGCAAGCTCAGCAAGTGCGTCAGGTTAAGAAACACGAAAGTGTGATCGTAAAAGACCCAGTAACAGTAACACCGGCAACAACGGTTAGTGAACTACTGGAATTGACCCGTGAGACACGCTTCTCCGGTATGCCAGTGGTTGAAGGCGATGATCTGGTTGGTATTGTTACCAGCCGTGATTTCCGTTTCAAACCGAATCTGGATGATGTTGTTGCCAACATCATGACGCCAAAAGAAAAGCTGGTAACGGTTAAGCAGGGTGCGTCTCTGGACGATATCAAGGCTAAACTGCACCAGTACCGTATTGAAAAGATTCTGGTCGTGGACGATGAGTTCCACCTGCAAGGTCTGGTTACGGTTAAAGATATCGAAAAAGCCCGTACTTATCCTAATGCCTGTAAAGACGAGGATGGTCGTCTGCGCGTAGGTGCTGCGGTAGGTACAGGTGCTGAAACGCCTGATCGTGTTACGGCTCTGGTTGAAGCCGGTGTTGACGTAATCGTAGTTGATACGGCGCATGGTCACTCAAAAGGTGTTATCGATCGTGTGAGCTGGGTGAAGAAAAACTTCCCTCAGGTTCAGGTTATCGGTGGCAACATTGCGACAGCTGAAGCGGCGATTGCATTGGCTGAAGCCGGTGCGGATGCGGTTAAAGTCGGTATTGGCCCAGGTTCTATCTGTACCACTCGTATTGTTGCGGGTGTTGGTGTGCCTCAGATCTCTGCTATTGCTAACGTTTCTGCAGCACTGGAAAAATACGATATCCCTCTGATTGCAGATGGCGGTGTACGTTTTTCTGGTGATCTGTCTAAAGCGATTGTCGCAGGTGCTAGCGTTGTCATGGTTGGCGGCTTACTGGCTGGTACTGAAGAAGCGCCGGGTGAGATCGAACTGTACCAAGGCCGTTCTTATAAGGCTTATCGTGGTATGGGTTCTCTGGGTGCTATGTCTCAGGCACAGGGCTCCAGTGACCGTTACTTCCAAGATAAAGATGCAGGCGTAGAGAAGCTGGTACCGGAAGGTATCGAAGGTCGCGTACCTTATAAAGGCTCTATGACTGCAATTGTGCATCAAATGATGGGCGGTCTGCGCTCTTCTATGGGTTACACCGGTAGCCATGATATTGCTGAGATGCGTACTGTACCTCAGTTTGTACAGATCACTGGCGCAGGTATGCGTGAGTCACATGTACACGATGTGCAAATCACTAAAGAAGCCCCGAACTATCGGGTGAGCTAATTAGCTGATAAGTATTAAGAAGTGGGGCATTTTTGCCCCACTTTTTGTTTAGCTAAAGCGTTCTTTTTATACCAATCCCGATAATTCCTTATAGGTGAAAAATAAGGAAAAACCGGATTACTCTAGGTGTCTTCGGAGGTTGTTGTCACGAACAGCTTATCGGGAATGGTATTAGTTACCGTTTTATTTTTAGATGATGGCTATAGGTTGTCATCTAAATCGTATTTTTTTGCAGGCTGTCCATTCCGGGCAGACCGTCATTATTCTTATGGGTTGGTAAAATAATGAGCCAAGATATTCATGCTCAGAAAGTCCTGATTCTGGACTTTGGATCTCAGTACACTCAGTTGATTGCACGCCGTGTACGTGAAATTGGTGTTTACAGTGAGATTCGTGCCTTTGATATGAGCGAAGAAGAGATTCGCGAATATAACCCGAAAGGCATCATTCTGGCCGGTGGCCCTGAGTCTGTAACCGAAGCCGGTTCTCCTCGTGCCCCTGAGTGTGTTTTTGAAATGGGTCTGCCAGTACTGGGTATCTGCTACGGTATGCAAACCATGGCAGAGCAACTGGGCGGTAACGTTCAGGGTTCTGACGTTCGTGAGTTTGGTTATGCTCAGGTTAAAATCGAAGCCGATAACGCCCTGACCAAAGACGTAAAAGATCATGTAGATTCTGACGGTAAAGCACTGTTAGATGTTTGGATGAGCCACGGCGATAAAGTAACGGCTATGCCAGAAGGCTTTGAGCTGCTGGCTTCTACACCAAGCTGTGCTATCGCGGGTATGTTTAACGCTGAGAAAAACTTCTTCGGTGTTCAGTTCCACCCAGAAGTGACTCACACTCTGCAAGGTGGTCGTCTGCTGGAGCACTTCCTACTGGAAGCTTGTGGTTGTGAAGCGCTGTGGACTGCTGCGAACATTATTGAAGATCAGATCGAACGGGTTCGTGCGCAAGTAGGCGATCAAAAAGTTCTGTTAGGTCTGTCTGGTGGTGTTGATTCTTCTGTTGTAGCGGCTCTGCTGCACAAGGCTATTGGTAGCCAACTGACTTGCGTATTTGTGGACAACGGTCTGCTGCGTAAAAACGAAGGTGATATGGTCATGGACATGTTCGCTAAGAACATGGGTGTGAAAGTGATCCGTGCCGACAAAGAAGAGCTGTTCCTGAGCAAGCTGAAAGGCGTATCTGATCCAGAGCTTAAGCGTAAGGCCATTGGTAACACCTTTATCGAAGTATTTGATGAAGAAGCGACCAAACTGAAAGATGTACCTTTCCTAGCGCAAGGCACCATCTACCCTGACGTGATTGAGTCTGCAGCCGCTAAAACCGGTAAGGCACACGTGATCAAATCTCACCATAACGTTGGCGGTCTGCCAGACGATATGAAGATGGATCTGGTTGAGCCACTGCGTGAGCTGTTTAAAGACGAAGTACGCAAGATCGGTCTTGAGCTGGGTCTGCCATACGATATGGTTTACCGTCACCCGTTCCCTGGGCCGGGTCTGGGTGTACGTATTCTGGGTGAAGTTAAAAAAGAATACGCCGATATCCTACGTGAAGCCGATGCTATCTTCCTGGAAGAGCTACACAACTTCGATTGGTACCACAAAACCAGTCAGGCCTTTGTGGTCTTCCTACCGGTTAAATCCGTAGGCGTTGTCGGTGACGGCCGTCGTTATGAGTGGGTTGTGTCTCTACGTGCTGTAGAAACCATCGATTTTATGACTGCTCGTTGGGCGCACCTGCCGTATGATCTGTTAGAGAAAGTTTCTAACCGTATTATCAACGAAATCAGTGGTATCTCCCGTGTCGCTTATGATGTTTCTAGTAAGCCACCAGCGACCATTGAGTGGGAATAATCCTCACTTTGCGCTGAGCTGATACAAGAAAGCCCTTGAAGAAATTCAGGGGCTTTTTTGGTCTGAAAGTCGGCCGAGTCATATGTGCTTTATATTAGGGATTTAACTTGTGGTAAATGCTTGCGGCTGAGCTGAAACGGGAGTTAAGAATATGCTGCTGTAGATAACAGGAGTCTTTTGATATGCTCAGAAAAGCGAAACCCCGAGAGGGATGAAAGCATCTGTCTCGGGGCTCTAAATAGATTGTTGGTGGTGCTTAGTCAATTGCTCAACCAGAGGGACCTCTCCAACTGCTCTAACATGGATTCTAACTCTTAATGGCTGAAAGTCAAGTACCCTACAATTACCTGAACTTCGAATATCTTCAGACAAGCTTATCTGAAGACCGATTGGTTCCTTACCTGAAAAGTGCGGGTTACTCGGAGGAATATGCCCTTAATTTGTACCTCTATAATGCAAGGTTGTCGAAGGCATTTTTATTCCCTCTGCATGTTTTAGAGGTCGCTTTAAGGAATCATATGAGTGTGATCTTTCGTGCTGAGTTTGGTTTAAACTGGTTAAATGAAGAAAGCTTTCAAGCGACTTTATCCAGAGAAAGTTTGAGCGCACTTGATAAAGGTATTGAAAGGGCAAAATCGAGAGACATTAATGATGTAGTTGCAACTCTAACCTTTGATTTCTGGTCAAATCTTTTCCGCGCGGAATATGATCGCCCTTTTTGGCAAAAGCACATGAGAGCTTTATTGATAAATGCTGAAAATCCAACCCGGAATGAATTCCAAAAAACGGTTCGAGACTTGAATAAGTTTAGGAATCGAATCGCGCATCATGAACCTATTCATAAGATGGACGTTTCTTCGGTTCACGCACAGGTGGTTAAAGTTATTGGTTGGTTGTGCAGTGAAACTGCCACTTGGGTAAAACACTATTCAACGGTAAATCAGGTGATGCGGACAAAGCCATCCAGAGGCGGTGAATCAGCGCCGTTTTTCAAAGATCGATGTGATTCAGACTTTGAGTATGTCACTGAAAATATGGGATTGGATCAGCTACCTTCTTCAAGGTTTATGCTGTGCAATGATATTTCGGGTAGCTTGTTGGCTGTCGTAGAAGCTCAGCATATAGCGGCTTACCTTTTATCCTTGCAAGAAGACAAGGAGCTGGTCGTTGATTTAAAAGAGCACATCATAATTCAGCTAATTGAGGCTCAAGGATTGATTGGAAATTTCTCAATCTGTGGTGGTTCCGAAAGTCTAAGCAAAGCCAGTATGATTCTGAAAAAGGGTATTGCTTATATTGTTGTTAAAGATGATCGTGTGCAGGGCCTTATTGCAAAGGCACATCGTCGCTATTAATTTTTCTGGATGAGTTTCTTGATATATCCAAAAAGGATGAGCCGCCACCCCTTTCTTTTATTCCACCGCTGGTTGGGATTTCTACTCATTCTGCCTGTGCTACTGTTATCGATTACTGGGGCTGTTTTAGTTTTTAAAGCGGAGCTGGATCGTTGGATTAATGCCGACTTGATGCTATTGGAGGCAGACTCTTTTATCTCTGGGCAAGAGAGTCTTTTATCGATGCAAACGCTTTCTGTCCCGAGCTTGGAGCAGAAGCTATTAGAGGTTTATCCCGGTAGTCAGATTTCTTGGTTTGATCTCTCAACCTCTAAGCAATATGCCTCGGTATTCTGGTTAGCGGGTACTGTGGATAAAACCGGTCAGTACCAAGCGCCAAGGCATAATCAGGTTTTTGTTAATCCTTATACAGGGCAGGTCTTAGGCGGTCGAAATTGGGGCGATATGCAAGACCCTATCACTAACTTAATACCCTTAGTCTATCGCCTGCATTATTCGCTGTTATCCGGTCAAAAGGGCTCTCAACTGTTAGGTTTTTTGGCCATTGCTTGGTTTGTGCATATCCTGCTCGGTTGGTGTTTAACCCTACCAGAAAGCGCTTCAGTGACTTCTAAGAGTAAATGGGCTTTATGGTTATCCTATTGGCGTTATAAACCGGGACGCAGTCATTTTCAAAAACAGTATTTTCTGCACCGTTGGCTAGGTCTTTGTTTAACGCCGATTATGTTGATTTTTATCCTGTCAGGTCTCGCGTTTAACCTTAAGCCGATTTATTACGGTGTGTTGGATCTTTTTATGGATCGCCAGACAGAGCATCTGGATTTATCGGTATCTCCTGCCGGGCAAGCAGAGCCTATGGGCTGGGGGATGGCCATTAAAACCGGTGAATATTTGATGGCTGTCTTAGCTCAGGAGAAAGGCTTTTCAGTGGAGCAGGCAGAGGGTTTGTCCTATTCCAGCTTTAAAGGTTTGTATATGTATCGGGCACAGACGTCTCTGGATCTCAGCGATGATTATATCCGTACTTCCATTTGGTTTGATGGCGCTACCGGTCAACAGATAACACGTTATCTTCCAACTGGTTTTACTACCGGGGATGCATTGACCCATTGGATCTCAGCATTACATATGGGCAAGGTGGGTTGGCTAAGCAAGGTATTGGTTTTATTAGGTGCAGCAGGTATTTGTACGCTGTTGTTTAGCGGGGCAAAGGTAGGGTGGATTAAGTGGCAAGCTCGGCGTAAAAAGACCTACCTTTCAACAGGAGGATGAGGCGGTTGTATTGTGGATGTAAAGAGTCTTTCCAACCCTCTCTATATGTTCAATTAACGCTTGGTTTTCCAATGTATTAAAGTTCACGACATCAAAGAAGTAGGGTAACGGATACTCTTCGTTTAATAGATCAGATAGTTCGATACCTGAGTCATAGGTAAGTTCTGATCCTGTAATAATAAGATCAACATCAGAGCCTTTTTTATGGCAGCTTTTGGCACGTGAACCAAATAAGATAACTGCCTCTATCTCAGGTATACGGTTTGCAGCCTGACAGATCATTCTTAGATCATCTGGCAGTAGACCTGTTGCTTCCAGATCATTAGAGCTTAAGAGGGGTTGGGGTAAAATAGCATTCATTTTTCTATACTAGCTTTTGATCTCTTTAATAAAGCGTTGGTCTAACTCATCCAGCAAGGCAAAATATTGTTGTCGAATTTTTTGTTCGACAGCTAGTGCTGTTTCTTCATTATAGGTGTGTGTTGTGAGGTTGCGGTCTTCCAGTGCTTTTATCCATAGATGGCCATCGGTAATTAGGCCGTTTTGAAAGGCTTGTTTGATGGCATTGCGTGGGCTGGAAATAGCGAAGCCTTCAGCCTCTTGGTAATCTTTTAGTAATTTCCAGCTAAGCTCAAACGTCATCTCAAAAAACTGAATAAGCCCTGCCCGTTCAATCACAGATAGCTGGGGTTGGGCGACGGTCATCTTCAGTAGTGCAAAAGCCTTGTTGTATTGTTGGTATCTTTGCTGCCAACGAATATCTTGCTCGGTCATGACTTATTTCCCATCAAATGCTTTGGCCGATAATTCCAGTAGATCCTGATGTTGTCGATGGGGAACCTTGTCTGCCAGTAGTTTTTGATGAACCTCTTCTAGATGCTGCTTTTTCTCTGTGTTATCTGCTGATAGGGCGTTAATCTGATCGTTAATGGCCCAAACACGGATTTTTTTGATCAGGAACAGATGGAAGACAATTCCGCTGATTGAAACGATAAAGATAATGACCAGCTGTAGCCACAACGGCATAAGGTTTCTCCCTTAAGATTGATACTGGCGGTAATTCTATCTCAGAGTGAAAATATCGGCATCTGTTTCATATTGTTTTGTACTTATGTAGCGTGGCTGCGTTGACTTGTTATATTTGATGCCAAGGCGTTTGAATCATGATGTTGGTGCTCTTTATGATGTATTGGAAAAGTGACCTGCATATTGAGCCCACCTGAAGCTCGGTTTTTTGCCTGAATTTCCCCTCCCATGCTTTCTATCTGGCGTTTGGCTAAAGCGAGGCCGAGGCCAAAACCATCTTGTTCACGGGATCGATCCACCCGGAAGAAGGGCGTAAAGATTAGCTCTAACATCTCTTCCGGCACACCGGGGCCTTGATCCTGAACACTCAATTGCCAGTGATTGGTGGCTTGATGCAGGTCGATACGTAATAACCCTTGGTCCGGTGTGTAGCGCAGAGCATTACGAATGATGTTTTCAATGGCAATAGAAAGGGCTCGTTCGCCGACTTGAGGCAGTATGCATTCCTCCGGAATGGTTAACTGAATCGTATGATCTGGGTATTCAAACTGGGCATCATCGGTAATAGCCTCTAGTAGAGCGACCAGATCGACGGCATCACTATTGAGGGTAGGAGACTCATTCTCTAGCCATGCCAGAGTTAAAGTATCCTCAACCAATTTACGGATTAACTTGGTTTCTCTTTGCAGGCGTTGAGCTGTCAGGCTGTTATCGTTTGGAATAGACAGTTCGATACGTTGCAGCGGAGTTCTGAGTTCATGGGATAGATCGCTGATTAAATGGCGTTGACCTGCAATTAAAGCGCCCACTTTACTGACCATGGTATCGAAGGTTTTGGCGATACTGGCGATCTCATCGTTGCGGCCTTTTAATTCGGGTAGTAATCGGGTATCAAATTCTCCTTGAGAAAACTTCTCGCTGGCCTTTTCTAATTGATGAAGAGGCTTCATTAAATGATGGTAGAGAATAATGCAGACGGTGATCAGTAATAACAGTGGAATTACTAGGTGTAATAGAATTTTTACCAGAGGCCACCAACGACCAGGCATCATATGATCTGGCAGTTCAAAGAGGAATGAGGTTTTACCATCGCTAAGAGGCAGATCAAGCAGGGGATTGGGCTCGTTCAGATGGACATGCCAATGCAAACGGCGACCGTAGGAGCCCTTTATTTCTCGTGGGCTATTTCGGTTAATCGCAACCAATTCTGCCGAGGCAAAGCGCATGATGGAGGCATAAGTCTTTTCATCCTTTTGGAGCTGTTGAATCCATAGTGAAGCACCTGCCCAATCTTCTTGTTGTAAAAAGTATTCTGCCTGGTTTTTGTAGGCCAATATGCTTGTCTTGTGCTCATCTGAAATAGAAGTCATCTGGTAGGCCAGATAGTTACCTGCTTTAGACACTAACAGCACCAGTGATAAAGAAAAAACAGCTAGGACAGCCATCAGTTTCCAGAATAGCTGTCTGTTCATCGGATGCTATAACCTTGACCATGTATCGTGCGGATATACTCGGCATTAAAGCCAGCGTTGCGCAGCTTACGTCGTAGCTTACTGATATGCATATCCAAGCTTCGGTCTTCAGGCGTGTAGTTTCTCGCCATCAAATCCTGATAGAGTTTTTGTTTGCTCAGTACCTGAGTTTTATAGCTGAGCAGTAGCCAGAGTAGATTAAATTCAATACTGGTCAGTGTGGTTTCCTGCTCATCAATTAATAGGCTGTTGTTGCTTTTATCGATGCGTAGATTTTCAAAATTAATGCAGGTGGTGAGCATTTTTTTACCGGCATTGAGGGAGCGCCTTAAGACGGCATCAATCCTGAGTAAGAGTTCGGTAATATTAAAGGGCTTGGGTAGATAGTCATCCGCGCCACACTCCAAACCGGTAATGCGATCCTCCTCTGCGCCTTTTGCTGTCAGCATGATAATAGGGATCTGCGATTGCGTTCTGAGCTTATTGAGTACGCTCACGCCATCCATCTCTGGCAACATAATATCCAACAGTATCAGATCAAAAGGTCCTTTTACCGCAGTTTGGTAACCCTTTAAACCGTCATGGCATTCCTGTGTCTGATAACCGTGACCGTTTAAATGCTGAGCTAAGAGAGAACTGAGCGTTTTATCGTCTTCGATAATCAGTAAACGATTACTGTGGTGATGTTCTATATTTTGTCGCATTGGATTGGGGTATCTTTTGAAGCGGCTATATTAATTAACGATAATGATAATGCTTATCGTTGTATTTGTTAAGTAGGCGACAGCTTATATCGTATTGACTGCATACCGTTGGTGTTCTGCTTTTTACCTTTTGTCGATCCTGTTTCTCTTTGTCCTGTTCTTTTTATTCCGCTCCTTACATCTCGGCGTCAGGCAAATGTAAAAAATGTAAACGCAGTAAAAACTTGTAAAACAG
Organism: Oceanospirillum sp.; assembly: GCA_047518265.1. Classification (GTDB taxonomy): domain Bacteria; phylum Pseudomonadota; class Gammaproteobacteria; order Pseudomonadales; family Halomonadaceae; genus Oceanospirillum. The sequence continues at coordinate 17,007 of JAKZRG010000085.1, forward strand.
GTTGGGTCATAGGGTTAAGTTAATGATAATGCTTCTCGTTAATTTCTGGGTAAGGCATCTTCTGTTCTGGTTTTGGCTGTTTATTTGATGTAGCGGCTACTTGACTGAAACGCTTGCTAACCCGACACACTCAATCGCAAATTTTTAACTCTGTTGGATCGCTATGTTTGTAAAAAGTCGGATCAGTCTCGTTGTCAGTAGTATTCTTGCTTCTCAGATCGCTTATGGCGATACCGCTTCCCATGAAGGGGATAAGGTGATTATTACTGGGGCTCAGGATAGTTATCATATTGATGCTAATACATCGGCTATGCGCATGGAGATGTCCCAGTTGGACACCCCTGGGCAGGTTAATGTGATTAGTGAGCAGCTGATTCAAGAGCAGGGTGCCACTCAGTTAGGGCAAGTATTAGCCAACGATTCTAGTATTTCTGCCGGTGGTACCAGCCGTAACCGGGAGCGCTTTTACTTACGGGGTTTCTCTCTATCCAGTAGCACAGGTTTTTTGCGAGACGGTAAGCAACATTGGTCACACTATCGCCAGCCTATTGAGCTTTTAGAAAGGGTTGAAGTCCTAAAGGGGCCAGCAGGTCTTTTATACGGTAAATCGGCTCCAGGCGGCTTGGTTAATATGGTGGCTAAAAAACCAACCCGAGAGAAACAAGCAACACTGCGTTTAGATTACGGTAGCGATCAGGATGTGCGCGGGGTACTGGATGTCAGCGGTGCGGTGACAGAGGATGAGCGTCTAAGAGTTCGAGCTGTTCTATCCAGTCAAAACTATGATGGGTGGCGTCGCTACAATGATGGCAGCACACCCACAACAGAGCGCTTTGTGGGTGGTTTGTTTGCGGAGTACGACCTAAACGATGATGTTATGTTGTCGGTACACTACGATAAAACCAGCGACCACGGCAGTGTGGATTCTGGGGCTTATATTGTTGACGGAAAAGCCGTTCTGGGTGAAAAACATATTTGGGATGCCCAGTGGTCCAAGATTAAAAATGATGTAGAAAACATCGGTCTGGATCTGAGCTGGGATATCAATCCGGAATGGAATCTGACCGTGGGTTATAATCATCAAGACTTTATTCGTCGTGATATAGAAAGCTTTTCCAAGCCGGGTACCTATGTTCCTGCTACAGGAGCATTTACCTACAACGGTTATGACCGCCATGATAACTGGCAGTTTGATACGGCTTATGTTGATTTAACCGGTGAGTTCAACACAGGGGATATCAAGCACCAAACGTTATTAGGTGCTAACTGGTTAGGTTACTACTACAAACGTCAGACTCAGTATCTACGAGGTTATACCGCTACAGTAGGCGAGTCTATGCCTAAGCCAGAAGAGCTGGATTATCGTAATGTGGATGCTGGAGATCCAAGTATTACAGACTCTATGGGTTTCTACCTGCAGGATATGGTGACACTGAATGATCAATGGCAGGTATTGCTTGGCGGTCGTTTTGATCAGGAAGATAGCAAGGGTCAGAAATCCCAAAGTCACTTCTTACCCAAAGCGGCTCTGATTTATCACCCGGAGCCCAACGCTTCTATTTATGTGACTTACTCTGAAAGCTTTGAGCCGAAAAACCCTATTAGCAGTGTAGGGGATCTGAATGACGGTAAAAAGTTGGATCCGGTAAAAGGCGAAATGTTAGAGCTGGGTACTAAGTGGGAACTGTTTGACCGCCGTTTATTCCTGAGTGCTGCGCTGTTTGATATTACTCAGAAAAATATTGTCTTAACTCAGGATTTAGATGAGACGAATAAGGAATTTGATACTAAAACGACTCAGGCCGGTGAGCAGGTTCACCGAGGCTTGGAATTGTCAGCAGCAGGTGCGGTAACGGATAAATTCTCTCTACAAGCTTCTGTGACCTTCCTTGATGCGGAAATCAAAGATCCGTTTGAAGCTAGCTTGGATGGTACTCGCCCAGCAGATGTGGCTGAGTTATCCGCCAGTATTTGGTCTCGCTACAATGTTACGGATGCCACGTCAGTTAATCTGGGGGCGGTACATGAAGGGGAGCGTTACGGTGCCTCAGGCAATAAGTATTTAAAAGATGACTACACCCGTTTTGATGCGGTAGTAGCCCATGAATTGAAACTGGGAAATAAGGCGGATGTGACCCTGAGCCTGAAAATCGAAAACCTATTTGATACGGACTACATGATGGGTGGTGATCAGGATAATACTGTGATTGGAGAGGGACGTAATTTCTTAGCATCGGCTCAGTTTGATTTCTAATGGGTTAAACACCCAAATAAAATATTTGCTATAAAAGTATTACGCTGAGGAATCGGATTATCGGTTCCTCAGCGTTGTTGTGTCTGCTGTATCAATCTCTCCTTTCTCCCCTCCTTATTATTTTACTTCCTGATGCAAGATCTCTATTTATTAAGAGGGTTATTTTAAGCCTAGCGCTATATTTTAATTTTTCGATAGATCAGATTGCCTTACCCGTTCTAGGGTTTTAAAGCTGTACTTGAGAATGATTTTCAATTAACTCCTTCAAACAGGCTAGTAACCGCATCAAACGTGTCGGTATTGTGCAAAAATCAGCTAAAACTAAGCAAAAAAGTCAGGTATAAGGGTTTTGTTCAAAGTTAAATGGGACTAAAATGGTCTACTATAACGAACACGGGTTGAACCATGCTGAAACTGAGTAAACTGACTGACTATGCTGCTGTGGTAATGGCCCACATTGCCAGAACACCGGATCAACTGTTTACCGCTTCAGATATTGCGGATCAGGTACAGATTCCTAAACCAACGGTGAGCAAGACACTGAAGATGCTGCAAAAAAGTGGCCTCTTAATCTCTCATCGTGGTGCTCAGGGTGGCTATGGTTTAGCACGGGCACCACAACAGATCAGTGCCAGCGATATTATTGATGCTATTGAAGGTCCATTTGGTATGACTGAGTGCAGTCAGGAAGATGCTTTATGTGATCTGCAAGATACCTGTGGTGTCTCGGATAACTGGCAGCGTGTCAGCCTGGTTATTCGCCAGATGTTAAACAGCATTACTCTGGTTCAGTTGGCACAGACAGAGCCGTTGCAACTGAATTGGTTTTCAGGTGGTTCACAGGCCGATAACACCATGGCCGTTGATAGTCTGACAGCAGACGCGTCTCGGACGACAAAACAACAGATCGAAATTCCTTTGGTGGCGCTGTCTACGGAGTAAGCCGTAAGCGTCACTGATTGTGTCTGTTAATACAGATGCAGTGCCGATGAGTACAACACACTATCGGTAAGAAAAAAGATTAGACCGTATTGATACAAACCATAACCTGATCAGCACGTCTGTTAGGTGGGGGAGATAGAGAATGGCAAACCAAGAGATGGAACAGCTTGTCCGTCGTGAGTACAAGCAAGGTTTCGTAACGGATATTGAGACCGAAACAGTTCCACCGGGCTTAAACGAAGATACCATTCGTTTTATTTCCGCTAAAAAAGATGAACCGCAATGGATGCTGGATTGGCGTCTTGCGGCGTTTGAACAGTGGAAAACCATGGAGCATCCTGAGTGGGCTCATGTTGAATTCCCGGAAGTAGATTTCCAGGCTATCTCTTATTATGCCGCCCCTAAATCTTCTGAAGACAAGCCAAAAAGTTTGGATGAAGTTGATCCTAAGCTTTTGGAAACCTATGAAAAATTGGGTATTCCACTGCATGAACGTGCGGCTCTGGCCGGTGTTGCGGTTGATATGGTCTTTGACTCTGTATCGGTCACTACCACCTTTAAAGAGAAGTTAGGTGAAGCGGGTGTGATCTTCTGCTCTATCTCAGAAGCGATTCGCGAACACCCTGAGCTGATTAAAAAGTACTTAGGCTCAGTCGTTCCGGTCATGGACAATTTCTATGCGGCTCTGAACTGTGCCGTGTTCTCTGATGGTTCTTTTGTTTATGTACCTAAGGGCGTGAAGTGCCCAATGGAACTGTCCACTTACTTCCGTATCAATGCAGAAAATACCGGCCAGTTTGAACGTACGCTGATTATCTGTGAAGAAGATGCTCAGGTTTCCTATCTGGAAGGTTGTACCGCACCCATGCGTGATGAGAACCAGCTGCACGCAGCCGTTGTAGAACTGGTTGCACTGGAAAATGCCGATATCAAATACTCCACGGTTCAGAACTGGTATCCCGGTGATGAAGAGGGTAAAGGCGGTATCTACAACTTCGTAACCAAGCGTGGCGAATGTCGTGGTGATAACTCCAAGATTAGCTGGACTCAGGTTGAAACCGGTTCTGCCGTGACTTGGAAATACCCAAGCTGTGTTCTGAAAGGTAAAAACTCGGTTGGTGAGTTCTACTCTGTGGCTGTGACCAACAATATGCAGCAAGCGGATACCGGCACCAAGATGATCCATGTGGGTGAAGGTTCTCGCTCCACCATCATCTCTAAAGGTATTTCTGCCGGTCGTTCCGATCAGACCTACCGTGGTCTGGTGAAGATTCTGCCGGGTGCTAAAGGTGCGCGTAACTTTACCCAGTGTGATTCTCTGTTAATCGGTGATCAGTGTGGTGCTCATACTTTCCCGTATCAGGAAATTGCCAACAGCACCGCACAGGTTGAACACGAAGCAACCACTTCTAAGATCGGTGAAGATCAGCTGTTCTATTGCCGTCAGCGCGGTATCTCCGAAGAAGATGCAGTGAATATGATCGTAAACGGCTTCTGTAAAGACGTCTTTAAAGAGCTGCCGATGGAATTTGCAGTAGAGGCTGAGGCCCTACTGAACGTGAGCCTTGAAGGTGCTGTGGGCTAAGTATTAGAGCTTAACGGATATCGGTTTGGCCAGTTTCTGTTTTTAAACGGCAAAACATCCTGTTTTGATCCGTTTACGCTTCGCCATCCATGGCTGGGCGTAAAACAGAAACACTGTCCAACCCTTGTCAGCTCCTTAGCCAGCGCTTTTGCCAGTAAAACGAAGCAAATAAGAATTCAGATTTGATGATGGCAAGCACCACCTAATGAAGTGGTAGGCACCATCCGATAAAAAAGGTTAAACCATGTTAGAAGTTAAAGACCTGCGAGTGAGCGTTGAAGGTAAAGAGATCCTAAAGGGACTGAACCTGACCATTAATCCTGGTGAAGTTCATGCGATTATGGGCCCAAATGGCGCCGGTAAATCCACCCTGTCTGCTGTAATTGCAGGTCGTGACGGTTACGAAGTTACTGGCGGTACCATCACCTTTGAAGGTGAAGACGTGCTGGAGATGGAGATTGAAGAACGTGCTCGTGCCGGTCTGTTATTGGGCTTCCAATACCCGGTTGAGATCCCAGGGGTTAAAAACGTTTATCTGCTAAAAGCGGCTTTGAATGCAAAACGCACTCACCTAGGTCTGCCAGAAATTGAAGCACCAGAGTTTATGAAGCTGGTACGTGAAAAGCTGAAGTTTATGAAGATGGATAGCAGCTTCCTGCACCGTTCAGTAAACGAAGGTTTCTCCGGTGGTGAGAAAAAACGTAATGAAATCCTGCAGATGCTAATTCTTGAGCCTAAGCTGGCGCTGTTGGACGAGATCGATTCTGGTCTGGATATTGATGCGCTGAAAGTGGTTTCTGAAGGTGTGAACAGTCTGCGTGATGCGGGACGTTCTATTGTGATGGTTACTCACTATCAACGCCTGTTGGACTACATCGTACCGGATCATATCCATGTATTGTCTGACGGCAAGATCATCAAATCCGGTGATAAGTCTCTGGCGCTGGAGCTTGAAGAGCGCGGTTACGACTGGGTTGTTGAGGAGGCTGCTCAATGAGCCTAAGTGAATACACCGATCAGTGGTTGTCTGCGGTTATGCCGCAGGTCAGCGAAGGTCCGGGTTGGTTAACGGATCTGCGTCAGGGTGCCGTTGAGCAGTTTGCGACTCTGGGTCTGCCTCATGCCCGTTTGGAAAACTGGAAATACACCGACGTTAAAGCGCTGGCAAAACGTGATTTCAGCCTACCTAAGAAACAGGATGCCAGCGAGCTGGTAGCCGCTAACTCTCTGGGTCTTGAAGGTATCCGTCTGGTATTTGTCGATGGACTATTCAGTGCCGAGCAATCTAATCTGACGGATCTGCCTAAAGGCGTGAATGTCCTGCCTCTGGCGGATAATGCCAATGCGGCTAAGACCGTATTAGGTCAGGTTTCTGCAGCGAATTTCAGTGGTTTTACTGCTCTGAATTTGGCCAGCTGGCAAGATGGTGTGCTGATCGATCTGGCCAATAACGCTGTGCTGGAGCAACCGGTTTATCTGCAATTTGTTTCTACTGAGCAGGAAAACCCGGTGCTGATTCAGCCCCGTATTCTGATTAAGGCCGGTGTTCATGCCCAAGGGACGGTTGTTGAGCATTTCTCCGGTGCTGAAGGTGCTGCGAGTCTAAGCAATGTGGTGACTGAGGTGGATCTGGCAGATGGTGCCAATATCACCCACTACAAGCTACAGCAGGAAAGTACTAAGCAATATCATATTGCCAGCCTGCATGTGCAGCAGCAGCGTAACAGCTGTTTTACTTCTCATAATGTTTGTTTAGGCGGCAAGTTAGCTCGTCAGGATATTCAAATTGAGCTGAATGCTGAAGGTGCTGAAGTCAATCTGAATGGTTTGTATCTGGGTAATGGTCGTCAGCATTTGGACAATCATACGCTGGTGAATCACAACGCACCTCATACCAACAGCAATGAAGACTATAAGGGCATTCTGAATGATCGCTCTCGTGGTGTTTTTAATGGCCGTGCGGTTGTGCATAAAGATGCTCAGAAGATCGAAGCCCATCAATCTAATGCTAACTTGCTGTTGTCTGATAAAGCTGAGATCGATACCAAACCTGAGTTAGAAATCTATGCCGACGATGTGAAGTGCTCCCACGGTAGTACCACCGGTCAGCTGGATCAGAATGCTTTGTTTGCGCTTCGTTCTCGTGGTTTGGACGAGGGTATGGCTCGTGGTTTACTGACACTGGCTTTTGCCAATGAAGTCATCGACCGTATTGAAATTCCAGCGGTTCACGATCGTATTGAAGATGCGGTTGCGGGTCGTTTGCCTGAAAAATTCAATCTTAAAGGGCTGGTGTAATGAACGCGATCGCTTCCAAACCTGCTTATAGCGAAGATCAACTGGCTCAGGAGATGTTAGCCCTGCGCGAACAGTTTCCACTGCTTAAGCGTACGGTACACGGGAAACCTCTGGTGTATTTCGATAACTCGGCCACGGTACAAAAGCCGGAAGCCGTCATCGAGTCCATGAACAGTTACTATCGTGAGCTGAACTCCAATATTCACCGTGGCGTGCACTATCTGTCCGGTGAAGCAACGGATGCTTATGAAGTAGCTCGTGAGAAGGTGCGTCAGTTTATTAACGCCCGCTCCAGTAAAGAGATTATCTTTGTTCGTGGTACCACGGAAGCGATCAATCTGGTGGCCAATACGTTTGGCCGTCAGCTGAAAGAAGGGGACGAAGTGATTGTCTCCATGATGGAGCATCACGCCAATATCGTACCTTGGCAGTTATTGCGTGATCAGCTAGGTATTGTGCTGAAGGTTGCGCCGGTTAATGAAGACGGTGAACTGGATATGGCGGCCTTAAACGCCATGATCAGTGATAAAACCAAGCTGATCTCTGTCACTCATATCTCTAATGCTCTGGGCACGATCAATCCGGTGAAACAGATTGTTCAACTGGCCCATTTGCATGAAATTCCAGTCTTACTGGATGGTGCTCAGGCGGTACCTCATGCACAGGTTGATGTGCAGGATCTGGGTTGTGATTTCTACGCCTTCTCTGGCCATAAAATGTATGGCCCTACCGGTGTGGGTATCCTATACGGTAAAGAAGCCATGTTAGAGGCGTTACCGCCTTGGCAGGGTGGCGGCGATATGATCGATCAGGTGAGCTTTGAAAAAACCACTTTTGCCGATCTACCCCATAAATTTGAAGCGGGTACGCCAGCCATTGCCGAAGGTATCGGCCTGGGTGTTGCTGCTGAGTGGATGATGGGTGTTGGCCCGGAAAAAATCGCTGCCTGGGAAGATGTACTGCTGAAATACGCCACGGCTCAGATGAATGAGATTCCGGGGATGCGTATTATCGGTACGGCTGAGCAAAAAGCCGGTGTCATCTCCTTTGTTATGGATGGTGTACATGCTCAAGATCTGGGCGTATTGATCGATCAGCTAGGTGTGGCTATTCGTACCGGTCATCACTGTGCTATGCCTGTTCTGCATCACTTTGGTGTTAATGCCACGGCCCGTGCGTCGTTTGCGTTGTACAATACCAAAGAAGAGGTGGATATCTTTATAGCGGCTATGCACCGCGCGCGGGATATGCTGCTGTAAGGAGCAAGTGAATGCAAAAAGGCGATAAAATTAATCTACTGCGTCCAGTGGATGCCATCTCGATTCCGTTTGGTAAAACGGTGACTCTGCCAGAAGAAGGTGAAGTCACTGTGATGCAAACCAAGGGTGGCAGTATCAGTGTCGGTTTTGAAAGCCGTTTATATCTGATCGAAAGCTACAATCTGGATGCGGTCGGTGGAGAAGCGAAAGAACGTCCCACGCTACCGGAAACGGCTACCGCAGATGAACTGGAAGAGTTTGTCTGGGATCAGCTGCGTACCTGTTACGATCCGGAAATACCGGTGAATATTGTCGATCTGGGTTTAGTTTATGGTTGTCGTATCGACAAGCTGCTGACCGGTGAAACCGTGGTGATTATCAAGATGACCCTGACGGCACCGGGTTGTGGTATGGGCGATGTGATTGCCGAAGATGCCCGTCGTAAAATTCTGGGTGCGCCGCAAGTTTCCAAAGTGATCAGCGATATTGTCTTTGATCCTCCGTGGAGTCGAGACATGATGAGCGAAGATGCTAAGCTTGAAACCGGTATGTTCTGATAAGCGAAGCACCATCCGACATCTGTCTCACTTGTCGGAAGGCGCCTTGCGGCTTTTCCGATCTACAATAATTTATCGGGATTAGTATACGTAGGTGTTTAACCCGTGATTGATGTTTAAAATTAATAGCTTCCCTGCATGGCTCGGAAGCTATTTTTATAATCTGACTTTTCAAAATACTATTAAAAAACCATTAGCTGAGAGATAACCATGGCCTGGATTAAAGTAGATGCAGCGGCGGCGATTGCTGAGGGTGAATACAAACTGGTCACTACAGAGGATGATGTAGAGCTGCTAGTGGCCAATGTGGACGGTGAATTCCACGCCATTGAAAACTTGTGTACCCATGATAACGGTTCATTGGATGGCGGTTGTATTGAAGACGGTGAAATTGTTTGCCCACGTCACGGGGCACGCTTTTGCCTGCGCACCGGTGAAGTAACGGCACCACCGGCCTATGAAGATATTGAAGTGCATCCCGTACGCATTATCGATGGTATCGTTGAAGTGGCGGACGAGCCGGAAGATTAATACCTGATCCCGATAAAGCCGGTTGAACCTGCTCTGAGAACAACCGGCTCTCTCTATTTCTGCCTCTATTCTAGGCGCTTATTCTAGGCGCTTACTTTAGAGGTTTAGTTTAGGTGTTTATTTTAGAACTACCGTAATCTACCTTTACGCCGGGCTAAGCGCTTCTTCGGGTTTATCTAGCCAAGGCTCAATATCCACCTCATCATGCTGCTCTGGCCGCAAAAAGCGCTTGGCATAATCCTGATAGATATTGGTTTTAAGAAAGAGATCAAACAGCTCAGGATCAAGGTGTCCCTCTTTTTTCATAAAATACATAATCTTCAGGGATTCGCTCAGGGTTTTCGCTTTCTTATAAGGGCGATCACTGGCCGTTAGCGCTTCAAAGACATCTGAAATAGCGATAATACGGGCAGGAATAGAGAGCTGGTCTCTAGTGAGCTGGCGTGGATACCCCTTACCATCCATACGTTCGTGGTGACCTGCGGCGTATTCTGGAACACGTTTCAAATCATCTGTGAAAGGAATCTGCCCCAACATTCGGATGGTTTCCAGAATATGTTCGTTGATGGTAAAGCGTTCTTCGTTTGTCAGTGTGCCTTTTCGAATTGAAAGGTTATAGATCTCACCTGCGTTCATGGATAGATCAGGCACTGGCATTTTTGACCCTAGCGCTTGGTATTTCTGCTCATCAACTGCCTTGTCTCTCTCAATACAGTGTTCCAGTTTATCGGACAGTAGGTGTTCAGTGACGGGTAGTGATTGTGCTGGTAGGCCCAGCTTTTTAATACGATGCTCTTCTACCTGAGAAAGCCCTAGGCGATCATCAAAGTGTCGTATCCAAGTGGTTTGAGCAATGGCCTGGATGCGCTCAATCTTGCCATCATCCATAAATTCACCACCGACATTACACTCCGCCAGAAAAGCAAAATCTTCTTGCAGGTGTTGATGTTTTGCTAGCAGAGCTTGGTGGAATTTCTCCTGCTGATCCGGCTGTTCGGCACATTTCTGCAAGAAATCGATGGTGGCATCACGATGTAGAATTTCAAAGCGTGTCCGTATTTCATGAATACGATTATGGATAGTTTCCAGTTTAGTGGCTTTATCCACTACATATTCGGGGGTCACCACTTTACCGCAATCATGTAACCAGGCGGCAACCTGGAATTCGCGCCATTGTTCGGGAGTATCGAAACTAAATTCGCCTAGACTACCTTTGTCGCTATCGTGCGCTGCTTGAGCCAGCTTGATGGCAACCTCAGGCAAGCGCTCACAATGAGCACCTGTATAAGGTGATTTAGCATCAATCGCACCGGCAAGAATTTTAATAAAGGAATCAATCAGGGCTTTTTGTTGTAGTTCATGTTCTTGAATTGAGCTGACCATCTGATTCATAGATACAGACAGTTGATCGAATTCATAAATAACCGTATTAACAGGTTTGATTGCATCAAAATCCTGAGCAGTGACCTTATAGGTTAATCTTTTTAGTTCTCGAATAGGGCGGATAATAAATTTTAAAATCAGATAATGAATCACCCCATAAAAAAGGCCGATCACCAGAATAGAGAGCAGGATAGTATCCACTAGGCTCGCTTTGATATCTGCAACAATCCTCTCTTTTTCTATAAAAGATACGATATGCCAAGGGTTACCATTGATACCGGGCAGCTCTTCCGAAAAGAACAGATAATTTTGCCCATCTGCGGCTGACCATTCCCCCGCGCCATGTTGCCAATCAGCCTGTTGAGTAAGGCTATCCGGTAAGGGTTGGTTAACCATAGAGACATCTGTCTTATTAGAACCCGATATACTCAGTTCTTCCCAGTTATCCGAATGAGCCAGTAAGCGATTCTGATGATTCACAATCAGAAAGGTACTTTCAAACTGGGTACTTTTTTCGGTCAACAATGACGATAGAGTGGATAATGTATAATCTGCTGCTGCAACTTTTCGCAGTTTTCCCTGCTGGTCAAAATCTCCCAGAGCAAAGGTGACACCCATAGCGCCTGTTGATGCAAAAAGATACGGAGCGGATAAGAAAGCTGGATTTTCAGGTGTTACGTGTTGATACCATGAGCGAGTTCGTGGGTCATAGTTTGCAGGGCGGCTCTCTTGGCGTATCGGGTTGCCATCTGGGCTGACAAAACGCCATAGATCTTTTTCGCCCACTAAGGATCTTAGTACTAGTTCTGGTTGACGTCTGGCTTGTAAAAAACGACCCTGTTCATCGGCAACAAAAATACTGGCTAAGCTATTATTGCCTTTTAGTTGCGCCCACATGACCCTTAAATAGTCTTCGGGAGATGCCAGCCCCTCTTTATCTTGCTTGATCTGACTGAGCACCGAAAGCTGGTGCTGTGTTGATGAAAAGGCGTGTTCTATCTCACGGGCAACACTACGGGTGACTTCAAGATTATTGTTGTTCAGTAACTGATATGCCTGATCCAAGCTTTTCTGATAAAAGCTGCCAATCAAAAAAGCGGATAGGCATAAGGTTGAAAAACCAAACAGTGTCAGAATACTCAGGGTAAAGGTATAACGGTTATCTTTCATGATGCCAGTATCTTCCTTTATATAGATCAGACGTTGAGCTTGAAGGCTGATGATAATTGATTTTGCAGAGAGATACTTTCACGTTTAAGTTGCAAGGCTTGATTGTAACTTGCTTTGGCGGCTTCAGCAGAGTTATTGATCAGATCTGCAATATTATCACTGTGTTGATTCACTTCATTCGACATCGCATGCTGCTCTTCAACCGCTCCAGCGGTTTGTACCGTCATATCACAAATAGTGGTATTGGCTTCTGCGATGACTTGCAGTTGTAAGCTGGCCTTTTCGGCATGCTCGGTATTGACCTGTGCGGTCTGTTCGCTGATTTTCATATCCGTCATTGCCTTCTGAGTGGCAGTCTCCAGTTGTTGGATCAGGGTATGAATGTTCTGAGTGGCAGATTGAGTGTTTTGGGAAAGTGAGCGTACTTCGTCGGCTACTACTGCAAAACCACGTCCATGTTCACCAGCTCGGGCGGCCTCAATGGCGGCATTTAGTGCGAGAAGGTTAGTTTGTTCGGCAATATCATTAATTTTGGACAGAATATTTCGAATAGATTCGACGGTTCCTACCAACTCATTAAGTTGTTCTGAATTTTCATGAACCTGATGGGCTAGTGTCTCAAGGGCTGATTGACTGGCATGGACTAATTTAAGACCGGCGTCACTGGCTTGAGCAGCTTGTTCTGCAGATCCTGCTGTCTGTTCGGCATTTTGTGCAATTTCACCGCTGGCGAGAGACATTTGGGAGATCGCTTCACTCAATTGAGATAGAGCATCCTGTTGGGCGTGAGTGGCTTCTAGAGTTGTATTAGAACGCTGCTCCGTTGCTTCGGCCTCACTTAATAGTTCTTGGCTCAGGCGGAAGGTATTTTCTAAGCTATTTTGCAACTTATCCGCTAGAAGATTGAAAGCGGTACTGATCTGTCCGAATTCATCGTTGCTGGTAATATTTAAACGTTGGTGAATATTACCATCTGCTAGGCTATGCAGTGCCGCAGCAGTAGTGACCAAGGGTTGGCTGAAGTAGCGAGCCATCATGTAAACCAAGCCACTGGCCAATAACAGAATACATAGGCTGCTGATGGCGAGTTGCCACGTTAGCTTGTACAGAGGCGCTAAGGCGGCATCACGCTCAACCAATAAGACCAACTGCCATTTTGTTGACGGTAACTCAATGATTTGTATGAAGTAGTCCTGATTTTTGTATTCTACTTGGGGTAATCCTGACCATCCTTTAATCTGTTGAGATAGCAGATTATTGAGACTTTGTTTTTCTACCACTCTCTCTGGTTCTGGATGGGCCAGTAGCTGCCCTTTTTGGTCTACTAACCAGAGTTCTGATGGCCAACGGGTTTCCAGTCGTAAAAGAGAATCCACCAAGCTGGTCAGAGTAATATCGGCGGCCACTACACCTGTTAGCTTTGTTGTCATGGGAGCAGCTAATGTGACAACCAGTTCTCCGGTACTTGCTCTGGGATAGGGCGGCGTAATAATGGCCTTGCCTGCCGCTTCTACCTGTTTATACCAGGGTCTTTTTCTTGGATCGTAACTCGCAGACAGTTTAACCGGCGGATAAGATTGCAACATATCGCCCTGTTGGGTGCCCACATAAAAAAGATCAAAGTTGCCGGATAAGCGACTCAGAGTCAGAAAATCACTGACAGCCTCTTTATCCGATGGCAGTCGTTCAGATGCGGCTTTAACAATTGTGGCCTTGCTATCGAACCAACCGGTTACCAGCATTTCTGCCTGCTGTAGTGTCATATCCAGTTGATCCCGCACTTGCGTGCTGGTTTCTGTCACAAGCCGAGTAAGGGAAAGCAGGGCTAAAACAATACAACTCGCTAACAATAAACTGATAGTGGCAAGTAACATCTTACTTTTAAAAGATAGAACCGGCATAACGAACTTCCTTTGTATATTGCTAAAGTGTTTAAGCTTGGGGGAGAGGATAAAGAGCACTAGGTTCAGTATGTGGCTAAATAGAGTTCTCAGTGGATCGAAACAGATCTCTGTTCTGCCAATATTGGAAAGTTATTTCATATATTAAGTATATTTTTTTAAATTCCTATGCAATTTCCGAAAACGACGGATAATATGGCCCTTAATAGGGGATATAGTGGTTAATCTCTTCTTTGTTAGTTCCTGAAATTGCGTTAGGTACTTAGTACGCTCTGGAAAGTAGCGGGATACTTTTGTTTAGCTATGGATAAAATGGAATTTCAATAATGATCAATCATGAAACCAGCCAGCCTGATAGCTTAATAAAATCCATAATCACATCAGATGTTGATCATCTAGCCGCCGTTCAGACCGGTAAGAATCGACGTTATATCCAAATAAAGCCGGGTAAATTACAGGGCAGTTACGCTGAATGTAATTTAAGTGATGTTCAGCTTTTTCGTGAAAACCTCACTGTTGGCATGAGAATAGAAGCCGCACCTAACGCCCAATATATGCCTTTTGCTGCGGCTTTTACCGATACGGATAACCTGACCTTTTGCGGTGAATCGGCGCAAGGGAGTCGATTATTACAAGCCACAGGGGGAGAGTGGGATGCTTGCTCCAGAGGTGTCTTAAATTATGTAGGTGCCGCATTCAATCGTGATACCTTAAAAGCCAACTACCTTCGGCTCTTCAAACGTGAATTTCCCAGGCAATGGGCAAGCAGTAAAGTGGTTCAAACCTGCCCGAAAGCCTTTAATCAATATTTATACGTATTAAGACGGGCTTTAGCATTGCTTGAGGCCTTTCCTGCTTTAGTGACTTATGGACAGGTTTGCAAAGGGTTGAATGATGCGGTGCTGCGCGCTGCATTGGAGACCTTAACGCCAACAATGCCCTATCAGGAAAAACTCAGCCCTTTTTCATCAAGAAGGAAAGGGGTTCGGAGAGTGCTCGATTATTTGCATATTCATTCTAACCAAGTACCGACTATCACGGAGCTCTGTCAGGTTGCAGGGCTAAGTGAGAGGAACCTTCAATACGGTTTTAAAGAATATATGGGCATATCACCTGTGCGTTATTTACGACTCGTACGATTAAATGGGGTGAGAAGGGAATTGATGTTACCCGCTCAAAAGCGAGTAAAAGTCATGGATGTGGCATTAAACTGGGGATTTGTTGAATTGGGGCGTTTTTCTGGTGAATATCGACAGCTGTTTCATGAGCGACCATCGGAGACGCTGAAGGAAAGGAATAAAGGATAAGTGAAATTTCTGTTTATCAATCTATGATGATGTGATCAGGCATGGATATATTGATGTCCAGCCACCAGCCACCAGCCACCAGCCACCAGCCACCAGCCACCAGCCACCAGCCACCAGCCACCAGCCACCAGCTTATCTTTGATCTACACTTAAAAGAATTTACTCAGCCCAAGAGCCGGAATTCTCTGAGGTGTCTATGAATATTAGAACGAAACTAGCGCTGATCATCGCCGTTACCATTATCACGCCGACTATTATTGTCTCGTCCTATTTTATTTATGAATCGAGAAACAGTGCAGTCGCCAATTTTGATGATGCGACTCAACGAGAAGTTTCTCAGATCGATAATATGTTCTCAGCCTTCTTTGATGGTCAGGAAGAAGATATCAGCTATATCGCGTCTGCTGAGGCTATCGCATCTCTAATTCCCAATGCACCGACCTTTTTTGACGGTAATAAAGACTTCCCCGGTTGGGATAAGATGTCAAAAGAAGCGACAGGCGTGTTTGATTTTTACGCGCGCTTTGCACAGCATCGACCGGGAATTGCCTACCTTTATAGCGGAAGAACAGATGGTTCTATGATTGAATGGCCGGGCAGTGATTATAAAAATCCCTACGATCCGAGAGTACGGCCCTGGTATAAATTGGCCATGGATAATCCCGATAAAACAGTACGCACTAATGCTTATCTTTGGGAAGACTCTGCTTTTGTCAGTACAGCCAAAACAATTCGAGACTCCAGTAATAAGATTGTGGGTGTTCAGTCTATGGATGTTTCCGTTAAGCAGCTGACTGAGACGGTAAGAAAAATCAAAATAGGTAATAGTGGTCATGTGGTACTGATTGAGGATAACAACAATGTTTTAGTTGATCCTATGGTGCCTGATAATAATTTTAAAAAGATCGATGAATTAAATACCCCACTCTATAAGTCTTTAACTGGTACTCAAGCCAGTTTGTTTGAGACAGAGAGGGAGGGGGAAAAATACATGGGGAAGGTTTATCAGTCTGCTCGTTTAGGCTGGCGCTTTGTTGCCTTAGTGCCTGAGGCAGAAGTCTTTTCGGCGGTGAATAAGCAAGCTTGGGTAACCGTGATGGTTTCAGCGGTATTAGTGATGATTTTTACTCTGGTAGGGGCGTTCTTCTCTCGCATTATTACTCAGCCTTTGGAGAAAATTACCCAGGTACTACAACAAATTTCGGCGGGTCAGGGGGACTTAACGGCTCGATTAAGCATTCAATCAAAAGATGAAATAGGGACGTTATCCGAATCCTTTAATAGTTTTGTGGTGAAGCTACAGAATATTATCTGTGAAGTGGTGAATTTAAGTGATGAGCTTAAGCAGACCTCTAGCTTGACGGCACAAAGGGCCCGAGAGTCTCATGATGAAGTGAATCAACAGCTTGAACAGATCACTTTAGTGGTGGCCTCTGTGAGTGAGATGTCCATTGCCACAGAAGAAATTGCCCGTAACGCTGAGCAAGCGGCAGCTATGTCTGGGGGGAGTGCTGATGCAAGCGAGAAAGGGCAGAAGGTCGTGGGTGATACCTGTCAGGCGATAGGTTCGTTAGCAGATGAAGTGGGAGAAGCTTCCCAGGTGATCGATCAGTTGGAAAGCAGTACTCAACAGATCAATTCAATTCTGACCACTATTCAAGGTATTGCTGAGCAAACCAATCTTTTAGCGCTCAATGCCGCCATTGAAGCCGCCCGTGCTGGTGAGCATGGGCGAGGTTTTGCTGTGGTGGCGGATGAGGTACGTAACCTATCTCATAAAACAGCACTATCCACAGAAGAAATCCAACAGATGATTACCGAGCTGCAGCAAACTTCGCAAAAAGCCGTGGATATTATGCAGCGCAGCCAAGAAATGGCGGGAACTACCGTAGAGCAGGCTAATCAAGCCAGTGAGAGTCTGGGACAAATTACCGAATCGGTAAACCAAATTCGGGATATGGCGGCTCAAATTGCCACGGCAACAGAGGAGCAAAGCTCAGTCTCTGCAGGTATTACCGACAATACTACTCAGATTAGTCAGATTGCGGCGCAAATGTCCTCGGATGCGGATCAGCGTTTGGATCGCTCACAAAAACTTCGAGAGCTGTCGGAAAATATGCACAATTTGGTGGGACGCTTTAAAGTATGATCTGTCAGGGAACATCAGAACGACGTTGTCTGATGTTCCTATTTTGTTTACCAGTCTAATAGTTTTTCTGGGTTTTCCTGCAACCAGTTTATTTTCGTCCTTAGCTGATCGGCAAATTCTTGAGTAATCATGGATTTAGGTACGCCAGAGGGATACATAATGGCAATTTTTAGTAGGGCTTCTGGTTCAAAACGTCGAAAGACCACTTTTCCCGGTTGGGCGTAGCTATGATAGCTATAGACCGAAATGGGATCGAGGATACAGATCCCCATGCCTCTTTCTACCAAGCGTAATGCGGGGATATAAAATCGACACTGTAAGCGCACATTCATGCGGTAGCCGCCTTCCTCAAAGAGATTAAGCAGGTCATGGAAGATCATATGATCGGGATGCAGAGTGATCATGGGTTCGTTATCCAATAGCTCAGGAGTAATCACATCGTATTGAGCTAGGTGATGATCTGCCGGTAGCGCGCACATACAACGCAGGTTAAAAGGCTCCATCTTTTCCAGTGAGACCTGTGTCACTTCTGCTAAACCGATATCGTATTGGTTAGAGGCCAGCCACTTAGTCACTTCATCTGAGGTCCTAGTTTGCATGGAGGCCTGTACCTTGGGGTGTTCTTCCATAAAATCAGCTAACAGATCAGGCATAAAAAAAGTAGATGGACCGGGCATACAGCCGATACGTAGAAAGCCGTACTGTTTATTTTGGATATCCTGTACGGTCTGATTGACGTCGTGAATCCTAGAGAAGATCGCTTCAATTTCGGTGTATAGATAATGAGCTTCAGGGGTGGGGTAGAGTCGTTTTTTACGGCGCTCAAATAGTTGGAAGCCAATCTCCTTTTCCAATGAACTGATCACCATACTGACCGCCGGTTGAGTACGAAATAGTTGCTTGGCTGCTTGGGATACTGAGCCGGTCAGCATCACCGCACGGAATGCTTCCATTTGGTTTAGGTTCATTGGTTTTCCTGCTTTAAACACTGAAACAAAATGTTCTCGATAAAAAATAATCCAGTTCTCTGCTTATGGGGCAGAGAATATCGAAATACTTTTATTTGGGTATATTTATTAGTTTATCTGATGAGCTTGTCTGAAAATGTAGTTCATCTTATGTTTTTTATAACGCGAGATAAATAGAGTGGTTTGATTGTTCAGAAGGATGAGGGGAAAGAGGCTTGTAATACTGGATAAAGAATAACGAAGGAGAGGATATCCGGGTGCCTAGGCAGAGCCGGATATCGATAGTATCAGCTAGGAATATTATTTTTTGGCAACGCGTGCGGCTTCTTCTTTGTAGATACCGTAGGTGGCTTCCAGATCTGTAATCCAGCTTTGACCGTGGCGGAAGTCTACCAGTGCGCCAATATTCTCGTATGCCGCAAGTACCTTAGGGTTTTTCATGGCGTTAGCCGTTGCTTTAGTCAGCTTATCAACCACTTCCTGAGGCACACCCTTAGGTGCAAAAACACCGGACCAGCCACCAAAACTACCCTTGATGCCATAGTCTGAGAAGGTCGGTACACCTGGGAAAGCATCCATTTTTTGGTTCATTACCAGAACACGGGCACGATCCGCTTTCACATGAGGGCCAAAAGCAGGAGGGAAGGATACCGCTGAATCAATATGACCACCCACGACGGAAACCATAGAAGCGGCAGCCCCTTTTCCATGGACATACTTCACCTTATAGCCAGCCTGATTTCCTATAATGTTGGCCATAATGGTGCCGGAAGATGATGCGCCCCAAGAGCCTTGGGTTACTTTTTTGCTTTGGGCGCTGGCAATAAAGTCATCGAAGTTTTTGTAAGGGCTGTCTTTGGCAACCACGACGGCCAGTGGTACAGAGGTGTATTTTACAACGGGCGTAAAGGTATCAAAGTTATAAGGTGTATTAGTGAAGTTTGGTGTCACCATCATATTACTCACACCCGCGTTGATCAGGGTGTAACCATCGGCCTTAGCACGAGCTACGAAAGAGGTACCCACAACACCGCCGCCACCGGTTTTATTGATGACCACAACAGGCACGCCCAGTTCTTTTTCTACCGCATCGGCCCAGATACGGGTGGTCAGATCAGAGTCGCCACCTGCGCCCCAAGGCACGATCACTTGGATCGGTTTTTCTGGGTACTCTGCCAGAACACTTGCAGAGAATGTAACAGTCAGAGCGCCAGCCAGTGCTAACAGTGATTTTTTTGGATGAGTCATATTAGTTACCTCAAGTTATTTTTATTTACGGTTTAATAAGCTGTACAGCAGTCAATCGTTGTTAGATGGTTAGGCGGTTTCCTCTTGAATTTGTGATGGCTGTTGGGCCGTCTTTTTTCTCATACGTGTACTGGAGTAAACAAAGAATACGGACAGTGCGATAAATACCCATGCAAAGGGTGATGCAAAGAATTGGGAATAGTCTTCGCCTACGATGGCAAAGGCCTGATCTAGGTTCTGTTCTAAGAATGGCGTTAGGATAAAGCCGATAATAAATACTGCGGGATTCAGCCCGACCAATCGCATGCCGTAACCCAGTACAGTGAAAGCGATCAATATCAGGATATCGTCCATGTTTTGACCGGCAGTAAAAGCACCGGTAAAGGCAAATACCGTGACACATGGGAAGATGATGTAACGTGGTAATGACGCGAGTTTTACAAAGGATTTAAAGCCTGAGCGAGCAATAGCCAGCAGGAAAAGATCGGTAATCAAAAAGCCCGCAAAGATGGCGTAGATAGTTTCCGTATGTTCAAAGAAGATCATAGGGCCCGGTGTTAAACCGTGGATCAGAAAAGCCCCCATCAGCAAGGCAGCCACGTCGTCACCAGGGATACTCAGGGTCAGCATAGGGATCATACTGGAGCCACAAACCGCATTATTGGCGGACTCTGCAGCGGCAATACCTTCCACAGAACCTTTACCATACTCATCTGGTTTTTTGGAGGTACGTTTGGCCTCTCCATAAGCAATAAAGGCGGCGGTACTAGAGCCTAAGCCCGGTAATGCGCCAATAAAGGTACCAATACCACTGGACTTCAGGATGGTACGGAACACACCGCGAAACTCTTTAAAACTGATGCGGTTATCTGCAGGGTCTGGGGAATGAGTAATGGCCAGTTTATGATGAGGAACATTGCGGCGACGGATCACGTTAATCACTTCTGGCATTACCAAGATACCGATCAACATAGGTGTAAAGGTAAAGCCGCCAATCAGCTCATCAATGCCAAAGGTAAAGCGGGAGGAACCTGTAATAGAATCCAAACCTACCATGGCAAATAGCATACCCAAACAGCAGGACAATAGACCCCGTGGAATAGACTCACCGGCCATAGAACCGATCACAGTAAAGGCAAATAGCAGTAGGAAGACCTTCTCAATAGGACCTGCCTGCAGTGATATGGCAGAGATGGGGGCCGCTACCAGAATCAAGACTAGGGTCGCCAACATTTCACCGGATACTGAGGCAAACAGAGACATATCCAGTGCTTTACCTGATTTCCCCGCTTTGGTGAGCGCATGGCCATCCTGAGCGGTAAGAAAGGACGCAGCGGCCCCTGGCGTATTGATCAAAATGGCTGAAATAGATCCGCCATAGATACCGGCTTTATAAACCGCCAATAACATGGTGATACCAATAATAGGATCCACATAAAAAGTCATGGGTAGAATAATGGCGATGGCCATGATGCAGGAAATACCTGGAATCGCACCAAAGGTAATGCCAATCACTACACCTGCAACAATGCCCAGAATAGGGCCTATTGCTAGGATGGCTGAAAAACCGCTAAGAATATTATCAAACATCGGAATATCTCCCCTTAAAGTGACCAGGTCGGTAGATAGACCCGTAAAAACTCCCGGGAACCGTAATAGATCAGTACAGGGGTAATAACGGAAAGCGAAATCAGCGGTAACCAGTTACGGCCGCCTAACAAAACAGCGACACCCAGCATGACCAGAGGGGTTGTCACTATAAAACCAAGGTGAGGTACTGCTAGCCAGTAAGCGATGAAGATGCCGATATAGATAAAAATACCGGAGAAGCCAGCCGTTGATATCTTCTCTAGGCCTTCCATCTCAGCCCCTTTGGATAGCTTTACAAATGACTGAATAGCAATTGTTCCGGCAAAGAGGATCATCAGTCCAGCAACAACACGAGGGAGAAATAGAATACCCAGATCACTCTCAGCGCCACCTTCTGCCAAGCTATCGTCGGTTAAGATGATCACCGATGCGATGATCAAGAGTGTCGATAAAACGACATCTATTTTTCTTCTATCCACTGTTCTCTCCTAAATTTTTATTCTTGTCTATTTGTTGCGAACAGGAGCCCTTTTGTAGGGATATCGACTTTCTGTAAGCACTTCCATGATCTAGGCGATGCCAAATGCCGCAAATTTAATTTCAGTGTAATCAAATCGTATATATACACAAATCGAAAATATATTTGATTTCATAAGCTGAGCTTATGTTCTTCTGGCTCCATTGCTGATGAAGTCGGACTGATACAGGCCATTTGACATGAATTCATATATAAGAAAATCTGATGAAATGTTAAAAAAAAGCGATTTGCTGTTATGTCTTAAGAGGAAAATAATAATGAGATGAGAAACAGCAGGGGTATCACGCTGACAGTTGTGCCAATCGAAATGATGATTAGTGCATTGATCCGTGTTGTCCACTGACGATCAATCTGAAGATAAGTGAGTTTGAAATGATACAGCGTCAACATTCCAATCAACGTATGAGCCAGTTGGTGAGTTATACCGGTCTGGTTTGGACCGCGGGTCAGGTAGCAAAAGATCCAAGTGAAGATATGGCCGGTCAGACACGTCAGATTTTAGCTCAAATTGATGGTCTGTTAGCTGATGCTGGTTCGGATAAAAGTCGTTTGCTCAACGCGACCATCTGGGTCTCGGATATCAGCCAATTTCAGCAGATGAATGAGGTTTGGGATGCTTGGGTTGACCAAGAGAATCCACCGGCCAGAGCCTGTGTTGAGTCTCGTTTGGCTCGTCCGGAATTATTAGTGGAAATTCAGGTCGTTGCGGCGGCATAAGCTGTTTATAGAGCAAATATTGTCTATGGGGTAAGCGGCCTAAGTCGCTTAATAGCGTTATGACAGAAAATAAAAAAATTGCCGTTGTTGGCGCTGGCATAGTGGGGTTATCCACTGCACTTTGGCTGCAAGGTGAAGGCTTTCAGGTCACTCTCATCGATAGAGATGAACCGGGTATGGGGGCTTCTTTTGGTAATGCTGGTTTGTTTGCCGATTATGCTCGTTTGCCTTTTGCTCGTTTTTCTATGCTCTACAAAATGCCCGGTTTGTTGTTGGATAAGGAAAGTCCGTTATCACTGCAAAGTAGCTATTTACCGAGTTTATTGCCTTATGGCGTGGGTTTTGTAAGAGCCTGTTTTCCTAATAATTTTAATAAGGGTTGTCAGGCATTAAAAAGCTTACAGGAGAAAGTCCGAACAGCGGATGACTATCTGCTCAAGCGAACGCAAGCGGATAGTTTACTGAGGTCCGAGGGTTGCTTAGGACTATTTGCTTCACCAGAAGGTTTTGCAAAAGCTCAAGAAGATGATCTGAAAAAGCGTCGAGAGCAGGGGGTTAATCTACAGTTATTAAATCCCTCTGATATTAAGGGGTTAGAACCGGATATAGCCGATTTTTATGCCGGTGGCGTCTATTACCCGGATACTCGCTTTACGGTTGATCCTCTAAAAATTTGCCAAAAATATGCCCAGTACCTTTTAGAAAAAGGTGGTGTATTGCTCAGAGATGAGGTGTTGAACTTACAACCTTCTGTATTAGGCAGCAAAGAAAGTGTCAGGCTTAAGCTGAGCCATCAAACCGTGGAATTTGATCGGGTAGTGATTACCGCAGGTGTGGCTTCCAAAGCTTTACTTAAACCCTTGTCCATTAATTTGCCCTTAGTGAGCGAACGGGGTTACCACCTATCACTGGATATTGGTGACAAACATCTGACTCGTCCGGTGGGTTGGTTGGATAAAGGCGTGTTTTTAACGCCCATGGCAGATGGCGTACGTATGGCTGGCACGGCTGAATTTGCTAAGGCTGATGCACCGGAAAACCATCAGTGTACCGATACCATGTTTTCTCATGCGACCACTATGCTGGGGCAGAAACCTGAGATGAAATCTACATGGGTGGGCAGTCGACCATCAACACCGGATTCCCTACCAGTGATAGGTCGTTTGCAGAAGTATCCACAAATTACTTTGGCCTTTGGTCACAGTCATTTGGGTCTTACTTTGGGGGCTCTGACAGGCCAATTAGTGTGTGAATTACTGCAAAACAAAACCCCATCGGTGGATTTGGCGCCTTTTGCACCGGAACGTTTTTAATCAAAGCGTTAGAAAAACGGTTTATTTCAATTGTATACCTGAGCTTTGATCTCAGGTTGGATCACTGGGTTTTGGTGGCGTAAGAGCCCGTAATCCATAGAGGAGTATCTGATTATGTTGTTAAAAGGTGGCAAAAATATCTGTGGTGTCACGATGGGGGTGATCTCTTTAGAGTCTTTTTTCCCTAAACCTAATGGTCATATTAAATATCCGGCCAGTTTTGATTTTCCGGTGATCTACGAAACAGTATTAGGTGCCACTGTGGATCGTTTGATTCGCGAACGAGATCCTGCCCTGTTACAACCTTTTATCGAGGCAGCCAAAAAGCTGGAGAGTGAAGGCGTTAAAGCCATTACCGGTAGCTGTGGTTTTTTGGCCCTGCATCAGAAAGAGATCGCGGATGCGGTTAATGTGCCTGTGTTTATGTCGAGCTTGATTCAAGTGCCTCTGGTTTCTCGTATGCTGAAGAAAGATCAGAAAGTGGGGGTTGTTGTAGCAAATAGTGATGCCTTAAGTGCAGATCACTTAACCGGTGTGGGCATTGCCGATGAGCCTATTGTGGTAGCAGGTATGCAGGCCCAGCCTCAGTTTAATGAGGTGATCCTAAAGGGGCTAAAAGATGATCTGGATATGACCATTTTTGAACAAGAGCTGTGTTCTGTAGTAGAGGCAATGTTAGCGGATAATCCAGAAGTGGGTGCCATTGTGCTGGAGTGTACGGATCTGTCCCATTTTGCACCGGTATTACAGCAGAAGTATGGCTTGCCTATTTTTGATCTGACCAGTTTAACTCGTATGGTTGCCGCAGGAGTGACACGTACGATTGCATAAGTGATCATTTTATTATTGTAAGTATAAACATAAGGTTCTTTATATATTAATGAGTTTTAATGGATGATTAGCGGATGCGCCTCTGGCTTATCCACGCTACATATATGGCTTTCATTATAAAAGAGCTGATGTTTTAGCGGGTATCTCTGGATGCCCGTTTTTTATTCCTCCCTTATATCCTCTTTTGACTTCGATCTGGGTAGCTCTATGAATATGTTACTGACTCGGTTGGGTTTATTTTGTACCACTCTTGCTTATATCACTTGGGGAATAACGCCTCTTTTTTATCAGTTTTTGCATGAGGATATTCAGGCTACGGAGATTTTTGCGCTTCGGGTGGTGGGGGCTTTGCCGGTATTTGCTTTGTTATTTTTGCTGACAAAGAGCCAATTTAAAGTGATTGAGCTGTTAAAAGATAAACGCAGTTTTCTCTGGCTTCTTGTTTCTACCTTATGTGTTTCTACCAGCTGGTATTTAAATACTTGGGGAGTGACTCATGGTCAGGTACTTATGGTGAGCTTGGCATTTTTTCTGATCCCACTGATTAGTATTTTAATCGGTGTGTTTTATTTGGGAGAAAGACTGAACCGCTATCAGGTTACGGCTATTATTTTTTGCTTGGGTGGTTTTGTCTATGCTTGCTTGAATCTGGATCAATTTCCCTGGTTAACGTTGGGGATTGCTTTGTCTTTTAGTGGCTATGCTCTGATAAAAAAGCAGATCCGTATTGATGCGTTGAATGGTTTAACAATAGAGGCCTTATTGGTTTTACCTGTGGCCTTAGGTTATTTACTGTTGTTGGGAGATCAAGGGCGTTTTGTTCAGGCTGAATGGGATGAGGGATTGTTACTAATGTTGATCGCTCCTGTGGTGTTACTACCCTTGGGGTTGTTTTCCATCGGCGTACCTAGATTGAAAAGCCTGACCCTAGTGGCGGTACTTCAGTATATCGAACCGACGCTTTACTTCTTAATTGGTGTTTTTCTATTTGGTGAGGTGGTGGATGCTGAGCGTCTGGTAACTTTTGGTCTGATTTGGATCGGGTTTTTAATTTTTTGTGTTGATAGTGTTCGCTATCACAGGCGGCAAACAAAATTGATATCCGGTCAGAACGTTATAGCTAGTTAAGCTGATATCTATGTTGTTGTCTGAAAGGTTATTTCGCTATAACGTGGGAATAAATAATCGCAGTCTTAGCACTTCCAACAGATAGGGCGTTCTTCAATGGATAAAAGTAGAATGTGTTAATCCCTGACCATATCCTTGTAGGCATCATCGGCCCATTCTATGGCTTGAATAAAGATCTGATTCACTTCTGGTTTATACCAAGAAGAGCTCTCCATAGTATCCCAATCACCCTGTTCATAAGCGATCACAAGTGCTAGTAATTCGCCTAATCTGCCTTGTTGTTGTAATGCTGCAAAGATATCGGGTTCCAGTTTTAACTGTTTTAACATCTGCTCAAATTCCATACCCAGTGCGATATGAAGGTTTGACAGTACACCAACGGTAAAGCTGGATTGGCTTTCTGGGATGTCGTAGTACTTGGCCAGTTCTTCACAGGCTTTGGCTCGTACTAAAATAGTTGGCAACTGAGAACTTGCTTTAAAGGGGCTCTTACTCCATAGCAGTAAACTGACCATGGAACGTAGGCGCTCATGGCCCAGTAAAATAACCGCCTGATGTAAGCTGGTAATTTCAGTACTGAACATATAACCCGCAGAGTTAATATGACGCAGTAAGCGATAGGTGAGGCCAGGATCTTTGACGATGGTATCGACGAGTTGATTAATCTCAATATCGTTTTGATACAGCTGTTGTAACAGCTCCATCAAGATCTGTTGATTACTATGGGCTTTATGGCCTTTAAATATTCTTGGACGAGAAAGAAAAAAGCCTTGGAAATAATCAAAGCCCATCGCTTCCAGTTCTTTAAATTCCCGCCAGTTCTCTATCTTTTCTGCCACTAGTTTTACCGGATAAGCTTTCAACTCAGTGACCAGCGCTGCCAGCTCTTCTCTGGAATACTGGTGGGTATCCAGCTTGATCCATTGGGCGTGTTCGATTAATGGATGGGTATGATCTGTAAGCGTAAAGTCATCTAATGCGATGGTATAACCCTTGGCCTTTAGGAGCCGTAGGGATAGCAGCACTTTGGGAGTGACTTCAACACTTTCCAAAATTTCCAGTACGACCTTACTGGTGACTTCTGGAAAAAGTTCGGGTTTTTCTAACCAAAATTGAGGCACATTGAGGGTAATAGGAAAGCCCGAGCCTAAATGAGACGTGCCAAGATCCAATAATGCTAAGGAGTAGACCCGAGCACTGGCTTCAACAGGATCATGGATATGAGCAATTTGTGCGGATTGGTTACGACGGTATAGCAGCTCATAGCCGATCAGATTAAGCTCTTTATCTGCAATTGCTTGACGTGCCAGACAAAAAGCATCGCCAGATAATAAAGTGTCAGGCACAGAAGTTTTCCATTACTTAATAATTCAAGCATTTTAAGGAATTGCTTGGATTAAGCATAGTCTTGTTTATGGATATCTTACCTCTGAAATTAAACACTCACTGCATTTTTAATGTGGACAATTGCTTTAGCCTACACTTTTAATCTGTTGTTCCGTGTTGTTTGCCCATTCGAATGCTTGCAACATAAGCTGAGGAGTTGAGTGAGGATCATATAACGGGTGTTGCTCTAATAGCTCCCAATCAGCCCTTTCCCATAGGCGAATAAGATTCAGCAAACTGGCAGATGGCCCTTCATTGTGCAACAGGGCTTGCTGCATCTCGTCGGACAGGGACATATTGTCGATAAGGGTTGGAAGCGGTTGATCTAAAGCCACATCGAGTAGAGACAAAAACCCCAAACTAAAATATTTATCCGCCGGTGCTAGACCCTGTGCTTTAGCCAGTAGCTCGCAAGCCTTTGCCCGTGTGAGCAATAAAGGAAGTACGGTATAGGCCTTGTGGTTGTTTCTTGCCCAAATAAGAATAGAGACTAGCGTGCGTAAGGTCTCCATCCCCATATAAACCACCGCTTGATGCAGGCTATCGATTTGATTGGGAAGATTGTAAGCAGGAGAATTAATGAACTTCATTAAACGATAATAAAGAGAAGGTTCCTGAGCAATCAGAGCCTCAATTTGCGTAAGGTTACTTTTATCATCAAACAGCATAGTAAGTAGCTTGGCCATTACCATTCGATTGCTGCTCACTTCCGGCTGATTTAGTGTTTCTGGTCGAGATAGAAAGTAACCCTGATAAAAATCAAAACCGATCTGTTTTAACTGATCAAAATCCTGCCAAGTTTCTATTTTTTCTGCCAAGGTTTTAACAGGATATAGATTTAATGACGCCTTTACCTGACGTAATGTTTCCAAGGATTGGTTTTGAGTTTCAACAATAACGATATCTGTTTCAGGCAGCAGCTTGTGGCGTAGATCATTGTGGTGATAATCGTCTAAAGCGATCAGAAAGCCTTTCTCTCTTAGTTGTTTAAGAGCGGCGAGTAGATCCTCATCCGCAGGCATCTCCTTCATGACTTGTAGAACAATACGGTTCTTAATTTTTGCATTGGGTAGCAGTTCACTATGTTTCAGCCAATGACTGCTCATATTGATATAGATCTGTTGTCCAGGTGCCAGTTTTTCTAATCCGTAATCGAGCAACGCGGAGCTAGTGACGCGGGCGGTGGCCTCATGGGGATCAAGAATTTCAGCATGCTCGGCATCTGCCGATGCCCGATAGAGTAACTCATAGGCACAGAGTTTGAGTTGGGCATCACAAATAGCTTGCCTAGCAATACAGAAGTGATTTTTTATATCCATATCGATTCTCTTATCCCAACTTTAGCCTGTTATTTCGACTGTATCATAATGTTTAGTCATGAGGCTAAAAAGATATTAGTGACATGCATCTTAATAAATAAGATCTTTGCCGGTGTTATGGTGTAGCAATATAGATAATCAGTAGGCATATATAAGCAAATAGGGCGCTTAAGCCATGAACGCAACGCTTAACTAAGACCTGTAGACGTTGACACTTTTGTATAATGATTGGGTCTGAGTGGTTTTTATAACGCTTTTGAATAATATAGTGGAAGAGACTGAGCTGTTGGTTGCTATTTACTTTATTAGAGAAAAAATTATGACCATCGATGCGCCTGAACCATTCAGGGTCTGATTGGCCGATACGAGAAACTAGGGCTTTTAATACGGCCTGATAGCGTAGGCAACTCAGTAAAATAAAGAGAAAAATACCTATCAACAGACCGATGGCAAGAATTAACATAGCGTCATCCCTTCTTTTTATGCAAGCAAAGCAGCTAAAAGAAGAGAGCTTTTCTATGGCTTACTCACTCACATTACTCATTTTGTTGGAACTGTTTTATCTGTTCCAATTGTTCCGATAGGTGCTTGTGCATCTTTTCCAGTTGCTGGCAGATACTTTCAGGATAGTCGTAACTTTGGCATCGAGCGGTCAATGTGAT
Source organism: Oceanospirillum sp. (assembly GCA_047518265.1). Lineage (GTDB taxonomy): Bacteria > Pseudomonadota > Gammaproteobacteria > Pseudomonadales > Halomonadaceae > Oceanospirillum. The sequence goes on from JAKZRG010000085.1 coordinate 46,043, forward strand.
CAATTGACGTTCTTGTTCCGCCCTTTCCTGCAATAAAATATGCAACTCATCAATTACTAAGCTTTTAATTTTACTCCAGAGGTGATGAAAATCTTCTCTGTCAGTGTCGGCAGCTCTGGGACGAAGGCTCAGCTGTTGGTAGGCACTACTTTCAAGCTGATGAACTAGCTGGTTTCTATGATTCATTGCACCATTAAATTCTTGGGCAATTTCAGAATGGTGCAAGCGTTGCAGATTTTCCTGATAGTCATCTAATGATTCATGCAAAGCTTCTATCAGCTCAGATAAGGCCGCTTGGGGTTCATTTAACAGCATAAAACGTCTCAGAAAGGTGGCTTGTGTCTCTATTATGGCTCGAAATGAGCCTCTCTGCTACGACACATTTTGTTAATGATTTTTTGGTATAACTATTGCTTCGCTAGGGTAGAGGTTTATGGCAACTATAAGATTAATTTAAGAAAATCGTCATGGTTTTGCCATTGAATAAGAATAATATTTTGTGCCTCTGAAAAGCGAATTATGAAAAAAATAATAAAAAGGAGTAACCACGAGTGTCTTTAAGTGATCTTAATGAGGTTGAGGGGAAGACGGAGTTTAAGGAGTATTCCCGATATAATTTATTTGTTTTGGCATTGCCGGTATTTTTCATTCTGCCTTTAGCGCTTTTTTCATTACAAGAGTGCTGGCTGGCTTGGTCTCAGGGCCATCTGGCATTAATCAATGGAGGCTTAGTTGAGTCTTTTGGCTCTTCAGCGTTAGCTGACACTTATGCTTGGACTGCTTTGGTGCAGGGTATTAGTTGGCTGGGATTTGTCGCTTTAGTGGTGATTGGATTTCTTATGCAAAGAGGCCCTTTAATGGGGATGGGGTATCTACTGCTATTTGTCAGTGTCTTCCTGCAATGGCAATTGCCTTCCCTCCTTATTGCCGTCAATTAATGCAGTCTAATGGTCGTTTTTAGGCAAAAGAGTTACCCGTTATCTGTTACTTTTTTGATAAAGGTGTGATTGAAAGTAACCTTTCTCTTAATGAAAGCCTAACTTTATGGCGTCACTTCAAAGTGCCCCCATAAAGTCGGGCTTTTATTTTATCTGAACACTTCTCTACCAACAGCTGCCATATTCTCTGACGATAGGCCGAAGAATTGAGATGTGCATAAGACAAAAGCTCAGGCCTAGAATCGATCGTTACTGATCGGTATTCATTAACATGCCAATGGCTTCGCTTAGGGCTTCACTACGCTCAGGGTTACGGAATTGGGCGATAATCAGAGTACGCAGATTAGGGATAAAGATCAGATCTCGGACAATTTTAATAAAGGCGCTTTGACCTGCAGGGCTGACAGCTAATTTCTCCAAATAAAGTTGCAGCAGTTCTGGGTCTTCTAATGTTTCCCAAGCTCGGGCAGCAATTACCGTTAAAATTTCGATATTGGCACTATGTACACCTTCCAGTGCAGCTTGAACCAGTTGGTTTCTCATACCTACAGCTTGGCTATCACCAATGGCTCTGATAGCGGCTGCCAGTATCATGCTATCTGCTTCTTCGTTACTGGCTAGCGGTAGTGCACGTTTTAGTATGGCTTCGGTTAGCTTGCGGTCAATGCTCTCATTTTCCAGACAACGACATAGGGCGCTAAAAGGAATATCTGGGAATTGTTGGATATTTTGGCTAAGTGCCTGACCATTATTCTGTTTTTCTAGGCGAGCCGTAAAATCTGCAATACCTTGTAGGCCGATATCTTCCCAGTCATTTATTTCACGTTGACCGGTAAAATATTCTTCTGCCTGATCATGGAACTGGGAGGCCGGTTGACCTAAGGCCAGTTTCGCTTTGGCATTAAAGATAGCGATACGTTCTTGATCTGGCGTAAAGGCTAAAGGGTTATCCTTCATCAGATTAGGTGCTTGTTGTTGCTCGTCTGATGTCTCACTGATCGTTCTGGCGCTCTGGCCAACTGTTTCCAGTAGCCGTTTCAGAAAGTCATCACGGGCGGCCTGAATAATAAAACCTTGTTCATCCAGTGGAAATTGCAGGAACCAGATAAAGTGTTCTTCAGGTGCCTGAGGATACCAGAACAGAATACCCAGTCGGGCATGATACATATAGGGTTGTGCATAGGGGACTTCGCACTGCTCAAACTTTGAAAAGGTTCCGGGCGATACTACAGATACTCTGCGTCCCATATCAAAGACACGGATATTGGCGCCGGTTTTGTTCAAAAAGTCGGTCAGAGTGATGATGTCAGACATTGATCTTCCCATTAAGCCCGTCAGATAAAGAGAGAGGCGAGTGAGGTTAAATGTTTTGCCATGATTTCTCCAGTATCTGTTTGTTTGATTTCTTTACGATAAATGAAAGTGGTTGTTTTTTGATCACTCTTATAACAGGGTGATCATTGGGTGGTTAGCAGAAGTTGTCCAATCATTATCCACAGCTGTTTTCAGTATTGCTGTGCATAATTAATAGACTGAATCGATGGGGGTGTTTTGATTGTAATAAGTAAAAGATAAAACAATTTTTGTGAATAACTGGAGAAAACAAGTGTCTTTTCATGTTGTTATATACAGTTTTTCTCGATGGATTTTATTAACAGGAATTCTTTCTATACCGTGATATTTTTAGTAAAAGGATTAATTAACAGGTAATTCCCTGAAAACTCCCAGCTTGATCAGGAGTTATCCACAGAGTTTTCCAGTTCACAGTCTTTAGCTTATAACGTAGTCTTATACACAATTACAGGTGAAGAGTAATCGGATTATGAATTCTTCGAATTTGGAACAGAAACCTGTCCAACAGCATATTCGTATCATTCTACATGGTAAGGAAGCACAAAATGTTGCATTACGTGATGCTGTTCGTTTGCTGAGAGGTCATCATTGTAAGATTGATGTTAGGGTGACTTGGGAAGAAGGGGATGCTCGCCGTTTGGCTCAGGAGGCACGGCAATTAGGCATAGGCACTGTTGTTGCTGCTGGAGGGGATGGCACCATTAATGAAGTGGTTAATGGTCTTATGGCGGCGGATACAGCGTTGCCAATGCCTGACCTAGGCGTCATTCCTTTGGGCACAGCCAATGATTTTGCTCAAGCCTGTCGTATTCCTTTATCGCCTTTGGAGGCCCTTCTATTAGTTTCTGAATCACCAGCAGTGCCTATTGATGTGGCGAAAGTGGGAGAGCGTTATTTTATTAATATGGCGACAGGGGGCTTTGGTACTCAGATTACGACATCAACACCTGATGAATTGAAAAGAGCCTTAGGGGGAGTTGCTTACTTTTTAACTGGGGTAACGCAATTTACCAGTATTGCAGCGGTTGAAGGAGATATCTCTGCACCGGGTTTTCATTGGAAAGGGGAGTTTATGGTTTTAGGGGTGGGTAATGGTCGACAAGCAGGGGGAGGGCATGAGCTCTGTTCTGAGGCTTTGTTAGATGATGGCTTATTGGATCTGAGTATCTTACCGCAAAATGACCAACGTTCCTTGGCTGATACAATGCAGTACCTGATGTTAGATGGTGGTGCAGCTTTACAGCAGGCGATGATTCATTGCCGTGTGCCCTGGTTACAGATACGGGCGAAACAACAGTTAAACATTAACCTAGATGGCGAACCCTTTTCTGGACAAGCAATGAAGTTTGAGACTTGTCCGTCCGCACTAAGCTTACACTTACCTCGCCATTCCCCTGTATTACTGAAAAATACCGGTTTAGATACAGAGCTTTAAACCTGAAGGCTATCAATAATTCAGGCAGATGTTTTGGCTTGAGTGATTTTGCTATTGATGAAATGAATGGCATCATCCAATGCATCGTTCACCTGTTTTCGCATCATTACATGATCTTCACCGGATAGGAAAAAGCCCATATCGACTTCAAAGCGAATATATTGAGTGGGTAGGTTATTTAATGCAATACAAGCGATATCTTCCACATAGCCCTGCTCATAACCTGACATAAAGCCCCGTTCGGCCAGTGCTTCCAGAACTAATTTTTCATAATAGTTCTGTACGTTCTGAAATAACATATTCATTTCTCCCTTGGTCTTTCACACTTAACAAAAGTGTAAGTCATAACGGCAACATTATCTCATGCTAGTCCGTAAATAATGACTTTTAATCACAGGAATAATTTCTTACCCGCCATATAAACGAGATTCGGCTTGTTCAATATGATCCGCCAAACCTTGGATAATCAAGGTATCACCTGAGTGCAATTTGAAGTGAATATCAGGGGATTCGATCACATCGTCTTTACGGTGTACGTTCATCACCTTAACGTGGCATTGAGACAGTCTGAGATCAGAAATTCTTTTACCATTGGCAAAACAACTGTCGCTGATATGTACGGGGTGAAGGCGTTGTAAGGGGTTGCCCTCTTTATCTAACAGTTGGGAGTGGCCGCCATGAAAATAGCCGTGTAATAGCTGGTAGCGTTCTTCCCTCGCTTTTTGCACCATACGGGCGATACGACGGAAGGGGATATGCATTTGTGACATCACATGGGTCACTAGCATAAGGCTGCCTTCTAAGGCTTCGGGAATAACTTCTGTGGCTCCGGCGACTTTTAGGTCTTCCAGATGAGAATCGTCTCGGGTTCTTACCACAATAGGTATTGTTGAGCTCAGTGCCCGTATTCCCAAAACGATATTCAAAGATTGTTCGTATTCATTGACGGTTACAACGACGAGGCTTGCACGAGAAATACCCGCCGCCTTTAAAATTTTTCTACTGGAACTGTCGCCATAAAATATATTTTCACCACCACCAGCCGCTTCTTGCACCCGAATCGGATCGGTATCTAGAGCAAGTATCGGCAGGTTTTCTTTTCGCATAAAACGTGCGACGGTTTGCCCGACACGACCAAAACCACAGACGATGATATGTCCCTCAAGCTCTGAGGTGGCTTCTGCCAGTTCATTAAAAGTATGAGGCATGGATTCTTCGTAGGGTTTATTCGGTGATAACAACTGACTGATACGGCTATTAAAGCGAATAAGAAATGGCGTAACGGCAATACTGACCACAATTATAGCGACAATGAAGCTAGATAAAGCGGGTTCTAGTAGCTGGTTAGCCATGGCCAGCGTTAATAATGCAAAACCAAACTCACCACCTTGCGCCAGTACTAAGCCAGTACGAATAGCAGAAGAGCGATCCTTTCCCAATAATTTAGCCAGTACGCTGATTAGCAGGGCTTTACTGATAATTAACCCCAAGCTGGCTAAAAGTACCCAGTGAAGGTTGGTCATCAGTACCTGATAATCCAATTGCATACCGACAGTGACAAAAAATAGTCCTAAAAGGATATCTCTGAAAGGCCGAATATCAGCCTCAATCTGATGTTTGAAGTGGCTCTCTCCCAGCATCATACCGGCAATAAAGGCACCTAAAGCCATGGATAATCCAATGGCATGAGTAATCCAGGCGGCAGTAAGCACAACTAAAAGAACGGTCATCACAAACAATTCTTCGGAACGGGTTTTACTGACTTCGTGGAAAATAACCGGCATCAGCCACTTGCCCACTGCTAGCATTGCAGCGAATAACACAACGCCTTTTAATATGATTAAACCGATGGCAAGGGAGAAATTATGGTCGCTGCTATCTGCCAGTGCAGGCACGACAATTAAGAAGATTACGGCGGCAAGATCCTGGAAGAGCAGAATACCTACGGCAGAATGACCGTGATTGCTATTGAGTTCGTTCCAGCGAGTTAATTCCTGAGTCACAATGGCCGTCGATGAGAGGCCAAGGGCTCCGGCAATGATCAGAGAGGTTTCTGAACTTAAACCAAAAATATAATGCAGTGTCGACCAGAAAAATAAACTGCATAACACTACCTGAGTACTGCCTAGACCGAATACGGTTTTACGTAAGGCGCTCATTTTGGCTAAAGAGAATTCTAAACCTAAAGAAAACAGCAGAAAAACTAAACCAAATTCAGATAAAAAGTGTAGATCATAAGGATTTGGGATCAGTTTAAAGGCGTAAGGGCCGATAAGTAGCCCCACCATCAGGTAGCCTAATACAGGCGGTAGACGAAAGCGGCGCAGCAGAGCGGTTGATATAACGGAACCGCTTAAAATAATCATGACCTGATTAAAACTTTCCAACGTGGTTATCCTTATGGCAATAAACGCTGATCTCTTAGTTTTGGAAGATAACCTGCCTATTTTGATGATTTGGCGGTTTAATATCCAATATTCTCTATAAATGACGGCCTAAGGGGCTATGTTGTTGCAGGCTTCTTACATTAGAGAGATCCTACCGGATTTTAATGTTTTTTGTATCCCGTTTTTCGATCTTATTACAATACCTTGATTATGTTTATGGAGACGATTGTGAATCAATTAGTGCAGGCCAGTCAGTTAGTTGCAGAGCTTAAATTAGCCATGCAAAAAGAATCTATCTGGCTGGATATGCGGCCATCAGCAGAAGCCTTTGCCAGTAAAGAACCCTTTTGTATCGATACCATGACATTTGCTCAATGGTTACAGTTTGTCTTTGTGGAGCGCATGCAGGCATTAGTTGACGCTAAAGCAGTATTACCAACCAATGCCAGTATTACACCTTTGGCAGAGGAGTATTTTAAACTGAATGGGATTAAGGCGCCTCAGGTGATCGAAACTCTGTCTCAGCTAGATCGTCTAATGTCATAGCCATCAATATCATCGAGATTAAAAGAGGAGCTAATAGAATGTGGTTTCAGAAACAATTGCAGCTTAAAGCCAGAAAGCGAGGTTTCCATCTGATTACCGAGGAGATTGAGCGACAGCTTCCTGAGTTGTCGGATTATCGTTGTGGCTTATTGAACTTATTTCTCCAGCATACCTCCGCTTCCTTAAGCTTGAATGAAAATGCCGACCCTACAGTGCGATTGGATTTTGAAAGTCACTTTAATCAATTTGTACCAGAGAATGCAGCCTATTATCGCCATACTTTGGAGGGAAGTGATGATATGCCTGCTCATATTAAAAGCAGTGTTTTGGGCGTTAGCCTGATGCTTCCTATTCAAAATGGGCAATTGGCATTAGGTACTTGGCAGGGGATTTATCTGGGGGAGCACCGAAATCATGGTGGCAGCCGCCGGGTATTAGCAACCTTGCAGGGGGAATAAGTCCTTATTATTTTTATGGCTATAGTCGCAGTTATCCCCCTTGGTAATTAGTGCTAACATGAGGATCGTTACTTTGACTAATTCAAATATCAGATAAGCACTAGAACAAAATTTTTCTACAATATTGACCGCAAAAGTTGTCAAAATATGGAAAAGTTTTGTTTAGCTGCGTAACAACTACCTGTGGTTTATTATCCTCAGGAGGTTAGGGTTGAGATGAACAAAAATAATAATTCATCAACCGCTGAGCGAATATTGGATGTTGCCCAAGACCTGCTTCAGCGAAATGGTTATAACGGTTTTAGCTATAAAGATATTGCCGAGCGAGTGGACATTCGTAAGGCCAGTATCCACTACCACTTTCCCTCTAAAAGCGATCTAGTGATTCGTTTGTGTGAGCGGTATGTGAATCAGTTTATTGATCGTTTGCACCAACTGGATCAAAAATATGACAGTCGCTTGCAGCGTATTCAAGAGTTAACTCGCTTTTTTGCTCGTATTATTAAAGATAAAGAAAAGCTCTGCCCTGTAGCCATGTTATCGGCTGAGGTAGAAGCTTTACCTTCGGGGGCTAAATCCCATCTACAACGCTTTATTGGGGAGACAGAGCTTTGGTTGGGACAAACATTAAAAGATGGCCAAAACAATCAAGAGCTGGGGTTTAATGGCAGCTCTCAGTCCCAATCCCGTATTCTATTGGCGACACTGCAAGGTGCTATGTTGATGGCTAGAGCCTCGGGTGAAAAAGCACATTTTCAGACTATAGCAGATGACCTTATCAGCCAATTACAGCCTGACTCAGCTATGGCTACCGTTTAGAGTTATCTTTTCCGTATTTCAGTAAGAAACTTCTACCGGTTACAGGCTTTCGGTATGATGCTCTTTTTCCGGGGGAGTTGAGGTTTCAGATGAGTCAGTCCATAGAGATGAAAGTCGATTGGCAGGATCCAAAGGTGCAGGTTGCTGCCTTGGATCTATTCCAATCGGGACGTATTGCACTGGATGCAGAAACTGAGAGCCTGATTGGTTTATTAGAGCTTCAAGGTTGTTTAGCCCAAGGTAATGGGAAAAGCTATGTGTTGACAGCTCGTGGTCAGACGACTCTGCCTAAGCTATTGGATGCTTTCTACCCTTCTTGGCAAGAAAGAGCTCAAGCCAGAGAAGTGATGACAGAGGCTGAGCAAGATGATTTCCTCCAGCGTTATGCCTTTATTAAAGATAATACGCGTTTTGATCTGCCGGTTTGGATCAACCAGGAAAGCTATAATAGTTTGTACGGTGGCGATCCTGACGCAGAGGTCAATGCAGAACAAAAAAGCCATCTACCAGAGTTTAAGTTAAGCAAGGATATTGAATTGCGCTTACGGGGCAGTATGGATATGCACCTGAATCGCAAAATGAATAAGCCTATCCGTTTGGGTGTCCTGCAACAAATGTTCTCTCATGCCTCTATTCCAGAGCGGGATGCCCATGAGATTACAGATGTCGATGGTGAACAACCTTATATGGTTATGACAGTAGAGAGCTTAGCGGTTTTTAATGATCTGGATATTCCCGATCATTTGATGCTTATTTGGACGCCTTTACACTACCCTGATCTGGCTATTCATCTATTAAAGCTGATTCCTCATTATGTACCTCATATCCATTTTGGTGATTTAGAACCTAGTAGTTTTGCTTTGGCTGAACTCTTGGCAGAGGAAACGGGCCGTCCTTTACGTCGATTTATGCCAGATTTTTGGGCGGAATATATGGATTGGTATGGCCGTGATTGTGATGAGTTGAGTGAAAACCATAAAGGGTGTCATTGGTATCAACCCATTAGCTCTAATGAGATGATACGAAATCTTATGATGAGAAAGATCTGGTTGCCGCAAACGGCGATTCTATTGGATGCTCGTTTACGTCAAGAATTACAGATGTTGTTAAACTAGCCTTTCGTTCCTCCTCTCTTCCTCGTAAGTGTCCCATGGGGTTCTAAGCTTAAAGCTTGTTTTAGAGCCCTTTAAAATCGTTTTTAACCCCCTCTATTTTGCATTGATAAGAAAACGGGTAAAAATAGGGTAATACTCAGTGTTCGACCGAGATTGAGTTTATATCTGATGTCATTTATCTTGAAAGAGTAGATGCTTCACGAATATGTGAATTTCGGTCTATCTTTAACTGTAAGGTGGCATTGATCTGTGTTGTTAAATCATGTTTTTCTCTTAATCGGTAGTGTAGGACTCGTGTGGGAGGCAAGGAAATGAGTGAGGGCTTTTTGTTTGCCAATGAAGAGACTTTAGGGAAACAGCAAAATACTCCCGCCCAAGAGAAGCCTTGGAAAATCATGATTGTGGATGATGATCCAGCGGTGCATCAAGTGACTAAGATGGTGATGTCTGGTTTCAGTTTTGATGATCGATCCGTAAAATTTCTAAGTGCTTTCAGTGGTCGTGAAGCTAAGGACATGATTGCAGAAGAAGATGATGTTGCTCTTATTCTGCTTGATGTGGTGATGGAAGAGGATGACGCCGGGTTGGATGTTGCCCGCTATATTCGTCAGGAGTTGCACAATAATATTACTCGTATTGTTCTGCGTACGGGACAACCAGGGCAAGCACCAGAAGATGATGTTATTCGTAACTATGATATCAATGACTACAAAGATAAAACGGAACTGACAAAGACTAAGTTGGTGACTTTGTTTTATTCTGCTCTGCGTTCTTATCGTGATATTTGTATGATCAATGAGAGCCGAGGAGGCTTGCATCGCGTCATTCAGGCGATTACGAGTGTGCATGATCCTGAGTCTTTAAAGCAGTTTTCTTCTGCTATTCTTGGTCAAATTCTGAATTTATTATCATTACCCGCTGATGCCGTTTTTTGTCACTCCCTGAGTACTTTTTCGGTACAAAATGCGGGTAACTTTAAGGTGATGGCTGCTACAGGGCAGCTGCAAGAGTTACTGGACAATGACTTTTCTGTAATCGATCCCCGTATTGCATCTGCTTTTGGTGAAGCATTGGATATGCGTCGCTGCCATTATGGTGATGACTATTTTATCGGCTTTTATCAAAGTGCCAGAGGTAGCGAAAGCCTTCTTTATGTAAAGAGTGAGCGCGAGATCCCCTTAGCGGATCGACAGTTATTGGAGTTATACGCTGATAATGTGGCAAACACTTACGACAGTTTATTGTTAACTGAGAAGGCGAAGCTGTCTCAGAAAAGCTTATTGCATATATTGTCTGGGGCGATTAAAAGTCACTCTGTACAGCCAGATGCTCATGTGCGTCGGGTGGGAGATATTGCTGCGCTATTAGCTAGCGAGTCAGGTCTAAATGAGTTTGAGGTTGAGCTGATTCGTATGGCAGCACCTTTGCATGATGCCGGTAATGTCGCGTTGGCAAATAGCTTGGTTTGTCATACCGGAGTTTACAGTGATGATGAACGTCAGCAGATGCAACAGCATACGGTTTTGGGGCAGCAGTTGCTGAGCCATTCTGATGAGCAAGTTATGCAGCTTGCGGCAATAATCGCAGCACAACACCATGAAGCTTGGGATGGTAATGGTTACCCAGGACACATTCAGGGAGAGAATATTCATATTGCAGGGCGTATTACAGCCCTAGCTGATACTGTGGATGCACTCTGTCAGAATCGACCAGATAGGCCTGCCTTCTCATTTGATGATGCATTTGACTTGATTAAGCAGGCATCAGGCCAGCGCTTTGACCCACGTTTAGTCGAAGTTTTATTAGTCAATCGGACTCGAATCGAGGCTATTTTGTCTGAACAGTGACAGGTGTTGTCTAGAAGTAGTCATTGCCTAGAAATAGAGACTGTCTATATCTAGGTGCGGTCTATAAATAGGTACGGTCTATAAATAGGTATAGCCTATAAAGGAAAATAGGCTGTTCTAAAAGATTATCCACAAATAACTTCCCATTGTGGAGGTTTGTGAAGGGTTATCTACCAGTGATATTCAGAGGTGACAGATGACTGATCAACAAGGGCAGATCCAATCTTTGCAAGAAGAAATCTGCCGTTTGCATCAACAGCTGATGGAGCAGGATGCACTCGCGTCTATTGGTGCTTTGGTTCCAGGTGTCACTCATGAAGTGAATACACCTCTAGGCGTCAGTGTCACTAGTCTGAGTTATATTCAGGATGAAATGAAAGAGGTTGAGCAACTGTATCGTTCTGGTGAACTTACCGAGCAAAACTTAAAGGACTATTTTAATACTTGCCATGAGGTAGTGAATTTACTGGATAAAAATCTACGCCGCGCAACCCAGTTGATTCAGAGCTTTAAATCTATTGCTGCCAATCAAGCGGTGGCTGAGATCAGTGATTTTGCATTATTAGATTTGCTGAGAGATGTCTCCACCAGTTTAAGGCATGAAACGAAGCGTTTTGTAAAAGACGTCTCACTGGAGTGCGATGGAGAGATCCGTTTGGTCAGTGACGCTGGGGCTTTAATTCAAGTCTTGAGTAATCTGTTGATGAATACTATTCGGCATGGTTTTGATGAAGGCGCTGATGCTAATAATGGTCGTATTGACATTCGTTGTCAGCAAACGGATGGTTTACTCACCATGGTGTATGAAGACAATGGCAAGGGTATTGATTCTGCAATTGCGGCTAAGATTTTTGAACCTTATTTTACTACTCGGCGGGGAGCTGGGGGGACAGGTTTGGGGCTATCAATTGCCAGAGAGCTGATGACAAAACGTTTGGCAGGAGAAATCCAGTTAAACTTGGAAGTCGATGCCGGGGCGGGTTTTATATTAACAATGCCGCTAGACCTTCGATAATCAAAGTAGGGGGAAGGTAAGGTAATTATGAAAAATAATTGTATATCATAAAGTTATATATGATTGATGTTTAGACTTTGGGCTGTAAAACCAAAGTATTAGACAAATTCGGGTGAGTATGGTTATCTAGATGCCGATTCCGGCAAAGGAGGCCATGATGACCGGAAAGTTTATACAGCAGCTCATTCCCTCTCAAAGCAATACTTGTAATCAGTGCCAATCGAAAATAGCACCGTGTAGTTGTGCATCCTGTCACTCCAATCAACTATTGTTTAAACCCTTGCAGCAGGTCTTACCCGTACTTCTGTTATCGGCACTTTTTATTTGGTTTCTAATTTATTCTTTTTTTGCTGATACCGTACCCGTGGTGGAAGAGCGAAAGGTCTTTTTACCTAAAGAATGTCGATATTTAAGCCATCTATATCTTGATGCTGAGTTGTATCAGCCGGTGTTGACTGACAGGATGGCTTGTATGAGCTCTGTGCGTTATTTTGGCTATCAAAAACAGCATGCCATTCGTTATACCGCTTTAGGGACCGCTCAGGAAGTTAATGAAATGCGTTTGTCTCTACGGGCGGGGAGTAGTGAAAAAGATAAGGCTATCAGTGAGCTAATTCGTTTTGGTAATAGTCTTTCTCTACCAACAACAGGTCATGCAATGCCTTTGTCTGTAGGGCGTCATTTAAGGGAAGGGAAACTTGGTCATTGGCAGTTGGATGATTTTGTTCTATTACTGGTACATCGACCAAATACATCATCACCACAAGAGATACAGATTATCTTACGCAAGGCGGTTAAATAATCAGTACCTCTTATTGAAAGCTCTCTGAGTTCAACTTTCTGCTTAGGACGATTTACTTAGGGCGATGGTTTTATCTTTTCGGGCTTTTATCTTTTCGGCCAGAAAGAGTCCCTAAACCATGATTAATAGCCTGTGAAACGCTACGGAAGGTATTGTAATAAGATTGACTCATTTCTTTATCTCCCCCTTTATTATCCGCATATAAAATACCGGACGCCATACCTCTTACGCTGACTGTTGCGAGCATAAATTCATTTGGGTTATCCAAGGTTTGCCATAGCTCGGCAGGAATTTCACCGGATAGTTTTTTGATTTTTTGAGGCGTAACCCATAAGGCCGAAGGCTTATTCATCAATTTGCCAAACAGGTGCTCAATTTCTGCGTCGACTTCCATTACGGCGAAAGGAGAATTATCTTCAAAGCCTTTGGCGTAAACGCCTTTCACCGCGCCTTTTTTACTGCGTGACTTCATAAATAAGATGCAGCGCGTTAGGCCTAAATCAAAATGAAGAACTTGGCTGGCTCCGTCCATAAGCTGGTGAATAGAGAAAACCTGATGTTGCTTGACTGTTTGCATATAAAACAGCTTAAACAGTGCCGTTTGCACTTCACTTAGTGGCTGTAATTCTTTTTTCTCTGGAGTCAGTTTAGCGTGTATCGGTTTAAGAGTAGCCTTCTTACGATTATCTACCGATAGGTCTTTTTTAGCCTTAATTCTCTGGGCTTTAGCCTTATCTATAGATTGGGGGCTAGATTTTAGTGGTTCCGAGTGTTGCTGTTTTTTAGGCACGGAACGCTTTGGTAGAGGGGGGTGTAATAGCTTCACCGCAGGAGACCATAGGCCTGGTAACCCATGAGCGCGGGTATAACGTATTGCATCTTTATGTACCTGGACAATCACCTCTTCTAAAGGCTGATGTAGATAAGCAGATACAATTTTTAAGGTTCGTAACGTTTGTTGGCTATACCAGCTGACAGCACTGTTTAGGGCTAATGAGTGTGCTAGAACTGCGCCAAAGCCTGGGGTTTGCATAAATACACCCTGAGCTTTTGGGGTCTCAGGTGCAACATTTGTAATCCATGCACAACGGGTGAGTTTGCCTAACATACGAGGTTTGGGCGTCAGCAGTTGGGATAGATTATTGGTTGTAAATTTGCTTAGTCGCCAATAAGGCAGCATAGATTGAGTCAACTGCTGGCAGGTACAACCTAGAATATCCTGCTCGACATGAGAACGACTTTCTCCCTGTTGTACTCTCTGCTCAATGGCGTGATAGCTTTTAGGAGAGGCTAGGGATAAATACCAGTAAACGGAACTAAGCCTTAGCGTCATCCAATAATTGGCTTCACCGCTGCCAGGAATCTTTTTCTCTGCCCAGCTGGCAGCTAAGCTTGCTGCGTGCAAACTAGTATTAAGTGCCTGTAAAAAAGCATTATGAGCCGTCTTTAGGGGGGAAAAATGGATATATTTAATATTTTTCAGGATAGGCCGTAATTTATCCATTCCCATTAATGACATGGCATGAGGGAGTGACATCACATCATTGTCAGGGTTGGTGCTGAGCTTATTGGCATGAGAGAGGATCTGAAAGGCTAAGACAGGATCTTCTGCAATAATCTTTTCCAGATCACTTAAAGCACAATCTGCCTTTTTAAGCATCTGAGTCAATTCATGGCCGGTTCTACCCAACGCGGGCAAGGATACCTGCAAGAGCTGTTTTCGCCAGTGGGTGAGTCCTTTTTTGTCCTGATCATTTGAAGATACTTGAGAGGTAGCCGCCATGAATAAATCCAGTTAATCAATGCCAAGTTTATGATGCTATTGTATATGACCGTAAACATCTATTTTAGATTGTAACGTAGAATTGAGACCGCTTTCAGTGTCGTTAAGTGTTTTTCTGCAAACAAAAAAAGCCATAGTATTTCACTATGGCTTTTTAGGAGGGGATTACTTTAAAAAAGTGCTAGTGTTTTGTCTGAGTATCATATTGATACTTACTAAAAACAAAAGCTTTGAGGTTTGATATTAGCGATTAACCACCTGATCGAACTCATTTTGGATTTCTTGAGCGGGTTCAGGGCTGGCTAGGCTCACCACATAGATAGCGATCCAGGCCAGAATGAAGCCCGGTACAATCTCATAAACGTCAAAAATGCCGCCAGTTAGTTGCTTCCAAACCACAACAGTAATGCCGCCTACTAGGATACCTGCTAGAGCACCGTTACGACTCATGCGTTTCCAGTATAGAGCGAGAATTAAGGCAGGCCCAAAGGCTGCACCAAAACCGGCCCAAGCATAGGATACCAAGCCCAATACAGAGGAGTCGGGATCACGGGCGAGAATCAGGGCGATTACAGCGATACCGACAACTGCCAGGCGACCCACCATAACCAACTCTTTCTGAGACGCATCTTTGCGGAATAATGATTTGTAGAAATCTTCGGTCAGTGCTGAAGAGGAAACCAGCAACTGGGAATCAGCCGTAGACATTACCGCTGCTAGAATAGCGGCTAAAAGAATACCGGCAACTACAGGGTGGAATAGAGCGTTCACCAGTACCATAAAGACCGTTTCGCCGTCTTGCAGGCCACCATCAAGATAACCGATAGCACCAAAGCCGACAAAGGTTGCACCTAGTAGAGTTAGAGCTGTCCAGCTTGTGGCGATGCGACGGGCGGCAGGAACCTCTTTTTCACTGCGAATAGCGGCAAAACGAGCCAGAATATGAGGCTGACCAAAATAGCCTAAGCCCCAAGCGGCTAGAGAGATAATAGCGATAGCGCCTAAAGGCTCACCGTCTACACCGTTAAACAATGTCAATAACTCTGGGTTCTTAGCCTCCATTGCAGCGAAGGTGGCACCAACACCGCCTATGTCACCAATCAGCATAACAGGGACTAAGACCAGAGCCGCAGCCATCATTAGGCCTTGTACTAAATCCGTCCAAGATACGGCAAGGAAGCCACCAAAGAAGGTATAGGTAATCACTGCTAGAGTACCGACTAACACAGCGGTGAAATAATCCATACCAAAGACAGTGGCAAACAATTTACCGCCGGCCACTAGACCAGAACTGGTATAGAACAGGAAGAACATTAGAATAAAGAAGGCAGAAATGATGCGAAGAAGGTGTGAATTATCGCGGAATCTTTGTTCGAAAAACTCCGGTAAGGTCAAGGAGTCATTGGCTACTTGGCTATATACTCGTAAGCGACCCGCAACAATGTACCAGTTCAACCAAGTCCCCAGTAAAAGACCAACGGCTAACCAAATAGCTTCCATACCTGACGCTAGAGCATATCCTGGTAGACCTAATAGCAACCAGCCACTCATATCGGATGCTCCGGCAGATAGCGCAGAAGGCCAAGGGCCTAGGCTGCGACCACCCAGAATATAATCGGATAAATCTTGGGTTTTTCGGTATGCATAAATACCGATACCCAGCATTAGGGCGATATAGACCACAAAGGTCATGCCGACAATCATGTTCGTTTCTACCATTGGAGTTTACCTTTATGTGCAGACTCTTTAATTCTTTTTATGGGCACACCTAGAGGTGTTTATTTGTTATACCTGCAAGCAGGAATTTATTTTGCCCAGCGGGTTGCACGTCCGTTGAAGTGGGTCTTTTCAATAAACACACCTTCGGTATGAGAAGCGGTAAATAAGTGGCAATTTTTTGTTTAGGGTTTTGCCAGTTATCTCACTACCTTGAACAAGCTATGGAAGCTTGATTGATAGCGCCTCGCATCAGAGCAAATGCAGTCAGGCACTCTATAAACTTGTGAGGATGGGCTTTTGCAAAAAACTGGGAATTTTTTGCAAAAAACTCTGGAATGAAATGGATTGGCGGTGATGCACTCTTTTAGTGCTGGTGACGGACTTGACTCGGCGTTGATTGAAAATACTTTTTAAAGGCATTCGTTAAGGCGCTTTGACTGGTAAAGCCTACTTGGGCAGCAATTTCATTAACGGTTAAGGAGGAGCGCAGGAGTAAATCGTGGGCCTCTTTTAATCGAGCCTGAATCAGGTATTGATGTGGCGTAATGCCCATTGTTTTGCGAAAGAGAATATGGAAATGGCTTTCGCTCATGCAGGCAATTTGCGCCAATTGAGCGACAGAAATTTTTTCGGCTAGATTGACAGAAATAAACTGATCAATTTTCGCCATGTTAAGGGTAATTCGATCCGCTTGTTTTAGTGGTACGGGTTGTTGAAACAGGCGTTCGTGCAGTCGATGCATAAAGGCAAAGGTTAAAAAATCTGCAGTACTCGGATCTTTACCAAACGCATCAATCTCTTTGAGCATAAAAGACAGGAATAGTTTCAGATTATTATCAATATTGAAATAAGCTGGCGCATCAAACAGACGGCTTAGATCCGGCAGGTGATTTTGCAAAAGAGGGTGCTGGCGGGGTAAGTCTATGATCAGGTGGTTATTACTGCCAATACCTTCATAAAAGTGAGTGTGTTCAGAGGGGACTAAGCAGCCTTTGATTGGACTGACCTGGCCACAACTGCCTTCAATCTCAAATTCGGATGTACCTGTCAGTCCAATGACCAGCTGATGATAATCATGATCGTGACTCAAGCAGCTGTTAGGTAAGCGGTTGACACGAATAGCGGTATTAGCTGTATCTGAATTCACAGTTTGGGTACTTACTTTTTTAGTGCAGATGCTATTGGTGTGTGTCTGACGGGTTTTCATTGGTGCGCCCCTTAGATCGTATCTGCTACGACGGAACTGCTTAATGCCAAAATCTGGCAGATAGGCGTCTATTTTACGACTTTAGATTATAGGGTAAAGGGCTTAATTGTAATTGTTCTCAGCTAGCTTTTTAAAAGTAGTCCTGTTTTTAGGTATCGGTTTCGATGTTTGATTGCATTTTTTTAAGAATAATTTCCAATTCCAATAAGCCTTTTGCTGTAAACATTCCTTCCGGATTTCCGAGTTGAGTCGGGTGGCCTAGGTAATGCAAAGCCTCTATTTGAACGCACTGTTGTCGAATTTTTTCTAGCTCAAAGTCATGCCTTATAGGCAAGTGAATAATGCTGCTCCATTGATCATAATCTGCCTGCCCTGAAAGAATGTTCTGTAGTAAATCGATATAGTCCTGGCGGTTATGATGGAATTTAGGTGGGTGATGAAAGCTGGCTAAACACAAGCTTAAAATCAGTATTATGAGGCTGAACAGCACCATGATTAAAAATGTCATATTCGTTATCCCCCCTTATTTTATCAGTGCTTCGTCGCTTTCCCTTTGATATCTCTATGTTTTTATTTTTCCCACCATAAGCTGATTAATAAGATTTATAGAAAACAGCGCTTAAATTGGAAAGCAACATTGACAGCGCCACAGTTCGACTATGCTGTAAGTGTGACCTGAGTTATTTGATACCGCTGTTCAGATAAGCAACTCGGTTGTCACGGCTGTATTGTCAGGAGGTTGTTATGAGCATTTTTAATCACGTACAAAACCGTTTTGACCGGGTTCAGCAGGAAGAGTATAGCCTGCAAGAGTATCTCGACATCTGCAAGAATGATCCAATGGCTTACGCGTCAGCTTCGGAGCGTATGTTGATGGCGATAGGCGAACCAGAAGTTATTGATACCGCAAAAGATCCTCGTTTAAGCAGAATTTTTTCTAATAAAGTAATTCGTCGTTATCCCGCTTTTTCAGAATTTTATGGCATGGAAGACGCCATTGAGCAAATTGTGTCTTATTTCCGTCATTCCGCCCAAGGGTTGGAAGAGAGTAAACAAATTCTTTATCTTTTAGGTCCGGTAGGTGGTGGTAAGTCATCACTGGCAGAGCGCTTAAAAGCATTGATGGAAAGGGTTCCTTTTTATGCCATTAAGGATTCCCCTGTTTTCGAGACGCCTTTAGGGCTGTTTGATCCGGATGAAGATGCTGAAATTCTGGAGGATGAGTTTGGTATTCCTCAGCGTTATTTGAGCTCTATTATGTCCCCTTGGGCCGCTAAACGGCTGACAGAATACGGTGGGGATATATCCAAGTTCAGAGTCGTTAAGCTATATCCTTCTCGCCTTAATCAAATTGCGGTCTCTAAAACTGAGCCCGGAGATGATAATAATCAGGATATCAGTGCCTTGGTGGGTAAGGTGGATATTCGTATGCTGGAGGATTTTGCCCAGCATGATCCCGATGCTTACAGCTTCTCCGGTGGCCTGTGTCGAGGTAACCAGGGCTTGATGGAATTTGTGGAGATGTTCAAAGCGCCCATTAAGGTGCTGCATCCACTATTAACGGCCACTCAGGAGGGGAACTATAATAGTACGGAGGGTATGTCGGCGATTCCATTCTCTGGCATTATTTTGGCGCACTCTAATGAGTCCGAGTGGAAGGCTTTTAAAGGTAATAAGAGTAACGAGGCATTCCTAGATCGGGTTTATATTGTAAAAGTACCTTATTGTGTGCGTGTTTCGGAAGAGATGCGTATCTATGAAAAACTGCTGGAGCATAGTTCGTTACATAATGCTCACTGTGCACCGGATACTCTTAAAATGCTGGCCCAATTCTCTGTTTTATCTCGGAGTAAGGAGCCAGAAAATTCCAGTATCTATTCCAAAATGCGTGTCTATGACGGTGAAAACCTGAAAGATACCGATCCGAAAGCCAAGTCCATTCAAGAGTACCGTGATAGTGCCGGTGTGGACGAAGGGATGGAAGGTTTATCCACTCGTTTTGCTTTCAAAATTCTCTCCAAAGTATTTAATTTTGATGCCACTGAGATTGCGGCTAATCCCGTGCACCTGCTTTATGTCCTAGAGCATCAGATTGAACAGGAGCAATATGCACCTGAAGTGAGAGAACGTTATCTGAGGTTTATCAAAGAATGGTTGGCACCACGGTACGTAGACTTTATTGGTAAAGAGATTCAGACCGCATATTTAGAATCTTATAGTGAATATGGTCAGAATATCTTTGATCGTTACGTTATTTATGCGGACTTCTGGATTCAAGATCAGGAGTTTAGAGATCCAGAAACCGGGGAGCTTTTTGATCGTCAATCTCTGAATGAAGAGCTAGAGAAGATTGAAAAACCAGCAGGTATTAGTAACCCTAAAGACTTCCGTAATGAGGTCGTCAATTTTGTTTTAAGGGCGAGAGCTCAAAATAATGGACAAAACCCAGCTTGGTTCAGCTATGAAAAACTGAAAACAGTCATTGAGCATAAAATGTTTGCCAATACTGAAGAGCTGCTACCGGTTATATCCTTTAATGCGAAGGCATCTTCTTCAGAGCAAAGTAAGCATGAAGACTTTGTAGATCGAATGACACAACGAGGTTATACAGAGAAGCAAGTGCGCTTGTTGTCGGAATGGTATCTGCGGGTGCGTAAATCCCAGTAAGGGGCAAATGCGAGGTAATACGCCGTAGTTATAAGTATTGAAATTAGATCTTTAGGGCCTCTGATTTAAAGGGGCTCTATAGTCTACTTCAGTTGCCAAACTACAAGGGGTGTTACTGGCACAGCTTAACCATCAGAGTGTATGGGTGGTGATGTGTCTGCTAATGCAGAAGGAGAGTCCGCATGAGTTTTATTATTGACCGACGACCAAACGGTAAAAATAAGAGCGCGGTGAATCGGCAGCGCTTTTTACGACGCTATCGGGATCATATTAAGAAATCGGTAACTGATGCGGTTAATCGACGCAGCATTACGGATTTGGAGCATGGTGAAAAAATTAATATCCCTACTCGGGATATTAGTGAGCCGGTTTTTCAGCAAGGACAGGGCGGCCGTCGAGAAATCGTTAGCCCTGGTAATAAAGAATTTCAGCAAGGTGATCGCTTTCGCCGGCCTCAAGGAGGTGGAGGAGGCGGCGGTTCTGGCGAAGGTAGTGCCAGTAACCAGGGAGAGGGGGAGGATGAGTTTTCTTTTTCCATTACCAAAGATGAATTCCTGGAGTTTATGTTTGATGGCTTAGAACTGCCCAACCTAGTGCGTAAAGAATTTAAAGATATGGAGGCGGCTAAGTTAGTGCGTGCTGGAATTGTTAAAGATGGCACGCCAGCGAAAATGAACATTGTTCGTTCTATGCGCAATGCCTATGCCAGGCGTCGGGCAATGACAGGTAAAAGCCGTCGTCGTTTAAAAGAGTTGGAAAAAGAGTTAGAAGAAGAGCAAGGCAAAGATACCTTATTGAGAAATCCAGTACGTATTGATCAGCTAGAAGAGGATATAGAGTTATTAAGGAAAAAAATTGATCGAGTGCCTTTTTTAGATACTTATGATTTGCGTTACAACAATTTTAAAAAGGAACCTCAGCCTAGCAATCAGGCGGTAATGTTCTGTCTTATGGATGTTTCTGGTTCTATGACCCAGGCTCATAAGGACATGGCAAAACGCTTTTTTATACTGTTATATCTTTTTCTAGAGCGCAGCTATCAACGTATTGAAGTTGTCTTTATTCGTCACCACACCAGTGCGAAAGAAGTGGAAGAAGAGGAGTTTTTCTATTCTAGAGAAACGGGCGGTACGATTGTATCCAGTGCTATTCGTCTTGCTCAGGAGGTGATTGAAAAGCGCTATCCCAGTAATGAATGGAATATCTACGTAGCTCAGGCTTCAGATGGCGATAATTGGGATGATGATTCAACCAATTGTAGTCAGATCTTAGTGAAGGAATTGATGCCTCTGGTGCAGTATTTTGCTTACGTTGAAATTACACCTCATGCCCATCAGGCTTTATGGGAAGAATATAGAGGTGTGCAGTCTCGTTTCCCTGATCATTTTGCCATGGAGCAGATTGTCAGTGAGGCGGATATCTATCCGGTATTCCGAGAACTGTTCAGGAGGAAAGAAGCATGAGCGAAAAAGAATCTAAGCTGATCTCCACCGGTTCAGAATGGAATTTTGAGTTACTAGAGGACTATGATCGTGAGATCAAGCGTATAGCAGAAGGCTTTAAGCTGGACACTTATCCCAATCAAATAGAGGTGATTACTTCCGAGCAGATGATGGATGCCTATTCTTCTGTGGGGATGCCGTTAGGTTATAGCCATTGGTCATTTGGTAAGCAGTTCTTATCCGTTGAGCAAGGCTATAAACGGGGGCAAATGGGGTTGGCTTATGAGTTGGTTATCAACTCTGACCCCTGTATTGCTTATCTTATGGAAGAGAATACGATGACGATGCAAGCACTGGTAATTGCTCATGCTTGTTATGGTCACAACTCCTTCTTTAAAGGGAATTATCTGTTTAAAACATGGACAGATGCTCGGGCGATTATTGATTATCTATTATTCGCTAAAAAGTATATTACTCAATGTGAAGAGCGACATGGCGTAGAGGAAGTTGAGTCTTTATTAGATGCTTGTCATGCCCTGCAAAACTATGGTGTGGATCGCTATAAGCGCCCTGCGCCCATTTCAGCGGAAGAGGAGCAACGTCGGCAGCAGGAAAGGGAGGATTATCTACAGCAACAAGTTAATCGTCTCTGGAGTACCATACCTTTTAAAAAAGGTAACGAGGACGAGTCTGATGGAAAGCATTTTCGTTATCCATCTGAGCCTCAAGAGAATATTCTTTATTTTGTTGAGAAGAATGCCCCTTTGTTGGAGCCTTGGCAGCGTGAGATCGTGCGTATAGTACGAAAAATTGCCCAATACTTTTATCCACAACGCCAGACCCAAGTGATGAATGAAGGCTGGGCTACCTTTTGGCACTATACCATTATGAATACCTTGTACGATGAGGGTTTAGTGACTGAAGGTTTTATCCTTGAGTTTCTTCAATCTCATACTAGTGTGGTTTTTCAGCCATCCTATGATAGTCCTTATTACAATGGTATTAACCCCTATGCATTGGGCTTTGCCATGTACACGGATCTGAAACGTATCTGTGAAGAACCTACAGAAGAGGATCGTCAATGGTTCCCCGATATTGCCGGTAGTGACTGGTTAGAAACGCTGCACTTTGCTATGCAAAACTTTAAGGATGAGAGTTTTATTCTGCAGTTTTTATCACCTAAGGTGATGCGTGATCTGAAGCTATTCGCCATCGTCGATGACGATAAAGATTCAGAGCTGGAGATATCCGCTATTCATAATGAAGAAGGTTATCGCCATGTTCGTCAGGAGCTGGCAGCACAATATAACCTAGGAAATCGTGAACCCAATATTCAGGTAGTGGATGCTGATGTTAGGGGAGACCGATCATTAACTTTGAATCATTACTCTCATAATCGCAGGCCCTTAGATGATGGTGCTGAATCTGTCTTGCGTTATCTGCATCAACTGTGGGGGTTTCCAGTACGGCTAAATAGTATTGCTGAAGGAGAGGTAAAGCAGAGCTATCAATGGCCTTTACCTGGGGCTACGGATACAGCCGAAAATGCACCTAAGACGGGTGTTGCTTAGATAAAATGCTTTGCTTGTTGAGTATATGAGTCTCATCCATAACGATAAAAGGTCTGGCAATGCCAGACCTTTTACTTTGATCGCTTACTTATCAGCTTTATCTAAAGCTCTCTATTATAGAGTGCTGTAGTAAGCTGCCAGATTTTTGATATCTGCATCACTAAGCGCTGCTGCTTGAGGAGACATCATGGCAGCAGTACCACCTGTACGCTGACCCGCTTTATAAGCTTTAAGAGCATTCTCGATGTACTGAGCTTTTTGGCCTTTCAGGTTAGGGTATATAGGCACTGCGCTGATACCGTTAGCACCGTGACAGGCTGCACATACCGCTGATTTTGCTTTACCGGCAGCGGCATCAGCAGCCAGAGCAGAACCAGATGCAGCCATAACAGCAATACCAGCGATCGCGAGAAGTTTTTTCATGGGTTCACCTTACTTTATGGTTTTGTAGTTTTTGATTTCAAGCTAATCAGGCTGTTATCTAAAGGGATAACAGGCCGATAAATTTTTAATTAGGAGGATAATAAGCAAATATGCTTTTTTAACACATTGGCCCAGATCACCTTTTCTATAAGCATACCCTTTTTATATTGGAAAAAAAGCGACCCTTAGTCGCAGTTAGACCTGTTATAAAACCTGCTTTAGTCCAGAGTGGGTGATATGGGTTCGCTGGATGGGGTGACTTGTTGCATGGACTGACGGGAGATCCAACCTGATTGGACTGTCTGTCCAACATTATCTAGCTGAAAGCTTTTCAAGCCATCACTTTGAATGTAATAGCGTTGCGTTTTATTGTTATCCAGATTGTATTGTTCGAGAAAGTAAACAGGAGTGATAGCAATATTCTGATAAGGGGCAAGGCGATAAGCGTTAACAATTTCCCCATGGCTGTTTATCAGTAATTGATCCGTGATGTTATCCCGGTACTCTTTTCTTAATTGGATCACTGCTGTTTGATTCAGCTGGTTCTGTTGGTCTGTTAGGTATCGTATTCCTAAGGCAGCAGCAGGTTGGTCGATAAATAGAGTTTGAAAGTTATCAGCCAAAAATGGAGATGCTTCCAGGCGAGCACTCATTTGACTGACACCTGTCATATCCGGTGAAACGCTATAATGAAACTTACCAAAATAAAGCTGGAAACGTTCGACACTGGGTTCAAAGTTAATTAATACTTCTTTTAGTTCTGTGCCCGGCAGGGTGCGTAATAAAAAACTGCTCTCTTGAGCATTGTCTAGGTTTTCATCAAATAGAGGGCGAAAAACGAGTTCTTCTGGGCCAGTAATATAGGCTCTGACTAATAAAGATTCACCATCGCCTAAAGGGTTAAACACTCGTTCAATAGAGGCTTGGCTAGGGTTCAGGCGTTCACTCAATAATTGACGGAATTCTTGCAGTGCATCTCGATGACCATCCGTTTGTTCTTTGACAAAAAGTTCTTGTGCCGTACTAAAAGTAGGCCAGAGAAGTAACAGTGTAAGCAGATAAAATAAACGTAGCATGGGCATGAGAATGTCGGTGAATTTGCTCATTGACTCTACCCATAATATCGGCACTAAGCCAGTAATAATTAGCGATAACAGGCGTTTTTTAAGGGATTGTTGATGCAGGCGCTAATCTGGAAAAAAATTCTGCCATACCGGCCTCAATACGTTATAAGTGAATCAAGACCTGTGTATAGAGAGTCTGGACTAAACCTTCTTTCTGTTTACGTGCAAGGCGATTTATTGGAATGGGTATAGGAAGCGCTTGAGGAATTGAGCTGGGAGTATATATCGATGAAAGTAAAATTTTATGGTGCTGCAGGCGAAGTCACAGGTTCTTGTCATTTCGTTCAGGTAGGGAGTTATCGCATTTTGTTGGATTGTGGTTTGATTCAGGGAGGTTATCGTGATGATCTACGTAACGCTGAGCCCTTTGCTTTCGATCCTGCAATGATAGATGCCGTTGTATTAAGCCATTCTCATCTTGATCACTGTGGCAGAATCCCTTTGCTGGTTAAGCGGGGATTTAAAGGGGCCGTCTATACCCATAGCGTGTGCCGAGAAATGTGTAGCATTATGTTTAAAGATGCAGCGAATATTTATCGTCACGATGCAGATACGATGAACCGAAAACGGGCAAGAAAACATCTGCCGCCACTGGAGCCTCTTTATGCGCAGCAAGACGCGGATCAGGCTCTCAAGCATTTCTATGGATTAGAATATAACCGAGAAGAAGAGATCTTGCCGGGAATACGTATCCGCTTGAATGATGCGGGGCATATCATTGGTGCATCCATTATTGAGCTTTGGTTAGACGATGGACGGCATCAGCGTAAGCTGGTGTTTAGCGGGGATTTGGGCCATAAAGATATGCCTATTTTGCGCGCACCAGCAAAGATTGCCCGAGCTGATCTATTACTTATGGAGAGTACTTACGGTGGGCGTTGTCACCGACCCTGGTCGGAGAGTATGGATGAGATGGGCCGTATCTTATCCATGGCGGCTCAGTCAAAAGGTAATATTTTAATTCCAGCCTTTGCCGTGGGGCGAACACAAGAGTTGTTGTATCTATTTGGTAAATACTTTGATCAATGGAATCTCGGACATTGGCAGATTTTTTTAGATAGCCCTATGGCTATAGAGGCGACAGAGGTCTACGTAAAACACAGTGAGCTTTATAATCAGGATGCTAAAAATACATTGCTAACCCAACAGCGTTTGGATGCTTTGCCTAATCTACGTTTTACTCACACGACAGATGAGTCGATGGCTCTTAACCGCATATCCTCTGGTGCGATTATTATTGCTGGTAGTGGTATGTGTGAAGGAGGACGTATACGTCATCATCTAAAAAATCATGCATGGAAAAGAAGTTGCCATATTCTAATGGTGGGCTTTCAGGCAAAAGGTACCTTAGGGCGCAGACTTGTGGAAGGTGCTGATAGTATTAAAATATGGCATGAAGATATTCGAGTAGCGGCTAAGGTGCATACTGTTGGTGGTTTTTCTGCTCATGGAGATCAAGATGGATTGATTCAATGGCTGAGTGATTTTGATCGTTTACCCCAAGTATGTCTTGTACACGGTGAAGCGTCGGCACAAAAGGCCCTACAGGAGGCTATTGATAAGCAGTTAGAGGTAAAAGTTGATATCGCTGAGCCAGAACAAGAAATAGATTTGATCGCCATCACGCCTCATAGGCATTAACTTTTATGATCTTGCTCTTTTGTATATTAATACCAATCCCGATAATTCCTTATAGATGAAGAATAAGAAAAAACTGGATCACTCTAAATGCATTCGAAGAGTGTTGCCACTAACAACTTATCGGGAATGGTATAGTCGGATTTTGAATTAATGTGTTGCTTGGGTTAAAGGGAGTTTATGCCTGTACTTATTGTTGTGTTTATTGTGCTGTTAAGCGGTGGTTGGTTTTGGTTGGAGCAGAATACCCGAGAAGGGATGGTTTATGCTGGTATGCCTGAGGCCACAGCATCAGATTGGCAGCATTGGTATCGAGTATTACGTAACGATGGTTATCTGGTGGGGTAT
This sequence comes from Oceanospirillum sp., assembly GCA_047518265.1. Lineage (GTDB taxonomy): Bacteria > Pseudomonadota > Gammaproteobacteria > Pseudomonadales > Halomonadaceae > Oceanospirillum. The sequence goes on from JAKZRG010000085.1 coordinate 72,680, forward strand.
TCCGATTTACGATTGAACCCTGTCTGGGTCAGCTATCAGATTAAGCCTTTATCTTCTGAGCAGAAAAAAAGAGGTTACAAACGCCCTTCTCGATTTGATAGTGATTGGCGTACAGTTTGGCGGGTTGAGCCTGATGATTACAAAAAAAGTGGTTACGATCGGGGGCATATGGCGCCGAACTATGCTATTTCTCGATTATATGGTCGGGAGGCTCAGTTAGAAACTTTTGTAATGACCAATATCAGCCCTCAGAAACCCAATCTGAACCGTAAAATCTGGCAGCGCTTAGAAGAGGCGGCTATGGATCACTTTACCGCTCAGTTTAAGCATATATATGTGTTGACGGGGCCTGTTTTCGACTCTGAGGTCGAGCGTTTAGATAGCTGGGTTGAGATACCGGATAGCTTTTATAAGATTTTTGTCGCCTTGGATGGACAAGGGCAGGCAGTCAGCATGCTAGGTTTCTTGATACCGCAAACGGTTAGAGGGAGTGAACCTTTAACCAAATATGTAGTGTCGGTGGATGAGATTGAAGCAAAGACGGGTTATGACTTTTTTCATCAGTTAAATGATGAGGCAGAAGAACGATTGGAGAGGAAAGTTGATTCTAGGCCTTGGAAATTAACAGAGGTCGCTAGAAGAGCATCAAGATATTGAAATTAAAGGGAAGCAGTCACAGGATAATAAAGTGACAATAACGGAGTAAGGCGATAAATAGATAGCTCAAGAAGAACTAATGTAAAAAGTTAACACAGATGAAAAAGATCAAAATGAGGAGCAAGGAAGAGATTTAAAATATTTAGAATGGTGCCCAGAAGAGGACTTGAACCTCCACGACCATACGGCCACTAGCACCTGAAGCTAGCGTGTCTACCAATTCCACCACCTGGGCAATACAAGATTTACAACTCTTAATTGATTTTGCTGTCATTATGGATTGGTGCCCAGAAGAGGACTTGAACCTCCACGACCATACGGCCACTAGCACCTGAAGCTAGCGTGTCTACCAATTCCACCACCTGGGCATCTCAGCAATGGGGGCGTATTATAGTCGCGCATTTGGACATTGCAACCTATTTACCTAAAAAAACGACAAAAAGGTAAAAAACATTTTCATGCCGTATAATCCCCGTTATACCAATCCCGATAACGCCTTATGTGCTAGATATTGGGGCTAGAATTAGTTTATATATCAGCAGGTTGATTCGTTATGTTGCTTATCTAGATTGGTATTATTGCCCATATCCGATGGACTGTTTTTACGAGTGTGACTAGATAAATTGTTACTCGATAAATGGATATGACCTGTTAAAAAAGTATTCAGATAAGGCTAACACTATGAAACGCTGGTCAGTGAATCAGGATCCTCATGCCGATCGAGAAGCAACAAATTATGAAAACCCGGTCCCAAGCCGGGAATTTATTATGCAATGGTTGGAAAACTCAGGACGCCCTCTGACGCATATGCAGTTGTGTGAGCGTATGGGCATGGTGGACGATAATGATATCGAAGCCTTACGTCGTCGCTTAAAAGCTATGGAGCGGGATGGTCAGCTATTAAGTAACCGAAAGGGGGCTTATGGGCTGATTTCAAAAATGCAGTTGGTAAAAGGGCGAGTTGAAGCTCATGCCGATGGTTTTGGCTTTTTGATACCGGAAGACGGTTCCGATGATCTGTTTTTATCCAGTCCCCAGATGCGTAAAGTGTTTCATGGAGATCTTGCTCTGGCACGAGTAACCGGTGTCGATAGAAAAAATCGCCGGGAAGGCGGTTTGGTCGAAGTTCTACAGCATAATACCCATGAGCTGGTGGGGCGTTATGTGGAAGAAAATGGCATCGCTTATGTTAGACCTGATAACCCTAAGCTACACCATGATGTTCTGATTCCCGCCGGGCAGCATTTACAAGCGAAGCCAGGACAGATGGTGACGGCAAAAATCACTCAGCAGCCTGCTAAAAGAATGCACGTTCAGGGACGTGTGATGGAAGTGCTGGGTGATGAAATGGCACCGGGTATGGAAATTGATATTGCCATTCGCAAGCATGGTATCCCTCATGAGTTTCCTGAAGACGTCTTGGAGCAAATTGCTCAGATGTCCGGTCAGGTGGCTGAAGCTGATAAAGTTGATCGCATTGATCTACGGTATCTGCCATTTGTCACCATTGACGGCGAGGATGCGAAAGATTTTGATGATGCCGTATATTGTGAGAAGAAGGCGTGGGGCAGTTGGAAGCTTTATGTGGCTATTGCGGACGTCTCCCATTATGTCGGTGTGAACACTCCTCTGGATCATGAAGCCCATCGACGAGCCACGTCGGTTTACTTCCCCGGGCAAGTGGTTCCTATGCTGCCAGAACTGCTTTCCAATGGCTTGTGTTCCCTGAATCCCCATGTGGATCGTTTGGTGATGGTGTGTGAAATGAGCATTAGCGCTAAGGGACAAATTAGCCGCTATCGTTTCTGTGAGGCGGTTATTCAGTCTCATGCTCGTTTGACCTATACCCAAGTTGGCGCCTTATTGGAAAATGAGGATCACCCTGATGCCGCAGTATTTAAAAATTACCCAGATTTAATTAAGCCGATTAATACGTTATATGGTTTATATAAATTGTTACGAGTGGCCCGTACGGCTCGTGGTGCGATTGATTTTGAAACCGTTGAAACGCGTATTGTGTTCGATGAAAACCGTAAAATCGAACGTATTGTGCCTGTGGTACGTAACGAAGCACATAAACTAATTGAAGAGTGTATGTTGTGTGCCAATGTTGCTTCGGCCCGCTTGATCGAAAAGTACAAGATGCCAGGGCTTTATCGCGTGCATCAGGGGCCTAAAGAACAACGTTTAGAAAAACTGAAGAGTTATCTGGGAGAGTTAGGTCTAACCTTAGGCGGTGGTTTGAAACCAACCCCGTTGGATTATCAGACACTGCTGCAAGACATTGAAGAACGGCCGGATGCTAAAACCATTCAAACCTTCATGTTGCAGTCCCTGTCTCAGGCAGTATATAGCCCAGAAAACCAAGGGCACTTTGGTCTGCATTATAAGGCCTATACTCACTTTACCTCGCCAATTCGTCGTTATCCTGATCTTTTATTGCACCGGGCAATACGGGCGATGATTCGCAGTGATATTGAAAGTAATCATCTGCAACGCTCTGATACGACACAGGCAGAGCCTCGAAGTCGCTGGTTACCTTACACGCCAGAGCAAATGATAGAATTAGGTGAACACTGTTCTATGGCCGAACGCCGGGCCGATGATGCTTCCTATGATGTCCTGGCTTGGCTGAAGTGCGAATATACTGCGGGCCACATCGGCGATAGTTTTTCTGGAACTGTGACTGGGGTGACAGGTTTTGGTTTGTTTGTACGTTTGGATGAGATCTATGTAGAAGGTCTGATACATATTACAGGCTTGCCTTCCGATTATTATCAATTTGATGCTGGTAAACAGCGATTAAAAGGTGAGCGCAGTGGTCGCAATTATAATCTCGGTGATGCACTGAATGTCATTGTGGCTAGGGTGGACTTGGAAGAGCGTAAGATTGACTTTGAGCTGGATCAGGCTGTTGAGGTTTCTAAAGGGAAAAAGCGTAAACCGAAAAAGCGCCATATGTCAGAGGCTGAGCAATCTTTAGCGAAAAGTATTGCAGCAGATGCAGATAAAGAAGAGAAAAAGAAAGCCCGTAAGAAGCCAAAGGATGGTAAGAAAAAGAAATTAAAACCAGCAGAAAAAGGGCGTTCAGGTGCTGATGGCGTGAAAAAGAAGCCTCGTAAAAAACGTCCTGGTAAAAAAGCCCGAGCGAAAGCTAAACAAGAGAGCTAGTCTCTTTTTGATTGGTTTTATAGTTAGTGCCATTACAGAATTCAGTGGGAGCCTGTCTCCCGCTGAATTTTTTGTAAATAAATCGTATTTAGGATAGTTGGGATAAAGAGTGAAACAACGAAATGATCAGGGCCGTCAGGGCCGTAAAAACCAAGATAGATCTGAGCGCCGTGGTGGTAAGCCTAGTCGTAAGCCATCCGTTGAGTCCGTCTTTGGTATTCATGCGGTTACCAGTTTGTTGAACCGTCAGCCCGAACAGATCATCGAGTTACGTGTGGTGGAAAACCGTGAGGACGAAAAGGTTCAGGCGATTGTTCAACTTGCCCAGCAGTTGGGATTACGCTTGTCTGTTGTGGGGCGAGATAAGCTGGATGAGCTGGTGGGCGATGTGGTTCACCAAGGGGTGGTTGCCATCTGTAAACCCCTAAAGACTTATACCGATACCTGGCTAATGAATATGCTGGAGCAAACGGATAAGCCTTTGCTGTTGGTTCTGGATGGGGTCACTGATCCTCATAATCTGGGTGCTTGTTTGCGTACGGCAGATGCTGCTGGAGCTCACGCGGTCATTGTACCAAAAGATAAATCCGCAACTCTGAACGCTACCGTGCGTAAGGTAGCCTGTGGTGCTGCGGAAGTGATGCCTTTAGTCAGTGTGACAAACTTATCCCGCACCTTAAAAGAACTGAAAACGTTAGGCGTTTGGGTTATAGGGACCGCAGGTGAAGCGGATCAGAGTGTTTATCAGACTGATTTTACCGGGCCGGTTGCGCTGGTAATGGGAGCGGAAGGTAAAGGTATGCGTCGTTTAACTCGTGAGCAGTGTGATCTACTGGTCAATTTGCCTATGGCCGGTGAGGTGAGTAGCTTAAATGTTTCTGTTGCCACAGGTGTTTGCCTATACGAAGCCGTAAGGCAACGACAGCTATAATCGATATCGGTACAGGTCAATTCGTTGGAAATGGCCCGTGCGTTAAGAAAACCCTTGTATCTTGCAGTCTAAATCTGTAGTATGCCGCGGTTCTTTCGAAGAAAGATTCTTTCCACTCCTTGCTTTTCCAGGTAAATAGACCTGTGGAGAAGCTGTGAAACCGTAAGGAGCTATAATGCGTCATTATGAAGTTGTGTTCATGGTCCACCCGGATCAGAGCGAACAAGTTCCAGCTATGATCGAGCGTTACACTAACCTAGTACAGGAAAGTGGCGGTGCTGTTCATCGTATGGAAGATTGGGGCCGTCGTCACCTGGCATACCCAATCAACAAGATCCATAAAGCACACTATGTTCTGATGAACATTGAGTCTGCTAGTGAAGTAGTAGACGAGCTGACTGAAATCTTCCGTTACAACGATGCGATCATCCGTAATCTGGTTGTTCGTACTAAAGATGCTGTAACCGAAGCTTCTCCAGTTAAAGCTGAAGCCTCTCGTGAAGATCGTCGTGACGAGCGTAAAGCTGAGCGTGCACCAGAAGCCCAGACTGAATCTAACGAAGAAGTAGCTGTTGAAGAAACTGACGCTACTGATTCTGAAGAGTAATCACTAACTGACTTTTGGGGAGTATTTTCCATGGCACGTTTTTTCCGTCGTCGCAAGTTCTGCCGTTTCACTGCTGAAGGTGTAACTGAGATCGATTATAAAGATATCGAAACTCTGAAAAGTTACATCACTGAAACTGGCAAGATCGTTCCTAGCCGTATCACTGGTACTAAAGCACGTTATCAGCGTCAGCTGGCTACCGCTATTAAGCGCGCCCGCTACCTGGCTCTGCTGCCGTACACTGACGGTCACCAGTAAGACTGAAACGATATAAGGCAAGTGCATGCGTTTAATCGCAAATTATGCACTGAAATCGCGAACTAACGCGATTATCGCTACGGCGATCAGTGCAGCAATACCTATGTTTTTTTGGATTGCTGCGGCCGTAGTCGGTGTCATTACCCTGAGAAAGGGTGGCCGGGAAGGCAGTCAGGTGATGCTTTGGGGCTCTCTGCCTGCTTTGTTCTGGTTAAGCCAGGGTGATCCGTCTCCTGCACTGGTGATTTTTGGCGTCATGCTTATGGCATTGGTGCTGAGAAGTACAGTGAACTGGGGACTAACACTGTTAGTCGGGTCACTAATAGGTGCCATCACCGGGAGCACGGTTGAATGGTTACCACCGGAAGTCATGTCACAGATTATAGGTCTAGGACGTGAGATGATTGGTGGTAGTGCTGAACTTGCCGAAGAGGCAGGGGTTCAACTGGACCAATTCTTGGTCAATATGTTTACCGGTATGATATCTGCAGTTCATACCTTGATGATGGTTGGAAGTTTAATGCTTGCCCGTTGGTGGCAGGCTAATCAGTTTAATCCTGGTGGCTTTCAAACAGAATTTCATCGGCTTAGATTGCCGGTATGGCCGACACTGGTTTTAGGGGTTGTTATTGTCTTTGGTGCTGGGGTTAACCCTGAAGTATTGAAGTGGATACCCTCACTGACTGTTCCGCTGGCGTTTGCCTGTATCGCCTTGGTTCACGGTATTGTAGCGATCAAACAATTGAGTCGTTCTTGGCTAATCGGGTTTTATATCCTGTTATTTATTGCCGGAAACTCACTGTACGTATTGATGATTTTTGTGGCCTTTTTGGACAGTGTATTGGATTTCCGTCAGCGATTGGCGAATCAATCACCAAAAGAATAGGGCATAAATAGAGAGAGGTTTACGAGATGGAAGTTATTCTGCTCGAGAAAGTAGGCAAACTGGGTGGCTTAGGCGACAAAGTAAACGTTAAGTCCGGTTTTGGCCGTAACTTCCTGCTGCCTTACGGTAAAGCTGTAATGGCAACAGAAGCAAATGTTGCTGAGTTTGAAGCACGTCGTTCTGAGCTGGAAGCGCAAGCTGCAGAAATCAAAGCGGCTGCTGTATCCCGTGCTGAAGCACTGGAAGAGATCGAGCTGTCCATCGTTGCTAAAGCTGGTGACGAAGGTAAGTTATTCGGTTCTATCGGTACTCGTGATCTGGCTGACGCGATTTGCGCAGCAGGTATCGATGTGGCTAAAAGCGAAGTTCGTCTTCCTGATGGCCCGATTCGTAGCGTTGGTGAATTCGACGTTGCGATTCAGCTGCACAGTGATGTGACCTCTGAGGTTCGCATTATTGTTACTGCTGAAGAGTAAGATCTACCGATCTTAAAAGAGGCATGTGACTTTAGGTCATGTGCCTTTTTTTATGTCTGTTGTTCCCGAAATGTAAGATCCCTGCCTTAGCCTGAACTATAATCTCAGTCTTATCTTGAAAAGAAGAGCAATGCACTTTGTTGTTGCTTTGCCACTGGTTTGTTATTGGTTTATTGAGCTAAAATCCTACTCCCTTTTAGCGCTCACCCTGGAGATAGAAGCTTCCATGTCTGAAAGAGTCATCACAGATCAACAAACTGAAGCCCTGAAAATGCCGCCCAATTCTTTGGAAGCAGAGCGGTCTGTGCTCGGCGGTTTATTGCTGGACAATGAAGCTTGGGATGGTGTGGCTGAACGGGTTATGCCTCTGGACTTTTACCGTAAAGACCATCAGTTGATTTTTGAAGCGATGGAAGGTTTGGCTGAAAAAGCTCAGCCGTTTGATGTGGTAACGATTTCTGAGGTGCTGGATCAGAAAAATGAACTGGAACAGGTGGGTGGTTTAGCTTACTTAGCCGAGGTCGCGCGAAGTACACCGTCAGCCAGTAATATTGTTGCTTATGCGGAGATTGTTCGAGAGCGTTCCACTTTAAGGCAATTGATTCGAGCATCCAATAAAATTGCTGAAAACTCCTTTGATACCCAGGGACGTACCTCTGATGAGTTGCTTAATGAAGCGGAGCGTCTGGTTTTTGAAATCTCGGAATCTAGGCCTAAATTTGGCGGCCCTGAAGGGGTTGTCAGTATCCTGAAAAAAACCGTCGAGCGTATTGATGAGCTGTATAAGCTGGATACGACAATGACGGGGATCAGTACAGGCTTTAAAGATTTAGATGAGATGACCTCGGGTCTGCAGCCCTCAGATTTGATTATTGTGGCGGGTCGTCCTTCTATGGGTAAAACAACCTTTGCCATGAATATTGTGGAAAATGTTGCCTTATCTCAGGATAAGCAGGTTGTGGTCTTCAGTATGGAGATGCCTAATGATTCTCTTATGCTACGTATGCTGTCTTCTCTCGGGCGAATTGATCAAAGTAAGGTACGTACCGGTAAGCTTGGAGATGAGGATTGGCCGCGTTTGATGTCGGCGGTAAATTTACTGCAAGAACAGCCTCTGTTTATTGATGATACTCCGGCATTAACCCCTAATGAGATGCGTTCAAGGGTGCGTCGTTTATACCGGGAAAATGGGGATATCGGTTTGGTGATGATCGATTATCTTCAATTAATGCGTGTACCGGGTTTGTCTGATAACCGTACTGCGGAGATCTCTGAAATCTCTCGTTCATTGAAAGGCCTTGCTAAAGAGTTTGCCTGCCCTGTAATCGCCCTATCGCAGCTTAATCGTGGTCTTGAGCAGCGACCTAATAAGCGTCCTATCATGTCTGACTTGCGTGAATCTGGAGCCATTGAGCAGGATGCGGATGTGATCGCCTTTATCTACCGGGATGAGGTTTATAATAAAGACGATGAGAGTAATAAGGGGCTTGCAGAGGTTATTCTTGGTAAGCAGCGTAATGGTCCAATCGGTTCTGTGCGTTTAGCATTTAGAGGTCAGTTTACGCGTTTTGAAGATTTAGCACCGGAGCACTATAGCGAATACGCAGCCCAGCATGATGAATAAAAGATCTCTTGCTGAGGCGATTGATGTTGTCGGTTTGTCTTGCTATTAGCCTTGTGGGTTGTGGTGTTTAAATTTGCCGCCGTCGTTCGGCGAGTAATCCAATAAGGATAAATAGTAGTACAATGCTGGGAGCTAAATAAAGTTCAGGGATCTGTTTAATAAGGCTTTCCATTAAAGGTGTCGCATAGATTGTCATAGCACCATAGCCAAAGGCGCATAAAATAATAAAGCCGAATAAACGAACTAAGTAAGGAAATGGACGAAGTTGTTTTTTGACGGTACGGTTTATATCTTCGCCAAAAATAACCAGCAAAGTTGCTATAATAGCTAGGGCTATATTATCTGTATGTGGTGATATCCAGTCAGATAAGTCATAGAGAAGTGGTTCTAGCTGATCCATGATTGAACGCTCATGTAGTATAATTTTGCTATCTAGTGTACATAAAGTAAGTCAGTAGACCAGTTAGAAGGTTAAATTTTCTTGTCTGTTGATAAATAAGGCCTATAATCCCCAGCCTTTATTTTACTGACCATCTATTTTTTTAACATATGTGAGGATTTCTCATGGCTGGATTCCGCCCCGGATCACGTCGTCCCCGTGCCCCTAAATTGCAGGGTAAGGGCACTTTAGAATCTGTTGCCACGGAAGGGCCTTTTCAAGAGTGGCTAGGAATGCCTGAATTGTATCGTCATACGTTGGTGGTTGATGGTGTCAGCTTCTCATATCAAACAGAAGATCCTGACCTGTCTGTTTCTGTCGGTGATATCGTTGTTTTTCGTTATAAAGAAACGGCGAAGGGAAGTTGGGTTGATCGTAATTCACTAGGTGTTTGGATTGATCCTGCAACATATAATCAATAATACCAATCCCGATAATCCCTTATGGATAAAAAGTAAGGTAAACCTCAGTGTTCTAAGAGATTAGTATCACTGATGACTTATCGGGAATGGTAGGTTAACCGTAAACCGATAGAATATAAGAAGCCTGCTGAATAGCAGGCTTTTTGGTTTTTGGAAAAGCTAAGGTGAATTAAGACAGTGATCCACCTTGCTGTCGCCATACATGAGGGCGGTAGGTGCCGAGTATACGAATATCTTGAGCAAAAAAGGCCAGTTCTTCCAGGGCATTTATCATGCCCTGTTCCGACTGATGAGCCTCTACATCCATATAAAATGTTGTTGCTTGAAAGCTACCTGTGTCCATATAGCTTTCTAGTTTCACGGTGTTAATGCCATTCGTCGCAAAACCTCCCATCGCCTTGTATAGCGCAGCAGGTAGGTTGCGTACTCTGAACATCAAAGAGGTTAGGTACATTTGTCCTGATTTGTACTCTGGTAGCTCAGCTTCTCGTGACAGAATAATAAATCGAGTGGTATTCCCATCATGATCTTGGAAATTTTCTCTCAATATATCCATATCGTACAGTTCAGCGGCTAAAGATGAGGCGATAGCAGCTCGGCTATTGTCTTTTAATTGCATGATTTCATGGGCGGCACCGGCGGTATCAGATTTTACATCTGTCTCTAGGCCTAACTTCATGATGTTGTTGTCGCATTGAGCTAAAGCTTGAGGGTGAGAGCATGCTGTGCGGATATCTTTTAATGCACTCCCTTTTAAGCCTATTAAGCAGTGATTAATGCTTTCAAAGTGTTCGCCAATGATTGATAGCTGAGTTTTAGGCAGTTGACGATAGATTTCTTCTACACGACCTGCGGTTGAATTCTCAATGGGGATCATGGCAAGACCGGCTTTGCCCAGTTCTACCATCTGCATCGCTTCGGTAAAAGTACCGCAAGGAATAGGTTCGAGTCTTGGTCGTGCTTTGCGACAGGCAAGGTGTGAATAAGCTCCAGGGTGGCCCTGAAAGGCGATAATTTGCTCAGGATTAGCAGCGGAAATGTTGATCTCTGACACGGAAATGTTCCTGTTAAGGCCGTAGGTTACAAGTGCTATACAAAAAGATCGGCAGTATTTGGTTTAATGTTCTTTCCATAAAGAATACCGGTCTTTAAAGGTGTATATTAAATAAATATATATGAATTCATGACTTTTCTGACAGAAGGGTCTAAAACATTAGTCGATAATTAAAATAATTGCGCTATATCAAAATAATAAGCGGAGAAAAAAATGAGTCAGTCTTCCCCAGGGACTTCTATTCAGACCAAAATTACGGTTGCTCTACTCCTGGTCTTTGTTCTTGTTCTTGTTGTATCTATGATCTTTAGCGTTCGTAATGAGAGAGCTATGGTAGAAGAGGTTATTCTACAGCATACGCAGGATACCGCTGACTCTTACTTTGATGCGGTAAATATCATGATGATTACTGGTACTCTGGCAAATAGGGATATTTTGCGTAAGAAAGTGATGAGTCAACCTGATGTGGTTGATGCCCGAATTATTCGTAGTGAAGAGATCAATAAAATTTTTGGCCCAGGCTTACCGGAAGAGCAGGTACGAGATGACCTGGATCGTCGTGCTTTGTCCGGTGAAAAAATAAATGAAATCTCCACGGATGAGAGTGGGCGTCTATTGACGGTGCTGAATCCAGTACGTGCCAGTAAAGATTATCGTGGTACTAATTGTCTTATGTGTCATGTTGTGCCGGAAGGGACGGTGCTTGGTGCTGTTCGCGTGAGTTACTCCTTATCGACGCTGGATGATCATATCAGCACTAACCTATGGCGCTTAGGTGCCACTCAGGTAGTGCTATTTACCATTGGTTTTATGATTATTGTTTATCTGTTGCGTCGTCTTATTGTTCGACCGCTTAAGAATATTCGAGAGGTCATGTTGCAGGTTGAGCGAAATTCAGATTTATCGACTGAAGTAAAAGGTATACGCAGCAGTGATGAGATAGGCGCTTTGGCATCGGCTCTGAATAATATGTTAGACCGTTTCCGTGGCAGTATGCAGGAGGTCTCGGGAATGACGCATCAGCTTAAGGGGGCCGCGGAAAGTATTTCCAGAGTTGCTGAAAGCACTGTGTCGGCGGTAAATAGTCAGCGTCGGGGTACTGAAACGGTAGTTAGTGCTATGCAGCAAGTGGAAACCAATGCTCATGAGGTTAAATCTTATGCTGAGAGTGCTTCCGATGCATCTGCCAGTGCGGATAGTCAGGCACAGCTAGGTACTCAGATGACAGAAACGGCTATTCAGGCTATTAGTCGTCTAACCGGTGAGATTGAGCAGGCATCTTCTGTTATCTCTAAGGTGGGTAGCTATAGTACTGAGGTTGGAACAGTATTGGATGTTATTACATCTATTGCCGAACAAACGAACTTATTGGCTTTAAACGCGGCTATTGAAGCTGCTCGGGCAGGTGAAGCAGGTCGAGGTTTTGCCGTTGTTGCAGATGAGGTTCGTTCGCTGGCAACGCGTACTCATGAATCTACTCTAGAGGTTCATAAGACCATTGAGCAGTTACAGCAAGAGGTTTCAGACGCTATTCAAGTAATGGAGGGGGCTCAGCAGAGTACTCATACCAGTGTGGATGAAGTGGAAAAGGTTTCTGAGTCCCTGCAGGAAATTGCTGAGGCGGTTTCAGGTATTAATACTTTAAATAGCCAAATGACCGTTTCTGCTCAGCAGCAAGAGCAAGCTTCTGCTGAGGTTAATCGAAGTGTACAGGAGATCGGGGAGATAGCTGAACGTACATCAACTGAGGCTCGACAAGGGGTTGATGTAAGTGAAAGCCTTCTGGGCTTAGCTGTGCAGTTAGAGAAAATGGTGAATCAATTTAAGCTAAAATAATAAGTTAAATGGATAGTAAATCCGGATAGCATTTAGCTTGTCCGGATTTATTATTGATCATAGAAGCCGGTTGACTTGCCAGGTTATATCTCATCGGAGGTTGTTTTTTTCCGGCTAGGCCGGATATTTTTAGCTTTAATCACGCCAGGCCCTCCTCCTGCGCGTTTAGTGCGTACGATGACACGCTTTGCAACGACCGGTTTATCCTCTTCATCAATATTTTGGTCCGGCTGTGCAACAGGGTAGCTATCCCTATTGATCTCATTGCCAATTATAAAATCGGCACAAGCATATAGATCTGATGAAATAAAACGAAAAACATCCATGCCACCAAACTGCTGATAAAGACGTTTCTTGTAAGAGCTATAGTGTCGAGAGATAGTTTGAGCCAGCTGTTCCCCAAATAAAATATTCGAAGAATTGATCCCGTTGCCTTGTAGGCCACACTTAGGGGCTTGAATAAACATTAATTCAATGGGCAGGCCATCAAACGTTTTTTGTGCCCCATTGTGTTTGCTCATTATTTTTTCATGTTCTTTAACCAGCTCGTCTCGTAGAGCCTTACTGACGTGTTTATACAAGTCAGTCGGATTCTCCATCGGGATATCGCGACCTTTTACGCTGCGCGACCACTCTCCTCGATAATTTACTTCAATCTTACCGTATAGCGTACGGCTATTGATCAGTGTAATGCCGAAGGTATGGATCACAGCATGGTCGACAGTGATTTGTCGATCATAAACTTCAACCTGAAGATTGTTAATTACAATAATATCTGCGCTTTCGGCAAAGGCTGTTTTTAGTTTACTTGCAACATCTGCGCAGTTTTCTTCTGCTCGGCTATCGGTGTCTGGTCGGTATTTATATTCGGTTAAAATCATTTTTAGGGCTCAAAATAGCGGCTTGTTAATATCAATTATAGACAGATCAGGTAGGCTTTGAGTAGTTGCACTTTATCGGCAGCTTTCGCTCTTGCTGAAGAACGATGTGAAAAGATGCTGTAAGGATAAACAGATGTTAGACTTCTGTTAACTTTAATGACCTGACAATTTACGGACTGACCCCAGCTGATGAGTGCACAAATCAACCATGAAGGTGTCGAGCAGATATCGCTTAAACAGTACACCGAAAAAGCCTATCTTGATTATTCCATGTACGTCATATTGGATCGTGCACTGCCTCACATTGGCGATGGCTTAAAACCTGTGCAGCGTCGCATAGTATATGCGATGTCAGAATTGGGCCTGAAGGCCAGTGCAAAACATAAAAAGTCTGCACGTACAGTGGGTGATGTGCTGGGTAAATTTCATCCTCATGGTGACAGTGCTTGTTATGAGGCCATGGTATTGATGGCTCAGCCATTTTCTTATCGATACCCGCTTATTGATGGTCAGGGTAATTGGGGATCTGCTGATGATCCTAAATCTTTTGCGGCGATGCGTTATACCGAAGCTAAGCTGGCAAAGTTTTCAGAGCTGTTATTAGCAGAGTTAGGTCAGGGGACAGTTGATTGGCTGCCTAACTTTGATGGTACCTTGAATGAGCCAGCAGTCTTACCCTCTCGTGTGCCTCATGTTTTGCTTAATGGCTCAACAGGAATTGCCGTGGGTATGGCTACGGATATTCCTCCTCATAATTTGGAAGAGGTTACGCAGGCCTGTATCCATCTGCTTAATAAACCTGAAGCAGATATAGCAGAATTGATGCGATTTGTTAAAGCACCGGATTATCCAACGGATGCTGAAATTATCACCCCTGAATCTGATATTAGAAAAATATATGAAACAGGGCGCGGTGGTGTACGTATGCGCGCCGTCTATCAGATAGAAGATGGTGATGTCGTTATCACGGCTTTGCCTCACCAGGTTTCGGGTGCAAAAATATTGGAGCAGATTGCGGCCCAAATGCAGGCGAAGAAGTTGCCAATGGTCGTGGATCTTAGGGATGAGTCTGATCATGAAAATCCGACTCGTTTAGTCATTGTGCCTCGTTCCAATCGCATTGATATTGAAGGCATGATGGCCCATCTATTTGCGACCACAGATTTAGAGAAAAGCTATCGTATTAATTTAAATATGATTGGTACTGATGGTCGCCCTCAGGTGAAAGGCCTGGTGCAAATATTAACGGAATGGCTGAGTTTTCGTCGGGATACGGTACGTCGCCGTCTAGAGCATCGATTACAGAAAGTAGTGGATCGCTTGCACTTATTAGCGGGTTTATTAATTGCTTATCTTAATATCGATGAAGTTATTGATATTATCCGTACCGAAGATGAGCCTAAGCAGGAATTAATTAGCCGTTTTGATCTTAGTGAAAGGCAGGCGGAGGCAATTCTGGAGTTGAAGCTACGTCAACTGGCTAAGCTGGAAGAGGTGCGTATCCGAGGTGAGCAAAATGAGCTGGAAGAGGAGCGTAAAAAGTTAGAGCATCTTCTAAACTCGGCAAATGCTTTGAATCAGTTGATTGAAGATGAATTGGAAACGGATGCAGAAAAATTTGGTGATTTACGTCGTTCACCTTTGGTGCAGCGGGGAGAGGCGAAAGCCTTAGATGAAACAGCTTTGGTGAGTTCAGACCCTGTAACGATTGTGCTTTCGAAGCAGGGGTGGGTACGTGCGGCCAAGGGACATGATATTGACCCAGAAAGTTTAAACTTTAAGGCAGGAGATGGTTATCATCTCATGTGTAGAGGGCGCTCTAATCAGCAGATACTTTTTGTTGATAGTAGTGGTCGAAGCTACTCACTTCCAGCTCATACTTTACCTTCAGCGCGAGGGCAAGGAGAGCCACTAACAGGACGTATTAATCCACCTTCTGGTGCAGCTTTCCAAGGTTTGGTGGTGGCAGAAGACAGGCAGCGTTATTTGATGGCCAGCGATGCAGGTTATGGCTTCGTCGTTGAATCTTCCGATATGTTATCTAAAAATAAGGCAGGAAAGGCCTTGTTAACGGTGCCTAAAGGGTGTGAGGTTTTAGTTCCAACGCCGATCCCTGTTGGTGATGATAGCGATATTCGTGTGGCGGTTGTTTCTACTGAAGGACGTTTACTGATATTCAAGCTTGAGCAGCTTCCTGTGTTAAGTAAGGGTAAAGGTAATAAGATGATTGATATTCCGGCAGCCAAATCGGCTGGTCGGGAAGAGTTTGTCCGAGATTTGATAGTCTTGGCTGCTGACGATGTATTGACTATTCATGCTGGAAAGCGTCATTTGGCTTTAAAAGGTACCGATCTCGAGCATTATCAAGGCGAACGAGGGCGACGAGGCAATAAACTACCTCGTGGTTTTCAGAAAGTGGATCGAATAGCGATAAAAACAGAAGAATAAAAAAACATACGATTTCCGATAACTCTGATGTGTTGAAACAGTCTGTCTCTGGGCTAATCTTTATGTGACAGAGAGTCGCTTTATATGCATGTTATCGGAGTGGGTATAAGCCGCTAGATTTAGCGGCTTTTTCTTTTATTGCTTGATGGGCTTTTATGATGTTTCTATTCCTAACCTGCATTCTTACCTGTCTCTGGTATACTTCGTTCTAATTTCTTATCCTTTGGCTCACAAGGCTTTAAACAGGCAGGTTCATGAAAGAAGTCATACTGATTAATATTTCCGGTGTCGATAAACCGGGTCTGACCTCATCTATTACAGAGATTTTGGCTGGTTACGGCGTCAATATCCTCGATATCGGCCAAGCGGTAATTCATGACACCTTGTCCTTAGGGATCTTGATTCATATTCCAGAAGAAGCGGAATCTTCTCCTGTATTACGGGACGTGTTGTTTAAGGCGCACGAACTTGGGGTGAATATTCGTTTTACTCCAGTGGCAGAAGATAGTTATGGTCACTGGGTTGAGGGGCAAGGTAAAAATCGATTCATTGTTACCTTGTTGTCTCGCCAAGTAACTGCCGAGCATATCGCAAAAGTAACGGGTGTTGTGGCAAGTAATGGTATGAATATTGAT
Source organism: Oceanospirillum sp. (assembly GCA_047518265.1). Taxonomy (GTDB): domain Bacteria; phylum Pseudomonadota; class Gammaproteobacteria; order Pseudomonadales; family Halomonadaceae; genus Oceanospirillum. Next base: position 89,005 of record JAKZRG010000085.1, read on the forward strand.
CGGATTAATCGTTTATCTGGTCGTATACCGTTGCGTGAGATGACAGAGCAAAGCCGGGCTTGTGTCGAATTTTCCGTTCGAGGAGATCCAGAAAATCCTGCTTTAGTGCGTGAGCAGTTTTTAAGCTTAGCGAATGAGTTGGGTGTAGATATTTCTTTTCAGGAAGATAATGTTTTCCGTCGTAACCGCCGTCTTGTGGTTTTTGATATGGACTCTACTCTAATCGAAGCAGAAGTAATCGATGAGTTGGCTAAAGCTGCTGGAGTCGGTGAACAAGTTGCTGAAATTACCGAAAGTGCTATGCGTGGTGATATCGACTTTACCGAAAGCTTTAAACGTCGTGTAGCCTTGCTAAAAGGATTAGATGAATCTGTTCTAAGTGAGATAGCGGAAGAGTTACCTGTAACAGAGGGCGCTGAGAAGTTAATTTCAACCTTGAGTGCGTTGGGTTATACCACGGCAATTCTGTCCGGCGGTTTTAATTACTTTGGTCGTTATTTGCAGAAAAAACTGGGTATCGATTATGTTCATGCCAATGAGCTTGAAATAGTTGACGGTAAAGTAACCGGTAATGTAACTGGCATTGTTGTTGATGGTGAGCGTAAAAAAGAGCTGCTGAAGCAAATAGCAGAACAAGAAGGTGTCAGATTAGAGCAGACAATTGCAGTTGGTGATGGTGCAAATGATCTGCCTATGTTGGGTACCGCCGGTCTCGGTATTGCTTTCCGTGCTAAGCCTATAGTGAAAGAGAGTGCTGAGCACTCCTTGTCGACATTAGGTTTGGACGCCATTTTATATATGATCGGTTATAGTGATCGAGATTTGGATTAAATCTAGATTCGATATGATATGTGTGTGGTAATGCTCTATTTTTAAAACCCCAAATGCTCGCTAACGCGGGCATTTGGGGTTTTGCTTCATTGCTTTTTGTTTGCTTTATCTCTGCCTGCTCTGAAAAGCCCATTCTGTCGTTGCCTCTCCCTGTCTTTTGAAGAATATCCTCTTTTCTTCTTTTTAACCCTTGTGCTTTGATTGTCCCTGCGTATAATACGCCCTCGCTGTCACGGACAAGTTCTTCGGCAGCACGTTAACACCTTGTTTTTTCAGTACTTTCTTTTGGAACTTCTGAAAAATATTTAAAATAAAGTGTTGACGGCGAGGTTTGCTTCTGTATAATACGCAGCCTCAGTTAAGCGAGACGAGTTCATCGCTTGGCCCGCTCTTTAAAAATTCAGTCAGATAATTCGTGTGGGCGCTTGCCGTGATGGTCTTGGAAAAGTCACAAGATTATCAAGGTCGCAAGCATCACACGGAATAATTATTCGTAATTGTTTTTGTGTTGTTTTAATACCTTGAG
>JAKZRG010000086.1:0-51376 GCA_047518265.1 Oceanospirillum sp.
TCGCCATTTAGTGTCGCGCACTCATGGTAAATGACTTATTTTAAATAATTTTTAATAAAACTATTTTTTATGGCTGATAGGATTGATGATAAAAGGATAAAAAATAGTTTATCCTTTATTTGCTGGCAGGTAGATTATTTCCGTGATCATTCAAAAGCATAAGGACTGGAAAAACCTTGTAGTTGATAAGTTTTTACTTATTATGGGGTGGGATATAGATGAGTGAAGCTATCTGAGAGGCAGCGCCGTAATAAGCACCTTTCTAAGCTTTCCAACCGCTCCGGCGTCCCTACATCCAGCCAATACCCTTGATACAACTCACCACTCACTTGATTCTCCGTCGCCGCTTGTCGCAATAAAGGCGCTAGCGCTATAGGTGTCGGTTGATCCATAGGGATTAGTTTTGGATCAATCAAACTAATACCGCTAAAGGTATATTGGACGCCCTCCTGATTTTGGGCTTTATTTTGTATTTGGTTATTTAATAAACCAAAGTCACCGGTTGGATTATGCTCTGGATTATTAACAAGTACTAAATGAGCCAATTGATCTTGAGCTAAGGTAAGCCTTTCGTCTTTAATTAACTGGCTTAAATCATAGTCACACCAGACGTCGCCATTCACTAATAGAATAGGTTCATCGGCAGATAATTTACCTAGGCGGAGTGCTTGTTGCAGTCCACCAGCGGTTTCCAATGGCTCGGGTTCGTAGGATAGAGTTATTTCCGCGGGCCAGTTGTGACTCAGGATAAAATCCTCAATCTGTTCGGCTAGATAACTGGTATTAATAACAATGCGTTTGATACCGGCGGCAAAGAGTCGTTCCAGCTGATGTTCCAGCAAGGGTTTGCCTGCGACCTTTAACATGGGTTTCGGGGTGTGATCCGTTAAAGGGCGCATGCGGGTGCCGAGACCTGCGGCCAGTATCATGGCTTGCATCAGGCGATAGCCTCTTGTGTTTGATTTTTTTCTGCTAGAGCAGGAGCAATGGTGTCCTGTAACCAAGCACTAAAGCCTTCCAGTTGTGGATAACCCTGACAATCGTCTAATAAGTGCTCGAATGTACGAGGAATATCCGCCAGATAAGCGGATTTACCATCACGCAGCCATAAACGAGCAAAAATACCGACTACCTTAAGGTGGCGTTGTGCGCCGATCAAATCAAAGTCCTGATTAAACTGCTGTTGGGTATAACCATCTGGAATAGACAATGCTTGTCGATGGGTTTGATCCAACTGTTGCCAGTAGTAATCCCGCCATTGAGACATTTGTTCTTTAGGCCAGCGGATATAGGCATCTCTTAATAGAGAGAGTAGGTCGTAGGTAATCGGGCCGTAAACCGCATCTTGAAAATCAATAATGCCAATACCGTTTTCTATCAGCATCAAATTACGGGAATGGTAATCTCTGTGTACGGTCACTTGCGGTTGCGCTTGCACCTGCTGACTCAGGTAATCGAAGACCTCATCCAGCATTTGGTTTTCTGCTGCACTTAACTCCAAATCCAACCATTGCAAACAGAACCACTCTCTGAACAGTTCCATTTCCCGCATTAAAAGCGTGTGGTCGTAAGCTGGTAGGCCTTTATCATCAGTTTTCTGAATCTGAAACAAGGCATCAATCGACTGCTGATACAAAGGTGTGGCGTGATCTGCCCCTTGCATCAATAAAGGAAGCAACTGTTCGTCACCAAAATCTTCCAATAGCAAGAATCCCTGTTGCAGATCCTCTGCAAAAACCTCCGGCACAGCTACGCCACTTTGGAACCAATGGCGCGCAATGGAGACAAAGGGTGTGCAATCTTCTTGTGGCGGCGGGGCATCCATGACGATACAAGGGCCTTGAGGTGTTTGCAGTCGATAATAACGACGAAAACTGGCATCTCCGGCCACAGGGCTTAAATTGGGCGAGGTATCGCCTGTTTGTTCGGTAAGCCACTGACAAAGTTGCTGATAACGGGGATTCATAACTACTCCTGTACTGATGCCGCTATTATTGCAGAAGGTTTAAGCAGTGCCCACTTTTGATAGAGCCTTGACCTGTTTTTTTGGAAAGAGGCACCTTTATTTCAACCAGAAGGCATTTATTTTTAAGAGCAAGAGATATATTTAAGAGAAAGGCTGGATTATTTTAAGGTAGCGCCGCTTTTGTTATGAACTCCCATCCATGAGTCGTTATAATGGCCCGCTATTTTCCGTTGCAGATATTGATTAAGGATTACCTTTGAAATTGCCTGTTAAGCAGAACGCCATGTCCCGTTGGCCAAAAACGGTGTGCTATTTTGCCGTTGCTCTCGTTGCTGGAGGGACGTTATTAACCCCATCCGCTTGGGCTCAACAGACAGATCAGGCAAAAGCATTGGGCTGGATTGAGGCAAGTCAGGTACCTTCTGAGCAGCAGAAACAACGCCCAGGTCTTTGCGGTGGTTATTACCTTCATGAGCAATATAACCCACCTGTTGTATTAGATAGCATGGAGGTCAGTGCGGATCAGGCTGAATATCTCGAAAACGGCGGTGTACGTTTAAAAGGTAATGTATCTGCCCTATCTCAGCATATGCTAATGCGCGCCAATGAGGCCGAAATCAATAAAACCCGCACAGCGGTGCTAGCAGAAGGTAATGTCCGTGTTCTGCAAGAAAATGGCTTGTTGCTAGGGGAAAAGGGCCGTTTTAATCAGGACAACGAACAGTTTGAGGTTAACCAAGCCCAATATCTACTCTATGGCAACAATTTCCGAGGCGGTGCCGACCATATTCGCCAGACTGAAAAAAATGTCGTAGAGATTAAAAACGGTAGCTACACCTCTTGTCCTCCCAACGATAATGGCTGGCAATTAATCGGTCAGGAAATTGAACTGGATCAGGAAAGTGGTTTTGGTACCGCCAAACATGCCCGATTGGAACTGGGTGATGTACCTGTTTTCTACTGGCCATATTTTAAATTCCCTATTGATGATCGCCGTCATACCGGTTTTTTAGTGCCAACCCTAGCTATCGATAGCAAGGGTATTGAGAACTTCAGGCAACCTATCTATGTCAATTTGGCACCGAATTACGACGCAACATTAACGCCACATTGGTATCGAGATCGTGGTTTGTTAATGAACACCGAGTTTAGGTATCTTTTGCCAGAAGATCATACGGCGACACTGCAATACAGCTTTCTGGAGTCTGACCCCGAGTTTAACGATAAGCGTCGGGCATTTTACTCCGCAAAAGCGGCAGGACATATTCAGAATAATTGGGTCTACCGCTTAGATTACGCCAAAGTCTCCGATGACTATTACTTCCGTTCCTTTTCATCAGGCTTTGATGGCAGTAATACGGAAAAACTGGATCAGCTTATTGAAACAAAATACCGCAGCGGTGCCTGGACTTATCGCGCCGCACTGGAAGGGTTCCAAGAGCTGGATTTAGATCTGACCGATGCGAAACGAGAATATTATAAGCTGCCCCAGCTGGAAGCTAATGGTCATTATAGTAATGGCAATGGTTTGAAATGGGGTGCTAAAAACCAAACGGTACATTTTTCTCGGGAAATTAATGATGGCAGTGGTGTCGCAGGTAGCGTGACCAGTGATGGAAAGATCACTTGGGGCAGTGACTTAGAAGCCCAGCGTACTCACTTAGAGCCTTATATTTCTTACCGCAATGATCAAATATGGGGTTATTGGGCTGCTAAGGCTCGTTTAGGATTGTCCCACTATCAACTCACAGATCAGCCCGATAGTGTAGATGCCAGTCAAAGTCGTGTTATACCCACGGTTTCTATGGATTCTGGTTTGATTTTTGAACGGGATTTAACCGCTTTTGATCGCTTTTACACCCAGACTCTGGAGCCTAGACTGTTTTGGGTCTATTCACCGGAAGAGGATCAAACAGAAATTCCGCTATTTGATACCAGTGAGTATAGCTTTAATAGTAACCAGCTCTTTCGGGATACCCGATTTAGTGGCATTGACCGACAAGGTGATCTGCATAAGATCAGCCTAGGTTTAACCAGCCGTTTTTTAGATGATCAAGGCGTAGAGAAACTGAAGCTATCCATGGGTCAAGCCTTCTACCCAGAGGAGCGTAGAGTCAGCACCAGCAGTGATCCAAATTATCAACCGGATGCTCTGGATCGCCGGAAAGTATCGCCTTTGGTTGCCGATGCTATCTATAACCCATATCCTTGGACATCCATTAAAGCATCAGGCCAATGGAACACCCATGAGGCTAATTTCTTTTTAGAAAAGCGGCAGGCAAGCCTAAGTGTACAACACCCATCAGGAGCCTCTTTTATATTACGCCATACTAAGAATTATTCTGGTTGTGCGATTAATGGGGACTGCGCAACAGGTGTGAGTAAGCCTTTTGAAGAAACAGCAGATTTAGGCTTTTCGACCCCATTAAATGAGCAGTGGCGTTTATTTCTATTGGGGCGTCGAGATATTAAAGCCGGTGATTATATGGAAAAAATTGCTGGTTTAGAGTACGAAAGTTGCTGCTGGCTAGTGCGTATTGCAAACCACCAGTTTTACTCCGGTGATGATGTGGACGATCCCGATGCGTTTGAGGATAAATTTCGCATTCAGCTCGTACTGAAAGGCTTTGGTGGCTTGGGACAAGATGAACCCTATACCCGTGCGGCTAAGTATATTCCCGGTTATACCCCGGCCTTTAAGTAGTAAAGGCTATTATTAAGCAATATTTGAAATGACGTTATTATCAATCTGATCTGAAATACCGTTGTTACCTACAATCTATTTATTAATCGTTAACTGGTTAAAGCAGGAATTATGAGAAGAATTGCTCAACTCTGCCTTGTGATGGGGCTGATACTCGGGGCTGTGCTACCCGCACAAGCCCGCGAGCCACTGGATCACGTTGTCGCGGTCGTCAATACCGAAGCTCTGATGCAATCAGAACTTGAAGCAAAAATGGACACGGTTTATGAAAATCTTCGCCAACGTAAGATTACCCCCCCTTCACGCGACCAAGTACGTAAACAGGTACTGGATCGACTGATCCTCGATACCATCCAAACTCAGCAAGCCGAACGATCAGGTATGCGAGTGACGGAACAACAGCTAACTCAAGCGATTACCAATGTCGCTAAACAGAACAAGATGACGCTGAATCAGTTCCGCCAGGTACTGCAACGTCAAGGCATTGCTTTCAGCAGCGTTCAGGAACAGATTAGTCGCGAGTTATTGATCACTCAATTACGCCAACGTCGTGTGGGCGAGCGCGTACGCATCTCTGATCAGGAAGTGGATATTTTTCTGACTCAGCAAAAAAGCGAACTCAGTTCAACGGACTATCGTTTACAACAAATCACGATTAGCGTACCTGATAAAGCCACACCTCAGCAGGTGGCAGAAGCCGAGCAAAAAGCACAGAACACCTATCAAAAGCTGTTAAATGGTGACGATTTTGCTCAACTGGCCATTCGAATCTCTCAGGATGACGTGGCGCTGCAAGGAGGGGAGTTAGGCTGGCGTCGTGGTGCTGAGCTGCCGCTTTATATGGCAGACAAAGCAATGGCTTTGAACATCAATCAAATCACATTACCTCTGCGTAGCCCATCCGGTTTCCATATTGTGAAATTATTGGAAAAACGCGGCGGCCCATCCAAACTGATCACTGAAACCCTAAGTCGTCATATTCTGATTTCACCGACGGCTCTAAGAACCGATAATGAAGCAAAGCAACTGATCAGCAGCCTGCGTGAACGCGTATTGCAAGGGGAAGACTTTGCAGAACTGGCTAAAAACTATTCCGATGATAAAGGCTCTGGCAGTGATGGCGGTAACCTAGGCTGGGCTGGCCCAGGTAAGTTTGTACCTATTTTCGAAGCAACCATGAAAAACACCTCCATTAACGGTATCAGCCCGATATTTCGCAGTCAGTTTGGCTGGCACCTAATAAAAGTTGAGGGACGCAGAAGCCAGGATATCGGACAACAGGTTTTAAGAGATCAGGCGCGCGAACAGTTATTTAAGCGTAAGTTTGATACCGAATTGGATAACTGGCTACGAGAAATGAAAGCTGCTGCCTATATTGAGGTTCGCCAATGAGTTTATCTCTGGTGATTACCGCAGGTGAGCCTGCCGGTATCGGCCCAGACGTAGTGTTGCAGTTGGCTGCTGATTGGCAACAAGCCAAAGAGAAACTTGCCTGGAGTGGTGTGGCAGTAGATCAATTGCGTTTAGCCGTTATCGCTGATCCTAAATTATTAGAGCGCCGAGCTAAGCAACTCGGCCTTAATATTCAGCTGAACAACGTAGCCCCTGATAGCGAACTACCGGTGATGCAAACCGGCCAGCTAGCCGTTATTCCTGTGTCTTTGTCTACAGAAGAGCAAGCAGGTCAGCTTAATAGCGAAAATGCCGCCTACGTATTGGAAACCCTAAAACTGGCCTGCGACGGTTGCTTGGATCAGCGCTGGCAAGCCATGGTCACAGCTCCGGTACACAAGGGTATTATCAATGATGCTGGCGTGTCTTTTTCCGGTCATACCGAGTTTCTACAAGAGCGTACCGCATCAGAGCAAGTCGTCATGATGCTCGCCACAGAAGGTTTACGCGTCGCATTAGTGACCACCCACCTACCATTAAGAGAAGTGGCTGATGCCATTACCGGTGAGCGGGTTAAACAGATCAGCCGTATTTTATATCGCTCATTACAACGGGATTTTGCTGTTGAGCAACCCAATGTTCTGGTCTGTGGTTTAAACCCCCATGCCGGTGAAGACGGCCACCTAGGTCGGGAAGAAATCGATACCATTATCCCCGCTCTAAAAGAACTGACGGCAGAAGGCATTGAAATGACAGGTCCTTTACCTGCCGATACCCTATTTGCCCAACACCATCTACAAACGGCTGATGCTGCCCTGGCTATGTATCATGATCAGGGACTGCCTGTACTAAAACATGCAGGCTTTGGTAAAGCAGCCAATATTACTTTAGGTATGCCCATTGTTCGTACTTCTGTTGATCACGGTACCGCCTTAGATCTGGCTGGTACGGGACAAGCCAACGAAGGCAGTTTATGGACCGCTCTGGGTTATGCCGCTTTGATGGCGCAGGCGCGCCGGAATATGAGTTAAGTTTGAGGAATATCAATGGCTAAAAAGCCTCAGCAACACCGTGCCAAAAAACGTTTTGGTCAGAATTTCCTACAAGATGAAGGCATTATTCGTCGTATTGTTCGCAGTATCGCGCCTAAAACTGGCGAACATCTTGTAGAGATCGGCCCTGGTATGGGTGCCTTAACAGAGACTATTCTGGAATCTGCCGAGCGTCTGGATGTTATTGAGCTGGATCGCGATCTGATTCCGGGCCTAAAGGTAAAATTTTTCGATAACCCAGGTTTTAACATCCACCAAGCTGATGCTCTGAAGTTTGATTTTTCAGAACTGATCGATGATGGCAAAGCATTACGGGTTGTGGGAAACCTACCCTACAACATATCAACACCTCTGATTTTCCACTTGCTGGAGCAAAAAGGTGTTATCCAAGATATGCACTTTATGCTGCAAAAAGAGGTTGTTGAGCGTTTAGCGGCAAAACCGGGCACAAGTGACTGGGGGCGTTTAAGCATCATGGCTCAATATTTGTGTCATGTTGAGGCGTTATTCTTAGTACCGCCTGAAGCTTTTGATCCTATGCCTAAAGTGGACTCAGCCATTGTACGCTTAACGCCATATCAGGAATTGCCGCTTGTCGCCAAATCTGCGGAATGCCTGGACAACCTTGTGCGCACGGCCTTTGCTCAACGTCGTAAAACCCTGAGAAACAATCTGAAGGGTCTACTGGATATTACAGATATTGAAGCTCTGGAGATCGACCCAGGCCGTCGTCCAGAAACGCTGAATCTACAAGAAGTGATAGCATTAAGTGATCGCCTAGCCGATAAGTTGGGTAAACATGACTGATCAAGCAGCAGTCAGTAGTCAGGTTGAAGTAAAAGTCGAGCCTAACTTTATTCGTCATGATGCGGATAAAGATAAGGATGAGAAATTTATCTTCAATTACCGGGTGACGATCACTAATCACAACCGAAACAATATCCAACTGCTCACCCGCGCTTGGATTATTACCGACGGCAATGCCAAGGTCAGCGAAGTGAAGGGTAAAGGTGTTGTTGGTGAACAGCCTATTATTACCCCCGGTGAGTCCTATCATTATACATCAGGCTGCGTATTCCCTACTCCGATAGGTTTTATGCAAGGTAGCTATGAAATGCTGGATATTGAAATGGATCAACCGTTTACCGTATCTATCCCAGTTTTTCGTTTCGAAAAAGAAGATATCTTGCAGTAAACATATCAAACATTACCCCCTAGATTAGAATTCCTCCTCATTACCACCCTTCGCATGGTAATGGGAGGATGTGGTTTCAGCCGTGTTTTCATAGATTTTTCTGGTCAAAACACGTTCAAACAGATCTATTCTGAGTGCTCAAGGACAGTACAAAGCCATGAATATTTATGCCATAGGTGATTTACAGGGTTGTTTTAGCGAATTAGAGCAATTATTGGACAAGGTGAGCTTTGATCCAAACAAAGATCAACTTTGGCTAGCGGGTGATTTAGTCAATCGCGGCCCGGAATCACTGGAAGTACTGCGCTTTGTCAGCTCTCTAGGCGACAGCGTTAAAGCCGTTCTAGGTAATCATGACCTTCACTTACTGGCCATTGCTTTTGGTGGCGCTAGAGTGAAACGTAACGATACTCTAAATGCTATTCTAGAAGCGCCTGACAGAGACGACTTGCTGGACTGGTTACGCCATCGACCGCTGTGCCATTATGATGCTCAACTAGGCTATGTGATGACTCATGCCGGTATTCCTCCCATCTGGAATATCAATGACACTCTGAACTACGCAAGCGAAGTCGAGCAGGTTCTGCGCAGTAAAAAGTGCAAAACCTATTTTGAAGCCATGTATGGCAATCAACCGGATCGCTGGAAAGATACCTTAAAGGGTATGGATCGCTTACGGGCGATTACAAACTACCTAACCCGCATGCGCTTTTGCACACCTCAAGGACAGCTTGAATTTGATAGCAAAGAAGGCTTAGAACAATGCCCTGAAGGTTATGCCCCCTGGTTTAACTATGTCCGTAAAGACACAACCAACCAAACGAATCCTTCCATTATTTTTGGTCACTGGGCCTCGCTGGAAGGACAAGTTGACGTACCTTATATTTACGCACTGGATACCGGTTGCGTATGGGGCGGGAGACTAACAGCACTCAATCTAAAAAACCAAAAACTAATCTCTGTGGGCAGTTTACAACATAGACAATTTTAGCAGCGCTAGAGAAACATCAATAGAAGATAAAATCAAAGCCTACAAAGGCTTCATCATATTGATTAATACATCGATTAAATTATTAAACGCATCATTCATGCTTGAGCCCTCTGCCGTTAGCTGCCGCTGTTTAAACTGCACTTCTGCTAGCCAATAGAGTTCGCCGATGGAATTAGTACAAGGTGAGATCTTCATAACGTTGCTATACTCCTTCAGCATTTTTTTAAGCTTAATCCTTTATTTATTTACAAGCTATTACGTGCTATTACATTGTATAAGACACTCTGTTTAGCTCAGTTTTGCCGACATTAATATTTTAAACACCACATAGCCAAAAGGTGAAGCAATGACCTTTCAATTTATGGAACCTGCAACTTTAAGCGAACGCTTGGGTAATGCAGAGGTTACCCTAGTCGTTGATATTCGTGACCCACAAAGTTTCGCTGCCGGTAGCATTACGGACTCCAAACCACTGGATAACAATAGTGTACAGAGCTTTGTTGCAGAAACAGATAAGAACACGCCTGTGGTTGTCTGTTGCTACCACGGCAATAGCAGCCAATCTGCCGCTCAATTTTTAGTCGAACAGGGATTTACCGAGGTTTACAGCTTAAACGGTGGATTCGAGCAATGGAAAGTTAGCTACCCTCAGCATTGCCAATAATTTCAGCTTATTCTTTAGCACCAACGACTCAGTGATACCTAAAAACGAAAAAAGCCATGATAAACATGGCTTTTTACTTCAAGCAGTTACATAGGCTTCACTTAGTAATTTCCCATGTTACCAAGCGATAACCACATCGCCTTGCTGAATACCCATCTTATCGGGTTCAGTTGCAATCAAACCACGAGCAAAGAAAGGCTGAACCTTTTTCAGAGTCAGTACCATCTTAATATTTTCTAGTTCAGTGTACTCATTCTGACGGTTATCATAAAACGTACTTAAACGATAAATATTCAATGTATCACCAGGCCTTAAACCTGAATCTGCACCAGAATTAATATAGATATTCCGACCATCAGTACGGGTAATTCTTGCCATAAATGGCTGACAACCTAAAGAGGCATGCAAGTCATCTACCGCAGTTTCAAATACCGTATTCACCTTTTTGCCATAGTCACTGTTCCAGAAAGAAACCGAACCAAAGCCAGGTTTTTCTGTTAACGGTACATTCCAGTTACCCGTGGTATCGTAGCGCTGACTATAAACCATGGCACCACTGAAACCGTCATGCACGTAAACATCCATCTGGAAACGACGAGAAAAACGCTCATCCTTATATTCCAAACGATCCTTCATCTGCTCGATATAAGATTTCTCTCGCAGCAGATCAGGCCGAACCATAGAGATATCCCGAATAACCCCACTAACGACATACTGTACACCCAGTTGACTCGCGGCACTAACAGCCGTCGTCAGGGTACCTTGTGTAGTAACGGAGGTGGGGATAGTTTCAGGTCGGTTGTACAACTGGAATTCAGATGCATCTAACACTTTTAGTCTTTGATGGCTGGATAAACGACGACTCAAATCAGCCGGTAATTTCTGGCTGATTTTATAAAAACCGCCAAAAGCTGCAGACTGGGCATCAGCTAAATAAAACGAACTAATCGCAGCACTGCGCAGGTAACCATTACTGAACTCAGTACCACAAGCATTTTTATCAGAAACCACATCAGCACTGATCGTCAGATACATGATGCCATTTTTGACGACTTCACTCAGGATATTAATATCCTTAACAGTACCATTAGAGCTAACTTTTAAATTATCAGCCGTTATAGCGCCATCGGTCATCTGCTGAAAGCTGCTGATATCAGCTCCAGCTTGCAAGCTCACTTGCTGTACAGCATCACGAATGGCAGCTCGTCGGGCGCTCACAAGATCTTGATGCTGAATAGAGGCCTGGCCGGTTGCCTCAAGCCATTTAGCTTCGACCTGAGAGGCGCTGAGAGCCAGGGTCAAACCCAAACTCTTCAGGATAGTGTGACGGATCTTTTTACTGAACAACCGACCGCTCCTTGTATTCTGCTAAGCACCTAAACAAAAGCTCCTCCATATAAAATCACCATTTTTTTCTGGCTGATGTCTGAGGAATATCAAAATACTTTTGTTTAGGCATGTAAGTGTTAATTCAGATAATACTGTCCCGGCTGAACTTTAACCAGAGGACGAGTCACCGCACGAGTATCTGGGGACTGACCATGTACAGTGGGTGCCGTACAGTTAGGCGATTGTACGGCATTTACCGATGAGATACAGTCATAGAACGTCGGTTCTAATACCAGCTCCATGGTTGTTTCATAGTTTTTATGAGCCAACTCATAAGTAGAAATTACTTTTGCTCCACGGATAACACTGTCGACATAAGTACGGAAACGATCATCACGCAGTACCATTGCCTCAACGGTGGAACCACCACTTACACGAGTACCATATACCCTTTCAGCCAACGCCCGGTAAGCATCCAGCTTAGAGGAACGCATGGCCATTAACTGATTCTGACCTTTCGACATACGAGGATTATCTAGAAAAGCACCATAACCCGTAACACGTACAATAATAGGCTCAACTTTGGGTGAATAAGTGTGTTCTACCTGTTGATAGACCACATAATCATTGTTTTGCTGTTGCTGTTGCTGTGGTTGCTGCTGCATAAATCCTTGGTCATTCATCAGTGGTGCACAACCAGAGATTAGTGCTGCACTTGCTAGCGCCAGAGTGGCCAGTTTAAATTTCATATCATCTCTCCAGATGTCCATCACTATAATTGAGGTTCAGACTCAGTACTTACGCAAAATAACATTAATACTATACACAAAAATAACAATACAAAAATCATACCACTTTAAGGTTTACGAAGATAAATAACATCAGGTTGCATACGACAACAGGGTTCCATTATCACTTGAGGTGTTAATACTCGATGAGTTTCCGTACGAATAATGACTCGCCTAGGTTGCGCCTGCGGTCTAGGTGGTAACTTCACATATCCTTGCGGTACTGCATTTCTATTCGCCTGAGACGCTGACCCGCGATATGCCTGCGGATAAGCACAACCTACCAGCCAACCCAACAGTATTAAGCTTACCAGCACCTTGATTGTGTTTTGCATCAACCCATTCCCGATGTTTTATTGTATTAAACACTTGAGCCGAAAAATGTACTCGATATTATCGGCACAACTGAAAAAAAGTTTAGAAATTATAAGGGTAACTTAAATATGGCACATCTTGGCCAAGTATTTTTAGTAGGCGGCCCCGTCCGAGATCAGCTATTAGGCTTACAAGCCCATGATAACGACTGGGTGGTGGTAGGAAGCACACCGGATCAGATGCTAAAGGCAGGTTTTACCCAAGTAGGCAAAGATTTTCCGGTTTTTTTACATCCCGAAAGTAAAGAGGAATACGCACTGGCTCGAACAGAGCGAAAAGAGGGTCACGGTTATCAGGGTTTTGTTTGTTATACCAGTCCAGACGTTACCCTTGAAGAAGATCTGTTGCGCCGGGACTTTACGATTAATGCCATGGCGTTAAGCGAACAACAAGAGTTAGTAGACCCCTACAACGGTCAGAAAGATTTAACCTTAAAAATCCTACGCCATGTATCCCCCGCATTTGCGGAAGACCCGTTACGTGTATTGCGCGGTGCTCGCTTTCTCTCACGTTTTTACCATTTAGGTTTTTCTATAGCCGAGGAAACTCAGCAATTGATGGCTCAACTGGCAGAACAAGGAGAGCTTGAACACCTTTCAGCCGAACGAGTATGGAAAGAAACAGAACGGGCTTTAATGGAAAAAAATCCTGAGCAATATTTCTTTTTATTACAGCAAGTTAATGCTCTAAAAGTCTGGTGGCCTGAACTAGAGGGGCAAGATCTTAATCTACCTAAAATCTTCAATCATCAACCCACCGCTCTATTACGCTGGGGTTATCTGCTGAGAAATCTAGCGCCTTCTGAAATAAAAACCTTATGCGAACGCCTACGCTGCCCCAAGCGCTGCCAAGACTTCGCTTTACTAGTACAAGCCAGCTTAACCACACTATTAGAACCAAAGGCAACAACACAGACAGAGAAGGATTGTTTAGCGCTATTAGAAAAAAGCGGGGTATTAAAACAAGGTGGGTTATTTAGCGAACTTTTAATGCTACTACCCGACACTCAATATGACCTGAAACAACAGTGGCAAACTCTGGCAAAACAAGTTGCCGAAGTGAAAGCTCAAGACTACCTTGCCCAAGGTCTAAAAGGGCCTGCACTGGGGCAGGCCATGACTCAAGGGCGCTTACAAGTAATACGTACCTGGCTGGAAAGCCCGCCTCTTAAATAGCGACATCGCTAATAATCGAACGATCAGGCTATTACTCCTGAGAATAACCATTACTGATATCAGTACCTTGCCAAATTAGTGGCGTTAACCAAAGCTTCTGATCATCATGGGAAAAACCCTGCCACAGCTGCTCTGTGGTCAGGTTTTGCCCTGGAGGCACAAGCTCAGGCTCCATTAGTGACATGGGATAAAGCATATAACCATGCTCAAATAGATCCTTTCTTGGTAAAGTCAGCCCCTCATGAGCACCTTCCAATCGATCCACCATCACCACGTCTATATCCAGAGTACGGCCGCTGAATTTAGGCGCATTGATCTCCCGGCCATAGTCAAACTCTATCTGGCGTAACTGTTGGCTTAAGGTCTTTAATGGCAAATCAGTGTGAATAACCGCCATCAGATTAATAAAGTTATCGCCAACAAAACCGACAGGTTCACTTTCTACCGCTGGCGATAAAATCAACTCACCAAACTGTTTGGCAAGAGCATCCAATCCCTGAAGAATATGTGTTTCAGCTTGGATATTACTACCAAGACTGAGATAGATACGCGCCATGATTAACAACTTCCCCGTTCAATTTGTACCGCAACATTACCCGCATTGGGCACCGCGCCTGGTTTGCTGACTTTAATTTTTAACCAGCAAACACCGTAATTCTGCATAATCAACAGAGCAAGTTCTTCCGCTAAACTTTCTATCAACTGAAATGAGGACTGCTTAACATACTCAGTCACCGCCTGACTAATAGCAAAGTAATCCAATGTCAGTGCCAGATCGTCCGTGGTTGCTGCTGGTTTAATATCCGTTGCCATTTCGATATCAAATACCAGTGGCTGAGTGATCTCTCGCTCCCAATCGTATACACCAATTAGGGCATCCACCTTTAAACCTTCAATAAAGACCCGATCCAATACCTTCACCTTTGCATTATCCAGTTATTATCTTTCTAGTTTAGGGCAATCCGATCAGCCGTTTTAACTCGTTCAGATTGTTTCACAGTTATTGTTTTTTGCGGTATAAATTTTTGCTAATAGATCTTACACATTGCCAGCTTAAAATCCTGCCTATGAACGGCTTAATCTGTCAATGATAGTCAATCCGCCAACGGAGGCAGATCTGTCAGTGGCCAGCGCGGTTGTACTTTAATCTGACGATCATTCTCCTGACCAACCAATAATCTTTGACAACCCGCATAGGCAATCATGGCACCATTATCAGTACAAAATTCATTACGCGGGTAATACACGCTCCCCCCCATACCTGTCAGAGTATTCTCTAGCTGTTGGCGCAACGACAAATTTGCACTAACACCGCCCGCAATCACCAATCGTTTCAAGCCCGTCTGTTTAAGAGCTCGTTTACATTTAATGACCAGCGTATCAACCACCGCCTCCTGAAAAGCTAAGGCGATATCTGAACGAATTTGATCCGTCAGCAAGCCATTATTGGCTTCTTTTTCTGATTCAATCGTATTCATCGTAAAGGTTTTTAAGCCACTGAAGCTAAAATCTAAGCCGGGACGATTGGTCATAGGACGAGGGAATTTATATTTATCTGGTGAACCGGCTTCAGCGGCTCGCGCAATATGAGGCCCACCGGGATAAGGTAACCCCATCATTTTTGCTGATTTATCAAAAGCTTCACCAGCCGCGTCATCAATGCTTTCACCCAGCATCTGATATTGCCCTATACCTTTCACCTCAATCAGCTGAGTATGACCACCAGAGACAAGTAAAGCGACAAATGGGAATTCAGGCGGTGTTTCTTCCAACATAGGCGCCAGAAGATGACCTTCCATATGATGCACCCCTAAACATGGCTTTCCCCAAGACAGTGCCAAAGCTTGAGCTGTAGAAGCTCCAACCATTAGGGCCCCAATAAGGCCCGGGCCTGCGGTGTATGCGATAGCATCAATATCATCAGCGCTGCATTGAGCCTCAGCCATCACCTTTTTGGTTAATGGTAACAATTGGCGTACGTGATCCCGTGAGGCTAGCTCAGGTACAACCCCGCCGTAGGGAATATGCATATCAATCTGACTGTACAGAGCATGAGCCAGCAGCCCCTGTTCTGAATCATAAATGGCCAAACCGGTTTCATCGCAGGAGGTTTCTATTCCGAGTACACGCATGGGATTCACTAAACTGCTTGATAATTTGGCGCTGATTCTACCCCTATGATGACAAAATGGCACTAAAAGTGAGTAATCCAGTTAATAAGCTATTTGCAAGCAGCCGCTAAAGCCTATAAAATCCTGCGTCCCCCTAAGGCATGCTGCCCTAGTGCAGCATCTCTATTTTTTTAATCCTATTACTTTTAAGGTGGTGAGTCTTTCATGCCTGCTGTTAAAGTTAAAGACAACGAGCCGTTTGACGTTGCTCTGCGTCGCTTCAAGCGTTCTTGTGAAAAAGCTGGTATCTTAGCCGAAGTTCGTCGTCGTGAATTCTACGAAAAACCGACTTGGGTCCGTAAACGTAAAGCAGCTGCAGCTGTTAAGCGTCACGCTAAAAAGGTACAGCGCGAGCAAAAACGCTTCGAGCGCCTGTATTAAGCAACGTTACGGTAGACTTCGGTCTACTCTGTTGTCTTTTTAGGGGTTAAAACGGCTGCCTTCTGGCAGCCGTTTTTCATTTCTGGTGCTTTTGTCTGGATCTACAACGTCATGGCTGGACGAATTCCCCAATATTTTATTGATGATCTAATTGCTAGAGCCGATATCGTGGATGTGGTCTCTTCAGTGGTTAAACTGAAGAAAAGTGGCCGCAACTGGCATGGCCTATGCCCTTTTCATAACGAAAAATCCCCCTCTTTTACCGTTAGCCAAGAAAAACAGTTCTATCACTGTTTTGGCTGTGGCGCCCACGGTAATGCCATCGGTTTTCTGATGGAGCATGATCAAATGACCTACGTTGAAGCCATTGAAGATCTGGCAAAACAACAAGGCATGGATGTTCCGCGCGAAGAAAATGCTCGTCAGTCACAACAACGACAAGCAACCAAGAAAACGCAACAAGTGATGGAGCAGGCGGCTCAGTTTTATTGCGAACAACTTAAAATTAATCCGCAAAAAGAGGTCGCTCAGGCTTATTTACATAAGCGTGGCTTAAACCCCGAAATCGTGGATAGATTCTCTATTGGTTACGCCCCTGAAGCTTGGGATAGCTTGAAAAAGCACTTACTGGCTCACACGATTACCGAAAAAGAGCAGGTAAACTACGGTTTACTGGTACAGAAAGAGGAAACAGGCCGCACCTATGACCGTTTTCGTCATCGGATAATGTTCCCAATACGGGATTGGCGCGGTAAGGTTATCGCCTTTGGTGGTCGAGTGTTAGGTGACGAAAAGCCTAAATACCTGAACTCACCAGAAACACCGCTCTTTCAAAAAGGCAAAGAGCTTTACGGGTTATACGAAGCACGCACCTCTCCCGGCCAGCTTGAGCGACTAATGGTCGTCGAAGGCTATATGGACGTGGTCGCTCTATCTCAAGCAGGCATTAACTATGCGGTTGCCACATTAGGCACCTCAGCCACGGCAGAACATATGGAACGATTGTTTAAAATTGTACCTGAAGTTGTGTTCTGTTTTGATGGTGATGCTGCGGGTTTAAAAGCTGCTGAAAGAGCCTTGGATAACGTCCTACCCTATATGATTGATGGTCGTCAGGCGCGTTTTCTCTTTCTACCTGAAGGTGAAGACCCCGATTCACTCGTCGGTAAAGTGGGTAAAAACTTGTTTGAACAAAGGGTTGTCCGTGCAGCACCTCTATCAGAGTATCTGTTCTGGCAACTACAAAAAGGATTGCAACTGGAGCAACCTGAGGCCAAGGCTCAACTAAAACAAAGAGCCATTCCTTTGCTTCAACGTATTCCCAAAGGATTACTACAAACACTTTTAGTACAGAAGCTAGCAGAGCTCATTGGTGTCAGCCACGAACAACTGGAACCCTTACTACTAAGCGTAAGCGAACCCTCCTCAGGTCGCTCTGCACCGGTTATAGAGTATCGAGCAGCAGCAGAATATCAGCCGGTACCGCAACACCACGCTGATATCGAACATTATTCTGAGATAGAACACTATACTGGAAACGACGCCTACGAAGAGTACTCTGAAGCAGGCTCTTCAAGGGAAGCAGATGTTGAAGAGAGCTTTTCTCAGCCTTATGCCAGACGGATTTTGATTTGGCTAGTACACCAGCCAGGGATCTTTCACAGCTTAACCGATGAGGCTCGCCTGTTATTAGATCAACTAATTCAGGAAAATTTGTCCAATTCTATTGGTCAATTGATGAAAAAAGTAACGGAATACTTGAATTCTGAACCAAAAGCCACCACTCAGAGTATTCTGGCCCATTGGTACGGTACACCAGAGGGTGAGTTTTTAAGTCAGATCTCAACAGAAGATATTTTGATTCCGGCCGATACGTTGGCATCAGAGTTTATCGAATGGCTCCAGTCGCTGGAGCAGAAGCGGGTAGAACAACAGCGCACCCGCCGATTTGATGCGCTAACAAATAAAAGTCGCTCAGGTCAAACATTGACCCAAGCTGAAAAACAAGAGCTGGTAATGTTATTGCAGGCGCAAGCGCCAAAACGTGATAGCCAGTAATTAAATTGTCTTATGTGGGAACTGGGTGGAAGTCAAGCGCTTTTAAATGTTATAATTTAACGCTTAGCATTTTTCTCACCTCGTTCTATGCACCATTTTGAGATAGGTATCTATGGCTGGAAAAGAGCAGCAACAGTCACGTTTAAAGGAACTGATTGCCCGCGGTAAAGAGCAGGGTTACCTCACCTACGCAGAAGTAAATGATCATCTTCCGGAAGATATCTCTGATCCCGATCAGGTAGAAGATATTATCCGTATGATCAACGACATGGGGATTTCTGTTTCTGAAGAAGCACCCGATGCCGAAACACTTCTGATGACCGATGGTGATTCCTCTACTGACGAAGAAGTCACCGAAGAGGCAGTTGCGGCACTTGCAGCCGTAGAGTCTGACGTAGGCCGTACCACTGATCCCGTACGCATGTATATGCGTGAAATGGGCACCGTAGAGCTATTAACCCGTGAGGGTGAGATTGTCATTGCTAAACGCATCGAAGAAGGTTTGCGTCAAGTAATGCACTCATTAGCTTATCTACCAGGTCTAATTGACGGTATTTTAGCAGCGTACGATGAGACCCAAACCGAAGAAGGTCGCTTAAGTGATTTACTGATCGGTTATATTGATCCTGATGATGACGTTAAAATTCCCGAAGCGAAAATTGATGTCGCCGCCCTAGCAGAAGAAGAAGCGGACGACGATGACGAAGATGAAGAAGAAGGTGATGGCGGCCCAGATCCTGAAGAAGCGAATCTTCGTTTTACTCGCTTAAGAGAGCTAAATAACGCTGTACGTGAGGCAGGCGATAAGTTTGGTAGCGACAGTAGCGAATATCGTGCTGCACAAGCAGACCTAGCGGGTCACTTTGCACCGATTAAACTGACGCCAAAATACTTCGAAATGATGGTGTCTCGTGTACGCATTGGCATGGAAGGCATTCGCTTCCAAGAACGTCGCATCATGCAGCTTTGTGTACGTAAAGCTAAGATGCCACGTCGAGACTTTATTTCTAGCTTCCCAGGCAGTGAAACAGATCTAGAATGGTTAGACGGAGTCCTAGCAGACGGACAGCCTTATGCCAGCAAGCTTAAGTATATGCGTACGGATATTGTACGCGCACAACGAAAGATTGCTTCTGTCGAACAAGATCTAGAACTCTCTCTTAACGAGATTAAAGAAGTTAATCGTCGTATGTCGATTGGTGAAGCGAAAGCTCGCCGAGCGAAAAAAGAGATGGTCGAAGCCAACCTGCGTCTGGTTATCTCCATTGCGAAAAAGTATACCAACCGTGGTTTGCAATTCCTTGATCTAATTCAGGAAGGCAATATCGGTTTGATGAAAGCCGTAGATAAGTTCGAATACCGCCGAGGTTATAAGTTCTCTACTTATGCAACTTGGTGGATCCGTCAGGCTATTACTCGTTCCATTGCCGATCAGGCTCGTACTATTCGTATTCCGGTACATATGATCGAAACGATCAACAAACTGAACCGTGTATCTCGCCAGATGCTGCAGGAAATGGGTCGTGAACCGACTCCTGAAGAACTGGGTGAGCGCATGGAGATGCCGGAAGACAAGGTACGTAAGGTACTGAAGATCGCCAAAGAACCTATCTCCATGGAAACACCTATCGGTGATGATGAAGACTCTCACTTAGGTGACTTTATCGAAGATAGCACCATGGAATCTCCTGTAGATTCTGCGACGGGTGAAGGTCTGGTTGAAGCAACACGTTCAGTATTGTCAGGCCTAACAGGTCGTGAAGCTAAAGTACTGCGTATGCGCTTTGGTATCGATATGAACACCGATCATACTTTGGAAGAGGTAGGTAAGCAGTTTGATGTAACCCGTGAGCGGATTCGTCAGATTGAGGCTAAAGCCTTGCGCAAACTGCGTCATCCAACACGATCAGAGCACCTAAGAAGCTTTATCGACGAATAAATTATTCAGAGATTGCTTCACGCTAGATCTAAAATAAACCCTGACATCTTTGTTAGGGTTTATTTTTATCCCTATATTTTGCGCTTTCTCATCCTTTCTTCTTATTTAAGCCAAGTTAATATTGATTTTTATCCCCTCTTCACTCAGGCTATTTTTTTCTCCGCTAAAAGTTTACTGAACTAAACTAAAAAAAACACTTCTGAGGTTAGGTCAATGATGGATAAGCTACGTCTAATTCCAGAGTACTACAAAGTCTGGTTATTACTCTTTTTTTTAACCCAATCTTCCCTTGTATATTCTGCATCTTCTGTTGGCCAAGTATTGTTTGTACACGGCACCGTACATTCTATTGATCAGCAAGGAATACAAAGGTTGCTGGCAAAGGATGATTCTATATTTTCTGGTGATAGAATTATTACGCAGGCCGCAAGTAGCCTTCAGATACAAATGATAGATAAAGGATATTTTGCCGTACGCCCCTCCAGCGAGATATCCATTGATGAATATATTTTTGAAAATAAGGCAACAGATTCTGTCAAAGCTTCCATTATTAAAGGGGGTTTAAGATCAATTACCGGAACCATCGGTAAAAAATATAAACGCAATTTTGCCATTAAAACCCCTGTTGCAACCATCGGTATTCGTGGTACCGATATGGTTTCTTTTTATATATCTCCAGAAGAAGCCAGCCCTGACTTAGGTGAGACAGGCACCTACGTTTCTGTAGATTCAGGCGCCGGATTCCTTGAGACGCCTACGGGACAGCTATTAATTGAAAAAGGTAAAGCGGCCTACGCAGCCTATAATTCAAAACCTGTCACTATTCTTAGGTTGCCAGGTATATTCAAGAAAGAAACGTTCGAAAAGTTTTTCTCAAATGAAGCTCAAGCAAAAGAGAACACACAAAATGATCTAAAATCCCGAGCAGATAATGCTACGGATCTCAACGATCAGCTATCTTCTGACGGTAAACGACGGACAGATCGCACACAGCGCTCCTCTCAAAGCGGTAGCCAAAGACAAAATTCAGTATCATCTGGAGGTAGCACGTCAGGTGCAGATCTTGCCTCTGGAGCAGCATCATCGGTATCCTCTATTACGGGAGCTGTATCTAATGCTGTAACTGGAGCTGCCACTGCTATAGGCGCAGCAACAGGAACAGCAGGAGCCGCGGCCTCCGCTACAGCTAGCAACAGCTCTGATAATGCTCAGGAAAAAAATCGTCAAGCAGAGGAAAGGGCCCTACAGGCAGAAGCAAGACTAAAAGAAAAAGAAGATGCTCAACGGACTGAACAGAAACGTAAATTACTCAAAGCTCAAAAGCGCCAAGAGCTCAAAACTCAACAAGCAGCTAAACTCTCTGCCCAAAGCAAAGACAAAGTATCTAAACCACAGCATAAGCAATTGGTAAGCAAACACGTCGACTCTGGCTCCAAAGGACGTATCTATATTACTCTGGGAGGAGGCAATGATAGCCACGTCGCAACCAACCTTGGGCCAATGCAAACATCTCTACCTCGTTTTGCTCCGCTATACAGAAGTATCCGTATAGATAGCAAAGAAGATAGTTATGCCAGCGCTGCATTTGGAGCAGAGTTAACAGCTGATCTTGCTGAGAATTTAGAAGTTTATGTAAAAGGGGGCTATCAGTACCGTCGTCCATTAGATTTAGATGAATACAGTCTAGGTATATATGACATCACCTTAGGTACTGCTATCAAGATAGAAGACCTGATGAGAATTTGGTTAGAAGTTAACCAAATTTCAGCTGATGGTGATGAGATTTGGAATGAATATGATTCGAATCGCATTGCATTAGGTTTCGCATTAAATGCGGGCCGTTTAATCGGAGTCTTTGCGGAAGTTTCCAGATCCGACTTGCAATACGCCGATATCATTAACTACGCCCCAGGCTATAACTCTATTACTCAGTATGATGTTGAAATGGATATGGCCGAAGTAGGTATTCGAATTAACCCTGTCATTATCCCTCTGGATATTTACGTCTCTGCTGTAGCAGGCTATCTATCCGAAGATAACAATAGCCTAGGCAGCAGGACCGACTATGGCTCACAAGACCTTATAGGCTTAAGAGCTAGAGCTGAATTCAACAAACAAGGTATGTTTAGTGTATTCGGTTCTGCAGAAGCCGTACGCATAGAAGATATTAAAACAACTGATCTTGAGGATGATATTGTTGAATTGAAGGTTGGAGCTGAAGTCAATCTAACGGACAACCTAAGTATCACAGGCGCTGTGAAGCGTATTGGTTATTGGGACAATGTTTCAATACAGTCCTACGATGCACAAAGCAACCAGTACATCAGCAGCCAAGAAGAACAATCCTATAAAACTACTGTGACAGAATTTAAGGTAAAACTTTCCTTCTAGGAACTTAAGTCAAAATATCTCCATATCCCTATCGCAGGGTATATGGAGATTTTTTATCAAAATGTGGGACACGATAAAAACTATATAAGACATAAAAAAGGCCTAGTTTGAAATTTCAAACTAGGCCTTTTTTATTTTAAACGCTGTAGAAAATAACACTCTAATGATGACTATTGAGCACTATTACTATCAGGCTGATAACTACGACGCTGAATATTAATCTGCTCTGTTTGGTTAACAACTAAGGCAATGTCAGCAGAATCAAGCAATCTTAGCTTATAATCCTCGCCTGCACGCAAGACAGCAGAATCACAGCTGCTGCTCGCACAAACTGTTTTTAAGCCAAAGCTACTGCTTGATCCCATCATACGTGCATTCATGGCACCATCAAAAATATCACCATTAGGCTCAACGCACAGCGCCCTGTTAACTGATACTTCTAATTGATCATTATTAATTTCAGCGTTCGCTGACATCAGGCAACGCTCAGGCAAAGTAGCCCCCGTCGACCCCGTTGCCTTTAACAACAGATGGGAAACAGTTTCTCCCTTGCTAATAGACTTATCAACAAGAACCTGTACCTTAAGCACAGTATCGGCAGGCAGTATATAACTTGTGCTAGATGAAGTATCAGCGTAAGCGGGTAGACATGCACCCAGCAGAGCAACAGTTGTCAGTAATCGTTTCATAGCTCACCGTTTCTGAGGATCAAGGTATCGACGGATACAAATAGGTAATCACGCTTAGCTAAGACGCCATAAATAGAATACGGTCCTTTCTACAGCGGCCAATAGACTCACTTATTCATTAAATCCCGCATTCTAAATGCGTCTTTTAAAATAATAGAAAACAAGTGATCCGTTTTTTAGTGCGTGAATTATAACAGATTCAAATGAATTTACAGTTAACCCATGGGCGGCATTATGCTTGACCAACCAAGTCAGGTAAAATGGACAAATTGTCGCACCCAGAAGCTAGGCTGATGAGTTATCATGACATCCCTTATAAGGGTACACGGCAAATTCTTGTGCAAGTATCCTGAAAGTGCTGATAAAATAAACACTAAATTAGAATACCAGCATTAATTTTGAGCTAATGAATTTTAAGGTAATCCAATGACAGAGAAGCTGGCGGATCTTTACGAAACTATTCTGGCAGAATTAGGTGAAGACCCCAAACGAGAAGGGCTATTAGATACGCCTAAGCGAGCAGCTAAGGCAATGCAATACCTAACTCGCGGTTACCATCAGACACTGGAAGAAGTGACCAATGGTGCAGTTTTTGAATCGGAAACAGATGAGATGGTCATCATCAAAGACATCGAATTATATTCCATGTGTGAACACCATCTACTGCCGTTTATTGGCAAATGCCATATAGCTTATTTACCCACAGGAAAAGTATTGGGCTTATCTAAATTTGCCCGTATTGTGGATATGTATGGTCGTCGCTTACAGATTCAAGAAAATCTAACAAAACAGATTGCAGATGCTGTTATGCAGGTTACAGGAGCTCGCGGCGTTGCCGTAACGATTGAAGCCAAGCATATGTGCATGATGATGCGCGGCGTTGAGAAGCAAAACTCCGTTATGAAATCATCGGTGATGCTAGGTACTTTTAGAGAGTCCCAAGCAACCCGACAAGAGTATCTGCAACTGATCACATCTTAAGCAATAAAGAAAAAAGCTTATAACAAAAGCTCAGGTTATCCTGAGCTTTTTTGCCAAGGAGTTGATTCATGCCTTTACATGCTGTTAGCAATGCTCAAGCAGGCCATAATCTGGCAACTATTCAGATCAAGAATTTACGTCTACGCACCTTTATTGGGATCAATGAAGAAGAGATCCTGAATAAACAGGATGTGATTATCAATATCACAATTCAGTATTCTGCCGATAGAGCCGTAAGCTTTAACCATATTGATGAAGCCTTAAACTACCGAACGATTACAAAAGCCGTAATAAAGCATGTAGAAGACAATCGCTTTGCTTTACTGGAACGTCTCACTCGCGAAGTACTTGATATCATTATGGACAATGAACAAGTTCAGGTTGCACAGGTAGAAGTGGATAAACCCCATGCCTTGCGCTTTTCTGATTCTGTGTCTATTACCCTCTCAGATTATCGAGAATAAAAGTAAACCGACCTTTTATTCAATGAGGCTTTGGCATGCACCAGATGCACTCTATTACTGAGTTATCAGAGCTTGAGTCTTTATCAGGTTTGATTTTCCTCTTATTTTCCACACCCAGCTGTGGTGTTTGCCAATCATTAGAGCAGAAGCTCCCCTGTTGGAGCCATGGATTATTACCATCCAGTCGGTGTTATTACATTGACTTAACAATATTCCCCCAAGCCTGCAGCCAATATCAGGTATTATCGGCCCCTACATTGTTAGTTTTTTTGGATCATCAAATACTTTCACGACAGGTGCGTCATATCAATCTCTCTTTATTAAAAGAGCAATTAAGTAGACCGGTCAAACTATGGCAAGAGTCTTATTAACTTTTGGAGGCTAAATGCAGGGCGAAATCATTCACTTTGATACAGAACAACAGCTGGGCGTTATTAAAGCTGAGGATAACCAAGAGTATCAGTTTGATCTAACAGGTTGGCGCGGCAGAGGTTTACCAGACAAGGGCATTATGGTGAGCTTTGAGGCCGAAGGCGAACAAGCTCGACAAGTGTTTAATTTACCTGCGGGTCAATTGCAGGCCTCTGCTGTAAAAATGGCTGATAGCGATGAACTCCACCCTGTTCAAACGTCCTTCTGGTGTATCCTAGCCATTGGCTGTGCAGCCATGTCCATTCCCCTAGGTTACTTCGTTGCCCTACTGGGACTATTGTTTTCAGTCTTAGGCTTTCGTGAAGCTCGCTTGCAGCCTGAGCGCTATAAAGGAAAAGGCATGGCTATCGCTGCTGGAGCAATGTCACTTTCGGTTTTAGTTTTGTCACTGATACTCAAGCTAACAAATTAAGCATTCAAACAGAATCCCCTATTAATCTAGCCTCTGAGGTTTGTATGAAATTTAAAAAATTAGCATCTTTACTTACACCTATTGCACTGGCATGTTCTGCCACCACTGCATCTGCTGACTTTATTGGTGTATATGCAGGTGCCGCTTACTGGTCTCCCTCTTTTGATGGTGAATTCCGCTCTGAAGATAGTAATTTGGGCATGATTGATGTCGATGATGATCTTGGTTATTCAGCAGATTCAGCCAGTTCTTTCTATCTTGCATTTGAGCACCCAATTCCTCTATTACCTAATGTTCGCGTCGAGCGCACTAACCTTGCCCACTCATCAGATAGCACATTAAGCCGTACCATTGAATTTAATGGCAAAAGCTACACCCAAGGGTCAGACATCAACAGTAATTTTGATCTGACTCATACAGATTGGACCGCTTATTATGAATTCCTAGATGATACGTTATGGCTATCATTAGACGCTGGTGTCACATTAAGAGTATTTGATGGCAAGGTGCGCATCGAAAATGAGGATCTCGGATTAAATATCTTTACCCCTATGATGTACGGTAAAGCAGATGTCTTTATTCCAGGTACAGATTTATCTGTGGGCGGTATGATTAACTACATCAATATCGGTGATGTCATTATGGCTGATCGTCGAGCTTACATCGCCTACGAGTCTCCTTTCCGTGTCGGGGCAGAGTTAGGCTATCGCTCATTTGATTTTGAAATAGATGGTATTGATGATTTGGATGCAGACTTTTCGGCTTCAGGCTTTTATGGCGCCGTTACTTTGCACCTATAAATTGATAATAGATAGCCAGAGAGCTTAACTGTCTCTCTGACTCTTTAATCCTATACCTCTATACCATCTGCTCAATTAAGCATCATGATGGCTTAGAGGTTGCGCTTCCAGCGCAGGTACCCGAATACAGATACTAAAACCATCGCCAGGAGAGCTTTGTGCCTCAATTGTTCCCTTTAATATCTGTGTCACCTGATTATAAACAATGTGCATCCCCAAACCAGTACACCCCTGATTACGGCGGGTTGTATGGAAAGGCTCAAACAGCTTATTCAACATATCAGCCTCAATTCCCACGCCATTATCGGTATACTCAACCACTAATTCACTCTCTTCTATATAGGCCTGTAGAGTAATCTTATTACTATCATTCGCCTGTCTAAAACCGTGAATCAAGCTGTTATTGATCAGCTGCCCTATGACCTGAAGCCAACTGGCAGAAACAGTATTCCAAGCTAAATTATCATCTACATTCGCACTAATAGACGCCCGTTTTTCAGTCAAAGATTGCTGTAAACCCAAGCTCAAATCATTAAAAAGCTCTCGTAAATAAACCTTTTCCACTGGTGTCTGGTTGGTAGTAACAGCAGTTTGTTTAAACATCTGCACCAAACGAACAACCCGCTGTAGATTATTATCAATGAGCTCTACAGCCTCTAGATCAGGGTTTTCATCGGAGTGATCCAGCATAGAGCTTGCTGTCACCGCCACTCCAAGAGGGGTATTAATCTCATGAGCAATTCCTGCGACTAAGTTAGCAAGAGAAGCCATTTTTTCTCTTTCAATCAACTGATTCTGAGTGAGTTCTAGCTCTTCTAAAGAGTTCTTTAACTGTTCTGTACGCTTTTGAACCCTTAGCTCCAACGTTTCATTTAACTCCTGCAAAGCATTCTGAGCTTTCTTCTGCTGACTAATATCAACAGCAGTCCCTCTAAAACCAATAAAGCGTCCCAGATCAAATTGAGCAAGGCCCTGAAAAACAAAATAATGACGCTCGCCATGTAATTGCAATTGAAGCTCTAAATCATGGAAGCTTTCTTTACGCTCAAACCCTACTTGTAATAATGGCGTATCCAATAGCTGGGAGAGGTTCTTATTAGCAAAGAGATCATCGGTATCATGATCTAACTGAGCTAACATTTGCTCCGAAGCAAAGACTAGATTCCCCTCCGCGTCCGTCTCCCATAACCAATCAGAAGCCACATTAGCAAAATCACTGAAACGGTTTTTTTCCTGCTCTATCTCACTATAAAGCTGATTCATCTTCTGACTTAACTGATTAACCGCTAAACCGAGAATATCCAGTTCATCTTCTTTAACCGTGATAAACGCAGGCTTTTCTAATTCTAAGGGGACATGCTTCTGACTGGGTCGATAGCGTTCTAAATAACGCATAATACTGAAAATACGGCGATTAACACTCAGATGGAAAACCCACAAAACCATAGCAGAAACAATAAACGTTTTTATGCCGTTAATCAGCAACAGGGAGGTAAAGGTTTTTAATAACTGCTGATAGATCTCTTCAGCACTAGACTCTACGTGCAACGTACCAAGAACAAAGGGGGTTTGAGAACCCGGCCCTTCATAAACTAAGGGGATATTACTATCAAAGAGATCACCATCAACGGCGGTGCCTGCATCCCAGTACTGATTTCCCGTATTAGACGTCACTTTGATATAGGCCAAACCAGGAAGCTTTACCAGACCCTCCAAGCGAAGCTTCAACTGACTCTCGTTAAACTCCCAAAGATTAATAGCCAGAGATTCCGCATGCACTTGCTTTAACTCTGCATGACGTGCTTCAACGGCATTCACTTCGCGAGTGTAATCCGCATACAACTGAAGAAAAGTAGAAAGCAGCGTGATAGTACTGCTGATAATCACCAGAATTAGAATAATACGCCGACCAATGATACTGGCTAGCGGGTGATCCGATAATTGTTTTGAATGTTGAAGGGGCATAGGTGCAGTTAAATTACCATTAACATACTGTTACCTGTCAGCATAGTGCCAAAAGGGGCAAGGGAGCAACCGTTTAAAAGAGATCTAGTGCCTCTAATCAAAAAAAATAAAGATGGAGACCTAAAACGACGCATAAGGTTATCCGTTTTAGAAAGGCAAAATCAATACCTTGACCTAAAGATAGACACTTAAACCTTTCCTATCAAAACAAAAAAGGCCCTGCCAAAGCAGAGCCTTTCTAACTAATTACTTTCAACGGTAGCTTTACCGTTCAAAACAGATTAGTGGCGGAAGTGACGCATTCCAGTAAAGACCATAGCCATGCCATGCTCATCAGCTGCATCGATCACTTCTTGATCACGCATGGAACCACCTGGCTGGATAACAGCCGTAATACCTGCTTTAGCTGCAGCATCGATACCATCACGGAATGGGAAGAAAGCATCGGATGCCATAACAGAACCCGGTACTTCTAGGCCTTCATCCTCTGCTTTAATACCAGCAATTTTAGCACTGTAAACGCGGCTCATTTGACCCGCACCCACACCGATAGTTTGGCCATTTTTCACATAGACAATAGCATTAGATTTAACAAACTTAGCGACCTTCCAAGCAAATGCTAGGTCACGCAGTTCATCTTCAGTCGGAGCCTTTTTAGAAACCACTTTCAGCTCTTCATTCGTCACCATGCCCAGATCACGATCCTGAACAAGCAGCCCACCGTTAACACGTTTGTAATCCAAGCCATAGTCACGGTCACCAGGCCAATTAGCCGAGCAATCCAACAAGCGCACATTTGCTTTAGTCGCCACAATCGCACTGGCTTCATCAGAAACACCCGGTGCAATAATCACTTCAACAAACTGACGATCAACAATCGCTTTAGCCGTTTCTGCATCCAGAGCACGGTTAAAGGCAATGATGCCACCAAACGCTGATGTAGGATCAGTTTGGAACGCCAGCTCATAAGCTTGCAGCGGTGTTTCTGCAATAGCGACACCACAAGGGTTCGCGTGTTTTACAATAACACAGGCTGGCTCAACAAAAGATTTCACACACTCAAAAGCGGAATCCGTATCTGCAACATTATTGAATGACAACTCCTTGCCTTGCAGCTGAGTCGCCGTAGAAACGCTGGCTTCAACCGGACTGTGTTCAACATAGAAAGCGGCTTTTTGATGTGGGTTTTCACCGTAACGCATTTCTTGCTTTTTAACGTACTGAACATTATGAGTACGAGCAAAATCTTCGCTACCGCCTTCAACCAATCGGCCAAAGTAATTAGCGATCATGCCATCATAACGAGCGGTATGTTCAAACGCTTTAATCGCTAGATCAAAACGAGTGGCTTGAGCAACAGCCCCATCGTTTCCATCCATATCCGCCAAAATACGGCCATAGTCATTAACATCAACCACAATGCTAACAAACGCATGGTTTTTTGCAGTGGAGCGAACCATGGTAGGGCCACCAATATCGATGTTTTCCACAGCCATTTCTAAGGTACAGTCTTCACGAGCAACGGTAGACTCAAATGGGTACAAATTAACAACCACTAGGTCGATACCCTGAATACCATTTTCAGCCATAACAGCATCATCCTGACCACGACGAGCTAGAATACCGCCATGAATTTTAGGATGCAGGGTTTTAACCCGGCCATCCATCATTTCAGGGAAGCCCGTGTAATCGGATACTTCAATTGCAGGCACACCTTGCTCGGTCAGCAGCTTAAAGGTTCCACCCGTTGACAGAATCTCCACACCGCGTTCAGTCAGTGCTTTAGCAAACTCAACAACGCCGGTTTTGTCCGATACGCTGATTAAGGCCCGGCGAACCGGCAGGTTTTGTGCATTTGCAGCCATAGTTTTCGTCTTTCTCAGAGGGTAGTTAAGAAAACAAAAACGGCAGAATAATTACTGCCGTCTAGATAAATTTTGCTCATTATAGCAGGCTTTGCGTAAATCACAGGCCCACGATTTGCGACAAATAACGCTTTGTAAGGGACAAGGTTCATTTTGCAAAAAACCTCCCTTTTCTTTACAGGAGGCCCCGTCCTTTTACAAGAAACCCCGTCCTTTTACAAGAAACCATAGTGCTTCAGCTTTTTCCGCAAAGTACCTCGATTAAGGCCTAGCAGTTCTGAAGCCTGACTTTGATTATCCCCGGTATAACGCATCACCGCTTCCAGAAGAGGAGCTTCCACTTCTGCTAACACCATCTGATAAAGATCCGTAACCGGCTGACCATCCAGATGGGTAAAATAATTTTCCAGAGCAGCTTCAACACTATTACGTAAAGGTTGAGCGCTACTGGATTGTTCCTGCGGCCCTACAGTTTGAAGCTGCTCGGCCACGGGAATCTGCTCAGCTTGAGACTGCTCAGCAACGGACTGTTTCTCAGAAATATCCATATTATTCAGACTATTGTTGCTCACTTCAGGCCACCTTAGTTAGCAGGTCTGCCAGATTGGGACACTGATTATTCTGTAAAAACTGCTCAACAGCAAAATGCTGTTGCTCAGGGCTTTCCAGCTGATTAAACAGCTTTCTAAAATTTAAACCATCATCACGGGTAGCCGTATACCAATTCACATGCTTACGAGCGATGCGAACCCCCATACGCTCACCATAAAATGAATACAAAGCATTAAGATGCTGACTCAGCAGTTGGTGTATGCTGTTAGTATCCAGATCCGGTAGTTTTTCACCGGTCGCCAAATAATGATTAATCTCTCGGAAAATCCAAGGTCTCCCTTGAGCCCCTCGACCGATCATCACCGCATCAGCACCGGTATAATCCAGGACAAAACGTGCTTTTTCAGGAGAAGTAATATCTCCATTGGCAAATAGCGGAATCGAAATTGCCTGTCGAATAGCGGCAATAGTATCGTATTCCGCATCCCCTTTATAAGCATCTGCTCGGGTGCGACCATGAACGGCTAACGCTTGTATTCCGGCGTCTTCAGCCATTTTTGCAATAGTAACACCGTTTCGTTCATCAGGGCTCCATCCAGTGCGAATCTTCAATGTCACTGGAATATCCACTGCTGCGACCACTGCTTGTAAAATTTCAGAGACCAGACGCTCATCTTTTAGCAGAGCAGAACCTGCCGCTTTGTTACACACCTTTTTAGCCGGACACCCCATATTGATATCAATAATCTGGGCCCCCTGAGCAGCATTCATTCGAGCGGCTTCAGCCAACATCTCGGGATCACCGCCAGCAATCTGGACGGAACGGGGGGCATCTTCGCCCTTATGATCTAAACGAAGTTGAGATTTTCGGGTGTTCCATAAACGTACATCAGAGGTCACCATTTCAGACACCACAAGGCCAGCCCCCATTTGACGACAAAGCTGTCGAAAGGGACGGTCTGTTACTCCAGCCATAGGCGCTAGGATTGTAGGCTGTTCAATTGAATATGGGCCAATAGTGATCATGTTTAACCGTTACAGTGTTCTGTTTGTATGAATAGACACAAACAGCACAGGCCTTATAGACCGGTACTTTGAGGGGCGCTAATAATACTATGTATCCCCAGAGAGTAAAGGGATTACGGGGCCTTCAGGCTAAAAAATATATTTTCAGCCTGAATTATATCTGTCAATTCTTAGGTGGTATAAAGGTCAGACGAAAACTATTGACCGTTTTATTACTCGCAGGCATAGGCAACGTTAAAGCAACCGGTAGCTCGGGTAATAATCTATGATCAGGGAAAGGCATATCTTTCAAATAAAGATCCGGTTGAAAGGTTTGTTGCCCGACAACGGTTTCCTCTGCACTTAAAAGCTCCACAATAATCCCAGGGAAAGGCAAGGTACTTTCACCGGAGTTTTCTAAAACAAAATCCACCAAGAGGGTTTGATTTAGGTCTTTGCTTAAACTAAGTTGACTGTATTCTAATGGCTTAAAATCTGCCATCAAAGGGTGCTCACAATCTGAAACCGAACAAAGATTCTCAACCACGCCATTCAATACAGGATATTGACTTAAGGAGCGCGTACTGGAGATTAAAACCAAAATACTAATCACCACAATACCACTGAGCGCAATTGCCGTCAGTAGAGGCTTATTGTTTTTGAGGTTATCTTTAACCGAATCAAAGGTATTTTCTTTTTTGGCTGGACGATCAGCCTCAGCAGACAAGTGAAGCTCCGATTGATCAAGACTTTCAATCGGTTGATTCTCTATATCAAATTCAGACGAGGCATCGACCTGCGACTCGATATTACCCTTAATATCAAAAGAGCCGTTGGAGTCAAAAGCATCATCAGCATCAAGAGTGTCACTCAATGCAGGCTCGATTTCCTTGGAGTGATCTAAACCTTCAAACTCATCCCCATGTTTAAATTCATTCTGATGGGTAGAGTTATCAGAATGATCATATTCAGAGGCTGGAGCAGTTGCTTGAGAAAAGTCATCAATGGAATCATTCGATCTATTCTGGGAAGAGCTTTCAAACTCAGAAGCAGATTCTCTGATTTCAGGCGCAGCAGGTTCCGCACCTTCAACTTCTAGCGTAAATAAGTTACCACTTGCACTGAAGTGCTTTAAACAGGCACCACACCTTGCGGCACCCCCTCCACGCTTTAATTCAGCGTCCGTGATTAAAAAAGCAGTTTTACAGTGAGGGCAGCGCGTTAGCTGATCATCCATCATGTGTGTTTCTTTCTTCCAACAGGCCTATAAAACACATCATAAAAGGCTATCAGGTTTCAGGCAATGCTTGTATTTAAGTCATTACCTGAAATGAGTGTTATTGCTCAGTTATATAAGTATTTTAAACACATAAGCACCTAAACAAATGCTTCTCTATAAAAAATGTGTCTTTTCTCTGGCTACCAGCCTAAGAAAACCAGAATGTTTTTGTTTAGGTATATATCTTATTTATGTACGTGCTTTAGTGGCACTTAAGCAAACCCATTCATCCTTGGTCGCCATAGGAGCAAAGTCAAACCAAGACTTATAAGCCTGCATAACCTCATCGGCTTGATGCTGCAAAATACCAGACAATACCAGCTGCCCTTCCTGCTTTACCAAACCAGAGATAGTCTCAGCGAGATCAATTAATGGCCCTGCCAATATATTGGCCAACATCAAATCAGCTTCAGTGCCATCCAATTTACCCGGCATATAGACTTCAAAACTTTCATCTGGCAACTGATTACGCTGAGTATTGTCCCGAGTAGCAATCAGAGCCTGAGGGTCATTGTCCACCCCCCAAGCTTGCTTAGCGCCTAATAAAAGGGCTGCCACACCGAGAATACCTGAACCACAACCATAATCTACGACCGTCTTGTCGTTAACATCATGCTGATCCAACCACTGCAGACACATAAATGTGGTTGGGTGTGTACCGGTACCAAAAGCCAAACCAGGGTCTAAGGTCAGGTTAACGGCACTTTCATCGGGAGCATCTTTCCAGCTGGGGCAAATCCACAAGCGATCACCGACCCGTATAGGATGGAAGTTGTCCATCCACTCACGCTCCCAGTCCTTATCTTCCAGAATCTCAATACGATATTGCGGGAAGGCCTGGGCCGGGAAGATCTCATTCCAACCCAACTGCAAAGCAGCGGTCATGGCTTCACTGTCCTGATCCGCATCAAATAGACCGGTAATGCGCGTATACTGCCAAAGAGGTGTGGTACCTCGAATAGGCTCAAACAGCGGCTGATCCTTACAGTCTTCCAGCGTCACGGCACTGGCACCTGCGGCTAGCAGCAATTCTTCCAACTCTTCAGCATGAGAGGGATCGGTATCAATTTTAATCTGAAGCCAAGGCATGGTGTTCTCCTGTCAGGTTATCCACAGCCACTTTGCCAAAACAGGGCATAGAGCAAGCAAGCGGGGCATTGTACTCTGATAAGGTGAAAAGTCATCTTCGAAAGGATAATTGATCTGGAAACGAAGCAGGGAATAAGAGAGAGATAAAGGAGCAGGATACAGGTCAAAACAAAGCAAGAAACTTGGCCAGAAAAAAACCGGAAGCCATGGCTTCCAGTTTTTTTGTATCTATCTGAAAAGTGCCAGATAGACACTATCTGCACTGAACCTTGTAGTAGAACCTACAGAGACAGTTTTTCTTCCAGATAGTGAATATTGATACCACCTTCCATAAAGCCGTGATCTCGCACTAGATCCTGTTGCAGACCGATATTAGACTTAATGCCCTCGATCACAATCTCATCCAACGCATTACGCATACGAGTCAATGCGATTTCACGGGTTTCACCCCAAGTAATCAGCTTGCCGATCAGGGAGTCATAGTATGGCGGGACGCTGTAACCATCATATAAGTGAGAGTCCATACGTACACCTAAACCACCAGGCGCATGGAAGTGAATCACTTTACCCGGCGATGGCAGGAAGGTTTTTGCATCTTCCGCGTTAATACGGCACTCAAACGAGTGACCACGTACCACGATATCTTCCTGCTTTACAGATAGCGGCATACCGCTAGCAATGCGCAGCTGTTCTTTTACGATATCAACACCGGTCACCATTTCAGTCACAGGGTGTTCTACCTGAACACGGGTATTCATTTCGATAAAGTAGAAACCACCGTCTTCGTACAGGAACTCAAAAGTACCTGCACCACGATAGCCAATATCGATACACGCTTGAACACAGCTTTCCTGTACCGCCGCACGGATATCGTCTGGAATACCAGGTGCAGGTGCTTCTTCCAGAACCTTCTGGTGACGACGTTGCAAAGAACAATCACGATCGCCCAAGTGGATAGCACCACCTTGACCGTCAGCCAGTACCTGAATTTCAACGTGACGAGGGTTTTGCAGGAATTTTTCCATGTAAACCGTATCATCACCAAAAGCCGCTTTCGCTTCTGCTTTGGTTACTTGTACCGCGTTGATCAGATGCGCTTCAGTATTCACCACACGCATACCACGACCACCACCACCGGCAGCCGCTTTAATAATTACAGGGAAACCGATACGACGACCAATTTTGATCATCTCTTCCGCATCTTCAGGCAGCTCGCCATCAGAACCAGGAACCGTAGGCACACCTGCTTTTTTCATGGCTTCAATGGCAGATACTTTATCTCCCATTAAACGAATCACATCAGCTTTTGGACCAATAAACTGGAAACCACAGCGTTCTACTTGCTCTGCAAAATCAGCATTTTCAGCCAGAAAACCATAACCTGGGTGAACACCGGCAGAATCAGTCACTTCAGCAGCACTGATAATCGCTGGAATATTTAAGTAACTGTCAGTAGATGATGCAGGGCCGATACAAACAGATTCGTCAGCCAGACGAACATGCATCAGATCCCGGTCAGCGGTAGAGTGAACGGCTACTGTTTTAATGCCTAGCTCTTTACAAGCACGCAGAATACGTAGCGCAATTTCACCCCGGTTGGCGATAAGTACTTTATCAAGCATGATCAAGCCTTTCCTATCTCTTGAGATATTCAGATCTGCCATAAAAATCAGTCAGATCTTCGGGAATATAGTGACTAAACGTCTGTAATTTAGACAATAGTGACTAGAGGCTGATCAAATTCAACCGGTTGACCGTCTTCTACCAGAATCTCACCCACAGTACCGTCTTTATCGGCTTCAATCTGGTTCATCATCTTCATCGCTTCAACGATACAGATGGTGTCACCTTTCTTAACTTGCTGGCCTGCAGCAACGAATGATTTAGAGCCTGGAGCAGGACAGCTATAGAAAGTACCCACCATAGGAGATTTAACCGCATGGCCTGATACTGTTGCTGTTGCAGGTGCAGATTCTGCAGTTGGAGCCGCCGCTGGAGCAACAGGAGCTGGAGCTGGGGCTGCCATTGGCATAGGCGCATACTGAACCGCTGCACCAGACATGTTACGGCTGATGCGTACTGATTCTTCACCTTCCTGAATTTCAATTTCAGCAATATTGGATTCTTCTAGAAGTTCGATCAGTTTTTTAACTTTACGGATATCCATAATAAATCTCTTTCACTCTAATAGTGTTTGTTACTGCGGCCCCAATGAATTGAGACCACCTATTCTTATTTTGCTTCCGTCCTATATCAAAACAGATTAGAGATACCCATAAATTTGTATTTATAGGCACTGCTCTCTAATTGAGCGATTGAACAGAAACTTAAAACTTTATTGTTCGTTTTTCTTTAGCTGTCTTTTTTCAACTGAGCTAATGCCGCTTGTAATGCCAGATCGTAGCCCTGAGCCCCTAAACCACAAATCACACCTACAGCCACATCAGACAAATAGGAATGCTGACGGAAAGGCTCTCGGGCATGAACATTGGAGAGATGAACTTCAATAAAGGGAATTTGTACACCAAGTAGGGCATCACGCAGAGCCACACTGGTATGGGTAAAGGCAGCAGGGTTAATCAAGATAAAATCTACCGACTCATCACGAGCCCCATGAATTTTGTCGATCAAGGCATGCTCTGCATTACTTTGAAAGCATTCTAACTGATGACCTAAACTTGACGCTGTTTCAGCCAAATCCTGGGAAATATCCGTCAATGTCTGTGCACCGTATATTTCTGGCTCACGTGTACCAAGAAGGTTTAGATTAGGGCCGTTTAACACCAGAATAGAAGCCATAGAGCAATGAGATCCTGATCAAAAATAGTTAGAAAATCGATGCAAACAGGTATTCCTACCACTTGTAGCTAAAAGCTGCAAAAAAGCGACAAAAAATCAGACAACGTCAATAAAAATGCAGCTAAGTGGTAAAAAAACCATTTTCGAAGCATTAGTTTGCCGAAAATGAAAGAAGTTGTCCAGTTTTTGAACGTTCTAGTTTATTTTCTAGTTTTTAGCCGCTGATAGGCGAATTTTCCTTTTTCGAGTCAAAGTGATCTTTTAACCGCTTTTCTTAGTGTAAATACTAGCGTTCAGGCACTAAACTCAGAATCTGTTTATGAGGGGGGTAACACAGCCCTGCATCCGCACACCCCTGAAAACTGACCTCAATAACAACACCTTGCTGCAATTGTGCATCAGAGCCATTAAGTTCTGCTGTTAATAAGATCTGGTCACGAAAGATTTCTACATCTCCCTGATACTCATCGTGAGTTTCTTCTCCTCTAGGAATACTGACCCCAGACAAAGTGACACTGGATGGTTCCAATAAACGTAGGTTAAAACGAGAACGATACAAATAATGTTCAGGCTCTATTCTCCAGCTTATTTTCAGCTGCTGTTTTATCAGCTTGGCATTAATCTGGAAAGCCTTCTCAACCGGCAGAAAGCGGGAGCGATCCCCTAAAGAGTTCAAGCTTGGCGCTGTACTCTCTTGTTGGAAAAAACCACTAACGGCTGGCTGGCTAAGAGAAAACAAAGCAACTAGCATCAGTAAATGGCTCAACATTTTTTTCACAGGCAATAAGAGATTCTTTAGCATAGGAATGATTCTGTCATAGAAAATACTGTAATTTTTATCTGTTGACCCAATATACAATATAAGCGTGATGAGAATCGCTTTAATAACGCAGATTTATACACACTTTACCGGGCCAGTTCGGTATCATCGGTTTATCTGGATTTTATGATTGCTATTTTGGCGCAGGGTTCCTGCTTAATGTATAAATTTAAGTAAAAACGGCCAGTGCTAACTGTCTTTGCTAAGAGAAAAGCCAAGGGGATACAATATGTTAAAAGCGTTTGCT
The DNA here is from genome assembly GCA_047518265.1 of Oceanospirillum sp. Taxonomy (GTDB): domain Bacteria; phylum Pseudomonadota; class Gammaproteobacteria; order Pseudomonadales; family Halomonadaceae; genus Oceanospirillum. The sequence goes on from JAKZRG010000086.1 coordinate 37,971, forward strand.
CAGGGGTTAACTGATCGATTGGATGATATTAGAGATCGGTTACCCGGTGGCGTTATCGGTAAGATCCTTGCCGGAACGGTACTGGTTTATCTTCTGATTGCGGCAGCTTTAGGTTGGTACTGGAGTCAAGAGCCGGACAGCTTTTCTGTCACCGAGCATATAACGACTGAAGCAGAGACCAAGGGGCATAAGGGTCAAACCGTAGGTTATGCCACAACAACAACCCTGATTAAAATGGCCGATACCTTATTAAATAAACCTGGCGGCTACTTAACCAATGACAAACTGCCTCCCGGTGTATGGTTGGACAATATTCCTCGCTGGGAGTTTGGTGTTCTGGTACAGCTACGTGACGTCAGCCGAGCCCTACGTAAAGATATCTCACGCTCTCAATCACAGTCCACTGAAGATAAAGATCTGACTATTGCAGAACCTCAGTTTAACTTTGATAACAGCAGCTGGTTATTACCTGCGTCAGAAAGTGAATACCGTCGTGGTATCAAAGCGCTGACCAGTTATCGCAATCGTTTAGCGGATGAAAACCAAAGCGATGCTCAGTTTTATGCCCGTGCGGATAACCTAAGAAACTGGCTGATGGACGTAGAAACCCGCTTAGGTAGTTTGTCCCAACGTTTAACCGCCAGTGTTGGTCAGGATCGGGTGAATCTGGATCTGGCAGGTGACCCTTCCGCCACTCAGTCCACCAAAACACCAGATACACAGCAGGTGAAAACCCCTTGGAATAAAACCGATGATGTTTTTTATGAGGCTCGTGGTACCGCTTGGGCATTGATCCATATTATGAAAGCGGTAGAAATGGATTTCCAAAAAGTATTGGAAGATAAAAACGCTCTAATTAGCCTGCGCCAAATTATCCGAGAGCTAGAAGCCACACAAGACACATTATGGAGTCCAGTCATTCTAAATGGCAGTGGCTTTGGTATTTTTGCCAACCACTCTCTCGTTATGGCCTCTTATATCTCTCGTGCCAATGCTGCCATTATTGATCTGAGAGAACTGCTGGATCGCGGTTAATACAAACTATTATTTGTTCTGGCTGCCACGCTCTTGCGTGGTAGCCTACTTTATTTAAAAGCTTGTTTAATCAATCCTTAATTAAACACTGAATCTTGCCCTGTCCTACTTGCTGCATCTTTTCAGCCAACTGCTCGGGCTCTTCTAACCACACATCAAATGTCACTTGTTGCCCATATTCGCACTCAATAGGATCAGCTTCCAATTGCTGTAACCAATGGCGAATATCAGATTCAAAAGCATAATCAGCACCAATTTCTACCTGATACTTAGGCCGTACCTCGATCAGCTCCAGCTCATCTAGCACCATCTGTGTTGCTTGCGAATAGGCCTTTACCAAGCCACCCGTGCCCAGCTTAATGCCGCCAAAGTAGCGCACAATGACCACAACCAACTGGCCGATACCACTATGGCTCACCACATTAAACATAGGTTTACCGGCCGTTCCTGAAGGCTCTCCATCATCACTCATGCCGTAACATTGGGTATTATCCGGTGCACCGGCCACAAACGCCGTGCAATGGTGGCGGGCATCAGGGTATTCCTCACGTATGGATTGAATAAACTGCTGGCACTCCACAACATTCGCCACCGGGGCTGCGATAGCAATAAATTTGCTGCGCTTAATTTCCAGCTCAGCCATAACCCGCTGCTTGGGCTTATGGTAAGGCGCGGGCTGATGTGTTTTCGTTTTTGAGACTTTTTCTTTTGAGGCTTTAGCTTTCAGAGTTGTGCTCATTGTAGTGTTTGTCTACGCTTTAGGCCCATGACTATTCCCAATACTTGTACATCCTCATTTTTCAGATGGATCGGTGACATGCTGCTATTCGCCGGATCTAAACGCACACCAGACCGATCGATATAAAGCCGCTTCAACGTCACATATTGGTTATTGATCATCACCACGCAGGTTTCTCCATTTTCCACGGTGTGTTTCTGTTCGATAATAATGATATCACCATCATGGATATTCGCCTCTATCATAGAGTCCCCACGCACTTTTAATGCGTAGGTATTTTTCTTAACTAATTGAAGAGGAATCTGCACCTGCTCACGAGTTTCACAGATATCCATTGGTAAGCCCGCTGTCACCCAGCCCAATAAAGGCACGCTATGACTGACACCAGTTTTTGATAGATTTTCGAGATAAGGGGCATCCTGCCACAGCTGATTATGATCCTGACTGACTTGATTACGCAGAAAGAAGAGTTGCTTTTCTGTAGGCATAACGACACTCCGGGAAAAACTCGACCAGTAGCAACTGTTATTTTATACAGTATTTATAGAGTATAATAAAGCTAAAGACATGCCCTATATCGTCGCAAGGCTAATGAATAGGCAGAAAAAAGGCGGGAATCCCCGCCTTTTCATAACATCTTTTTTCTTAACACCTGTTTTCACAGTGCTAATAAATTAGCGCTCTAACAATCTAGCTATTCGACGTCTGCTGATAAACATGTACATCCTGCTGAGGATATGGAATAGAGATACCCTCTTTATCCAATGTCAGCTTAACCTTCTCCGTCAGGTCAAAATAGGTTGGCCAATAATCAGACGCATTAACCCAGATTCGCACCGTAAAATTAACGGAGCTATCACCAAGCTCGCTAACTGCCACTAAAGATTCCGGTTCATTTAGACCGCGAGGTTCTTCCGCCAAAATCTGTTGTAGAACTTTTTTCGCCTTAAGAAGGTCGTCGTCATAACCAATACCCACTGTCAGATCTAAGCGACGGGTCGGATTAGCCGAGAAATTTGTTAAATTACCGTTCACCAAAGATGCATTAGGCACCACGATCATCTTATTATCTGGCGTTTGTAAACGAGTATTCAGCATGGTGATCTTCTCCACGGAACCCGAAACACCAGCACCATCGATAAAATCACCTTTTTTAAACGGCTGCTGAGAAACCAGCAAAATACCTGCAGCAAGATTCTCCAGTGAGCCCTTTAAGGCTAAACCCACCGCTAAACCAGCCGCACCCAGCACTGCAATTAGAGACGTTGTATCGACGCCCAGCTTACTGAGTACCGAGATAAACAGTACCACCAGAAAAACAGCATGAGCAATCTGCCCTACGAAATGGGCTGCCGCCTCATCCATATTTTTCTTTTTCAGCAGGCTTTCAACAATCCGTACTACACGTTTGCCAAGCCACAAACCTACAATCAGTAGTAGTAAAGCAGGCCAAAGCTTATCCGCCCATTGAAGAGCAACCTCTAGCCAATCATTTTCAAAAGGATTAGACAGATCCATATTTAAACCCTATTCAGTTACAGTTAATTAAAATAAGACAGAGAAAGCCATATCGTTATTATTGAGAACGCTTATTCAAACTGGCTTGATGAGCCGCCTGAATAATACCCGTGGTTGAATAACCATCTTCAAAATTCAGCACTCTAACCTCACCGCCAGACGCCACAACCGTATCCGCTCCAGCAATCTCCTCCGGTTTGTAATCACCACCTTTAACCAAGATATCTGGCTGCAAAGCTGCAATTAACCGAGCCGGAGTGTCCTCTTCAAAATCCACCACCCAATCCACGGCGGCCAAACCACCCAGTACATGCATGCGATGCTCTAAATCATTGATCGGTCTTGTCGGGCCTTTTAAGCGAGAAACCGAAGCATCGGAATTAACGGCTACGATTAACTTATCCCCCAGCTTACGAGCATGATCCAGATAACTTACATGTCCTGGGTGCAAGATATCAAAGCAGCCATTAGTAAATACAATACGATCACCCTGCTCCCGAGCCTGCCGGATACGCTTAATAAGCTCTGCTTCTGTTAATACTGCCGCTTGCTCCAAACCATAGTAGCTTTCGATAGCCTGATTCAATTCTGCTAAAGAAACCGTTTCAGTCCCTAACTTAGAAACCGCTATACCTGCCGCAATATTGGCCATCTCAACCGCTTGTTCTAAGGATAAATCGCCAGCCAAGCCCGCTGCTAAAGAGGCGATTACAGTATCTCCTGCACCTGTGACATCAAAAACAGACTTAGCATTAGCGGCAAAATAGACAGGGTCTTGATCCACTTGAAATAGCGTCATGCCTTTTTCACTACGAGTGACCAATAACGCATCCAGTTTCAACTCTTTTAATAGTTTAAAACCTTTTTCCACCACCTCATCTTCCGAATGGCAAGCTCCCGTAACCGCTTCAAATTCAGACATATTAGGCGTTAATAGGGTTGCACCTCGGTACTTCTCAAAATCAGTGCCCTTAGGATCAACCAGTACTGTAAGCCCCTGAGCTCGTGCCGCCTGTATTAAGGCCTGTACCTGCTGCAAAGAGCCTTTGGCATAATCCGACAAGACCATGACAGAAGCTTGATCTAACTGTTCGCTGGCCGCCTTATTCAAAGCCAAGGCGCTTGACTCATCAAACCATTCTTCCTGATCCAAGCGTAATAGTTGCTGATGACGGCTCATAATACGCAACTTACTGATGGTCGGCTGCGATGAAGAAGTTACGAAATGAGTGCCAACCTGCTTATCAGCCAAAATACCGGCAAGTTCTCCAGCTTCTGCATCTTCTCCGGTAATCCCCATAATCGTAGACTGGCAGCGTAACGCAGAAATATTCAATGCTACGTTAGCGGCTCCACCGGCACGAGCATCCACATCCTTCACCCGTACGATAGGTACCGGGGCTTCAGGAGAGATCCTTTCCGTTGAGCCATGCCAGTATTTATCCAGCATAACATCACCTACGACAAGAATTTGATTATGAGTAGGCTCAAAAGTAAGCAAGGGCAGTACCTGTTTATCGAATAAGATGAATGGATTCAGAAGCCTTTTTAAACGCCCTGATGTGACGAATTTTAAACGAGTCAATTTCTGACTCAAATTAGGGCTTATCATAGCCCAACAAGCATAAAAAAGCTGTATGGCAAAGCCTGTTAAGGCATTGATGATTTTAACAAAAACACTCAAGATATTGGCACAGCACCGATATCTATTTAAAACAGGACGATTATTCGTCTTTATTAATATCTACAGCAGGAATAAACAGTGGCTTTAAAAGTCTGGTTTGATGTGCAACAGCTTTATTATCTCCCTCAATATGAGCCCGTTTATCAGCAATTACGGGCTCAAGGCTGTCAATGTCATTTCCTCGTTTATAGTGACTGTGCCTCAGAAGAGATAATCCAAGCTTTTGAGCAACAAACCACACTACCGATCACCCTTGCTTCCGAGCAAGAGATTCTCAGCTTTTACCGGGAAGATCCTGCGGATTGGATTATTTTTGGTAATGGTTTTAAAGCGCTCGATCAGCTTCCTAAACAAACCCGAACCGCCTTGCTATATCATGGCATCGGTGTCAAAGAGTGTTACTACGGTGAAGATTTAAGTCAATTTGACGTACGTTTTACCGAGGGGCTATTTCGACAGAATGAGCTGCAACAGCGTTACCCTGAAAGAAATTTTATTGAAACGGGTTTTGCCAAACTCGACCCCTTAGCGCACCCTGAAAATGCTAAAGCCATAGCTTTTCAGCCGGAAAGCGTCGGTCTCCCTGCAAATAAACCGCTTATCCTCTATGCCCCAACCTTTTACCCCAGCTCCATTGAGCTAATGGGCAAACATTGGCCTGAGCAATTTTCCGATTGTAATATAGTGATTAAGCCTCACTTTTTCAGCTACACCCATAAAAAGTATGGCGCACAGCGAAAGCTAATCGATCAGTGGGGACAATTTGATAATGTCTATGTAGCCCCGCCAACGGAGCTTTCCTTGGTTCCCTATATGGCGGCAGCTGACCTTCTGATCAGCGAGGCCTCCTCTGCTCTATTTGAATTTGCCGCACTGGATAAACCGGTAATCTGGCTAGATTTTTTTAAACTACGTTGGGGCTATAGAGGGCCGCTGCGTTTTCGCTTTACCCGACGTATGGATCAAACTATTTTGCAGTATGCTGATGTGGGCAGTCATGTCAGTACTCCCAAAGAATTGGAACAAATCATACGGGCAGAATTGGCCAACCCAGCTCTCAAACAAGATGCTCGAAAGAAAACGACACAAGAGCTCATTGGACTGGTCGATGGGCAAGTCTCAGAACGTATCGCTGATTACTTACTTAAAACAGCTTAACAGCTTCTGTTTAACATAAGCCCTGCCCTCTCAAGCAGGATAAGCTATGAGGGATGGGGCGAAATGATGGGATACAGAGCAATAAAGATGGGATGAAACTATGACCAGCGCATATAAGACAGAGATTTGCGAATCTTATAACGACGATGAAGATTAAGAGGCTTACGCTTCACGCCATGGGATAATGCTTGATCCACCGCCGCTAAAATTCGGTGACTGCTTTTGCCATCACGATAAGGGTGTACCTGCTGAATATAGCTCTCAATATCTTCTAATAAGATATCCGTGGGTGTTAAACCTTTTTCCAGCTGAGCCTCCAGTTGTTCAGCTTCAGAAAAATCCAAGAGATAGGGTTCAGGCTGAGCATTATTAAAGGTGACAACAACCTTACCCATCAATAACGCTTCAGAAACAGCACTGGAGGTATCAGAGACCATCAGATCAGCCCGATTAATTAAGGGGATTAAACTGTCCTCATCGCTAATGATTAGATTATCGTTCACAATTGCCTGATACTGTTCCACCACCTCGACGGCCATCTTAGGATGAAACTTAACGAATACCTGATAATCACCTGTCTTGCTTAACCTCTGCCACTGAGACAACAGCGCTTGAGCAGACGTTAGTGCTGGAGAAAACGTCGGTGCAAATAAAATAACCGGTCGTTGATTATCTTCTCGTTTAGGTAGATCAAAACACGGGTCAAGTTTTGGCCAGCCCGTTTCAATGGCTTGAAAATAACCATGTTGCTTCGATAACTGTTGAAACTTATCCGTCGTGATAGGCCCATGGGTACAGTAGAGATCGAAAAAGCCTCGAACACCAAAATGCCCTTTCTTTTTCCATTCCAACCCATGAAAGACCTGAACCTTTAAACCGGGAAAGAAATCCGGTACCACATTACCCGGTACAAAAACGGCTTTTGGTTGATAGTCTTTAACCGCTTGTACCGATGTTAGCTGAACCTCTCCGGGTAGTAATTGCTGGCTATGCACCGCAGCCCCATTAAGAAACCAAGCGACCTCACCGCCCTGTTCACGAATAGCGGTCTGCAAAGGCCGTAAAATGCCGTAAGAGTACGGCTGCTGGATAAAAAATAGATAACGTGAGGTCATAGTCAATTCGTTCAGATCGCTGTTTTCTTTTACTACATTCCTAAACAAAAATACGTCCATATCCCCCTACTAAGCACTCGGCAAAAATACTCCGACATTAAGAGCTATTCTTGTTCCCACGCTCCGTGTGGTAATAAATAGCGCTAGGCTACCACGCAGGAGCGTGGGAGCCAGTGGCGCTGAATCCGTCAGTAGCGGATAATTTCTGTGTTACTGCTTATAAAGACTGGAATATATGGATACTTTCAAAAGCATTTTTTGCTTTAGGTGTTTACTGTCCAACCGAAAGCATTTCATCGTGGTTTTCAATACTTCTTAAACAGCACCATAAAAAAGTTAGTGAGAAGAGAAAAACCATAACACCACTGTTTATTCTTAACATGGCTTGAGTCAAACAAAAATCAGCCATACAAATAATGCTCACCACACCAGCCACAGCTAATGCTTTAACATGAGGATTATCTGATTTTGTTTTATTCAAAAACAGCTTAAATGGGATAAAAAACAACAATAACAAAGCGACAAAACCGATAATTCCCCGCTTAGCAAGCTCTTCGATATACTGATTATGTAAATGGTTGTACTCCAGGATCATAGGGTTTAATGCTTTTTCTTCTACTATCTCAGCCTGAAACGTATAGAAAGCTTGCTCACCCCAACCAAAAACAGGCTTCTGTATAAACCCTTCATAGGCTGAGCGCCACATTTCAAAACGTAAACCTACCGAGGTACTCGACTTTCCCTCTAAGTAGTGTTCAATATTACTCACCGCCGAATTTACCCTTTTTTGCACCCCTGTTTGCGGCACTAAAATAAGCAGTGATAACAGGATAATAACCGTCGCCAATATATACTGTGTATACTTTTTGGGCAGAAGATCTTTATAAAACTTATAAACAGCAAATAGAGCTAAGGGTAAGGCAACCCAACCACTGCGAGTCCCCGAAAGAAGAGAAGCCATAACACCAAAAAAGAAGGCTATTGACAACAATACCACTAGTTTTTTATTTTCTTGGCTAAGCGCCCAAAACACACCAGATAAAGAGATAAAACCAATCAATAAACTTAAATTACCAAAATGAATCGTGTGTAGTTCTTCCGTACCAATCCGTACCATGCCCAGAAAGAACTTGGCATAAATAGCCCAACAACCCGCCAGGAGGACACCAACGGCATAACCTAGCCATAAAAAGGAGGCATTAATTTTACGTCCCGATAAATAGAGAATTAAAAATGCTGCTATCAAATAACGGACAAAAAGATCCAGATTAGATAAAGGCTGATCACGCAAAACAGTATCTAAAAGCCCCACCAGAAAAAATAGCCCCAGTACTGAAGCAAATATCAGATCTTGTGGGTTACGGCTAACCCGTCCGCCAAAAAACACCGTCCCTAATAAAAATAGAGCAATCAATACCGGAGCCAGACTATAGCCACCACTTAAAACAAAGATCAATGAACCAAAACTAAACAGACATAAGTTCAAAAATAATGAATCTATACGTAAATTATTCATCTATCTTTTTCACTACCTCAATAATTGACGTGGTTGAGATTGAGGGGGTACGAGGTAGGTATAGCACATCGCAAATATCTTTAAATTCATCAAATTTCCCCTCCCAATCATCCCCCATTACGAGGATATCCGCTTTATGCTCTATTATATATTGGCGCTTTAACTCTAGAGATTCTTCCAAGAAAATCTCATCGACACAACGCAGAGCCTTCAACATAGATTTACGTTCAAACTCTGAATAGACTGGCTTACGTCCTTTTTTACTTAAATTAAGATTATCCGAGGATACTCCAACGATTAAAGTATCCCCCATCTCTCTTGAACGCTCCAAAATCCGTATATGCCCATAATGTAAAATATCAAATGTACCAAATGTAATAACGCGCATTCACTGCTCCAACTCTTAACCCCCCAGATAACACAGGTTATCTCAGGTTATATTTTTTGTCCCCGGCCAACACCGGAGTAAATGACCCCTGAAGCGAGGGCATAATCGGGATCATAAATATTGCGCCCGTCCAGCAACAAAGGTTGACGCATTTTACCAGCCACCTGAGCTAAATCCAGATTCCAAAACTCTTTCCACTCCGTTACCAACATTAAAGCGTCACTATTTTCTGCCGCTTGATAGGCAGACTGACAAGCAACAATTCCAGGATCACCGGCAAAGTACTCTAACACAGCTCGATTGGCGGCTGGATCATACAATCTAATTGTGACCTTATGGGCCAATAAAGATTCAATCAAACCAATAGCAGGACTACCAGAAATACTGGCTGTATTCGGTTTAAAAGCCCCTCCCCATATAGCAACACTTTTGCCTTGTATATCCGCTTGATAAAAACGCCAAAGCTTTTGAAACAACATATCTTTTTGCTGTTCATTACGCTGCCAGACACTTTTTAACAGGCTTGACTCCTGATGGGCCTCCAATTCTTTGGTTAATTGATGCAAGGTATCCAAGAATGCTTGACCACCAAAACCACAGCCCGGATACAAATATTGAAAACCAATGCGACTATCAGAGCCAATTCCTTGGCGTACCGGTTCAATATCAATCCCATTCATACTGGCATAGTCCGCCAGCTCATTCATAAAACTCACACGGGTAGCCAACATGCCATTAATCGCGACCTTGGTTAATTCTGCTTCCTTAGGCTTCATCACCATGAAGGTATCCCGACTGCGATTATAGGGCGACATTATTTGCCGGATGATACCTGTAGCATGTTCATCGCTGCTACCTAAAAGTACCCGCTCTGCATAAGAGAAGCTTTCAATGGCACGCCCCGATTGAATAAAGCTAGGCCAAAAAACAACTGAGACAAAATCATATCCCTGTTCTTTCAGATCTCCTTGCAAGCGATCCGTTGTGCCTATTTCAAACGGCTGAATCAGCGCAATCACTCGCTTTAATGGCTGATCATTTGATTGGCAGTTTGCCTTTTCGGCATAACCAATACTACAGGCTAATAACTCCTCATAACTGGCATGGGGCTCTGCATACAACATCAAATCGGTATCAATGGCAGGAATACCGTCTTCTAATAATTGCAAACGCCCCTGTCGAATTTGATCAGAAGAGAGTCGATTTAATCCCGGCTCATTAATATCTGCCGGTGCAATGCTATCCTTACAGATAATGCAGTGACAGCCGCTAGAAGCTAAAACACTGGCCATAGTCCAAGCCGCATGATCGTCCCCTATGACTAATAGCTTCATGTTTTAACCCTTTGCTGTTGAATCAAACGTGCCAGAGATAGCGTTGAGCTATCCAGCTCAACCTGATTCTCTTCAAGCTCTGCTAAAGCCGGTTGTAACTGCAAGGCCACCTGTTTCCCCAATTCCACACCCCATTGATCAAAAGGATTGATGCCCCAAATCACCGCTTGGCAAAACACCTTATGCTCATAGGCTGCAATCAAAGCACCTAAAGTTTCAGGATCTAAGTGATCCAGCACTAGAGTGGATGAAGGTTGATTTCCAGGGTAATGACGAAAAGGGTTTTCCTTCTCAGCTTTAGAAGGGTTACCAAAAGCCAATACTCGGGATTGCGCTAAACAGTTAGCAATATTCAGATCATGTTGATTACACAGAGCTTCTTGATGAGGGCTTTGCTCTCCATCATCGTAGCGACTGGCTGCCACAATAAAATCACAAGCAACAGCTTGTGTACCTTGGTGTAACAGTTGATAAAAAGCATGTTGAGCATTGGCTCCTACCTCTCCCCACAACACCGGACATGTAGGGTAGTCTATCGTCTCACCTAACTGAGTAACCGATTTACCATTACTCTCCATTTCTAGTTGTTCTAAATAGGCAGGAAAATATTTTAATCGGCCATCATAAGGCAAGATAGCATGGGCTCTTATCCCACAAAAATTAACGTTCCAGATTCCCATTAACGCCATAAGCACAGGTAAGTTTTCGGAGAAAGGCGCTTGTATAAAGTGCTGATCCATTTGAAAAGCTCCGGCTAACAAGCGTCGAAACACAGGCATACCTAAGCCCATCGCAATGGGCAAACCAATAGCAGACCATAGAGAAAATCGACCGCCAACCCAATGCCAAAACTGCAATTGGTTTTCTTCTGGAATTCCCCACTGATTCATTCTTTCCGTACTAGATGACACTCCAACAAAGTGACAACGCAACATTAGGGTTTGATTAGGGCAATACTGACTTAACCATTCCCGAACAGTGTTTGCATTGGATAATGTATCGACAGTGGTAAATGATTTAGATGAGATAATAAAAAGAGAGGTTTCAGGGTTTAGATGATCCATCAGTTGAAATAACTGACTGCCATCCAACGTCGAAGCAAAATGTACCTTAAGGTGCTGTGCCTGAGGTTGACAATACTCAGTTAAAGCATAGGTCATCATTAACGGTCCTAAATCGCTACCGCCAACACCAAGATTAACCACATCGGTTATTTTTTTACCACTAAAACCACGCCACACACCATCTTGTACCTTTTGAACAAGTTGCTCCATCGCCTCCAGTTCAGAGGTAATATCTTTTAGATTATGAGGTAAAAGCGCATCAGGCGTTCTTAAAGCGGTATGACACGCCGCCCGGTTTTCACTAAGATTGACCACATCACCAGAAACTAAAGCCCGTATTTGCTCTTTTAATGCACAGCTATTTGCTAACTGAAATAACTGCTCCAGAGCTTCAGCATCAATACATTGCTTACTATAATCCAGAGTTAGCCCTGCCGCTTGGCAACACATCTTCAAGCCTCGATCAGGGTTCAGCGTAAATAATTCCGTCAGATTTTTATTCTGTTGAGCAGCCAGCAGTAAAGCCCTATATTCCTGACGCTGAGAAAGCTTTTGATACCAATCCTTCCTTTCCGCTTCTGGAGTCATTTTCACTTTCCCTATGAGCCTGATACTAACAGGCTAGGATTTGGTGAAATTGGAGCTAACAAGCCAGCTTCAATAGCCAGAGTCTGATTAGCAGCCAACCAACCTGCAATATGGCCACAATCAAAGCTTCGGCCCGACATACAAAATGCGTCAACCTGATCCTCTTGTATCAAGTGATCAATCGCATCTGTTAGTTGAATTTCACCGCCCGCTCCTGGAGCCGTCAGTGCTAACAAAGACATAATTTTCCCTGGCAGAATATAGCGCCCCACCACCGCTAACTGACTAGGGGCTTGCTCTTGACTGGGCTTTTCGACAACACCTTGCATCGTAACACTGCATCCCGGTTCTAGAGATTTCCCTGCACAGTCGGCAATGCCATAACGATCCACTTCCTCTAACGGTACCTGTTCCACCATAATTTGTGCCGTTTGAGTTTGTTTATAGGCCTGCACCATTTGGCTTAAATCATTTTCTCCCTTCTGAGCCAATTGCGGTTTAACCAAAACATCCGGTAGCAATACAGCAAAAGCTTCATCCCTTGAAATAAGATGAGATGCACAAGCAACTGCATGGCCTAAACCTAAGGCCTTATCCTGACGCACACTGGTTACCTTTAGCTCAGATGGCACAATGGCTCTAAGCTCCGACAGTAATTCCAGTTTGCCCTTTTTCTCCAGCTCGTTTTCCAACTCATAGTGGTGATCAAAATGATCCTCAATAGCAGACTTACCTCCACGGGTCACCAAGATAATCTCTTTTAATCCTGCTGCGAGAGCCTCTTCTACGACATGCTGAATCAACGGCCGATCCACAACCGGTACCATCTCCTTGGGAATCGATTTACTGATCGGCAATAAGCGGGTGCCTAAACCGGCCACGGGAATAATCACTTTGGTTATCACTGAGTTATTCAATGCTTTCTTCCTGCCATTTATTCCATACAAACCCAAACCAAATATTCCGATACCAAACAGCATATAGTCAAAAAATCGGGCAATATTTATAGAGATCTTCTTGTTTGAGTGCTTAGAAACTTAATCTTACACCAGAGACACTGAAAAAAAGGTGAAATGCCGGCCCTATTCAAATAAATAAAAAAAACCCGACTAAAAAGTCGGGTTCAATTGAACTCACTAATATAAGTCTCCATTAAAAATAATCAGAGACTTATATTTAAAGAAAAGAAAAGTTTAAGACATAATAAAGTCCCACTCCTCTTTCGCCAGATAAACACCGGACAGCTCAGCAGAATCCACTAAACCTT
>JAKZRG010000087.1:0-3214 GCA_047518265.1 Oceanospirillum sp.
ATCTACGAGATGTTCCCTAACTTATACGAGCGTCGTATGAGTCAAGGGACACGCCTTTCCGGTGGTGAGCAGCAGATGCTGGCCATGGCCCGTATTCTACGCACCGGTGCCAACCTACTGTTGCTGGACGAAATTACCGAAGGTCTAGCCCCCGTTATTGTTCAGACACTGGCTGAAGTTCTGCTGAAATTAAAAGCGAAGGGCTTAACCATTGTATTAGTTGAACAAAACTTCCGTTTTGCTGCGCCTCTGGCAGACCGTCATTATTTGATGGAACACGGCACGATTGTCGAAGAGATCGACAGCACGGAACTGGAAGAGAAGAAAGAACTGTTGAATACCTATCTGGGTGTTTAAGACAGCCTCTAAGTGATAACCATAGCAACAACTACAACAACAAAAAACGCGAAAGCGATGGAGTGGACTATGAAAATGCTGAAAAAACTAATGTGCAGCGCAATTGTATCAGCCCTAGCAGCAACGACGGCGGTACAGGCTAAAGGTATTTCTGATGACGAAGTGCGCATCGGTTACCTAGCAGATATGTCAGGTACTTATAGCTCTTTGGCAGGCCCAGGTGGTCTGGAAGCGGCTAAAATGGCGATCGAAGATTTTGGCGGTAAAGTAAATGGTAAGAAAATTACCATCGTCAGTGCCGATGATCAGAACAAACCTGATATCGGTGCAAACAAAGTACGCCAATGGATCGATGTGAATAACGTCGACATGATTGCGGGCATGGTTTCTTCTGCGGTAACCATTGCGGTTAACAAGGTAGTTGAATCTAAAGATAAGATCTCTATCGTTTCAGGTTCTGCATCATCCTCAATCACCAACCAGTACTGTACTGCTAACTCCGTTCACTACGTATACGACACCTATGCACTGGCACACGGTACCGGTGAAGCGGTTGTAAAAGAAGGTGGTGATTCTTGGTTCTTCCTAACGGCTGACTATGCATTCGGTCATTCACTGGAAGGTGATGTATCGGCTGTTGTTAAAGAGAATGGCGGTAAGATTGTTGGTGGTGTACGTCACCCTCTAGCCACCAATGACTTCTCTTCTTTCATCCTTCAGGCGCAAGCGTCTGGTGCCAAAATCGTTGGTCTAGCCAATGCGGGTGCGGATACCACTAACGCTCTGAAAACAGCAAAAGAGTTTGGTGTGGTACAAGCGGGTCAAAAACTGGCCGGTCTGTTGATCTTCCTGACAGACGTACACAGTCTGGGCCTGGAAACCACTCAAGGTCTGCAGCTGACCACAGGTTTCTACTGGGATCGTACGCCAGAGACACGTGCTTGGGCTAAGCGTTATGAAGACCGTACGGGTGCAAAACCAACTATGGTACAAGCAGGTGTTTACTCCTCTGTTAATCACTACCTGAACTCTGTGAAAGCAGCCGGTACAGATACTTCTGCGGCTGTTATGTCTCAAATGAAGAAAATGCCGATCAATGACTTCTTCGCTACAAATGGTCAGATTCGTGAAGATGGTCGTATGATCCACGATATGTACTTGGCTGAAGTTAAGAAGCCTTCTGAGTCTAAGAGCGAATGGGATCTGTACAAAATCCTGCGCACTATCCCGGCAGATAAGGCATTCCGTCCTCTGTCCGAGTCTAAATGTAAACTGGTTGCCGGTAATTAATTTAACCGAATACCTTGGGTGGTCGTGAGACCACCCACCTCACCTCAGCTCTCTTTTGAAAGAGAGATCTATGAAGTGATGTTTTTTGTAATAGAAAGAAACAATAAAAATAAGTACCTAAACAAAAGCGTCTCTACAGAACGTCGCCGTATCCTCAGGCTACAGACCGAAGAGTGTCAGAATAATTTTGTTTAGGTATATAACGACACCTGTGTTTAAGGGTGGCTGCGTCGTCAAGAGCGTTAAAGGGTTTTGTTATGGCTGAGTTGTTGGGTTTTCCACCACAAGTATTATTTGGTCAGTTATTAATCGGGCTGATTAACGGCTCGTTTTATGCACTGCTAAGTCTTGGGCTGGCTATTATTTTTGGTCTGTTAAATATTATTAACTTTGCACACGGTGCACAGTACATGCTGGGTGCATTTGTTGCCTGGTTAGGTCTGAAATTCTTGGGTGTTAACTACTGGGTTTCTCTGGTGTTAGCTCCCCTTGTTGTGGCGGCCATCGGCATCGCCATAGAAAAAACCATGTTACGCCGACTGTATAAAGAAGATCACCTCTACGGTCTGCTGTTGACCTTTGGTCTGGCGTTGATTATTGAAGGCTCCTTTGTTCACTTCTTTGGTGTCTCAGGACAGCCGTACTCTGCGCCTCAAGCATTATCCGGCGGTAATAACCTAGGCTTTATGTTCCTGCCGACGTACCGTGCTTGGATTATTGTAGCCTCTTTAATTATCTGTTTTGGTACTTGGTACATGATCGAACGTACCAAGCTGGGTGCTTATCTGCGTGCCGGTACAGAAAACCCGCAATTGCTACAAGCGTTTGGTATTAACGTACCGCTGCTGATTACTCTGACTTATGGTTACGGTGTGGCGCTGGCAGCCTTTGCTGGTGTACTGGCAGCCCCGATCTATTCGGTGAGTCCTGTTATGGGATCAAACCTGCTGATTGTGGTCTTTGCCGTGGTCGTCATCGGTGGCATGGGTTCCATTATGGGTGCCATTGTGACCGGTCTCTTGATGGGCTTGATTGAAGGTCTAACCAAAGTATTTTATCCAGAAGCATCCACGACCGTGATCTTCCTGGTGATGATTATTGTACTGCTGGTACGCCCAGCGGGTCTGTTTGGTAAGGAGGCATAACTCATGACAACGGAAGCCTTAAACAGCCGTGCGATGGATAAAACGATGACTAAATCAAAAATATTCTACTTGGTTTTGATTGCTATTGGTCTTGTTGCACCTTTTGCGATCTACCCTGTTTTCCTAATGAAGTTGCTGTGTTTTGCACTCTTCGCCTGTGCCTTTAACCTGATGCTGGGTTATGGCGGTTTACTTTCTTTTGGCCATGCGGCGTTCTTAGCCACCGGCGGTTACGTGACCGGTTATGCCGTGATGGAAATGGGTGTAACCCCTGAGATCGGTATTATTATCGGTACCTTGTGTTCAGCCGGTATGGGATTTGTCTTTGGTAAATTGGCGATTCGTCGTCAGGGTATCTACTTTGCAATGATTACACTGGCACTGTCCCAGTTAGTCTTCTTCCTGTACGTACAGGCACCGTT
>JAKZRG010000088.1:0-6282 GCA_047518265.1 Oceanospirillum sp.
TTCCAATAATGCGGCAACCTATAGAAAAATGTTCTGGCAAGCTATTGGACAATAATGAACCCCCTCCTTCAATCAGTACAACTAGCGTTGCAAAACGCTACACAAAAGGAAGCCCTTGTCTACATCGACAAGGTAGTGGACTTCTGTATTGAAAAGGAGAACGGCAAGGTACTGGACGGATGGCCCCGTGAATTAATACAACTGCTTGTATCCTACCATATGGCTAAGGATACCTTTATTGCAGAGCAGGACACAGAGGGTAATATCTTAGGGGTCTTTATGTGGTATAATTGCGACGAAGAAGACGACTGGTTCTTTGTTCAGAACTGGGAGTCGGACAAGGAAGACGGCAATGCAATCTTTATGGCCTTCCTATTTGCGGAGGATAATAAATCTTTTAAGAAACTTACACATAACTTCATTACTCAATGCCCTGAGGTTATGCAGAAAAAACTACTAGGCATACGATACAGGCAAGGTGCTCCCACTAAAGTGGTATACAGCACTGCATTATTTAACAAAATCTTAGGAATATAATATTATGGGAGGCGGAAAAGGAGGATCAAAAGCACCACCACCAATTGACCCTGGAAAGTCAATGGGTGAATACTTATTCGGTAAAGGCTTTAGTGGTCAATACCAAGGCATCACGGACCCTCGATTGCAGGATCGTCTGATTGCTTCGGAGGCTCAGTATCGCCCGCAGTACACTGCCCTAGAACTGGCTGACATTGGCGTAATGGCTCAAGGCATTGAGGCTGGTGCAGATAACCCTGCGTACGCAAGTCTTCAGAATGAACTGACTGGACTCAAGGCAGGACAAGAGTACGAAACAATGAGTAGCTCTGAGCGCAAGGCTGCTATTGAAGCTTCTGCTGATAGTCTGTTTCCTGATAGTAAGAGGTCACGCAGCAGGCTGCGAGGTAATAAAGGTATGTCTGGTCGTGGAAATGCAGACCAAGCTAAAAAACGAGCGGAGTACATTAAGGCCGCTGGTGCTGGTGGTCAAGATCGTGCTGCACGTATTGCACAGATTGAGGCACAGATGCAAGGTATGTCTCCCACCCTTAAGGGTACTCCTGGCTTGTTTGACCTCCTTGAAGAGCAGTCAACCCGTGCAGGTGCATTACAGCGCAGTGAGTTAGATCTACAACGTGCCTCCGATGTAGGTGCACTAGAGGAGTACGCTCCTCAAGTAGTAGAGGCTTACCGTGAAGCTGACCCTTACAGCACAGGACTAGCCGAGCAGCAGACTGCTATGGCAAATGACCTGTACCAACGTGCACAAGGACTTAACCCAGAGCAGCAACGAATGGTGGACCAACAGGCACTAGGGATGGCACAACGTCAGGGCCGTGTAACGGACCAGAGTGCAGTTGCTGGGCAACTACTTGGACGTGAGCAGTACCTATCTGGTCTTCGTGGTCAAGCAGCAGGTATGGGGCAACAGGCGTACAGTCAGAACCGCAATCTTGCTGGTGACGTAGGTATGACTATCTTAGGTCGTCCTTCTTCTTCTATTAACCTTGGCGGTCAAATGCTAGGACAGGCACAGCAAGGTGCAGCAGGACCTATGGGGCCTCAGTTGTTCGATCCTAATGTAGGGTTGAATATGGCTATGCAACAGCGTGGTCAGGACGTTACGTTCCAAGGAATGCAGGCTCAAGCTAAGGCAGCAGGGCAGGCTGGAGTGATGGGTGCAGTTGGTGCAATTGGTGGTGGCTACTTGGGTGGCCTAGGTTAAAACTTAAAGAAAATATATTATGGCATTTCAATCAGGAACAAAAGTAGACCCCCGTCTAATGCAGGCGGATTACAGCGGCTTTGCAAATGCCGCTAGCATACGAGCGAACGCACTAGCTAACCTTGGCCAGCAGATTGGTGATGGTATTGAGAAGTATAAGAAGAACAAAGAGGATAAAGCCAATGAAGATGGAATGGTTGATTTCCTTGTGCAGACGGGAGCTTTTGGAAATGCAACACCAGAAGAAATTAGGAAAGGTGTAAAAGGAGCTGGTGGCGGAAGTAAGTTACTAGGCATGAACAAGTTGATACAAGACATGACCTCCGCAAGTCAAATGCAAGAGGGTAGAGTAAAGGCTCTAGAATTATCAAATCAATCTCTAGAACAACAAATAGGTCAACGTGGATCATTGTTTGATTCTACATTATCTTCGGCTCAAACCGCAGCATTGCAAGCAAAGGAAAACTACAATCAAAGTGTAGCCACAAATCCTATGCTACGTGAAGGAATAGGACTTAGGAATCTGCAAACCAAGGAAGCTACAAAGATTGCGACCAACGCTGATGCCAGAGCAGACGTAGTGGCTGACCAAGGTATAGCCAGTTCTATAGCTTCTATGAATCAGCAAGAGAAGGCTGGTTTACGAGCCGATGCTCAAGAGGAACGAGCGGTTACTTTAGCTGGGCAAACTCAAAAGGAAAGAGTCCAACGCATGGAAATTGCAAGGTCCGCTGAGGACAGGGCAGTTGCTGCAATGTACCAACGAGATCCTGTTAGCGCAAAGAAGCTTCAAAGTGCACAAGAGTACATGGATACAAATGATCTAGTATTTGTCGATGGACAATTATATGAGAAAAGCGGATGGTTTAATGGCAGTGCAACTCGTGTAGATAATCCTTCTCATCTACGCATAGAAGGAATGCAAACACTTAGAGACATAAGCATTAATCCTGAGGGTGCTCAAGGCGGTAATTCTGCTCTTCCACCAGGCTATGGAATTGAACTTCTAGATGGTCAAGCATCAGGCACTACTGAAGATTCTAATGCAGTAACAAATGCTGCCCTTCAAAGTGTAGTACCTTCTAATCCTGAAGGATCAAGGATGGGACGTTTTATGCGTGGCATTGGTGGTGCTTTAGATACTGGAGCACAGACTATGATTCAAATGGGTGAAAGTGCTATAGCCAGTGTACCTGCTTCTGCTCAATATTTATTTGGTGAAGGTGATTTGTCATACTCTGATGCACAACAGAAATATGAAGATCCAATGAGACGTCAACGCCTTGAGCGGCAAAATAAATCACGAAATAAAACAGGATATTTTTCAAAATAAAATCAAAGATTGAATAAATAAGTTTACACTCTAATTTAAATATATGCCAGTAAGTATAGTAACTGACCCTCAAGGTAAGCAATACAAAGTCACGCACCCAGAGGGTGCTTCTGAAAGTGATATCTTTAATGTTTTACAGCAGCAAACTACTCAACAAGGTTTGCCGCCTAAGGTTATAGATGCAGAAGATCCTTTTGCCTTAGATGTTGTTAAGGGATTATTTACTGGTACCGCTGAGGCTACTGTTAGTACTATTGCTGGCATGACTCAGTGGGCAGGGCAAGTTTATCAAAGCGATAGTATGCTTGAGGCTGCTCAGGATCTGCGGCAGTACGGTCAAGGCATTGGTGAAGACGTTGGATTAGATAGAGAGTTTGGAGAATCCTTTGCAGGGCAAGTTTTCCGTGGCATTGGTCAATTACCAGTTACCGTTGCTGCTGGTGCAGCAGGTTTTGCTGCTGGTAACGTTCCTGGAATGATAGGTGCAGCGGCTCTTACTACAGGTGGTCAAATGTCATCTGAGTTTCTTGGCGATATGGAGCAGACGCTTCAAAAAGGATACACGGACTTTGATGCAAATGAAAAGGATCAAGCTCTTGTTGGTATGCTTGCTCAGACTGCAATTGGTACTGCACTTGAGACAGCAGCATTAGGTAAGATAATGCGTCCGATCTTGAGACAACTTCAAAAAGGTGGCGTATCTAATAAGGCTCTAAAGAAAGCTATTGAAAAACAAAAGAGTGCACTTCGTCAAACGGGGGAATCCTCATTAGCAGAAGGCGGAAACGAAGCACTGCAAGGGCAGTCGCTTGATACCATTGCATCTTTACTTTACGACGAAGACCGTGAGCTTGTGTCAATGGACGTACTGCGGAAGCGTGCTTTAGAGTTTGGCGTAGGTGCTATTGTAGGTGGTACGGTTAGCGGAGGGGTACAACTTATTGGAGGTGCACCATCAGGCGGAACAAAGGCAGACTTAAAGAAACCAGTTCAAGAAAGATCAGAGCTTACTATCCCCGATGCGGTGACAGTAACCTACAAGCCAATTGATGGTCCCGTAAAGACGGTATCATTGGCCATTGATCCTGGCCAAGATCCAAGGGCAGCAGTCGAAGCAGAGCTAGCTGGTCGGTACGATACAACGTACCCAATGCAAATTGATACAGTCAGTTCACCTGTGCCTGTTGGCCCTGAACAAGAGCTAGACCTACCTGACCAAGCACCTGATCCTACACAGGAGCAAGTACCTGTGCAGCCAGAGGCTTCTTTAATTGATCAGTCAAACATAAATAGGCCACCAGTTGTTGATCAAGATTCAATGCCTACCCTCACTCCAGAGGAGTTTGATAGAAGGTTGGAAGGGCAACCTACCCCAGAGCAAGCACCCGCAGAGCAAGTCCTCCCTGAGGTTGTACCGCAGGTTGTACCTGCTACAGAGCAGGCACCAGAGGCACGAAGCTTTAGCCTTCCCCAGAATTTAAAGAAGGGCAAGCCTGGGTATGCACAAACTCAAAACATAACCTTTGCTTCTGATCTTGAGCGAGCTTCATACAGTGCAACTACTAAAACAAAGTCTGATCCAGCTACACGCAAAAGACAACAGTACCGTAATCTCCTGAAGGACTCTGGATACTCTGACGCAGAGATCAATACAATGGGCGCAGAGGTTCGTGCTCAGATGAAGGGCCAATACAAAGGTAAAGGTTCTCCTATATCTGTTTCTTTAAAGAAAGACGTAGTGGCTGAGGCGGCACCATTAGATAAGGTCAGTTCAAAGAATCAGGTAGATGTAGTTGACTCAACTGTTACAAAACTTGTAGATCCAGTAGATACTGATCCAGCAGAGGGCGGAAAGGTTAGATCTATAGCCAAGCGTTTTGCTTTGAAGACTGGTATAATTGACTTCAAAAAGTTATTTAAAACAACTGGAGCATTAAAAGTATCAGAGAGAGTTTACAAGAGCACGGTGAAGAAGGCCGCTGAAAAAATATCTAAGGTACTAGATAAGTCATTCATTCAGTTTCCCAAGTTTGAGGCTTGGTATTCATCAAGGTTGAACATGGCGATGAAAATATTTCAGGAGCTTGATCCTGATTTATCAAAGCCCGAAGATCAATTTATTATGAAGACACTTCTTGCTGTTACATCAAACGGCAATGAGGTAAGTGATCAGACAGCAGAAAGCTTTAGAATATATCAGGACTGGAAACGGACAGGGACGCTGGATCAGAAATCTACACAAGGAACAAGAGAGGAAACTATCCTTGAGCACCTCCGACTTGTTGATGTTTTGATAGCAAAAGTGGGATGGAAGGACCTAGAGGCTTTCATGAGTAAGGTAGGTCCAGTGAGCGAACTCAGAAAAGAATTACAATCTAGGTTTGGCTTCACAAAGAAACAAGCCAAGGACATGACGAACGGGGAACTGGTTACAGAAGTTGTTCCTTACTCTTTATTTTTGGGTCCTAAGCTTGGCAGTTTCTTTAATAACTTAAGTGGCAACTTTGATACAACTACAATGGACCGATGGTTTATGCGCACGTTTGGAAGGACGATGGGCGATCAATTGGTCAAGGTGGATATACAAAAACCCAAACAAAGATTGATTGAGGCCATTGACTCTTTGATTGCCGATCCAGGATCTAATTTATTTAAGACGCTCAAGGGACTCAAGGTTTTGCCAAAATTCGGCAAGGCTATCAATGCGAATCAAATCAAACGTATTGCTACTTACTTTGCCCTTAAGGCAAATCGTCAGGGTTTAAGTTCAGTTGAGAACGAGGTAAGACTTGCGATAAACGGAATGGTTAAAGTGTCTGATGGGTTCAAGTTGATGGAAGCCCCAGCAAGCGGCACTCATAGACGGTTTATTCGGGCCGTAATGAAGGAGGCACTTGATGATTTCAATAAAAGAAATAATACAAACTTTACACCTGCGGAAGCACAAGCTATCTTATGGTACTACGAAAAACTAATACATGAATCAAATGGAAGCAGACAAAAAGGCGAGGCCCCTGACTATGCAGCAGGAGCCAACGCAATTTACAGAAGCATTAACGGAGGAGACTCAGGACAATTTGTTCGATCAGATGTTATCCGAAGAAGAGGAGACTTATCTGGCGGCACTCAAGAGTTACAACAAGATGTAACAGCTCAGGCTACTGATACCGAGGTAGAGGACCGTGGTCCCAGAGATACCTACGAC
>JAKZRG010000089.1:0-51357 GCA_047518265.1 Oceanospirillum sp.
CTCCATTTCACAGACGCTGAGGTCAAAATCGTCACCTACACCTTCAGCATGTAAGCGTAAAGTTGGGTTTTCAATATCGTCAACAATAAATAAGCATCCGATATGATAAAAAAGAAAACCTTCCATATCCAGAAGCCCTTCGGCGACATATATACCGTCGAATCCTGGTGCTAGTTTGGTTATTTCCTCTGAGATTCCCATCAGTATGTGCTCCTAATTTATTTTTATACTCATATGCATGCACTATTATCAAATAATACGTGGCATGATTTTCATCTGTATAATTGATTGAATTTAAACTTTAAATCTAAATTATTAAAAATAATATTACAGCTTATTACATATATAATAAGAGAAGTATCTTTTAAATATAATATATTGATAGCTTTAAATTTATTTAATCATGTTGATAATTTTTTTAGGTAACCCTCTACTAAATCAGATACAGTAGCCTTATCAAAAAACAATCTTAAACGGGCAATCTGTAATCCGTATGAAATTATCCTATTTAACCCAGCCAATCAGTGATCAGGAGCGGTCGGAGCGGCTGTTCAGTGGTGAGCTGCTTATCTATCGCCAAATTCCGGCTATGTTGGAGTTGATTGAACAGGCTGATCTTCAGCTAAAAGCAGCATTGGATGGGCTGGAGCCTGATACCGCTCAGTATCACTTTGATCGAGATGAGTTTCTCAATCGGACTGGGCAGGTGCAAACAGCATTCCGTAAAGATGCTCGTATTCGTACATTGTTTTTTGAGGTGCTAAAACAGTGTGGTGTGAATATCGACGGTACCTATTACGATCACTTCCCCATGCGTATTGTGCCGTTTGCCAATAGTCACGATGGTGCCCATAGGGCGGCGATCGGTCATCATAGAGACAGCTGGGGCAGTAATATCCATTGCCAGCAAAACTGGTGGGCGCCTTTGTATACACTGGAAGCACAGCGCAGTATTACCTTCTATCCCGATTATTGGCATCAACCTTTGGCCAATAATACGGCGCAATGGCGTTTCTCTGATTATCTGGCATCCAGACAACAAGGTGCTCCTGAACGAGCCGTGGATTATCCATCCGCACCGGGGCCGACTGAAACTGTTGATGAAGGTGGTGCGAGACAGATTATGCTCCATCCCGGTGATGTGCTTAATTTTGCCAGTGCTCATCTACATGCCAGTGCGATTAATACCACCACACGTACCCGCTTCAGTGTCGAGATGCGTACGATTTGTGAGGATGATCTGGAAGCCGGACGTTATGCGCCCAATGTGGATAATGAAGGTGTGCCGCCGATGTACTCTTGGTTTAAAGCCATTAATAGCTTAAAGCCTTTAGACGTGGCTGACTCAAGAGAGCCGAGCGTTAGCCCCTTGTAAGTCCCTGCACGAAGTCTCCCCAGCCGGATGACAGATCTATCGATATGGTGAGTGAATATTGCCTTTTCTCTAAAATGTTATAATATAACATTTTAGAGAGATAACCCTACTACACCACATCATCAGGTCTATCCAATGTCAGGCACCTTGATTAAAAACGCCATCATCGTCAATGAAGGCACTCTCCAGGAAACAGACATACGTATTAAACAGAGCCGAATTGATCAGATAAGCTATGATCTATCCGCTCAGGGAAATGAGCCGATTATTGATGCTGAAGGCTGTTGGTTACTGCCCGGTATGATTGATGATCAGGTTCACTTTCGTGAACCGGGTTTAGAGTACAAGGGCAATATCGCCAGTGAATCTGCTGCTGCGGTTGCCGGTGGTATCACCAGCTATATGGAAATGCCCAATGTATCCCCAGCCACCACCACCCAAGAGGCCCTTGAGTACAAATATTCCATTGCCAATAAAAGCTCTTATGCGAATTATGCTTTTTATCTTGGTGCTACAGAAGATAATCTGGATCAGATTAAGGCGTTAGATCCCAGTTTAGTCTGTGGTGTTAAGGTGTTTATGGGTGCCTCTACCGGTAATCTACTAGTGGAAAATCCGGTCGCTCTGGAAGCTATCTTTCGGGAAAGCCCTGTACTGATTGCCACTCACTGTGAAAGCGGCCCCGTTATTCAAGATAATCTGCAACCCTTTATTCGGGATAATCTCGCGCTAAAGATTACAGACCATCCCATTATTCGTGACACAGAAGCCTGTTATGCCAGTTCCTCTTACGCTGTAGAACTGGCCCGTAAATTCGATAGCCAGCTGCATGTCCTGCATATCACCACAGCGAAAGAACTGAGCTTGTTTCAAGCTGGCCCCACTGCGGGTAAACGCATTACAGCAGAAGCCTGTGTGCACCATCTTTGGTTCAGTGATGAAGATTACACCCGGCTAGGTAACCAAATTAAGTGCAATCCGGCCATTAAATCCGCCAGTGATCGTGATGCCTTGCTGAAGGCATTGCATAATAACCAGATCGATATTGTCGCTACGGATCATGCCCCTCATACCTGGGAAGAGAAACAACGTACATACTCTGAAGCCCCTGCAGGCCTGCCTCTGGTGGAACATGCTCTGCTTAGCCTGTTGGATCAGGTGGCCAAAAAGCATTTAACCATCGAGCAGGTCGTGGAAAAAACCGCCCATAACCCGGCCATTCGTTATGGTGTGCAACAGCGGGGGTTTATCCGTGAAGGTTATTTTGCTGATCTGGTATTGGTTGATCCCAAACAGAGTACACCTGTCAGTCACAGCAATACTCGTTATCGCTGTCGCTGGACACCGTTTGATGGCCATCGTTTCTCCAGTCGTATTCTAAGTACCTGGGTGAATGGCCAACAAGTATTTGACGGTGAAAACCTAAAACACGATCCATCTGCTGCTATGGCTTTGTACTTTAACCGTTAATTCAGAGCTAAGCCGTTAACCCAGAATCGTGTCGTTAACCTGACGATATCACCAGGAAAAAACATGCTAAGAAGAAATCCTTCGGGCCACTATCCTCAAGTCTCAGCGAATGCCTTTGTTGATCCTACCGCTATTATTTGTGGCCATGTCATTATCGAAGACAATGTCTTTGTCGGCCCTTATGCCGTGATTCGTGCTGATGAAGTCGATGAGAGCGGTCACATGGAACCCATCGTTATTAAACAGGATTCCAATATTCAGGATGGTGTGGTCATTCATTCTAAGGCAGGTGCAGCAGTCACTATCGGTGAACGCTCTTCAATTGCCCATCGATCTATCGTACACGGCCCTTGCGAAGTGGGAGATGATGTTTTTATCGGTTTCAATACCGTGATCTTCCGCGCTCATATTAGTTCAGGTTGCGTGATCCGTCATAATTGTGTGGTCGATGGTCTAGACCTACCGGATAAATTCCATGTACCGCCGATGAGCAATATAGGCCCAGGTTTTGATCTGAACAGTATCGCTCCTGTTCCTCCCGAGTATTCCTCTTTTTCCGAGTCGGTTGTATCGGCTAACCATGCCTTAGTAGAAGGTTATAAAAAGCTCAATAATGAATTGTAGACTTATAAACGTTCGGTTTTGAACGGGTTAACTACCGTTACTTAACAAGCAAAAAGACCGGAGACTATTTTAGTATCCGGTCATGCTCAGCTATTCAAATCAATCAACTCATACGGCTAGATCAATCTGTTGTACCGATCTTACGCCACCAGACTCCTTGAGAAAGACACCTGAGCTTCTAACATAGCCCATATTTTTAAGAAGTTAAGCGCATATAGATGGAATATTGACGCTATTACGCCAATCTATTTTTTATGGTATTCATAAATAGCATTATTTTAGGTGCTGATCTTTAATCTTTTGCACTTGAGTTACCGATAAGGCTAAAAGATCTGCAATATTCCCAACAGTCATGCCGATATCCAACATTTTTGATACGCTTTTAATGATTTTTTCTTCTGCTTCAGCCTTGGCTTTTTGATAGCCTATTTCCTGACCTTCTTCTAGGCCTTGCTCACGCCCTTCTTCTCGGCCCTCATCCCGAGCAGTATCAATAACGTTTTTCAAGTCTCTATAATATTTCAAACTGGATTCATAGGCCTGTCGTTCTTCTGGCTGAAAACGAGAAATGCTGGCTTTTTCAAACAGACTTAAAAATACACGTTCTCGTAGACGCGGGGGGATTTCGTCTAGTTCATGCAGATGTCGAAATAGGAAAAACCACTTATCTTGTAATGTTTCCAGTTCATCTTCTGTTTTAATGAAATTAGGTAACGTCAGGTAGATAAAGGTCAGTTTGTCATAAAAAACCTGATTGCTCTGATTTTTAAGCTGCACCTGATGCACGATATCTTGATTGGTCGCTTTCTCTTCATCATCAAAGATAAAGTCCAGAATACCGATGGTATATACCGCTGATAGTTTGAAGTTCCAATCCCCACGCTGAGCTTGCTGCTGGATTGGAAAGGTTGCGTAAAAAACACTGCGATCTTTAAAAAAGTTTTGTTTGGCTTTTTGTAGTTCAACAATAAAAAACTCGCCTGTTGAGCTAACACAATTTAAATCAAAAATCGCTTTGCGATCCAGGGCCGTGGCACCTTGATGCTCATTCTGACTGAACTGTAGTTCTTTGATCTGATGGCGTTGAGGCAACAGGGTATTTAGAAAGCTTATCAGGTGCTCCTTGCTCGTCTCTTCGCCGAAGGCCTTTTTAAAGCCAAAATCGGTAAACAGGTTGATATACTTTTCTTTCATTACCATAGCCAAATCATTGCGGATTTGATCCGATTATCCCCTGTCACCGGAAAGGCCGCAAGCTCTTAGCTAACAAGCAAAACCGGATATTATTGATAATACCCGGTCATCATAACAACCTATGGCTTAAAGAAACTTCTCGCCTGCAGCAACCACAAATGCCATCTCTACCAAAAGATCTGGATTAGCCAACTCCGCTTTTACACAAGCACGGCTAGGAGCTGAGTCTTCTGGGAACCAAGCATCCCAAGCGGTATTCATCGCTTCCATATTGGAAAAATCGGTCAGATAGATGGTGACAGATAGAATACGAGATTTATCACTATCCACTGTCGCCAAAGAAGCTTCAGCTTGTTCAAAAATTTGCTCAACTTGTCCGGTGATATCTGCTTTACAGTCAGACTCAGCCACTTCAACAAAGTGAGCGATACCATTAAAAACAGTGGCATCAGACCAGCGTTTACTTGGATTAATACGATGAATTTTCATAGCAAACTGCCTTTTAATGTAATAAATAGGGTTATCAAAAAAGGCGGCTAGTGTACTCTTGTTGCTTTAAATTGGCTCCCGTTACCGGTCTTTTATAGAAAAAGACTTATCTTGAGGGTTTAAAGAGTATCTGATGAATCACTGTATGGAGCATCTTTCTCTAAATCTGATAGTGCTCGGGTTAATGGCCCGACAAGATTCGAATGTTTCTTATTCAAATAGTGATATAGAGGTATACGCTTCAAGGCTGGTGAATAGATATGAAAAGATGTTTTCGATGATGCTTGCAGCCGGTTCAGTATCTCACAGTTACCAATTCCAAGCTGTATTCGGTATGCCTCCAACATTAATAACAATTGCTCGATAGTGGAAACCAATCGCATAGAGGACGCTTCTTTGCCTAATTTTTCCGACTGCCGCCCCCCTCGAACAACCCCTACATTATATTTACCAAGATCATTTCTACCGTTAAATTCCGTCTGTTTTTGTACTGAAAATGCACAAAGATTCAGGTAGTTTACAGGAGCAGGAATACGTATCAGATTGGGGTATTGCTGGTGATCAATCATCGAACGCCTAAGCTCTCCGTCAGTTTCTCCTTTATTGGCCAGTAGAAGAGCCCTAAGTCCTGGGTAAGCTTCAACTCGAATCGTTTTACCTAATTGCGAATAGGCTCTTCTTAGCCGCTCTTCACTGATCAGATCCTTTTCCGAACTCCCACGGGACAATGTGGAAAACACCAGTTCATCTGATGCATCGGATTGAATGGGGTGCAAAAGTAATCCAACGACTAAAACCAACAGCGTTAAAACATTCATCGACATTCCTGAATCATATAGCTCTTTTAACTGTAGGCCTCTATTCTTAAACGAACAATACTTATCAAAGATCTCTACTCTTTAAAATTGACAATTTTTTACCTATTAAAACTCAGAATCGACATTCTTAGTTTTGAGGAAAGAAAGAGTGTTCCCTGATATTTCAAAGTATCCCCTTATAAGCAACAGCCTAGCCCTTTCACTCTTTTTAGTCGCGATACCGGGGACAAAGATATAATACAAGGATGAGAAAAGTAGCATCAGAAAATGAGTTTGAACCCATTGCAGGGCGAATTATCGAAGTGGCTCAAAGACTTGATGAAATGCTCAAACGTGCTCCCTATAAAACCTTTATCAGTTATGTCCCTGAAGGCAGTATCAGTCGCGGGAAAAGCCTTGTCGAAACTGGAGCAGGGAAAACATTGGCCGGTGCCGGATGCCATGGTTCAAACTTATCAGGAACGGAGCTTGCGCCTAATATTGTCGGTAATTTTGGTATATATACGGTGCGTCAATTACATGGGCTTAAATCAGGTAGCCGAAAAGAGGGAAAAACAGGACTTATGCGACCCGTTGTTAATAATTTATCAGACAGTGATATCGTCGATATTGCAGCATATCTCAGCTCGATAACCCCAAACTGAGAGATATCTTCCTTAGTAGATCAGGAAGAAAAATGAGAATAGCCAAACCTTTACGGGTTGATTTGGCAAACTCCACTCTAGCTCACCCCAGAGCTAGCGCTCGTAAAGTCCGGCTCATTTGATCAACTTCTCTATACTTAAAAAATACCAGATAAGCATGATCAATATGTTCTACTCTACAGCAGAGGGATTTGCACCTGATCGAGACTGAATCCGAAAGGAGGAAATAATGTCTCAGCAAACCCTTACTCTTACTGACAACCGCACCGGCCGATCCATCGAACTGCCCATTCAGCAAGGCGTTGCTGGACCACCCGTAGTCGATATCCGGGGTGTATATGGCGAACTTGGTCTTTTCACTCTAGATCCAGGTTTTAAGTCTACAGCGTCCTGCACGAGTCGTATCACCTTTATTGATGGTGACAAAGGCATTCTGCTTTACCGTGGCTATCCGATCGAACAATTAGCCGAACATAGCACCTTTACTGAAACCGCCTACCTGCTAATAAACGGAGAATTACCCAACCTTCAGCAATTAAATGAATTTAACGCACAGATCGGCCGACATACCATGGTTCACGAACAACTGTTGGATTTCTACCATGGTTTTCGTAGTGATGCTCATCCTATGGCGATTATGGTAGGTGTTGTCGGTGCGCTATCAGCCTTCTATCACGATGATTTGAATATCTATGACCCCAAGGATCAACAGATGTCTGCGGTTCGCCTTCTGGCTAAGATCCCCACTATCGCTGCGGCCTGTTATAAACATAATCAGGGCCAACCCTTTATCTATCCTGACAACCGCTTAGGCTACACAGATAATCTACTTAAAATGCTGTTCGCTGTACCTTGTGAGGAGTATCAGGTTAATCCTGTGGTGACCAGTGCCCTAGAGAAAATTCTTATATTACATGCGGATCACGAGCAGAATGCTTCAACCTCTACCGTCCGTCTTGCAGGTTCTACGGGAGCAAATCCTTTTGCTGCAATTTCTGCTGGTATTGGTGCACTTTGGGGGCCTCTACATGGAGGTGCCAATGAAGCCGTATTAAATATGCTGAATGAAATTGGCAGTGTTGAGCGTATACCAGAATTTATCAAACGCGCCCGAGATCCAAACGATCCATTCCGTTTAATGGGTTTTGGTCATAGGGTTTATCGTAACCATGATCCACGAGCCAAAGTCTTGCGTAAAGAAGCCCAAAACGTATTGGATGCACTGGATCGCCATGATGACCCGTTGTTTAAACTGGCTATGGAACTTGAGCGTATCGCTCTGGAAGATGAGTATTTTGTGAAGAAAAAGCTCTACCCTAACGTCGATTTCTACTCCGGTATTATTGAAAGCGCCATGGGTATTCCCATTAATATGTTCACAGTTATGTTCGCCATGGCTCGTAGTGTTGGTTGGATAGCCCAGTGGCAGGAGATGCTAGGAGATAAGGATCAGGTTATTGGTCGCCCTCGACAGTTATATCAAGGTGCGGCCCCTCGTAACTATCAGGCTATTGATCAACGCTAAATAAAGCGTCCATTATAAAGTGAAAAGTAGATAGTCAGGGTCTTCTTATAAAACTGAAAGGGAAGACTCTCTCTATTTGCTTTCCCGGCTTAAATCACAATGGATAAGCCGTTACTCACTCCCAAAGATACACTGCTTTCTTGCCCATTTTTATCATAGAGGGGTAAAGGTTTATCCTCTTCTGGCATGGGTTGAGTTTTATCGCTTTGGCGAATAGAAGCTTGGGAACCTTGCTCTATTTTCTCAACGGAGCGCGTTTGTAATACTGAGGGATCTTCCGTGACAACACTATTTTTCAACCCTTGGTAGATCTGTAGCTGAATAATGACAGGGTTCTGCTGCAACTGGCTGGTAAGCTCTTCATCGACGGATTCAATAACCGAAACAGCTTTGATCGGCGCAACAGGGGTTACGGCAGGTAGATTGCTGAGCGTGCTGATAAACATAGGTCGGGTCAGATAATGGATATTATTAATCATCAGACTCTCCCTGATAGATTTACGGTTGATAGAGCGACTGCCATTAGAGATTAATTATAGCCTCTCCAATCAAAAGTATCGTTTTCTCCGTTTTCCAAACAGCTCCTTTTTGCTTATTTTTCTCTGAAGCGACTCATTTTCCTTGGTCAATTTACGACATTTTTATAGCCATAAACGACTCGATTTCCCAATAAAACCTGCCCGATTACGACTTTATTTCATTCCTTTCAAGCAATATCAGCGATCGATACTTTATGCATAAGCGACGGTTATTGCAGAGAAATTTCGTTATTTTTATCCCTAATGCTTAGCGTTTAAAACGGTTTATAAGAACAATATTTCACTTTTTTGACACATCTCAGATCTCAACGTAGGCTGATTTTTCATTAAACGTTCATTTAAAGAAAAATAAAAACCACTTGATATACAAGGGATAGACACGATGAATGGGTATCGCAAGACGATGATTGCCAGTGCGGTTATGCTGGCTTCAACCTTTGGAATGACCTCTCAAAGCTACGCCACCGTTTCCATCAGCCAAGGTAAAACGATTATTCCGGCGGGTAATGCCCTGTCGGATAAAGACATCACTATCAAAAATGATAAGTTGGCATTCTCTCTGGCCATTGGCTCTGCTCCACCTTGGGGTGTGGCCCGTGGCTGTATTATCGATATTGCCAATGTAAAGGCAGACGGTTCACTCAGTAATGACAGGGTCGCTTTTGCAGACTTTATTCCCAACAACTGGTCCAGCTGGCCCAATACCTATCAAAATGTCGATATCATAAAAGACAGCCCTGACGAGGCTATCGTTAAGGTCACCCGTGATTTTGGCAAGGTCGTGATTAGCACCACCTACAGCCTGAAGGATGGATCAGATCGGATTCATGTCACAACCACTATGACAAATGAGGGTGAGGCACTAACGGACTTACTATCCGGTTACACACTCTGGCCGGACGGTGGTTATAAATTTGCAGTGCCAGGTTATGCCGGTAAAAAAGAGGCTGTCGTTGATAAGCCTATGGCAGACCGCTTTGTAGGTTATGATTCTGACTGGGCCATTGCACTGCATGCCCCTTATTTCACCGAACTAAAATACAAATCCCGTGATCTGTACAAAAAACACAGTCTGAAAAAATCTCAAAGCGTTACCTTTGAAGGGGATTATCAAATCTTGGCTAGCGGTGACATTTCGCCAGTCGTCTCCGCTGAAATTGAGCGCAAAAACCTAAAATCGGGCTCATTATCCGGTTCGGTAAAAACCATTGATGGTAAGTCCGTAACAGAACCTGCTGTCGTTGTACTGAAAAACGGAGCGCCCTATATCTGGGTAATCGGTGAGAACGGTCAATATAATCTGGATTTACCGGTAGGTGATTATCAAGTTTATGCTGCGGGTAAGGGTTATTCAGATAGTAAAAAACGTTCTATCAGCATTAAAAACAACAAAACCCAGTCATTATCGTTTAATGATCTTAAAGCACCGGGCGAGGTCAGCATTCAGGTGGCCGATGCCAAAATTGGCAATGCACTAGATGCCAAGATTCAGATCGAAAAAGGCAATAAACCCCTTATTGAGTTCTTCGGTTCAAAAACCTTTTTCACCGAATTGGATAAGGTTGGTCAAGCTCGCTTCACTTTGGCACCCGGTGATTATCAACTGAAGGTATCTGCTGGAGGTAATTTCTTAGCAAAACCTGTGCTAATGGATGCAACGATTATTCCAAACAAAACCACTCAGCTGACCAGTGATGTGCAGGTACGGACTTATCCCACTCAACAAGGTTGGTATGCCGGAGATTTACATCACCATGCCAATGTATTGGAAGGCTCCACACCACCGGAATATTTGGTGCGCTCTCAGTTGGCTGCTGGCTTGAACGTTACGTTTGTCAGTGACCATGACTCCACTAAAAATCATATGGCCATTAAAAAGCTATCGGATAAACGTGGCGTGCCTTTTATCCCATCCATGGAAGTTTCACCATCTTGGGGGCACTTTAATCCTTTCCCACTGGATATTGGCGCCCAGTTGAGTGTTGATCCTGGTACGGATGATATTCATAACATCATCAAGGATGCCCGTCGGATGGGTGCCACGGTCGTTGCCTCTAACCATCCCTATATCCCTTATGGTTACCTAAGTAGTCTAGAAAAAGGAACTGCTCCCGGTGGATTTAATCCAAGTATTGATCTGATTGAGATTAACTCTGAGGTGGATTACAAAAAAGCAGTAGAGAAAGCACGCACCCTCTGGTCGCAAGGGCTGCCTTACTACTACACCGCAGGCTCTGATACCCATGATGTTTGGAACGAAACCAGCGGTCATAACCGTATGTTTGTCTTTACTGGCAGCAAACCGGATGCCGCAGGCTTTGCCCAAGCCATGAAAAATGGCCGGGCTTATGCTTCATTTGGCCCAGTCATCTATCCGAAAAATGTGATGTTTGGTGATACGCTTAAACTAGCAGAAGGGCAACCCAAAACTGTCAGCTTTGATCTATTGTCCGTTAATGGCCTTAAGTCGGTACAGTTGATTGGTAATTCAGGTGTTATTACCGAAAAAGCATTATCAGGAGATGAAGCAACGGTAAGCTTTGATGTGCCGCAGAAATCGGGCTGGATTGGACTTGTGGTAGAAGACAGCAAGGAAAACAAAGCGTTTACCAACCCTGTCTGGCTAAAACTCGTGGACAAGGGACAGTTCTGAATCTTGATTCCGCAGTCATAGGTTACAACTTGTAGTCTTAGCTCTACCGCCTTGAAATCTATAACCTTATTTCTAATATCTTAACATTAAGGTACAAAGCTAAATGTCTGGGGCTGAAAGGCCTCAGGCATTTTACGTTATAAGCATTGGTTTTTTGTTGATATTGAGATGTTTCTATCTACTCAACGGTTTATTTCAGACAATAAAAAAGGGCAATCCCCGAAAGGATTGCCCTCTTTTCAAACATGACCGCTATTACAGAGCAGTGATGTTCTCAGCCTGAGGACCTTTCTGACCATCAGTAACTGTGAATTCTACGCGTTGACCTTCGGTCAGCGTCTTGAAGCCAGAACCAGTGATTGCACTGAAGTGTGCAAAAACGTCAGGACCAGACTCTTGCTCAATAAAACCAAAACCTTTAGCTTCGTTGAACCACTTAACTGTACCAGTTGTTGTATTAGACATAATAATATCCTGTAAATTTGTATATAAGTTTGCCCCAAGAGGCGTTGTCGCAAAAAAATCTAGACTTGGTTTTAAATACTGCAGGACGAGGAATTACGAATAAAACAACGAAATGTAGAATAAAACAACAGACTTCTTTTCTAGCTGGCGCAAATATATAGCAAATATTTGATGCTGTATAGCCTTATGTTCAGCTTTTGTAGAAGTTAATAGTTTCAACTTAAGAAAGTTAGGCAATATTACCCAAGTGTTGTTCAAAGACTGTACAGAAGATCTGTATTCCTGACTGTTTTTCTGGGACAATGCGCGATTCAACGCAGACCGGCTATATTTCTTAGCCTGAGCCCATAAGTTTTTTCATTTCAATGGCTCCCTGCTTCTGCCGATTAGCCTGACTAGATACCGATACGTATGAGCGCGATGACCAGCAAACATAAAACTGCACCCGATCTGTTTTCCTACCCTCTATATTGGGCGGAATGTTATGGAACAGCTTCTTTTCTACCCACCTCGCGGGAAGAGATGGATCAACTGGGCTGGGACAGCTGTGATGTGATTATCGTGACCGGTGACGCCTACGTGGATCATCCGAGTTTTGGTATGGCCGTTATGGGCCGCTTGCTGGAAGCTCAAGGATTCCGTGTCGGCATTATCGATCAGCCGGATTGGCGCAGCCCTGACGACTTTATGCGTCTGGGCAAGCCTAATTTCTACTTCGGTGTCACTGCGGGCAATATGGACTCGCTGATCAACCGTTATACTGCGGATCTTAAAGTACGTAATGATGATGCTTACACGCCTCATGGTGAAGGAGGCAAACGTCCGGATCGCGCAGTAATTGGTTATTCCCAACGTTGTAAGCAAGCCTATTCTGATGTGCCCGTGGTTATTGGCGGTATCGAAGCGAGCTTACGCCGTATCGCCCAGTACGATTATTGGAGCAATGAGGTTCGTCGTTCCGTATTGATCGACTCCACTGCGGACATCCTGCTTTATGGTAACGCCGAACGGGCCATTATTGAGCTGACTCAGAAAATGGCGGCCGGTGAACCTCTGGAAAGTCTGACGGATATTCGCGGTACTACTGTTATTCGTGATACACCTCCCGGTGGTTATATCGAGATCGACTCCAGCCGTGTGGATTGGCCGGGCAAGATCGATCAGATTCCAAGCCCCTATGAATATATTCCCGAAGGCAAATGCCAAGATGGTGAAGAGGAAGACCCGGATGTTATGCCTATCCGTGTGATTCCCGCGCCATTAAAGGGTAAAGAAAAGCTTAATACCGATAAGATCTATGTGCGCCTGCCCTCTTTTGAGAAGGTTAATAAAGACCCAACCTTGTATGCCCACGCTTCTCGTGTGTTGCACTTAGAGTCTAACCCGCACAATGCCCGTGCACTGATTCAAAAACACGGCAAAAAAGAGATCTGGGTAAACCCACCACCGATTCCTCTGGAAACAGAAGAGATGGACGGTGTCTTTGGCTTTGCATACCAGCGTGTGCCACACCCGAAATATCAAGGGGCGAAGATTCCCGCCTACGAGATGATTCGTTTTTCCATTAATATCATGCGCGGTTGTTTTGGCGGTTGTACCTTCTGTTCTATTACAGAACACGAAGGGCGTATTATTCAGAGTCGTTCTCATGAATCCATTATTAATGAGATCGAAGATATTAAAGAGAAGCTGCCTGCCTTTACCGGTCATATTTCTGATCTGGGCGGTCCAACCTCTAATATGTATCACCTGAACTGTAATGACCCGGATATTCAGGCCTCTTGTCGTAAACTGTCTTGTGTTTTCCCGACTATCTGTACCAATCTGAATACAGATCATAGTCCGACCACTCAGTTGTATCGCAAGACACGGGCCATTGATGGTGTACATACGGTGTCTATTGCTTCTGGTCTACGATACGACCTAGCGGTAGAAGACCCTGAATACGTTAAAGAATTGGTAACTCACCATGTAGGCGGTTATCTGAAAATTGCTCCAGAGCACTCTGAAAAAGGCACTCTGGACAAAATGATGAAACCGGGTATGGGGACTTACGACAACTTTAAGCGTATGTTCGATAAATACTCAAAAGAAGCCGGTAAGAAACAGTACTTAATTCCATACTTTATTGCTGCCCACCCAGGCAGTGAAGATGAAGACATGCTGAATCTGGCCATGTGGTTAAAAACCAATGACTTCCGCCCAGATCAGGTGCAAACCTTCTATCCGTCGCCTATGTCTCTGGCCACGGCTATGTACCACTCGGATAAAAACCCGCTGAAGCAGGTGACCTATAAGAGTGAAAAACTGTACACCGCCAAAGACTACGAACAGCGTCGTGTGCAAAAAGGCTTCCTGCGTTACCACGATCCAAAAAACTGGCCTGCTCTGCGTCAAACCCTAAAAGATATGGGCCGTACAGATCTGATTGGTGATGGCAAAAACAAACTAGTGCCCGGTGAAGACAAAGACCCAGTGAACCCACGCAGCCCACGTAAGGCTCGTCCTGGTCAGCAGACCGGTGCGTCTCATACCACAAACCGACCAAAACTGAATAAGTCGGGTACCGGTATGAAACCTGCCAGTAAAAAACAGGCATCAAAGAAAGCAAAACCATCTGCTAAAAAAGCGGCAACTAATGCCAAGCCAACAGGTAAACCCGGCAACCGAAAACCTTCTAGCAAGGGCAAGCAGCAGGTAAGTAAAAAGCGGGGTTAAACAACCTATAACGCAGCGCTAAGTACCAACTAATGAGGCAACCTTCGGGTTGCCTTTTTACCTTTGCGGATAAAAAAGTTATAGCCTCTTGTCCGCTAATAAAAAGTCTCAGCACATTACTCAGCAGCTTAACTTTCTGCCGATTTATCATGCTGATAATGAATCACATCATGAATCACTGCAGGTTGATCCGTAAGGTTACGATAACCATGCGGCTGATCAGCAGCAAAACGTACTGCATCGCCTTTTTTTAATGGTAACCACTGACCATTAGTTAATAACTCCATTTCACCACTTAGAACAATCACATGCTCAGTGACACCAGCTTCGTGAGGCTCGGAATAACGTTCATACCCCGGTAAGAGAGTGAGTTCAAACATCTCAAAACCAAAGGCTTCTTCATAAGGGAATAAGGAGGCTACCAGCATCTGATCCTGAGTGGTTTGTCGTCTGAGCGCTTCAGCAGAACGCTTCACGACTCCTTGCAGTTGAGTCACCGGAGGATCTGTTAAAACCGATAAAGAGATATTAAACCCTGTGGCAATTTTCCACAAAGTGGCCAGAGTGGGACTGGACTCCCCTCGTTCAATTTGCCCTAACATGGCTTTGCTGACACCGGTTTTTTTCGACGTTTGATCCAAACTCCAGCCATTTTCGCTACGAATTCGTTTTAAGCTTTGAGAAAGATACTGGTTAAGTTCCTGCATTGATAACCCTATAACAATCAACCGGGGAATAGAAAATACTTGTGCGTTATAACATACAGAGTTAGCATTGCCCATATCGTACGTTATAGCGCACAGACAAAATGCTTACCTGAAGGGTAAATATATCTTGGCAGGTGATCATTTGTGGCGCTCTCTATCCCTTTGAATATTTTTTTGCCCACGCCGTGCGTTATAGCGCACAAAATAAAAACAGCGGGCAAGAACAAGGAGAAAAGCATGATGACAAGCATTCCAGGCTTATCACACTTATCTGCTGGCTTTATCACCGTGCTGGTGGGTTATAGCAGTTCTACGGTTATTATCTTTCAGGCAGCGGAAGCTGCTGGAGCCACAAATGCCGAACTGATTTCATGGTTATGGGCACTGGGTGTCGGTATGGCTATCAGCAGTATTGGCTTATCTCTACACTATCGACAGCCCGTACTTACCGCTTGGTCTACGCCTGGAGCAGCATTACTGGTTACTAGCCTATCGGGACTCAGCATGGCCGAAGCCATTGGCGCTTTTATGTTTAGCTCCGTATTAATCACACTCTGCGGCATGAGTGGTTGGTTTGACCGCTTAATGACCTTCATACCTACATCATTGGCCTCTGCTATGTTAGCCGGTGTCTTGATGCCTTTTGGTTTAGGCTTGTTTACCGCCTTGGAAAACCAGTTACTCATGGTAGGTCTAATGTTGTTGACCTTTTTATTGATTAAAACATCCCTACCTCGTTATGCCGTTCCCATCGCCTTACTTATGGGGTTAATGATTGCCAATATACAAGGCGACATTTCTCTGGGAACTATCCATTGGCAGTTGGCCAGTCCTGTATTTATCTGGCCTGAATTTAGCCTTTCCAGTCTAATTGGCGTCGGGCTGCCTCTTTTTATCGTTACGATGGCATCTCAAAACATGCCCGGTTTAGCCACTCTTCGCGCCCACGGCTATACCGCACCAGCCTCTCCCTTGATTAGCTGGACAGGATTGACGGGGATTATCTTAGCCCCCTTTGGCGGTTTTGCTTTTAACTTATCGGCCATTACAGCCGCTATTTGTATGGGGAAAGAGGCAGATCCTGATGCCAAAAAACGTTATCTAGCATCAGTGAGTGCGGGTATCTTCTATCTATTGGCAGGATTATTTGCAGCTACAATCGCGAGTCTACTCACCACTTTACCAAAAGAGCTGATAGTCGCCATTGCCGGGTTAGCACTGCTGGGCACCATCGCCAGCAGCCTACAAGCGGCACTACACCAAGAACATTCACGAGAAGCCACTTTACTAACGTTTGTGATTACTGTCTCTGGCGTGTCTATTCTTGGGATTGGTAGTGCATTTTGGGGGCTTGTGATTGGTTTAGGGGTATATCATCTTAGAAAAAGTACGCCCTCTACAGCCAGAAAAGCTCAGATCTAAACAATCGATCCACAATACTTTTTGATTCCCAGACAATAACCGGGAATCAAAAAGTGTAACCGAACTAAAAACTATACCGTTTGAGAGAAACATTAACGGTCTTTTTCCAATCGGATACTGAGATACACCGCATACAGGCAAGGAACAAAAATCAGTGTTACCAATGACGCAATCATAATCCCCCATCCCATCACCAAAGCAATGGGCCCCATATAATTATCGTAACCACCAAAACCATAAGCTAAAGGAATAAGGCCTGCGACAGTGGTTACTGTCGTTAAGGTAACCGCCCTCAACCGTGACATGCTTCCTCTCACTGTGAAATCAACAATATTGTCGAATAGTCCGTTTTTTAATTGCTGTTGATAATGGCAGACTAATACAAGACTGTTGTTGACCATGACCCCAACGAGCCCAATAGCACCTACCATTGCAAAAAAGCTCAAGGGCTCACCATGAAGGTGAAGTACTGTTGCACTGGCCCCAAGACCAAAGGGCACAATACTCATAATAAGTAAGCTTTCCCAAAAAGAATCAAATAGTAATATTAGCGCCAGCAAAATAGCGATAAGTGCAATTCCTAACGCTGTTAACAAGCCATTCAATGCTTCTCGCGTTTCTTGGGCTTGTCCATTACTGACCAATCGAACACTGCCATAGTCATTAACTGAAAAATGAGTCCAAATATCAGATTCAACCTTGAGAGGGTCTGTCAGATCGGTATCAATCGCGGCAGAAACCCTGATGCTACGCTCACCGTTATAGTGCTTAATTGCAGCTGCAGTTTCACTTTCAGCCCACTGCAAGAGATCCCTGATCTTTACCATTCGACCATTATCAGCTCGTACTTCAAGGCTCTCCAATGCTTCCAAATTACGATCATTTTCTTCTAACAGTAATCGATAATAGACTTCTTCATCACCTGCAAAGACACGACTGATTCTCTCTCCATCAATACCCAGTCTTAAGGTACGAGCAAGCTCTAGCACGCTGATACCATAACGGTTCAGTAAATCATAATTAATATCTGCAACGACGACAGGGCGGCTATCTTCTGAGGCTCTAAAGACCCTATTTATTCCTACCCGATCTTCTAACCAAACGGCTAAATCATCCGCCATACGCTCTCGATCAAGATCAGAACCACCCACAACCATAAGATCAACAGGTCGCCCCTTCGGTGGCCCTCCCGCATCAACTTCAAACTCAACATCAACAAATCCATTCAACTCATCGGCTTGTGCCTGCCACTTCTCAACCATCTCATCAGCAGAAATACTCCGATCCGATGCAGGAACAAGGCTAATCATAAAAGAACTGTAGGGCGCACCAATACTGCCATACCAGCGAGCAACAGAAGTTTCATCTTTAGAAATTATCTCTTCCAGTGCTCGACTATACTTCCAAGCATCATCAATATTGGCATTGGAAGAAACCTCTGCCTCAACCTCAATCAGATACGCGCCCTGGGTTGGAAAGAATATATAAGGGAGTTTCTGTAATGAACTCCAACCTGTACCTATAATGACAGCACTAATTACAGGGAGGGTGATATAGCGATGCTTAATCGCCACACAGACCAAGCTTTCAAATAAAGATCGAAACTTTGAATTAGGCTTTAATTGAACTTGTTTTGAATGGCGAGATCTCTGTTTTTCCAAAATAGGACGTAAGTGGGAAGGTAAGACAACCACAACATCAATTAAAGAAAAGAGCAATGCTAGCCCTACTGTCATAGGCATCACATAGAGCATCTTACCGGTGTTTCCCGGCAGGAACATTAACGGCAAAAAGGCTAAAAAAGTGGTTGCCATACTGGTTAGCACTGCTGGAAGGGTATCTTTTAAACCATTCAGAATTGCAGCATTGATCGCCTCACCAGCTTCAAATCTATCGACTATTTTTTCTGATACAACAACGGCATCATCCACAATAATCCCTATAATCAGAATCATTGCTGCAAGAGTGTAGCTGTCAAGGACTTGCCCTAACGGCGACAACAGTGCAAAAACGCCTAATAATGAAAACGGAATCGCCATCGCCACCCAAAAAGCGATAAATCGATTCAGAAGAAATGCCAATGTAATCAATACCAGAACTAAACCAACTATGCCGTTATTGATGACGACATCAAACTTTGACTGGGTTTCTATCGAAAGGTCAAATCCAACGATATATTCAGCGGTATCACCTGCTTTTTTCTGTTCTGTCGCCAATAAATCCTTTACCACTTTTGCCGTAGCAGTAACATCTGCAGCATCAGACGTCCTTAGATCGAAAGCAATAACTCTCTTACCGTTAATAGATGCATAATTATTTGGTCGTTCAAAAGACTCCGAGATGCTATCGCCAATATCACTTAGGTGAATCACTGGGTTTCGGCTGATTTCAATTTGGCTCAGAGCATCAATATCTTTAAGCTCAGAAAGGGTAATTAAATCTTGAGCCGTTTTGTATGACTCTAAGCTCCCTCCTGTCATTAAGACATTTCGTTCTTCGATTGTTGTGGCCACATCAGCCAGTGTAAGCCCATATCGAGAGAGCTGTTCAGGATCTACTTCTATCCAATACTCTTTTTCTCTCAAATCATTTGGGATCACATCACCAATACCGGGCAAACGCCTTAGCGCTAGCTCTAATCCTCTCGCACGTTCACGTAAATCAGCATACGGAATATCCCCGGCAACCCCTACAACCATAAAATCTAGGCTAGACGATTTAACCGCTCTTACCGATGGCGTATCAGTTACGCCAGCAGGAAAGTCACTAACTCGTGAGACAGCATCTCTTATATCTTGATAGGCCTGATCGATATTTTTAACATCTGATTTAAGTTCCACCGTAATATCTGACAGCCCATCTTCCGAAACTGAGGTGAATTTTTTTATATCAGAAATAGTCAGTAGTTCTTTTTCAATACGACTCGTAACATTCGCTTCAATATCTTCTGCAGATGCCCCAGGGTAGCGAGTTGTAATGTCCGCTTTGCCCAAATCAACAATAGGCAGTTCTGCCAATGGCAAATACGACATCGAGTACAAACCAAGCAAGAAAACGGCGAAAGTTAATACATTGGATGTCATCTTTCTGCCTGTAATAAATGAGATAACACTATTCATAGTGGGTCACCTCAGGCAGCTCAGATTCAACTATTTTAGGAAACGAAACTCTAACGGAAAAACCTGGTTTTAATATTCCTTTAACATTCAACATTTCCGCTTCAATACGATACCCAGGTTTATCTCCCGCTGCGGCAGGTGCTATATGGCTCACAGCCGCACTATAAACCGCATTGTCTAGTGCGAGTACTTCGACATTTAGAGGATCACCTAAATCCACATTGAGATAATCTTCTTCTAACAAATAAAAAACGACCTTAACTTTATCAATCGCTACAATTTCTAGAACATCATCCCCAAGGTTAACCAACTGGCCTTGCTCTGCGAACGTCCTC
Source organism: Oceanospirillum sp. (assembly GCA_047518265.1). Classification (GTDB taxonomy): domain Bacteria; phylum Pseudomonadota; class Gammaproteobacteria; order Pseudomonadales; family Halomonadaceae; genus Oceanospirillum. The sequence goes on from JAKZRG010000089.1 coordinate 20,098, forward strand.
GAAACAACACCACTAAATGGAGCTGTGATTGTAGTCTTACGAAGCATTTGTTTAGATTGTTCCAAATTAATTCTATCAACCACTAATTGCGCATTGCTTACATCAAATAAACGTCGCTGATCATCTAACTGCCGACTAGAAACATTTTGACTGCTATATAGTGTTTTCAGTCGATCATACTGTCTCTTGTACGATTTCTTTTCCACAGCACCCAGTTGAACCTTTGCTTGGGCTAAATCAACATTGAGTTGATAGTCTTTCTTATCGAATACGGCTAATGGCTGTTGAGCCAAGACCTTATTACCTAGCGACACATATATTTCGTCAACTACCCCTTGAACCTCAGCGCTGACTATCACTTTTTTTATAGGTTCAATTTCAGCAACTATCGACAATGCCCCTTGGGCGGGTAAAGATATTATTAAAAGCAAAAAAAAGCTGGAAAATACTGCACCAAAATATTCCATAAACCCAAAAGCCTCAATTATTGAAAAGCCAAAAAATATCTTTTAATTAAAAATATTTTTATACATCAAAGACACCAATAAACTTACACCTAGATCATCAATCAACTTTAAAAGCTTTATAAAAACGATATTAGTAAGAAAAAAGATACCTAAAAATAACAGAGGTGATGTGTAAAAAATGTCACCCGATCAAAAGAAAATATATCGTTCCGGCTAGTCAGCTCTGTATCACATCCCACCCTTTAGAATCGGATAGAACTGACAGATGGACGTCCCTAAAGGCTTACTAGAGAGCCTCTGAAAGCCTGGGCCAGAAGTGCTTTGTCAAAGACTCTCTAACTATTTCAATAGGATTTCAGGGAGATAGATTGACATTTTTTTCATTCATTGGAATTTACTCTGTTCCAATGTTTTTCGAGGAATATTAACAATGCCATTAGCTATCTATTTATTATTTGATATTAGTAGCAAGTAGGCATATCAATTTATCATGGTGAGTAAACGTGACGAAACACCCTAAGATTTTTTTAATCAATCTCAAAGATAGCACTGACCGCCTAAAAAGAAGCTCAGATCAATTAGGTTATCAGAATATTGATTTTGAACGAATAGATGCTATTCATGGTAAATATTTATCTAACGACAACATACTAGAGCACTACTCAAAAGAATTGAACAGCAAGAGTTATTACAGATCACTTAGCCTTGGAGAAATAGGGTGTTATTTAAGCCATAGGAAAGCATGGCAAAGAATAGTTGATCTTAAGCTAGACTATGCCATCATTATGGAAGATGACTTCAAACTTGTTGGTGATTTAAATAAAGTTTTTAATGCATTAGAATCCCTGAATAATCAATGGGATATTATCAAACTAGCATCCTATAATAATCGCGAACGCCCTATTCGTTACAAAACGCAGATTGATGCTGATTTTGAAATTGTGATACATAATAAAACAATGACAGGCTGCTGTGCACAAGCAATTACATATGAAGGAGCTAAAAAACTAATCGAGTTTAGCCAGCAATTTGGTCGACCTGTAGACACGGATATTCAACATATATGGGAAACAGGTATCCCCGCAGTATCACTCATGCCTTATTACATTGAACAAGATCTAAGCATTGATAGTGATATTGCACAAGTAGCGAATAGAGAGCGAATTAAAAAAGGATTCTTTAAAAGAAAGAAACAGCAGTTTTTTGAAAAAATCCACAATCGACAGGCCACCAATAGAGTGATCGCTCAAACTAAATCATGGGTTACTGAGAAAGAAATAGGAATAAAGCCACTATAGATACAGATCGCCACAAAAACGTCCAGAACTGAATACTACATTTCCCAGCTGATTTAGCCGGGAAATATTGTATATATTTATGTCTGGGGGCATTGCTTCAACAACTAAAACTATAAGGCTTTCAACTGTTTCAGTTTAGTCACTTATGAAACCATACAGAATAGAGTTCTCACTCCTTCGGCTGAATACAAATTCCACCAATCCAGCGAGGGGCAGACATTAAACTTCGATAATCCCGCTCTCCCTTTAAAACATCATGGCCTGTTGCTGTAATCGAAACAACAAAAGTGGGCCAGTCATCACTCCCTTGAGCATCTCCTCTAACAACAGAAATCAAAGGGTCGATGGCACTTTCCAGCTCTTTTATAATGCTCCAAAACATCAAATCCCCTAACCAAGGCAGAGGCTCAACTTCTCGCATATAACGACCAAAGAGTTTCCCTACCGTTAGATCATCCTGCTGCTCAAGCAACCGAAGTATTAGGGTTTGCGTTAGGCTTAAGCCGTTTTTCTCATTCGGTAGCTCTTGCACATGACGTTGTAACGCCCCTTTCATAAGCGGTAAGGAATCAGTCCCCTCACTGATCAACGCCTCTAAAGGTTCTACAGTTTTAGAACAAAGGGCACGCCAAACCTTTTCCCCCATGATTAACTGCCTAACGGTGACAGGGCGACGCTCCTCTTGCCAAAGTGTTGTAAGTTGCTCTGGCCCTAGCTGCCCTAATCCCCAGAAAGGCTCAACACCTGTCATCTTATCAATACAGATCATCTCAATAGGAATTATCTGTTTTTCACCCAACAAGTGCTGACGGTGAAAATAAGCAAGAAGATAAGCAAGAATTAACTGATCATAACTGTCATGTTCAAACCATAGGACGACTCTTTGCCAGCTATCGTACTTTGCTAACCCGTTATAGGACTGCTGAGTCTTGTTTTGTACTTCAGCTTCGTCTAAGCCATATGCTTGGGCAATAAAGGGGGTTCGTAGCTGAATAAGCTCTTCTGATGTCAGATCTTGTACAGGGCCTTGGCAATAGGGGTCACTAAACTCTAAAAAGTGTCCGACAAAACCCGCCTGTAATAGTGCGTCCTTAATATCACTTCCACAGCGAATATGTAGTGTTTGAGGGTTATCTAACCTACTCGACATAAGATCCATACTCTAATCAGTAAGAGTGCCAATAATCAGCTCAAGTCGATACAAATGAAAGGCTTCAACCTTGATATAGGCAAAATTTATTATTCAGGAGATTAAGAAATATAAGAATAAACAAAAGTATTTCGATGTTCTCCAATCAGCGGGACAGTAAATAAGGCATCTTTTGTAGAGGCATTTTTAGATACTTATTATAGTCAACCAATCTGAGCCCGAATGATGGGACATATGAAGTCGTAATACAACTGAAAAAACACAGACAAAAGAAATATTAAATATACCTTATATATCAGTAACGACGAGGGCTGCGTACCAAAACAAGATATTTTGACACCGGTCAAATTACAGCCAGAAAACCAGACTATGTTTTATAGGGATTTGGGATGGGATTAGAAAAATTGCTTAGGCAAAACACTGGCCGACTTTTTACCTCCATGCTCCTTACCTTATATGCATAAGGATCAGTATAGTATAGAGAAAATCGACCAGCGGTTTATTCTGCTTTTATATCTTTCTAGGATAGAGAAAGGGTTTACCCTTAGAAAGAAACAGACAGAACTGCGTTCACGGTATTAACACTGTCGCCGTTACCGTATGGTTCTTCATTGACATACTCTAGGATGGTTTCAGCATTTTCACCCAACTCTCGACTGACACTAACAACCAGCATGCTTTCTGCCAGATCTAAGTCCTCAGCATCATCTGTGCTGCTATAACCGACCGCAACCATACCTGGTGCACCGATGATTTCGGTACCAAAATCAGCGGCAATATGCATAGCAGATGGCTTCGCTTTATTCAGAGACTTAAACTCTTCTGCCTGAATAAATTCCGCGGATAATTCTAGATTCCCCATAGCGTAAGCTGCATTCAAACGGAAAGCGGATGCATCCTCATCCTGGCCAAATGCTTCAATACTACCGATATTACTTAAGAAACCAGCACCTAAGCTCAAGCTATCCTCTAGCTCGAACGAGATACTCGCACCGAAGTTATCAACATTATTGTCGTTTTCCTGATCACCTTTAAAAACATACACTTCTGCACTCAAGCTATCAGTACCAAAAGCGACCATTGCCAAATCATCATTTGTATTATCAGAGAAATCATCTGTTAATGGATCTGTCCATGTCGAACCATTAATGACCCCAAAAGGAATTCCTGTTTTACCTAGAGTCAGGCTGATATCACCGTCTTCTTCACCGATAACGATAATGGCTTCATCAACATAAAAATCACCTTCACCTTCTGGGTCATCTTCATAAGCCATTGTAATCGAGGCACTGATTAATTCGTTGACTTGGGCATCAACCGTCAGCTCAACAGTATCAACATCCAAGTCTGTATTACTTTTATCATCCTCATCATTATAGGTGGCCAGGACTTCAGCTACACCACTGATACTGATCTTTTCATCGTGTCCATCAGCTAAAATATTTTGGCTGGATACTAGAGTAGTCGCTGCGATCAAAGTCGCTAAAAGAGTCTTTTGCATTGTTTTATAACTATTTTTTTGGAATGGAGTAACAAGATTATAAATAATAACGATTCGCATTTGCAATGATTATTTTATAATCACCTTAAGTTCTGGACTTTTAAATCTATAGATCAAAATCCTAACAGTTCAGTTTCTGTCGATATATTCGACGCCAGAACCAAACAGCAAGACAATAGAACTAGATGCTAAGTAGGGAAGATAGTTGTAAAAGATAGGGAGAAAAAGGATACCGAAGAAGTAGATGGGTATCTGGATATGGACCCCAATAAGTCATTAATTAAGCAGTCAACATAACCATCAATCTAAAAAAATCATCAAAATGTACCGGGATCAGAATAAATATGATGCCGGTACAATCAGGGATTACCCTTCCAAAAATAGTGCGCTATAACCTGACGGATCAACCTATATTCGCACTTATAACGACGTTTGCAATTGCTTTACCTAAAACCTCGTGTTGATCTGCATCCAAATGAATCCCATCAACTCGACTGGCTTCAGTCACTTCCGCAGAATCAAAAAAGAGTACATTTTCCGCCTGTGCCAGCTCTTTTAATTCATGGGTTAAACCTACACAGCGCACCTCTGCTCCAGTAAATTTCCGTAGGAGCCTTCCTTTGGCTTCAACGATCACTGGAGGTGCAACAATCATAATCTCGGGAATAGGCATACCGGGTTCAATGGGGGCTTGTCGGATAATCTGAATCAACTTGGCCATACCCTGAGCAGACAACCAGGCATTATTATCGTGAGTACATTGAAAATCATTACTACCCAGCAACAAAATGACTAGGTCTAATGGTGAATGCATTTCGATAACCTGAGCAAGTCCCTCAGAACCGTCTCGCCCCGGCTTAAAAGGATCAGACCAGACCGTACGGCGACCATTTAGACAGTTCTCAATCACACGAACGGCACAGCCCGATTCTATCAGTGTATTTTCAAAAACACCGGGCCAGCGTTGCTCAAAACTTAGGCGTTGACGGGTATCTGGAATAATGCCCCAACTTAAGCTGTCTGCGTAAACCAATATTTGTTGCATAACCACTCCTTGTAATATGTTTAACAACATAACGAAATTCTCACAGAGGAGTATCTAAATCTAGTCAAAGTTTGATACGTTCTTATAAGCAACCGTAAAATATAGCCGTTTAAAACACCGGATGATAAACACATGGTTTCCAGGAAGGTTAATCTTATGAATAAGCGTTTAATCAGAAGTTTAGGCATGACATCTGGTTTAACCCTTACCACTCTATCGCTATTGGTTCAGGCCGACATTAAGACTCTGAACACACAACATTTCCAATTTCACTTTGAAGAAGCGTTAACCTCTCAAGCTCAAAAAGCCGCCTCCGCCGCTGAAAATGTTTACCCTAGGATCATTAAAAAACTGGATTGGACACCCAAGCAAACGATTCATGTGCATCTAAAAGATAGCTCGGATGAAACGAATGGCTGGGCAAAAGTCTCTCCTCGCCTACAAATTCAGATATTAACGACACCACCAGATAGCCTGAATACCCTGGAAGATATTGATGAATTTTATGCCATGATTCTAGAGCACGAACTGACGCATATCGTTCATCTTGATATGACTCGGGGCGCGCCAAAATCTGTCCAGAACTGGCTAGGCAATAATCCTCTTTTTTATCCCAATCTATTTCAACCCACCTGGTTAATTGAGGGGATGGCAGTTTACCTAGAAAGCCATAAAACAGAGGACGATAGCATAGGTCGAGGCTTTAGTAGTTTGTACCGCTTAATGATGCGGGAAGAGGTCAAAAATGGCCTTCGCAGCTATCAAAACGTTAATGCTGATTATCAGGAGTGGCCTTTTGGTAAGCAGTACCTCTATGGCGCCTTTTTTCACCAATATTTAGCCCAACGTTATGGTGAAAGAAAAATGATGCAACTGCCAAAGCACTACAGTAACAACCTAATTCCATTTCTACTAAACCATAATGCCAAGCAGACCTTCGGACAAAATTTCCCTCAACTGTGGCAGAGTTTTGAAAAATGGCTGCATCAAATATTTGATGATGAAATAGCCCAACTAAATCAAAAACAAAGCCCTTCTGTCGCTCTTGAGCTACCGGCACAACCCGCGAGCCCTGTGGCAACGGATGGCCAAAATATCTATCTCACCGTACAGGATGGTTACCACCTGGTACAACTGATACAAATTGATCGCACGGGCCAACAGGCATTACGGACAGAGTTAAAGACAGCTGCTCGCAGTTTATCGGCACATAAGAAACAAGGCTTACTGATCACTCAAGGGAAAATTTATCACAACGGTGATTATTTCTATGACTTATATCGCTTAGCCCCTACAGATCAATCGCCTGTTCGGCTTACCACGAAAGCCAGATACAAGGCAGCCTGCTGGTTAAGTGATGGCTCTGCGATTGTGGCCTATCGTCAACAAGCCGGTGAAAGTCAGCTTGACCTGTTAAATAATCAAGGAGAATTACAACAAGTTGTTTGGCAAGGAGAAAATAACACCACTCTGAGCTATCTAAGCTGCCATCCCAATCAAAATACTCTGTTTGCCTCCATGCGCAAGGATAATCAACCTTGGCAGCTAGTGACTGCAAACTTAGAGACTATAAATCCAGCCCAATCAAAGGCACCTACTGCGACAAATCTCAACTGGATGACCTTACCCTCGATAGGTCAACTGTCCACACAAGCCTCGGTATCATCTGATGGTCAATACTTACTCTTTAGTGCCGAACAAGATAAACAATTCAATATTTACCGTTTACCTTTAAAGGATATTTCTAACGACAACACTGAAGAGCATAACCCCCGAAGCCTTAGCAGCAAAAACAGAGAGATAGAGCAAATTAGCCACAGTCCTGCGGGAGCTTTTACTCCAATGCAACTCGGTTCTCGTTTGTACTATCAACAATACAGCGCTCAAGGATATCGCTGGCATAGTGCCAACGCAGATCCCTTACAAAAACACATGGCACAATCGGCCAAACAGATCCCTTTACAGCGTTCATCTGATTTGCCAAAAATACCTCTAGAAGATTATTCACCTTGGGAAAGCTTAAGTCCTAACTACTGGATGCCACTGTACAATAGTGTTGAAGAACAGAATAAACTGGGTTTGATGACCAGCGGGGAAGACGCAGCTCAACAGCACTTTTATCAGCTCTCAAGCCTTTATGACACTCAAAATAAAACCGTCGATTTAACACTGGCCTATCAATATCAACAAAAACTGCTTCTGCAGTTCCTGCAATTTAACGAATATATTGAAGCCTCGAACCAACATCGATTTATTGAACAGCAACGTTCATTAGAAGCACGACTGCCATATCTTTTCAGCAGTAGTAATGAGCACTGGTATTTAGGGTCAGGTATTAGTTGGCAGAAAGATAGCATTGCCCGCACGCTGCAAGGCCAAGCATTACAGCTTGGACCAGATTTTTCTACAGCAGGTTTTGACCTGAATTATCGACAAGAAAATCGCTATATATACGCCTTACCATCCACTCGATTAGACCACCTGCACCTACTGATAGAAAGTCATCTAGACAATGATTATTCCGGTGAACGCGGCTTTGCTCACTATCAACTCCACCGTCCCATGGGAACATTTAACGGGCAAGGTCTGTGGGATAGAGCTTTAGCAGGCTTTTCGCTGGGTTATTATTTTGCTGACGATACCGCCAGAGCTTGGTCATTAGGTGGCGATCAGGTAGATTTTTCTACCTATGGGCAAGATACTCTCTCTCTGCGAGGTTATAACGATCATACTCAAATTGGTCAAAGTGCCTATAAAGTAAGTGCCAGTTTAAAAACACCTCTACAACGCGATGCTCAGAGCTGGGGAATGTTACCTGTGGCCTATACAGGTATTGATATGAGTTTATTTAGTGAGATAGCGGCGGTTGAAAGTCAGGACTCTCTTAGCAATATAGGCGCTTCAATCAAAGCACACTTTCAGTTGGGCTACCGATTACCTCTTTCGACTGAACTGGGTATAGCTGAAGGCCTAAACCAAGGAGGTAAAACCGATCTATTTTTCAGAGTCACATTGTTGGAATAAAACGTGTCGCGGTCTAATTAGTGGTCTAATAATCCCAGACAAAACATATTAGGGGCCCTAAAAAGCCCTTATACCGCATTCTATGTAATATACCACCCCATCACCCATAAGAACTTTCCACCATACTTCCTCTTCCTCCTCATTTTTTTTGGCTAAAAATCGACTCTTTCACCGTAGTGTTACCTAATTTTTCATCATAAGACCTATATAACTACTCTTTCGATTAAAAAAGAAATGTAACATTTGGATAAAAAAATGACAAAAATCAACTTAACCACCTATGTTTTATTAGAGCAATTGCTGATTTCAGCTCGAATAGCTAACGGACATAAATTTAGAGAAGGAGCTCCAGTTAAATAATAATTCTAATAAGCGTGAGGTCTTTATTTATGTTGAAAACACTCAACTTAAATACCCAGTTAAACGTTGGTTTTGGCGTCATTGTTCTATTGTTGGTTACGATATCGCTAATCTCATACAGCGGTCTAAATAACACCTACACCGGATTTACGGAATATAGAGGGCTGGCGCGCGACACCAATCTGGCTGGTCGTGTTCAGGCTAATATGCTGACTATGCGATTGTCTGTATTGAGTTTTTTAAATACTCGATCTGAAGCATCTATCAAGAACTTCGAAGAACGCCGAGATCTAATGAAAAAGTTTCTAGAAGAGGCCAGCATCGAAATTCAAGAACCTAGCCGAGCACAGTTAGTAAAAGAGGCTAAATCAGAAGTAAGTGATTATGAAACAGCATTTGCTGATGTTATTCGCTTATTTCGAGAAAGAAACACCGTAGTCTCCACCAAACTTGACCCCTCGGGTCTAGCCATGCGCCAAGCACTCACAGAGATTATGCTCTCGGCCTATAGTGATGATGATAATACAGCGACATTTTTAGCCGGTGTGGCTCAAGAGCACTTACTACTGGGTCGACTTTATGCCACCAAATATCTGGTAACCAATACAAAATCTGATGCAGCTAGAGCAGAAAACGAATTAACCACCAAACTATTACCGCAAATAAATGAGCTGGAAAAAGAGTTACAAAACCCAACTCGTCGCAAGCACCTGCAAGAACTCAAGGATAACTTTAAGCAATATACTCAAGCCCTTAATGATGTACAGCACATTATTAGCAAGCGTAATGACTTGATTAATAACAGCTTAAATAAGATAGGCCCAGTAGTAGCAGACAAAATTGAAAAAGTTAAATTATCAGTTAAACGAGATCAAGATATTCTAGGCCCACAAGTACAGGCGGATACCGAGCAATCCGTCACTATCGTCAGCACTATGGCAGTACTGGCCACTGTCGCTGCTATTTTAATTGCATGGTATATGGCTAAAACAATTCGAAAACCTATTGGCGGCGAACCAAGAAGAATAGCCTCTATCACTGAAGCGATCGCCACAGGGGATCTGAGTCAACAATTGGATCTGGATCGAAAAGATACCGGAATCTATCGCTCTGTATGCGAAATGTCCGGTCAATTGCGTAAATTGATTGGCGGTATTATTGAGACGAACAATCAGCTTGCAACAACGGCTGAAGAAGGCTCTTCTGCGGCTAGCCGAAATACAAGTACCATTCAACAACAGCAACAGATGACCGATCAGATGGCCGTTGCTGTTACAGAGATGTCTCAAAGCATCGAAGAAGTGGTCAGTCATGCTGCTGAATCGGCTAAGAAATCAGCTCAAGGTAAAACAGAAACCACAAAAGGCAGAGAAAGTGTCGAATTAACGGTGGGAGCGATCAATGATTTAGCCGAAAACTTATCCCAATCAATGACAATCATTAAAGAATTAGAGCAAAAAAGTATCGAGATCGGCTCGGTTGTAGAAGTTATTCAAAATATCTCTGAGCAAACGAACTTATTAGCATTAAATGCTGCTATTGAAGCGGCACGTGCTGGCGAGCAAGGACGAGGTTTTGCCGTGGTTGCCGATGAAGTACGGACATTAGCGCAGCGTACTCAGGAATCGACCACCGAAATACAAGAGATGATCCAAGATCTCCAACAGCGCACGGCTCAAACCGTTACCGCAATAGAACAGAGTTCCAACAAAGCCAATGACACAGTACAGAGATCGCAAGAAACCGATCAGGCACTATCGGCCATTGATGATGTCATCGATGAAATTGCGAGTATGAACAACCATGTGGCTACTGCGGTTGAGCAACAATCTCATACTGCCAACGAGATAACCCGAAATATGACCAGTCTTTCGGGAATGCTAGATACAACAACAGAGGGGGCTGCACAAGCAGAGTCCGCCAGCCAGGAAGTGAAGGAGATGGCAAACCGACTGTCAAAACTAGTGTCAGGCTTTAAGGTTTAATGACGGACAATTATAGAAACAAGAACCAAAAAAGCGAGATGTAGACGTTAGATTCAATAGATTAGCTCCGGCTCGAAATACTGCCCCCAAGGTTGATAAAGCCTTAGGGGGTAGTCAAATCCAGTCGAAATTATTCGGTCTAGATTACGATTAACTAGGCTTGTTTCTTAACAAACTTCGTCAGAATAACAATACGCACACCATTGACCCGGCCTTCAATATGCTCAGGATTATCAGTTAAAGAGATACCCCGTACAGCGGTACCACGCTTGGCTGTAAAACCGGTGCCCTTTACATCAAGGTCTTTAATCAATGTCACCGTATCACCCGCAGCCAGTCTTGCACCGTTAGAATCCAGAGTGATGACATCATCGTCAGAAGCAACGCCTTGTTCAGCCCATTTTTGTAGTTCGTCGTCCAGATACATCATATCCAGCAGATCCTGTGCCCAAGGCTCAGCACCTAAACGCTTTAACATGCGCCATGCCATAACCTGAACAACGGGTACCGGACTCCACATACTGTCATTTAAACAGCGCCAGTGGTTTTGATCTAATTCACCGCTTTCAATCTGCTCACGACAGGTACCACAGGCCAGAATACACTTGTCCGAGTCCACTTCTACTGGTGGTACTTCAAATACGGCAAGACCTTGCTCTGAACCACAAAGCTCACATTTGGAACCGCTGCGTTCCATCAGTGTTTGTTCAATACTCATCATTAAATTCCAATATCAACCAAGGCAGCGATTATGCCTTTTTTAACAAAGAAAATCAGAAAGTCAGTTCATATTCAGTTAAATTAGCCAAATGCCATGACGGATCACTGGATTACTCCTCAAAATCAGTTTTCATTTAGTCAAACAGGACTCAAGCAGTTATCTGTCGAGATATTACTATTAAGGGATGTTATGCAAGACAAGTTAAGTGCCTTACCACGGGCCACTCAGGCAGATTTGCTACTAGTACTGACCACGTTATTAGCCGGTGCTGGTTGGATTTTCTCCAAAGAGGCCCTGCAAGGTTTTGAACCGATATTGTTTGTCGCGATCCGCTTTACTTTGGCAGGCTTGTTTCTGCTATTTATTGGCTATACCTCTTTACGTCGTTTAACTCAGAAAGAGTTCAAGCAAGCAGCCTCCGTTGGTAGCCTATTTTCGGTAGCAATGATTTGCTGGATTCTTGGGCTCAACTACGCCAATCATGTGGGTATAGGCGCTTTTTTAACCAGTTTAGGCGTGGTTTTAGTGCCTATTGTTAGTATATTTTTTGGCGATCGGCCCAATAAATCTTTATGGCTCTCCTTACCCGTGGTTATTGCGGGCCTAGGCTGCTTATCTCTGGATAGCCATTTTGTATTTGGCATGGGAGAGATCTTTTTTCTTCTCGCCGCGGTGCTTTTTGCTCTATTTTTTGTTTTAAACAGTCGTTATTCCGCCCGCATTCCAACAATGCCACTCACAATTATTCAGCTATTGATTACAGGCGCTGTCTCCTTTGCCGTATCTTTTGCTTTTGAAGAACAGCAATGGGGCCAAACAACCGCTATTTGGGGTTGGCTACTGGCCAGCGCGCTAATAGCCACAAGCATGCGTTTTTACATTCAAACCCAAGCTCAGGGTATGGCCCCTTCCAGTCATACCGCCATTATTATGACCCTAGAGCCCATCTGGACAGCTCTGTTTGCTGCTTTTTGGTTGCATGAACAGATGAGCCTTCTACAGTTTTCTGGTTGCTTGCTAATTTTTGCAGCTATGCTGATTAATCGCTGGCAAATTATTTGGCAGCTAATTAAACCCTCTCAGGTAAAATATTAACCCTTTATTTTAGGCCTTCAGAGAAGCTCATTTTTACTCTTACTTTTTATTACGATCCTCTCTCTTATAAAGCAGGTTATAACCCCAAATAGCCTGCTCTCCCTTAAATTGTCATACAGCAGTGATATTTTTCTATCGTCTTTACTTTTACTAGAGACTCTCCTTGATCAATTAATTCAAAAAACGATCAGAACTATAAACATTACGCCCATAATCACATTTTTAAGGAGATAGCTTAAAAATCACTGCAATTAACAACAAATTTCAAAAATACCTCCTTATTGCTTTAGAGCACTAAAGATTTTCAACTTGCAGAATTGAAAGATTTCTGTCATTTTTAATTAAACATTCATTTAAGAAAGAAATCGGAGTATCCCAATGCCAAAAGTTGGCATGCCTGAAATTCGCAAACCTCAGCTTATCAATGCCACCATGGAAGCCATCAACGATGTGGGCTTACACAAAGCCAGTGTCGCCATGATTAGCAGCTATGCCGGTGTCTCTCCTGCCATTATTAATCACTATTTTGGCGGTAAAGATGGTTTGCTCGAAGAAACCATGCGCTCGGTATTACGGGATTTATCCGACTTGATTCGACATCACTTAGACCAAGTGGATAAAGAGGACGTTGTCGCACGTATTATTGCGGTAGTAGAAGGTAATTTTGCCCCTAAACAATTGGACGGCAAGGTGGTTAAAACATGGCTGACCTTTTGGTCTCATGCCATGCATAAACCTCAGTTACACCGTTTACAACGTGTGAATGAAAAACGATTACTTTCTTACCTACGCTATGAGCTTAAGCAGGTTATGCCTCATGAAGAGGCGACGTTCACGGCTCAAGGCATTGCCTCTTTAATTGATGGTATTTGGTTACGTGGCGCACTTTCACCTGACGGGCTTAATAAGTCTTTGGCTGAAAAACTGATTATTGATTACTTGCAGCACCGATTACCGGATCACGTTTGGCAACAACATTTAGCCAAACAAGCGACTGCTGGCTGACGCTCCATTTCTATCTTTGTTTAAAAGTATTTGCGGTAGACAGCAATCTAGCTCCCAACGATTCTCACAATATATTTCTGAACACACAATTCCCATCACCTTGAGTACTCGGCTTAAGGTGATACAAGCTTTTAGGTTAATCTCATGACAGTAAAACAGCACTATATCAACGGCGAATATTACACAGTTGCAGCAACAGAAACCTTCGACAGCATCAATCCTGCTACCGGTGAAACCATCGCTACCATTGCTCAAGCAGATAATGCCGCTATGAGCGCAGCCATTGAATCTGCCCGTGAAGGCCAGGCGATTTGGGCTGCAATGCCAGCGATAGAGCGTGGTCGGATTATGAACAAAGCCGTTGCCTTGTTGCGCCAGCGTAATGATGAGCTGGCGATGTTAGAAGTGCAGGATACGGGTAAACCTTACCAAGAAGCCGTAGCGGTAGATATTGTCTCCGGCGCCGATGTGATCGAATATTACGCAGGCCTTGCGGATAAGATTCAAGGTGATTATCAAGATCTGAACAGTCAGAATTTTTACTACACACGTCGCGAGCCTTTAGGTATCTGCGCCGGTATCGGCGCTTGGAATTACCCTATTCAGATCGCTTGCTGGAAATCGGCCCCTGCTTTAGCAGCAGGTAATGCCATGATCTTTAAGCCATCAGAAGAAACACCACTAACGGCTCTAAAACTTGCCGAAATCTATACCGAAGCGGGTCTGCCAGACGGTGTTTTTAATGTCGTGCAAGGTGATTACCGTGTTGGCCAGATGCTAACAGCGCACCCTGAGATCGCTAAAGTGTCCTTTACAGGCGAATGCGGTACAGGCAAAAAAGTGATGTCAGATTCAGCCAAAACACTAAAACAGGTCACCATGGAACTGGGTGGCAAATCCCCTATGATCATCTTCCCGGATATGCCTATCGAACAGGCTGTATCTGGTGCCATGCTGGCCAACTTCTACACCCAAGGGGAAGTCTGTACCAATGGTACCCGTGTTTTTGTTCATGAGGCCATCTATAACGAGTTTCTGAGTGAACTAAAAGCTCGTACAGAACAGATGATTATCGGTGACCCAACAGATCCAGAAACCCAGGTGGGCGCTCTGATCTCTCAAGACCATATGCAAAAGGTTTTGGGCTATATCGAGTCAGCTAAACAAGCGGGAGCTCGCTTGGTTTGTGGTGGTGAACAAGCCACAGAAAATGGCTTAGAGGCCGGTGCCTTTGTTAAACCCACTGTATTTGCTGATTGTACCGATGAGATGCCAAATGTGACCGATGAAATCTTTGGTCCTGTCATGTCTGTATTGAAGTTCAGTGATGAAGCCGAAGTAATCCAACGGGCCAACGATACCCAATACGGTTTAGCTGCCGGTGTCTTTACCAAAGATATTGGTCGTGCTCATCGTGTTATTCATCAAATTAAGGCCGGTATCTGCTGGATTAATACCTGGGGTGCCTCTCCTGCAGAAATGCCTGTAGGTGGTTACAAAGAGTCCGGCATTGGTCGTGAGAATGGCGTAGAAACCCTAAAACACTACACTCAGATAAAAAGTGTTTTGGTAGAACTGGGTGATCTGGAACGTCCTTACTAAGCACTTCGACATTAATGCTCTTTTATTAGAAGCAAAGATAGCTAGAGCTATTCTTGTTCCCATGTTCTGCGTGGGAACAAATAGCGATAGGCTCCCATATAAAAACGTGGGAGCCAGTTTGAATATTTTAAAGAATCGGTTAACACAACCTGCGATCTAATTAAGCAAATAGTAAGAATACGATATGAAACAAGAATACGATTACATCATTATTGGTGCTGGTTCTGCGGGTTGTGTATTAGCGGATCGCTTAACAGAGAGTGGCGAACACTCGGTACTGCTATTGGAACGTGGCGGCAGCGATAAAAGTATCTTTATCCAAATGCCTACGGCCCTTTCTTATCCTATGAACACTGAAAGCTTATGCTGGCAGTTTCATACAGAGCCGGAATCTGGCGTTAATAACCGTTCACTGCACACACCTCGGGGTAAAACGCTCGGTGGCTCATCGTCTATTAATGGCATGGTATATGTTCGCGGCCATGCCTGTGATTTTGACCAATGGGCCGAACAAGGTGCCATTAACTGGGATTACCAGAGCTGTCTGCCTTACTTTCAACGAGCTGAAACTTGGGAAGGTGGTGCTGATCACTACCGTGGCGGTAATGGCCCTGTTGGCACCTGTAACGGCAATAAAATGTCGTTAAATCCACTGTATCAAGCCTTTATCGATGCCGGTGTTGATGCGGGTTATCCTGCCACTAAAGACTATAACGGCCAGCAGCAAGAGGGCTTCGGCCCGATGCACATGACCGTGAAAAACGGCGTGCGCAGCTCAACCTCCAATGCTTATCTACGTCGCGCCATGGAGCGGGACAATCTGACAGTTCTAACGGATGTGATGAGCCGTAAAGTTATTACTCAAACAGCCATACTACCCAAAAAAGCAGCAAGCCCTGTTGAGGAGATGGTTCGAGCAACCGGTGTAGAGTTTGAACATAAAGGCAAGATAAAGACGGTTAATGCTTACCGTGAAGTGATATCTGCTGCGGGCTCTGTAGGTTCTCCGCACCTACTTCAACTCTCTGGTATCGGCCCTGAGAAAGTGCTTAAAGATGCGGGGGTCGAGGTTGTTAAAGACCTACCCGGTGTCGGTGAAAACCTGCAAGATCACTTGGAAGTGTATTTCCAATATGAATGCAAACAGCCTATCTCACTGAACAGCAAACTTAACCTGATCAGCAAAGGGATTATTGGAACTCGTTGGATCCTGTTAAAAGACGGTTTGGGTGCAACAAATCACTTTGAATCCTGTGCTTTTATTCGCTCTCGTGCAGGACTTAAATGGCCGGATATTCAGTACCACTTTCTGCCTGCGGCTATGCGTTATGATGGTAATGCGGCCTTTAAAGGCCATGGCTTTCAGGTACATGTGGGCCCCAATAAGCCTGCTAGCCGAGGCAAAATCTGGATCACCAGTTCTGATGCTAATCAACCGCCAAAGATTCAGTTTAACTATCTAACAGAACAGCAGGATATTGAAGATTGGCGTGCCTGTATTCGTCTGACCCGCGAGGTTTTGAATCAAGCATCGCTTGAGAGTTATCGCGGTAATGAGATTCAACCCGGTTACGATATCGAAAATGATGAACAGATTGATGCCTGGGTACGTGAAAACGTAGAAAGTGCCTACCACCCGTCTTGTACTTGCAAAATGGGAGCTGCAGATGACCCTATGGCGGTATTGGATGAACAATGCCAAGTCCGTGGTGTAAAAAATCTTCGGGTGGTTGATTCTTCCGTTTTTCCAACCATTACTAATGGCAATCTTAATGCACCAACAATCATGGTGGCAGAAAAAGCTGCCGATATGATTTTGGGCAAGAAACCGTTACCTAAAACTAACGTACCGGTTTGGATTCATCCTGATTACCAAAACCAGCAACGCTAAAACCTGACCCTAATAATCTGCCCCTTAATAACTAGAGCCCCATATAAAGGACACAGCATGCCAACTCATACTACAAAGCTTTCTAGCCTTAAAAAAACAGCGGCCATTATTGGCTTAACTCTAACGGCAGGATCTGCTTATGCGGCAGATTGTAAAACGGTACGTTTCTCTGACGTTGGCTGGACCGACATCACGGCAACAACGGCCGTAACGTCCGAGATTGTTAAAGGCTTAGGTTACAAGCCTAAAACTCAGCTGCTATCGGTTCCTGTTACTTATACCTCGCTGGCATCTGGTGAGCTGGACGTATTCCTAGGCAACTGGATGCCAACCATGGAAGGCGATATTGCAAAATATCGTGATAACGGCACTGTTGAAACGGTACGGGCCAACCTTGAAGGTGCTAAATATACCTTAGCGGTTAATAAAGCCGCTTATGATGCGGGTGTTCGTACCTTTGCCGATATTGCTAAATTTGAAAGCAAGTTTAACAAACGTATTTATGGTATTGAGCCGGGTAATGACGGTAACCGCCTGATTCAAGAGATGATGGATAAAGATGCCTTTGGTTTGAAAGGTTTTAAACTGGTTGAATCCTCTGAAGCGGGCATGCTGTCAGAAGTGAAACGTTCTGAACGCCGTAACAAGTGGGTTGTATTCCTAGGTTGGGAACCGCACCCAATGAACAGCAATTTCGATATCGCTTACCTAGACGGTGGTGATGACTGGTTTGGCCCTAACTATGGCGGCGCGACGGTTTATACCAATACCCGTAAGAACTACAGCAAAGACTGCCCGAATATGGGCAAGCTACTGACCAATCTTGAGTTTACCCTAAGCATGGAAAACCAAGTGATGGCTTCTATTTTAGATGACGGTCAGAAGCCACAAAAAGCCGCTACTCAGTGGTTACAAAATAACCCGGCCGTATTAGAAAAATGGCTGGAAGGCGTCACTACAATCAATGGTAAGCCTGGTTTGGCTGCGGTTAAACAGCACCTGAAACTGTAATTATTCTTATAAAGAAAATTCACTGCCTGCAAGCTCTTAGAGTGCTTTTCTGTAAAGCCTATAGAGCTTGTGCGTAGCAAAGGCGGGGATAAACATCATTATCTCCGCACTTTTTATTTCGGTGGTTATTTTCCGCCAACTGCAACCGAGTAATCCGTAATGAACTGGATAACCGAGAACAAACTGCCTTTAGGCCAATGGATGGAAGGCTTTGTGGATTGGCTCATTGGCAATGCCTCTGGCCTGTTTGATGCGATCGCCTTTTCTTTAGAGTGGCTGATTCTGGGCATGACCGATCTGCTATTATTATCTCCACCTATGGCTTTGGTCGCGGGTACAGCAGCCTTTACTTGGTGGTTACACCGCTCTATAGGCTTGGTGGCTTTTGTTATTTTTTCCCTATTATTAATCACCAACCTCGGTTATTGGACAGAGATGATCGAAACACTGGTCTTAGTCCTGATGGCAACCTTTATGTGTGTGCTATTTGGTATTCCGATCGGTATTCTGGCCGCACACTATCCAAAGTTTCATACGGCTATTCGACCAGTATTGGATCTGATGCAAACGATTCCAACCTTTGTATACCTGATCCCAACCCTAATTTTATTTGGTCTGGGGGTTGTTCCCGGTCTGATTTCTACCATTATTTTTGCCATTGCTGCACCGATTCGTTTAACAGCACTTGGGATTAGCAGCGTGCCTTCCGAGTTACTGGAAGCGGGTAAGGCCTTTGGCGCCACACGTACCAAGCTCCTGTTTAAAGTTGAGCTACCCGCTGCCATGCCAAACATTATGGCCGGTGTGACCCAGTGTATTATGTTATCTCTCTCCATGGTGGTTATTGCCGCACTGGTCGGTGCCGATGGCCTAGGTAAACCTGTGGTACGAGCCTTGAATACGGTGAATATTTCTCAAGGTTTTGAAGCCGGTTTAGCCATTGTACTGGTCGCTATTATGCTTGATCGCATCTGTAAACAACCTAACCAGAAGGATCACTGAACATGACTGTGATTAATATTCAAAATCTGGATGTGGTCTTTGGCGATAAACAAGCAGAGTCATTAAAACTGCTGGATCAAGGCTTAACTCGACAGGAAATCATCGATAAAACCGGCGCTGTAGTGGGTGTCCATAACGCTAATATTCAGGTTAAAGAGGGTGAAATCTGTGTATTGATGGGCCTGTCCGGTTCCGGCAAGTCTAGTTTACTGCGGGCGATTAACGGCTTAAATGTTGTCAGTCGAGGTAAATTAGAGATTCAGGACGGTGATAGAGTCATCGATCTGGGTAGTCACTGCGATGAAAAGACCCTGCGTCATCTGCGTACTAATCGTATCTCCATGGTATTCCAGAAATTTGCCCTGATGCCTTGGTTAAGCGTTCTGGATAACGTGGCTTTTGGCCTTGAAATGAAAGGCATTGATAAAAAAGAACGTCACAAGAGCGCTATGGAGAAACTGGAGATGGTGGGCCTTGCAGAATGGGCGCACTCACTTCCCCATGAGTTATCTGGCGGTATGCAACAGCGTGTAGGACTTGCTCGTGCATTTGCCATGGATACCGACATCTTATTGATGGACGAACCCTTCTCTGCTCTTGATCCTCTGATTCGCGCCCAATTACAGGATGAGTTGATTGAGCTGCAGCGGAATCTGAAAAAGACCATTGTCTTTGTTAGTCACGACCTGGATGAAGCGTTAAAAATTGGTTCTCATATCGCCATCATGGAATCCGCCAAGATTATCCAGCACGGTGAGCCTGAGCAGATCGTATTAAACCCAGAAACGGCTTATGTGGAGGATTTTGTTGCTCATACTAATCCTCTGAACGTGCTGGGCGGCCGTACGCTGATGACACCTAAAGAGAATCTTCAACAAGATGGTGAACGACTGATTCTGGATAAAAACCATCAGTATTGGGTGAAACTGAGCGAAGGCAAGATCCATCAAGCAGGTAAAGGTGAGACAACGCTTCCCACCCATATTTGGCAAGCAGGGGATGGAGAAAAAGGGCAGTTTGCGATTGCTACACCCGACATCACAATGCGTGATGCCATCAACCTCCGTTATAGCAGCCATCTACCCGTGCTATTGCAAGAAGATGGGAAGTTTACCGGTGTTCTTAACGATAATAATTTTTACTATGCGTTATTAGGTAAACACTTCGTCGCAGACTAAGCTGGTACTCCTTCCTTAAGATCAAATATAAGCCCAAGAAAACTTGGGCTATCCTCTTAAACCAAGTATTCATTCCATTCCTGATAAGTTATCAGCGATAACAGCCTGCAAATACACTTAGATTGATTCAAGCCCCCCATTGTTATCTATAAGGAATTATCGGGATTGGTATAAATGATTGATTAAATAAATATATTTGTTAATTTAGTAGCTACTAAGGATAACTTTTTCAAGGCGAAGCATGAGATACAAGACTACTTTTATCGCAGGGCTGCTTATTTTCTGGACATTATCACCAACCATTAAGGCCGCAACCTATTGCCCTGATTCTGTTGGTCAGATCGAAAACTCCAAATTAACAGATGCAGCTCAAGAAGTTTTTTCCAAGCTTTATGCCGAACTTGGGTGCTCAACACCTTTTATATCCTTACCTGGAAAACGTCTACTACATTCCTTTAATCAGGGAAAAGTTAAGGGAGAAGCACTTCGTTTCCCTATTATCGAGCAACACTACACAAGAGACTTTATTCGATCAAAAACACCCCTTATCACATCCACTAATGCCATTTGGCAGCACCCAGATCAGGCTATCGCCAAAGTAAAACCTCTTGGCACAGTTTTAGGTATTATTTGGCAAGAAGGATACCAAGAAAAATTGATAAGTTCTGGGTTAAAAGCGATACAATATCATTCCTACCAACAAGTCTTTGATGCTTATAATCGAGGAGTGATTGGTAGCTTCTTAATAGAGAGTTCTTCATTCAATCTTGTGAAAAAGAAAACGTCATTCACCCCTATGCCTATCATGGGAGAGGTGATTAATACCTCTAAGCTTTATCATTATTTAGCGGCAGAGTATTCTGATTTTATGCGGGATTTTTCTGCTTTAGCCCAGAAAAGCAAAGCATTCTCTAAGCTATAAGCCTACAAGATAACCTATTCTACAATAGGGGCCGTAAGCCTCTATCAGATAAACAATCTAATAGAGACGTTATGATTTTAAGTACTTAAACAATAAAAAACTACACTTAACTTTTAGAATCAGACTTATTTTCAACAATACTTTCGCCCTCAACAAGCTCCTTGTCCATGCCTAACTGATGTTTCAATTCGTCTAAAGCCGAAAATGCAGTTTGTTTCTCATGCTCACTTCTTTGCTCTTGTGTAATCGCATGAAATTCCAATTTTTGACTCTCTCGTTTGGGTAATTTAAATGTTTCTCCCTTCATTACCTGCAAACATACCTCATGATAGGCTTTAGTAAATCGATCCTGAACCTCAAAACCACCATGAGATAATTCTCCACTAGGGAGCTTCTTACTCGCATGAAATACAGCAGGATGTGACCAATGCCCCGTCATAGGAACATGAGAGTAAAGACAGGCTTCACGATAGGCTTGCTCTGGTGAGGGTAAACCAAAATCTTCTAACCTTGGCTCACAGCAATGGACAAATTCATCCATGGTTGGCGGTAAGGGAAAGTGCTCAAAACAACGGTCAATCCCCTGATTAATTTGAGCATTGGAATATTCTTCTAATGCTTTACCCCATACAATTTTGGTACTGCGAATTTGCTCTACTGATGAAAACCGACTATCCCATAAGTGAGCGTAGTTTTTTGCCATTCGGGCAAATAGTACGTTCATAATCTGACTATCCGTGTTGTCAGACTGTTCTTCTACGCCATCATGTTGTGATGCTAATGATTCTGGTACAGCTTCCAAGCCTGAAGGTGACTCTTCTCGGCTGGCGCTTTTCCAAGTATGGCTTGTACCCATAAAAGGATTCTCTAACTAAGTTAATAATCGGCAAAGGCTATAGATACATCTAAACAAAAGTATTTCGACACTCTCCTACCAGCAACCGGTGAAAATGACAACGCTCTGTAGAGAAATGATTGTTTAGGTGCCTAAGTATTAAAGCCATCCTTGTATAGCATAGCAGATTATACAGGTCATTGTTTTTATTGTATTTTTAGATCATATGATCTCAACATTTATTCTATCAACACTTAAAAGCTCGGCCCTATTCTCATATGCGTCACTATATTTCGGGTTCTGTAATAGAACGTAATATTTTTAACTAAGGGACATTGTTAGAATTTTATCAATGGAACTAGTAGGTTAGCGCGCATGCCGTAGCATGCAAGCAAGCCTTTATGTCGTGATTATTACGGCTAGAAATTTAGATTTAAACCTATACCGATGACTGTAGAAACGGAGCTTTTGCCTGTGCATCGGTTGGATTCATTTATACCATTCCCGATAATTCCTGATGCATTGAAAGCTAGGAGTTTGGGTTAGCACTTAGTGCCACCGGAAGTTACTTGATTAATAACTTATCGGGATTGGTATTAGATGGCCCATCAGGCCAGGAATTTATATGTTGAAAAAGCTCCCTATCAATCAGTTATTACCCGGAATGAAGGTCGTAAAAACGGATATACCTTGGGAGAAAATGCCTTATTGGAAGGGCTCTTTTACAGTAAAAGATGCAGAAGATATCGTCCGTCTCTACGGCTGCTGTAAAAATGTATTGATAGAATCTGAAGAGCCTTCCCTACCTGCAACATCAACAATCGAATTAAAAAAAGAATCTCAAACAAAACAACCTGAATCGACTGAAGTTGTCTCTAAAACAGAACAACTAAAAACAAAGATCTCAGTTCAGTTTGCAGTCAAAAGCTACCATCAAACATTAGCCGTACTGACAGAAAGTTTTTCTCGTATCAAAAAGGGAAAAACTATTGATGCAAAAGCCATACAAAGCAGTATGAAAAGCCTGATGCTCTCCTCAATAGCTCAGCCAGAAACTCTAAGTATGATCTGTAATTTAAAAAACAATACACACTCTTTAGAACAAAAATCCTTGGATGTCGCCGTACTAAGTCTAATGTTTGGTCAGACTCTAGGAATGAATAATAAGCAGCTCCATCAACTCGGTATGGCTGCAGCGTTACATGATATTGGCATGCTAAAGGTACCTTCTGATCTATTGGAAAAAAAAGGGATTTTGACCTTTGGTCAGCGCCGACAGATTCAAAGACACGTGGAACACAGTCATTACATTCTCAGTCATTATGAAGCCTTAAAACCTCTAACTAATATCATCAACGCTCATCATGAACGCTATGATGGTAAAGGCTATCCTGCAGGATTAAGAGGTAATAAAATTCCTTTAGCCGCAAGCGTTTTACATATAGCAGCAACCTTTGAAGCCCTTACCCGAAACAGACATTTCTCAGAACAACAAAGTACGACCAATGCCCTAAGCAAGTTATACGGATTGCGCAACAAGGCTTTTGAAAGCAGCTTAGTGGAAAGGTTTATTAAAGCCATTGGTGTCTATCCCGTTGGCACCCTAGTAAAATTAAATAACGGCTATACAGGTTTAGTCACTCAGGCTAATCCATTAGCCCCATCTCGCCCTTCGATAAAATTGCTCTATAATCGTTATAATGCGCCGATGCAAAGCGCTAATATTCTTAATCTTACATCGAAGCAGTACGCCAAATTACAAATCAGCAAAACCTTAAAGACAGAGATAATGGAGGATTCCGCCATGACCAAAATCCGCAATAGCCTAGATTTTAATGAGAGAAAAGCCGCTTAGATCTAATATTCACTTAGAGATTTCAATTTATGGATCGCTTCAACCTCTTCATCAATTTGATCCAAACGCACAGCCAGTTCATTCATACTTTCAATATTGGCTGAGACTTCTTCTCCCGTTTGTGTTGAAGATTGCACCATGGAATCCATTTCTGAACTCAAGTCTGTCGAACTAGTGGCAATCTCTTCGATAAACTGACTGGTACGATCAATTGTGCCCTTAATGCTCATAATGGAATTAGAAACGTTATTAATAGTCTGTCCTGTTTCATCGACACTTTTTTGTGTGTTTTGGGAAAGGTTTCGAACCTCATCAGCCACTACCGCAAATCCTCGACCAGCTTCACCAGCACGGGCCGCTTCAATGGCGGCATTTAAAGCTAATAAACTGGTTTGATCCGCAATATTAGAAATAACATTTAAAACAGACATAACCTCTTCAGCATTTTGCTGCAGAATATCCACGTCACTGCGTAACTGAATACGATCCTGCTCCTGATCATCAATAATATTACTGAAATGACCAAATCGTTGCTGAACATCACCTAATACATCCCGAGAATTTTCTGTATAACTTTGCAAAGAATCAAAGCCACCCATAATGGAACGTACCAAGGGCTTGTATTCAGCCATGCGGTCAATCAAGGTCGCCTGCAGCTGATTAATTTGGCGCAAACTGTTTAAGCGGGATTCCATAAAGTACATACGAAAATGGCTGTAGTTTTGTGGAAAATTATCCGCATAATCATCCCTGAAGCTTTCACCTTCCCTAACCCGGTAGAAAAAGACTGATGTTAGAGTCTGATTCATATGCACCCCTAACAACTCACCAAACGTGGAAAAGCCTGCTGCAGGAATATTGTTAAAGCTTGCCACTCGACCAAGCTCAGCACCGTTATTTAATCGACGTAATACACAATCATTGGCCAACATAGCTACAGGTTCAGGTTTGTTTGCTGCGTAACGGCGATACTCCTGATCCGTATGCGCTGCAAATGGATTCGCCTTAACAAGATGCAGTGTATCGCCAAAGTGCAGATCACAGAAAAATGACACCACTTCAGAAACATTGTCGATAGCAGCAATTGAACGCACAAAAAGCTCGCCACCAATTTCAACACCAAAAGAATGGCCCACCAATTTATTATCAAGATCAGAAGAGGAGCAAGAGAAGTGATCACACAAGGCTGAGACTAAGCTCACTGCTTGATTACCACCGGGCTTCATAACAGATTGCACACTCCGAGTATGAGCATCAGATTCAATGATGGTAAAAGAGGTACCTGTTTTTTGAAAGTTGTGACTTTTAAATATACCGTAACGTACGGAAGATTTTAATTTACAGAAAATAAGAAGAGCTTGATTATCGACTATACGATTACCATCAAAAACAGATGCTTGCTGGAAATCCAATTTGCCACCGGCAGAGCCACCAACAAAATAGCAGGGCAGTTTATTACTCCCGTATAAAGCCTGCATAAAGAAATTTTCACTGGCAGTTAAGCCGTCAAAAAAAGTCAGTGCTAAAGTATCTTGCGAGTTAATATCAAACGGCAACGTAATATTATGAATTTCACGTTCAATTTTATTAATACGTTCTTGTTCTGTTAAACGAATCTTCCCTTGTTTAATATCTTCGCAATGTAAAGCAACGGTTCTGAGTTCAACAGCATCAAATAGCTCTGAACTATAGCTTTGAACAACAATATTATCCCATTGACCATTGGCCTCATGATAAAAAGACGAACGGCAAGAGCTCAGCTCACCGGCGGTCATAATAGCCACAAACTGTTGCGCAAAAGGCATCGCCTGCTTTAAAGCCTGAGCGGTCTGTTTAAAATCAAGATTAGGTGAAATAAAGGCTATAACGAATGCTGCCTGTGCATTATTAAAGTTGAGAACATCCAAGCTAGCCGAATCAATCTCCAATCGACTCAGGCTTTTAACTTTTACCGGTTCTTCCTGGAGCCGAGATTGTTTTTTTGTTTGTTTTTTCCAGAACACGGGAGTTCCTCCAAGTCAGCACAAGGCATAACACTCTAGCTATATAAACGAGTATATTAATACACGTATAGAAGTGTTAATGGCTGACAGCATACTCCCGCTCTGAAATCTTTTCTCTAATCTTTTCCACCAAGACCTATAGTATTAATACTTATGCCAGAATAAACAATACTAAAGAATCATGATGCACCTAATATCCTCTTACTTGCCACACTGATAAATATCAAACCCCATCTTACCTTTTTCGAGCGGCTCTTTAGGTACCACTGCATCACCTTCCATTTTGTGAGCCATATTTTTTGCCAAAATAACTAATTCCTCTCGCATGGCATCGTCATTACGCTTTATGCCTGCAATTTTTTCCTGCACATAAGAAAATGTATGTGCTAATTTTTTACATTCAGTTACCTGATCAGAATCCATTAAAGCTACATTATCGCTGCCCTGTTCTGGTTTAACCCACTGACAAGCACTGATAAGAGGTAGAGAAATAGCAATAGCCCATAGAACTCTCATAAAACATCCTTCCAATTAGATTAAAACGTAACAGAGCAGAAAACTGATTATTTTATCGCCTTGATCTGTACGCCAGTAGTGATTAGCCTGCTACATATCTAAACAAGAGTATTCCAATTTTCTCCGTTCAATGCGGTATGACCGATAACAGAGGAAAATATTGAGTTTTAAAGGGAGCTTTTGCTTAGATACTTAAACCATAATCGATACTTGATCTTATCACTAGCCCTTCCATCAAAAAGAGACTCTCTATGCTGAGCTGGTTATGGCAGTTTGTGAAACCCTATAAAGCCCGATTAATCATCGCCATTGTCGCCCTTGTTGCGACAGCTGGGCTTACCCTATCCTTAGGTCAAGGTGTACGCCTGATGGTAGATCAAGGGTTTGCGGCTCAATCCAAAGAAGGTTTGGCTAATGCCCTAAGCCTCTTTGGTGTACTTGTTGTCTTGGTATCCATTGGAGCCTATTTCCGCTTTTATATGGTGTCTTGGCTTGGGGAACGGGTTGTGGCCGACATTCGTCAAAAGCTCTATCAACACCTAGTTAGCTTACCGCCCAGCTTCTTTGAGGATAACCTCGCAGGCGAAATTCAAAGTCGCGTTACAACGGATACCACCTTACTACAAACCGTTATTGGTTCATCTCTCTCCTTTGCCCTACGCAATACTCTGACCTTTGTTGGTGGTATTAGTCTGATGTTTCTGAGTAATTTAAAGCTCAGCCTAATCGTATTAATTGCAGTCCCCCTTATCGTTTTCCCCATGATCTATTTTGGTCGAAAGGTAAAAAAATTATCCCGTGAAAGCCAAGATAAAATTGCGACGGTGGGTGCTTGGGCCGGAGAAAGTCTTCAACACATCAAAGTCGTACAGGCCTTTACTCGGGAAGACTTGGTCAGCCAACAGTTTTCCCGTGCTGCTGAAGGCGCCTTTGATGTCGCTTTACAGCGCATCCGACACAGAGCCCGTTTAATTGCTTTGGTGATGATGCTGGTGATGGGCTCTGTCGCCGGAATGCTATATATCGGCGGCAGCGATGTTATTGCCGGTGAACTATCAGGCGGGGATCTGGCAGCTTTTGTCTTCTATGCCATTATGGTGGCGGGCTCATTAGCGGCTGTCACAGAGGTTTATGGCGAAGTACAAAGAGCCACAGGTGCTGCCGAGCGTATTCGGGAATTATTGGCAACTAAACCTGAAATCACCTCACCAGAAAAGGATTTATTTCAAGGGACATCTGAAGCACAAGCCGAGAGTAATCCTGACAATCAAAATCAAGCTGTCGTATGCTTTGATCAAGTGGGTTATCACTATCCTTCACGTCCAAACCATAAGGCTATTTCAGACCTAACACTGGATATAAAACCTGGCGAAAGAATCGCTTTAGTTGGCCCCTCCGGTGCTGGTAAATCAACACTTTTTGATCTATTGCTTCGTTTCCGTGATCCTCAGCAGGGCAGTATCAAACTGCACAATAAACCGCTAAAAGAGTGGAATTTACAACAACTGCGAAGCCAGTTTGCTTTAGTTCCTCAGCAACCAGTGTTATTCAGCGCCAATGTTTGGGACAACCTACGTTATGGTAATCCTGATGCAAATGAAGTCGATGTATTAGCCGCAGCAAAAGCGGCCCATGCGGATGAATTTATTCAGAACTTACCTGAAGGCTACCAATCCTTTTTAGGAGAACAAGGCGTTAAGCTATCCGGCGGACAAAAACAGCGATTGGCCATTGCTCGGGCAATCCTACGTGACCCTGAGATTCTTTTGTTAGATGAAGCTACCAGCGCCTTAGACGCCCAAAGTGAACACTTAGTACAACAAGCGCTAGATGAGTTAATGCAAAACCGCACCACCCTAATTATTGCCCATAGACTAGCAACCGTGGCTCATGTGGATCGTATTGCTGTATTTGATCAAGGTAAACTGGTGGCAATCGGTACTCATAATGAGTTGCTGCAAAACTCCCCTCTGTATAAACGCTTAGCAGAACTACAGTTTCAAAGTAAAGAATCTTCTGATTCTATGATCGAATCAGAATAATATTGATGGCACTTATTCCCTTTCACTCCTTACAACCACCAAAGAATTGCCCCTCTATTTATTGGGGCAGTTCTTTGCATTTGATAAGCACAGGGACATAAGTTTTTCTACAAAGTAACCAGTACATGTAGCGTGGATAAGCCTAAGGCGCATCCGCGAATACTCGGTCACTTCACAATGAGAGTATGGGAAAACTTTTGTTTCACTGCTTAATCAAACCTACAAAACTACGGTTATATCCCTAGAAACAATCACACAAGTGATACCATTCCCGATAGGCTGTTATTGATAAAAACCTCCTAATATACCTAGATTGATCCGATATTTCCTTATTCTTCATCTATAGGGAATTATCGAGATTGGTATTATAAACGAAAACGTGCAAGCTTCTGTTCAATCTCGCCAGCCACTCGACTGAGATCTTCACTGGCGGCCACACTGGCATCACTTTGTACTCGTGTATGATTCGATAATTGGTGAATACTGTGCAAACTTTGAGTCACTGTTTCTGCCACTGCCGCTTGCTGCTCTGCCGCTGTGGCAATATTCGTTCCCATATCCGTTATGTGAACCATGTAATCACTGATCTCAACTAAAGCGCTACGGGCTTGATCCGCTCGCTCTCGACTCTCTTGAGATGCGTCATTACTGCTTTCAATCGCCTCAACAGCCCTGTTCGTTTTCTCTTGTAAACGCTCAACCAATTGGTGAATTTCACCCGTAGCTTTTTGTGTGCGTCCTGCGAGAGTGCGCACCTCATCGGCTACCACGGCAAAACCTCGTCCAGACTCACCTGCACGAGCAGCCTCAATAGCGGCGTTCAATGCCAATAAATTCGTTTGCTCAGCGACCTCATTAATCGTACTCATAAACTGGCTGATATTATTGCCTTCCGCAGACACCTCTTGGATTAACTCAGAAGCTTTTTGCATCTCAGCGGCCAAGAAATCAATGGTACGGTGAATATCCTCAGAAGCACTTTTGCCACTCACAGCTTTGTCTTGCCCTTGCAATGTAGTATTCGCCGACTCACGAGCATTTTCTGCGACATCTGTCGTTGTCGCAGCCATTTCTTCCATAGCACTTACCACTTGCTGCGTTTCTAAGGACTGCTGATCTACGGCTATTTCTGTATTATTACTGGCCTGACGCACCTTAGAGACACTTTCTTTTAGCGTATCCGAAGCCAAACTCAATTGACTCACCAAATCTACCAGACCATCACGCATATTATGAGTACCCTGACGTAACAGTAGAATCTCATTACTACAATCATGGGTAGCTTGAATTTGAGGTAATTGAATATTGAGCTGTCCCTGGCCTATAGCCACAAGATCACGAGTGATCTTATTTAGCGGCGCTAAACGACGGTGTAACATAAAGGCGCTGATCGCAATAATGATAGCAGTACTAATCGCCATCAATAACATCATCATATTACGTAACATCACACTGGTTTCAGCGAACTCTTCGCTATAACTGCCCAGCAATACCACCCAGTTCCAGCCTTCAACATGTCGAAAGGCTGCCATCTTATCTTTGGCTTTGTTGCTATCATCCAACCAACTATAATGAATAACCCCCGCTTTTTGCGTCAGTAAAACACCAAAGGGCTTATGCCCATCCGCATCCGGTAAATCCCGTAGCTGAGTACCTTCTATTTTAGGATGCATCAACACAATACCTGCATTTTTATGCCCCTTACCTGCTAATACCGTGGTGTAACCTGTTTTACCCACTTTCATTTTACTCAACGTACTGCGAAGATCATTGAGACCTTGAGTGAGATCAAAACCAATATAGAGTACCGCTACTGTACGGTTATTTTCCTGCACCGGTCTGTAGATCGTCATATAATCACGACCAAATAAATGAGCCACTCCGTGATAAGTTTCACCAGCCATCAATTTTTTATAACCAGGATGTCTCGTTCCTAGCAAAGTGCCAAACGCTCGATCACCATTTTCTTTTTTTAACGAAGTACTAATGCGTAAAAAATCATCACCATGGCGAGCGAATACAGTAGCGGTGCCACCTGTCATACGAGTAAATTGGTCTGGTTTAGTAAAATTACCATTAACAGTGCCATTTTCATCCATCAGAGCTTTAGTCTGATACTGAGCGACGGCCACTGTCTTATTAACAACAGACAGTCCTTTTGGAAACATATTAAAAAAGATATCAGATAAGCGCTGAGCATTATTAAAACTATCTTGATAATAAAACTCCAACAGATCGGCCACTAACTGCCCTTGCTGCTGCAAGCTAATTTCAGCTTCAAGTTCTAAATCTTTTTCTGCTTCAAGGGTTAGACTAAAAGTCATTACAGCACTGGCAAAAACCATTAATAATGAAATCACTATTGTCAGCTGCACTGCCAAAGATTTGTTTTTAAATGAATTCACCACAGGCTATCCTTGTTTTTATACAGACAAACAAAATCATTTCCGTACATTCCAACCCGTGAATTAGAGAACCATAAATACAGAAATTATTTTATTTATTTTCAATGACTGACAAGCCCTTCACAGGTACTTATCAAAAAGATAAAAAGCATCATGTAACACACTAAAAGTTACATATTTATTCAGATAAAAATAACACAGCTTATATATTTTTAAAGGCTATTAAAAAGATAATTACCCAAAAGAAATAAAGACCAAAAAAAAGAATAATAAAGATAAAAAAAACACATGAAAATACAAAATGTCCCAGCAACAATAGCCACCCAGACAAAGTGACGCAGCCGTAC